>NZ_JBFTZJ010000002.1:0-615936 GCF_056406855.1 Mucilaginibacter sp. P1_A3
CCTTTAGCCTTTAGCCTTTAGCCTTTAGCCTTTAGCCTTTAGCCTTTAGCCTTTAGCCTTTAGCCCCTTTAGCCTTTAGCCTTTAGCCTTTAGCCTTTAGCCTTTAGCCTTTAGCCTTTAGCCTTTAGCCTTTAGCCTTTAGCCTTTAGCCTTTAGCTTTTAGCTTTTAGCCTTTAGCCTTTAGCCTTTAGCTTTTAGCTTTTAGCCTTTCTTATAGGTTATCTTATAAATAGTTCCCTTACTATCGTCTGTTACATATAAAGAACCATCGGGGCCTTGCGCCAGTCCGCATGGGCGGTGTTCGGCGCGACCAGATGCTGCTTTTTCTGCACCACCTGCAAAGCCATCAGCAAATATTTCCCATTGGCCGCTTGCTTTACCATCTTTAAAAGGTTGGAAAACTACAAAGTAACCAGCCTGTGGTTCCGGAGCGCGGTTCCATGAACCATGGAACGCAATGAAAGCGCCATTTTTATACTTCTCGGGGAATTGGCTGCCGGTGTAAAACAACAATCCATTAGGAGCAAGGTGACCAGGGAATGCGGCTGCCGGATTAATCGCTGTTTCGCCGCCTTCTTTCTTGCCATCGCCGCCATACTCTGGCATTAATATTTTTTTATTTTGTTGCCAATCGTAATACATATAAGGCCAGCCGGCGTTATCACCTTTCTTAATAGCATACATGCACTCAGCAGGCAACTCGGCAGATTGCTTGGTAGTAAAGTACTCAGGGAACAGATCATGTAACTGATCACGACCATGCTGCATTACAAACAGCTGGTTGTTTTGCTGGTTCCAGTCCATCCCTACAACGTTGCGCAGGCCGGTTGCATAACGTATACCGTCGTTATAATGCTGGTTAGGCTTGTCGGCTTTAAACTGCCATATACCACCTGCAGAATCTAATATAGGGCAGCCCTTTTGACCCGGTGAGCCTTTTTTACGGTCTTCTACCTGGCATGCATTGGAGTAAGCGCCAATATTAACATACAGGTTACCATCGTTATCTAAAGTGATTGCCTTGGCCTCATGTTCGTTACGGCTTATTAAGCCCGTAACTATTTTTTCGGGTTGATTAGGGTTGATCACTTCATTTTTATCATTCAGTTTATAACGAAAAACTTCTTCATCGGATGATGCGTACAGGTAGCCGTTCTTCACATAAACCCCGGTACCGCTAAAATCGCCAAAGGATGTTTTTACAGTAGCTTTATCAGCATCCTGGTGTAAAAATAAAATGCCTTTGCCTGTTTTTGCTCCGGTTAGTTTTACATAAATATCGCCTTGTGGGGTAACAGCTATCTCTCTTGTACCACCTAAATTTTCGGCTATAGCAGCAGCGGTAAATCCGGCTTGTAATTTAAGGCCGGCATTAACACCTGTCGGCGCTGTTGTTGAACCGGTGGAGTCGATGTTTTTTTTATCAGCAGGGCCTCCGCTTTTACACGCGCTAAAAAATAACATACAGCCGGTTATTGCCACCGCAGGCAGCAATGCCAAAAATATTTTTTTGTTTTTCATGGTAAAGATTATTGGTTATCAAATTAAATAAATATACAGTGAATACCGAAATCTGTTTTGTAGTAATTGTATGACACATACGTATTTAGGTTTTTGGGGAGGAGCATTATTCAATAAAAGCCAATTGGGTGGAATTAAATTTTGTCTTTTAATGCTGCGCTAAAATTAAATACTGATTTATAGCTGTTTGAACATAGATAGCAACAATGGATTAAACCATTGGAGTACCAGCGCGTCATAGATGTATAAAATTTAACAAAATGAAAAACATAGTCATATTATCAGCAATAGCAATGAGTGGTTTAATAGCTAATAAAGCCAACGCTCAATTATCAATACATGTAGGCTTTAATGTACCCGTTCGTCATGTTTATGTACCGGCACCTCCGCCAGTTGTAGTTCAGGAACCGGTTTATTATGATGATAATGCGCAGGTTAATTATAATGATAACAGTGATGATTATTATTACCTGCCAGAGGTTGAAGCTTACTACAGCGTAACAAACCATAACTATTATTACAATGATGGTAACAACTGGGTAACCTGTGCTTACCTGCCTGGGGCATACCGTAACTACGATTGGCGTGCTGCTGCAAGGTACGAGGTACGTGGCCGACGCCCTTATATGCATCATGATGTTTACAGACAAAGATGGGGAGGTTATGACGGTGACCGCGGTAACTGGGGACGCCGTTTTGAAAGAAGATATGATGGAGAAAGAAGATATAATGGAGGATATGCTTACCAAAACCACGATAACCGTGGATGGGACAGAGGCAACAGAAATAATGACCGTGGCAATTGGGGCGGCAGGCCAAATGATGGGCGTGATCGTGGAAACTGGGGAGGCCGGCCAAACCAAGGCAACGGGCATGATCAGGGTAACTGGGGTGGAAGACCTGACAATGGTGGCCATAACCAGGGCGGCAATTGGGGTGGCGGACACAATGATGGCGATAACCACAATGACCATACCAATGGCCAGGATCATGGCAACAGGGGCGGAGGACGTCAATTTGCCGATAATCGCGGAGGTTTTGGCGTAAGGCAATAAGCTGAGGAGTCTGGTAATTATGTAAGACTATTCATATCCCAATATATATAATGAAAAGGTCGCCTGTAACGGGCGACCTTTTTTGTTAAATGAACAAGCAAAAGGTTGTTCGCCCTATAAGTTGGCGTGTTGGCAGTACCGTGTTCTTCGTTATGGTTATCAGTAATATATCCCTCCATTACGCTTTAAAGGGAAATGGCATTTGCTGTTGCTTTTTCCTGAATTTTATAATTAAAAAAATCCTATTTTGGGAGAAATTATAGACCTCATTCCTTAGATGAAAAAACTATTAACCTCCGTATTATTCATAACCCTCGCGGGTAATATTTTTGCACAGGGTACATTACAGGCAGGCATGCCGGCTAACGAGAAAATTTCGGACGAAAGGTTGCAACGCATCGATAAGATGATTGAGCAAAATATTGATTCCGGGTATGTAAACGGGGCAGTAGCGTTGATAGCCCGCAATGGTAAGATAGTTTATAACAAATCTTTCGGCGTTGCCGATCTGGAACAAAAAAAGCTAATGAACAACGATGCTATATTTCGCATCGCATCACAAACTAAAGCTATTACCAGCGTGGCGGTGATGATGCTTTTTGAAGAAGGGAAATTTTTACTTGATGATCCTATCTCCAAATATCTCCCAACGTTTGCTCATCCAAGGGTGTTAGATACTTATAATGACAAGGATACAACTTACACAACCATCCCTGCTAAAAGGGAAATAACAATCCGCGACCTGCTTACTCACACATCAGGTATAGGATATGCCCAGATCGGTTCGCCCCAGATGAATGCTATTTATGGTAAAGCAGGTATACAGGCTGGTTTTGTTACCGATAGAATATTGCTCGCCAATTCTATCAATAAACTTGGGACTTTACCACTGGTGCACCAACCCGGTGAGCGCTGGACCTACGGTTTAAATGTAGATGTGCTGGGTTACCTGGTAGAGAAACTATCCGGCAAAAGTTTAGACCAGTTTTTTAAAGAACGCATCTTTGACCCGCTGGGGATGAAGGATACTTATTTTTACATTCCGGCAGCCAAGCAGAACAGGCTGGTAGCCGTTTATACACCCGATAAGCAAGGTCGCCTTATTAAATGGAATGCAGGAACATTTACTCCTATAAGTGTGGACTACCCCACAGTGAACGGTACTTATTATGCTGGCGGTGCGGGTTTAAGCTCAACAGTTAAGGATTATGCTGCCTTTTTACAAATGATGCTGAATGGCGGCACTTACAACGGTCAGCGTTTACTGGCCCGCCATACAGTGCAATTAATGACCACCAATCAAATCGGCGACCTGTACCTCAATCCAGAAAAAGACAAGTTTGGGCTGGGTTTTGGCATTACTTCAGAGACCAGTTCAAAAAAACTGGGTATGAGTGAAGGTTCTTTTGCCTGGGGTGGCTTTTATGGCACTTTGTATTGGGCTGACCCTAAAGAGCACCTGGTATGTTTGCTGTTTATACAGAATTGGCCGCTGCCTCATAACGCTATACAAGATAAATTTAGGGCGCTGGTTTACCAGGCTTTAACAGATTGATTTATATAAAACCGACTTTTAGTAAGCCGCTTTTGGTTTTCTAAAAGTCGGTCTTTAAACCGGATCATACATTACCTGATTACCACTGTCAATATGTTGCTTTTTTTTCATATAAATTAAAAAATATTCCAAATATTAAAAATTATCTCGTTTATTGTGTATATTAGACACAGTAATAATTAAGTTAATAAAGAATTGGAGTTAATTAATAATAAAATACCTGAGGCGAAACCTAATTGCCCAAAGTGTAATAAAGTTTCTGATTATCGTGTGTCAAGAGGTTCAGTATTTAAAGTATTTCTTTTTTTTCTACCCGTTAAAAGATATATGTGTTTTAATTGTATGAGTAAATTTTACTCGTTCCCATGAGTGAAATTTAAAGGCCGGGCTTAGATCGATTTTTAACATATCAGGCTGTTTGTATTAAGATCTGAGATATAATTGATATCATGCAGCACACATCATATCCCTACAACCCTGTTTTTTTTAACAGTCATTGCCAATCCAACTTGATCCGCAACCACAGGTGCGTTTTTGTAAAAATCTTGTATCAACAAATAAATACAACGTCAATTCATGCTGCGTTCATAAAAAATGTGTTTTTTAGTGGCTTGAAAATTAAATTTCAGTATTTTTAGTTAATGCGGCCAATCCGGATACTCCTAACAGCTTTTATTTTACTATGCCCGTTTTTTACTTTGGCGCAAAATGCAATCATTACCGGCAAGGTGGTGCATGGCGAAAGTAAAGCCCCAGTGGCCAATGCCAGCGTATTTTTAAGCAATGCCACATATGGTACTTCAAGTGCCGAGGATGGTTCATACACGCTATCGGGCGTTAAGCCGGGGCAGTATGAATTGGTAGTTACCGTGGTGGGTTATGAAGATTATTCGCAAACCATACAGGTAGGGCATGAGCCCCTAAAGCTTGATATTTCGCTTACCCAAAAGGTGTTGATGCTACGCGAAGTAGTGATAAGCAGTAACGCCGACTGGAAGAAGAACTATGAACAGTTTAAGCGCGAATTTATAGGCACTACTGAAAATTCTAAACTGTGCAGGGTGCTTAACTCGCATGTTCTTAATCTTATTTATCACCGTAACAAACAACAACTGGAGGCTGAGGGCGACGAATTTTTGGTAGTGGAGAACCGTGCGCTTGGTTATCGCACCAAATTTTTACTAAAGAAGTTTTTAAGCGACGGTATTGAACATACTATTGAATATTCAGGCAAGGCACTTTTTGAACAATTACTGGGCACAGCCGAACAAAAACGCCTGTGGAAACTAAAACGTGAGCAGGCTTATTATGGCTCGGCGCAGCATTTTTACCGTTCATTGTATAAAGACAGGTTAAAAGAGGAGGGGTTTGAAGCTCATGATTTTACCCGCGCGCTAAACAGGGAACGCCCGCCTGAGGAACTCATTCAGCAAAAAATTAAAAGATTCAGGGAGTTAAACCGCGATTCCCTTAATGCCTGGTACAAGTTAGGTAACCTCACCAAATGGAATGATGAAAATGTGGTAAAAATACCATATCAATCTATCGAGATCCTGCGTAAAACACCGCAGCCTGGAATTTATGCATTGATGTTTCCTCATTTTTTGTATGTGGTATATACCAAAAAGCATGAGCTTACGGAGTTTAAGGATGTGTATCGCCCGCTGGATATGGAGAACTTTGAAACCAGCATTGTAACCTTATTTACCAACTACGCGCTATTTGATATGAATGGTATAATAGTATCAAATCCAAGCCCACTGTATGAAGGTACGTGGTCAAAAGCCAAACTGGCGGATCTGCTGCCCGTTGATTATGAGCCGGGGGACTGATTTTGGTATCAGGTATCAAGAGGGGAGATGAATGGTGCAGCATTGCTCAATGAATAAGGTAACCGGGATATAAAAAGCCAATCCTAAGACACTTTTGAAAATAAGAATATTTAAAAGGTAGAGAATGAAAATAACTGGTACGCGTTCTTATATATTAGTTGAGTTTAAAGACAAAAAAGTTAAGATCGAGGGTGAGTTGACCCTGCCCCCTACATTTTATGCATCGATTGGGTCAATAGAAAATTGGGAAAGTCCGCATCAGGACATTATGTTGACAAGCGAAGAAAAAAGAGAGCTTATAGCAGATATTCTAAAATACAACAATCCTGACTTCAAGATTATTTTTGAAGATTAATTAATAATTCACTTTGGATTGTATAAAGCCAAGGTGTCTTTTATCTAATGTAACTCTTATTTCGGAAATAAAGTATTCTGTCAATGCTGGTAAGTTTTCCATATGGCAAACGTACTAATGGCCAAAATTAATTACCTTTGAGCATCTAAATAATATGAAGTTTATTTATCAAACATGGTGGAAAGTATTAGCCGTAGTTATGGTTATATACACCCTTATCGCAGGCTTATTGCTTGGGGTACCAACAATGCCTATCCTGCACGAAACTATCCGTAATACTTACTTTCATGTGCCCATGTGGATGGCCATGTTTTCGGTATTTACCATATCGGTTGTGTACAGTATCAAATACCTACAAACAGGTAAAGAAGAGTATGATCTTATAGCTGTAGAAAGCGCCAATACGGGCCTGTTCTTTTTTGCCATTGGTTTACTTACCGGTATGCTTTGGGCAAAATACACCTGGGGCGATTTTTGGAGCAACGACCCTAAGCAAAACAGCGCGGCAATTGCTTTTCTGTTGTATTGCGCTTACTCGGTATTGCGTAACTCTATTGACGAAGAACAAAAACGCGCCAAAATATCAGCTATCTACAACATCTTTGCTTTCCCTATCATGATCGTATTGATTATGGTGCTGCCCCGGATGACGGATTCATTACATCCCGGTAACGGCGGTAACCCTGCGTTTGGTAAACTGGATATGGATAACCGCATGCGTATTGTATTATACCCCGCCTTTATTGCCTGGAGTTTTATAGGTATATGGATAGCATCTATCCGTTACCGCATCCGTTTAATTGAATATAAAAAGAACCAAATAAATTAATGAAGAAGTTAACATTATTATTAATACTGGTGTTGAGTTTTGCTACTGCTTTTGCTCAACAAAAACAGGCTGTTGAAATGGCCGATGTTTTACGCAGTTCGGGGAAAATATACGTCGTTGTGACCACAATTGTAATAGTTTTTGTTGGATTGGCTATTTATTTGTTCTCTATCGATAGAAGACTAAAAAAAATCGAAAAAGAAAATTAGTCTAAAAAATTTGCCTATTGAGTTTAAACATGGTTTTTACTGTGCTTTTTGAGGTGTATCAAACACACTAACTATAATATATTTGCAATATTGATAAAAATTGTACCAAATTTGCTCACTTTTTTAAGAGTTTAATATTATACAGTTAATTATGGATACCAATATTTTAGTTGCCAACGAAGAGACACACTTTTTTGGTGATGTATGTAAAAACTTTGATTACGCGGCGCAGTTTACAAAACATGATGCCGGTTTGCTTGATCAGATAAAATCATGTAACAGTGTTTACCGGTTCCGGTTCCCTATCCGCAGGGGTAATGGTTTCGAAGTAATTGATGCATGGCGTGTAGAGCACTCGCACCATCAATCGCCAACAAAGGGCGGTATTCGCTACAGCGAAATGGTGAACGAGGATGAAGTAATGGCCCTTGCCGCGCTCATGACCTACAAATGCGCCATTGTGAATGTTCCGTTTGGTGGCGCAAAAGGCGGTATTAAAATTAATCCTAAAAATTATACCGTAGGCGAGCTGGAAAACATTACCCGTCGCTATACAGTAGAATTAATCAAGAAAAACTTTATTGGTCCAAGCATTGATGTACCCGCGCCGGATTATGGATCGGGCGAACGCGAGATGAGTTGGATAGCGGATACTTATGCTACCATGAATCCCGGTCAGCTGGATGCTATGGGTGCAGTTACAGGCAAACCTATTGCTTTACAGGGAATAGCCGGAAGAAGAGAGGCTACCGGCCGTGGTGTGGCTATTGCCGTTCGCGAATGTGTTAGCTTTGGTGAGGATATGCAAAAATTGGGTCTTTTGCCGGGCTTATCGGGCAAAAGAATAATTGTGCAGGGTTTGGGTAACGTGGGTTACTATTCGGCTACATTCCTGGCCGAATTTGGCGCAATAATCGTAGGTCTTTGTGAGTTTGAAGGCGCTATCTATAACGAGAATGGATTGGATGTAGAGGCTGTATTTCAGCACCGCAAGGCAACCGGCTCCATATTAGGTTACGCAGGCGCAGCAAAGGAATTTGCCAATACAATGGAAGGCCTGGAGCAACCATGTGATATCCTGGTACCTGCAGCCCTGGAAAACCAGATTACCGAAGCCAACATCTATAACATACAAGCTAAGATCATAGCCGAAGGTGCAAACGGACCAACCTCGCCAGAGGCTGAAGCCATTTTTTACGCCAATGGCGGTATTATCATCCCGGATATGTATGCCAACGCGGGTGGTGTTACTGTATCATACTTTGAGTGGTTAAAAAATCTTAGTCACGTAGCATTTGGCCGCATGAACCGCAGATTTGAGGAAAACTCAAACCTTAACCTGGTAAATATGGTTGAGGGCATCACCGGTACATCATTAACCCCGATGCAGCGTTCAACTATTATCAAAGGTGCATCCGAGCTGGAACTTGTAAACTCGGGACTGGAAGATACCATGATCCGTTCTTATTACGAGATCAGGGAGATCTACAAAAACAATCCTAAGATTGATACCCTGCGCAGCGCAGCTATGGTAGGTGCCATCAATAAAATAGCGGTTTCTTACCAAAATTTAGGTGTTTGGCCGTAAATAAAAACTTATTTATATGGAAGAGGCAAATCGCGAGATTTGCCTCTTTTTGTTATGGAATATTTTTAGTCAGGTGTCTCTACCTGTCGTTTTCCTACTTGTTCCAGGTTTATCTTTCTTCTTCCTGTTTCAAAACACCATCTTCAACCCACCACCAAAACCACTTGCCACCCGTAGCCTTTTTTAAATCAAATTCAGCAACATCAAAACTGCCATTGCCTTCAATTGTGCCTTGCACCTCATAAACTTTAATGGCCTGGTGCTTATTGTTCCAGGTTAGCGGTTTACCCGGTTCGCAGGTTTCTGGCAGCTTTTTACGGTCGGTTATCAGGAAATATGCTTTGCTTGTGCCAATTACCGTCGCCTGGCCATTTGCATCCATACAAACCGCCGTACGTTCATCGGTGGCAATACCTTTAGCAAGAATGTTCCAATCTTTACTAATGCGGCCTAAAAATGCCACATGCCGGCCTTGCCTTTTACGGGTTAAATAATGCTGATCTGTAATGACCTGCTTTAGATAGGGAGCATGTAAAAAATCATTGTTGTATACCTTAACCAGGCTGTTGTAAGGATTGCCGAGCGCTTCGTCTGCGGTAATGCTGCCATCTTCGCCGCTATAGTAAAAGCCTCCTAAAATGGCGCAGCCTGCGCTGGTGCCGCCAACCGGGGTATGTTTTACGTTGAGCAGATAATTGATGGCATCAAGAGTTTTGGTCCCTTTCCAAAATTTCATGTAGTTTGATTGGTCGCCGCCTGCAATAAAAAGCATCTCGGCATTGCGGATGATGTATGCCACGGTATCATTATCAGCCAGCTCGCGTGAGTTAATCAAAAGAGTTTCTACGGAATTTACTTTACCCAGCGCTTTGATATAAGGGTTGTAAGCATCCATTCCCGAAGCGCGAATCACCACCACATCACCGCCGCCACTTCGGTTTATCATCCATTTAAAAGCCGCGTCAACGTCTTTGCCACCACCAACCATAGCAATGCCGCCCTTAACGGGTGTATTCACATTTGCCGTATCACCAATAACACCAATGGAGGATGGACGACCGCCAATATGTTTAATTGTTTTTATCGTATCAGCTTTGCCTGATGCAAAAGAGATCGTGCTATACGCTGTAAGAAGTATGGTTATTAATAACAATCTCATAAATGTATCTATAATCATACTTATACAAATTAGCGTACTTTAATACTGTTAATATTTGTACGGCTCCATTTTACCACATGAGCAGGCGCAATTAGGATCGCTTATACCCATTTTCTTTAAAAAAAACTGGTAAAAGCCAATCCGATCATTCATACCGTAATTATCGCCTTTACCGCACTCAACATCACCGTTAACAATGTTAATAGTCATACCAAAGCCCGGAGTAGTGCGGCCATGTGCTTTGTCGGCGGCGGTGGGCTGCCATTTGCCTGTCATTACATCATGGGCAGATGGTTTATGGGTTTCGGGCGTCATCCAGAAATAAATTGCGGCTTTAAAGGCTACAACGGGATCTGTTTCTACCAGTTCGGGGGTGTTCAGCAATATCTTTGGATCGCCAAAAATACAGTTTGATGCATAGCCGTAGTTGCCGTTATAGCTCAATTGCATTGGGCCGCGCCCATAATATTTTTTACCGGCTACCGGAGGGTATTCATCGCTGTCAGATACGTAAGTATTTGAAGTATTGCTTTCATGTATCAACATCAAGCCGTCGGTGTAGCTGCCGTTCATACCATGGCGGGTTTCATGAGCTATTTGTGCAAAAAAAGCGGCCAGTTCTTTTTTATTTATATCGGCGCCAAAGGCGGTGCAAAATTCACCATAATCCACGGTAAAGGTACTGTCGGGTTTCTTTTTTGCCCATTCTTCGTTCCAGTCGGCATCCTGGCGTACCACCGTTGCCTTGCCCGTTTTTTTATCGGTACGTATAAACTGGTAAACCGAAACCGCACGGCGGGTAATTTTTACGCTTACCTGGCCCAGCTCATCGGCTGCTTTAATAAAGGCGGCGTAGGTATAAAATTTATCGCGTTGTGGAAAAAGATCATTAAATTGTTTCTCGGTGAGAATACTGCTGATTGACGCTTTTGCCGGTTTGGGTGCAGCTGTATCGGCAGATTTTTTTGTGCTGGTGCTGCCACCACAGCTAAATGCTGAAATTACCAGGGCCGAAGCCGCAATGAAAACTAATTTGGAAGATATGATGATTGATTTCATGATTTTTATTGATAAACAATATTCTATTATACTAATGCAAGTTTAAAACTATCATTTAATAAACTATATTTCATTATCAAAAATTATACTAAATAGCGGAAGTGATCATATTTGATTTATTGTACGAATTTAAATTACCACGTTTATTGTAAAAATTATATATTCACTTTAATTAAATAAATGAAGATATATACTAAAACAGGGGATAAGGGGTTTACTTCATTAATAGGGGGTACCCGGGTTGCTAAATATCATTTGCGGATTGAAAGCTATGGCACTGTTGACGAACTAAACTCATATATAGGCCTCATCGGCGACCAGGATATTGCTATACATCATAAAGAAGTATTGAAGCAGATACAGGACAGATTGTTTACAATAGGCTCCTCGCTGGCGGCTGATCCGGAACGATCAAAAATGGTAATACCAGATCTGCATATGGAAGATATAGAGCTGCTGGAACGGGAAATGGATGCGATGAACGAGCAATTGCCCGAGCTGCGTCATTTTATTTTACCGGGGGGTAATAATACCATTTCGTTTTGCCATATTGCAAGATGTATTTGCCGCCGGGCCGAGCGGATTACCGTTCAGCTGGCTAATGAAAGTACAGTTGATGAAAAAGTGAATATTTATCTGAACAGGTTGAGCGATTACCTATTCACTTTGGCGCGCAAAATTGCAAATGAGCGTAATGTGCCTGAAAATCAATGGATACCGCGCATGTAATTATGTGAAAAAAAAATTGATATTCCAATTGAAATTGTTATACTTTTGCGAAAAAGTAAATTTACTTATAAATATAAAATATATAGAAACATGTATTGGACACTTGAACTAGCATCTCACCTTGAAGATGCGCCATGGCCCGCAACAAAAGATGAATTAATTGACTATGCTATTCGTTCTGGAGCTCCTGTGGAGGTGATAGAAAACCTGCAGGCACTGGAAGACGATGGTGAGCCGTATGAAAATATAGAAGAAATATGGCCGGATTACCCGACTAAAGATGATTTCTTTTTTAACGAAGACGAGTATTAAATCTTTATAAAAAGCCCTTTTTCGGGGCTTTTTTGTTTGCCGCAAATTTTTGGAATGATTTTAGTAATAAGCTTAACACACTTATCAATTAAAACATAACAACATGAGAGGCCTATTGTACATCATCGCGGTTATCCTGGTAATAGGATGGCTATTCGGAGCATTTATTCACCCTTTTGGCGGTGGTTTAATTCACATACTTTTAGTAATAGCTATTATTGCTGTACTATTGGGAGTTATCCGAAGAGCGTAACATTCGATCAAAAAATAAAACGCCGGTGATCCTTTGATCAGCGGCGTTTTTTGCTTAAAAGTAATTCTGCAATAGCTATATCCTCAGGGAAGGTGATCTTTATGTTTTCGTGATCCCCTTCTGTAAGTTGAATCTCCACGCCCAACTCTTCTACCACACTTGCATCATCTGTAAACTTTGAATTGAAAGGTTGTTTGTAGGCTTTTTTTAACAGGCCGGCCTTAAAAGTTTGCGGGGTTTGTACCAGGTAAATCTCATCACGTAATAAGCTTACCGATTTGCCATTAATCATCTGCCTTATCGAATCGCGGCTTTTAACGGCCGTTACGGCATTGCCATATTCAAGTGTATGTTTGTATGATGTTTCAATAATTGTGGCGCTGGTGAGCGGGCGAACGGCGTCATGTACCGCTATTAGCGCATCATCTGTGCATTCTATTTTATCCAGTCCGTTTTTTACCGAGTGAAAGCGGGTTTCGCCACCGGCTACTAAAAGATGGGGGAGCGTAAAATCATGCGCTGTGCATAGTTCATTCCAGTAAGCGTGAAAATCAGCATGCAGAACAAGGATGATGTTGGGTTTTGCCTGGGAATTATAAAAAGCAAACATCGTGTGCATTAAAACGGGTAAGCCGTTAATCAGCAAAAACTGTTTGGGAACTGCCGATTGCATCCGGCTGCCAGAACCACCGGCTACGATGATCACATACTTAGATATGAGATTTGAGATATGAGATTTTAGATTAGGGTTTTCCATAAATTTTAACCTGCAATGTCATGCCGAACTTGTTTCGGCACCTCACGTGCTAATTTTACTTCATGCGGGACACCTGTCCTGTGGGTTCCTGAAACAAGTTCAGGATGACATGTCTTTAAATACAAATCTAAAAAAAATGAGATATGAATCCTAAGTTTCATATCTCAAATGTCATGTATCAAATCTAAAAAAATTAGATGATCAGCATGGCATCGCCATAGCTGTAAAAGCGGTATTTTTCTTTAACCGCAACTTCGTAAGCATTCATGATGTGCTCGTAACCGCCAAATGCCGATACCATCATCAATAATGTTGATTCCGGAGTGTGGAAGTTGGTGATCATGGAGTTGGCTATACTGAAATCATACGGAGGGAAAATGAACTTACTGGTCCAGTCGTTAGCGGCTTTAAGTGTCTTACCTGCCGATACTGCCGATTCAATAGCGCGCATTGATGTAGTACCTACAGCACAGATGCGTGCTTTACGATCAATGCCACGGTTTACAATATCTGCTTGTTTTTGCTCAATAATAAATTGCTCTGAATCCATTTTGTGCTTGGTTAAATCTTCAACCTCAACCGGGCGAAAAGTACCTAAACCAACGTGCAGGGTAACCTCGGCAAATTCAACACCTTTTAATTCAAGGCGTTTCATTAGCTCGCGGCTAAAGTGTAAGCCGGCAGTAGGGGCTGCAACAGCGCCTTCATGCTTAGCAAAAATGGTTTGATAACGCTCTTTATCTTCGGCTGTAGCTTTACGTTTTATGTATTTTGGCAATGGTGTTTCACCAAGGATTTCCACATTACGGCGGAATTCTTCGTCGGTGCCATCAAACAAAAAGCGGATGGTACGTCCACGTGAAGTAGTGTTATCAACAACTTCGGCAATTAACAGGTCGTCATCACCAAAATATAATTTGTTACCAACGCGTATTTTACGCGCCGGATCAACCAGTACATCCCATAAACGGAGCTCTTTGTTTAACTCGCGTAGTAAAAAAACCTCAATGGTTGCGCCTGTTTTTTCTTTATTTCCATATAAACGAGCCGGAAATACTTTAGTATTGTTAAGGATCATAACATCCTTATCATCAAAATAATCCAGTACGTCTTTAAATATTTTATGCTCAATTTTGCCAGAATCCTTGTGTAAAACCATTAGGCGGGCTTCGTCGCGGGTTGTTGAAGGGTTGTGTGCGATTAATGAATCTGGTAAATTGAATTTAAATTGAGATAATTTCATGTTTATGTATATGAATTTTCAGGGCGCAAATGTATGAATTTTTTTGTTATTTTCACCGATTTTTTTAAGGGTGATTGTGTTTTATTAATTGTTAAGTTTAATATTAAAATACTGTAACTTATGCATGGCAATATAGTCTAAAAATAAAAATATTCAACCGGGTATAATTTGATCTTTATTTGCTGTTTTGCAATAAGCAAAACGCAGTGTGATAACCATTGAAATCAAAATAAGTTTATGCTGTTTTTAAAACTTTTAGGGGAAAGCTTTTTGTTTGCTTATGATGCGCTAAGGCAAAACAAAATCCGCACAACGCTTTCATTGCTGGGTGTTACTATAGGCATATTTACTATTATAGCGGTATTTTCGGCGGTTGATACTTTGCGCAATAATTTGCAGAGCAGCGTTAACAAGCTGGGCAATAACAGTATCTACGTTGAAAAATGGCCCTGGGTAGGCGGTAGCGATTTTCCATGGTGGAAATACCTGCAAAGGCCGGTATCTAAACTTAAAGATTTTAATGAACTTTCGCGCCGCAGCCAAACTGCCGAAGCACTATCATACGAGATAAGTATTGATAACCGTACCATTAAATATAAAAGCAACACCGTTGATGGCGCGCAGATAGATGCGGCATCACAGGATCATGATAAAACCTGGAATTTTGATTTTGCACAAGGTAGGTACTTTACCGGCATTGAATCAAAAACAGGTGCTCCCATAACCGATATTGGTTATGATATAGCGCAAAACCTTTTCCCTGGTGGGGATGCTATTGGTAAGCAAATAAAGGTAATGGGCCGTTATGTAACCGTAGTTGGCGTGTTTTCAAAACAGGGTAAGGATATGCTGGGTATATCAACCGACAAGGAAGTTTTACTGCCGCTCAATTTTGCCCATAACCTGATAGATATTCAGAATGAAAATTACCGTCCATCCATTATTGTAAGGGGTAAGGCGGGAATACCAACAGATGATGTTGAAAGCGAGGTAAGGGGTTTAATGCGTTCTATCAGGAGCCTTAGGCCGGGTGTTGAAGATAACTTCGCGCTTAACCGCACTACCATGTTAACGCAACAGCTGGATATAGTATTTAATGTATTAAACAAAGGCGGTTTTATTATAGGATTATTTTCAATGCTGGTTGGTGGATTTGGTATTGCCAATATCATGTTTGTATCGGTAAAAGAACGTACAAACATTATTGGTATTCAAAAATCGTTGGGCGCTAAAAACTATTTTATATTATTGCAGTTTTTAATTGAATCCATAGCGCTTTGTATAATGGGGGGGCTAGTAGGGCTTTTAATGGTTTATTTTTTAACATTTGGTATAAAAGCTGTATTTGATGTACAGGTAATACTTGGAGCTAAAAATATTATCATTGGTTTAAGCTATTCTATCGGGATTGGTGTGGTATCGGGAATTATTCCTGCATATTTTGCCTCCAGGCTCGACCCCGTTGAAGCCATACGTACTAATTAAGCAATAATGAAAATTGTAAACCATGTTTGGCTGTTTGGCGCTCTTGTAGCGGCTTCGGCATGTAATCAGCCTGCAAAACAGCAGGATACCGCTAAAGCAGATTCTACCGCGAAAATTGTTGATGCACGTGTAGTTGATACCAACAATACGGTCGAAGTTTTTACCGCCTACATCGGGTTAAAAGATGAGTTCTTAAAATCAGATGTAGCTGGTATCAAATCAACCGCATCAGTGCTTGAGGGTAAATTGAAAGTTATAAAAGGTTGTTCAGAAACCGCTACGCTTGCCCACCAGATTACTGCAACAGATGATGTAAAAGTACAACGCGCAAGTTTTTTGATATTGAGTAAAGATATTATGATGCTGGTTAAAGGGGCTAAACTAAAAACCGCAACTATATATGTTGACTATTGCCCCATGGCCGATAGCGGTAAAGGAGGCTACTGGTTGTCGCTCAATAAAAACATCGAAAACCCTTATTTCCCTGAACACATGAAAACCTGTGGGGCGGTTAAGGAACAATTGAATTAATTTGAACTTTCGGGTGTGTTATTCATTAACTGTAGTAGTGCTACAGTGTTTAGCTACTTTCTCAAACAAAGTACCCGGTTCAAAAGGTTTGGTGAGGTAGTCGCTCATGCCGGCATCAAATGCCTTGTTGTGGGTTTCGGGCATGGCGTCAGCAGTTAACGCAATGATCGGAATATCTGGGTATGATTTCTTGATGATAGCAGTTGCTTCAAAGCCATCCATAACAGGCATCTGCAAATCCATAATGATGAGGTTATAGCTGTTGTTGTTCACCATGTTAACGGCAAGCTCACCATTAAGCGCTTCATCAACCTGGGCATTCCATCTCTTTAAAAACCGGGTAGCTATCATCAGGTTCATTTTATTATCATCAACAATCAGTATTCTCATACCTGTTAAATCAAGCACATGCCCGGGAACAGAAGGGGTAAACTGCTGTTGACCTATGGCCTTCGGCGCAATATTAAAGGCGATTGAAAAGGCAAATGACGTGCCTTTGGCCAGTTCACTTTCAACAGATATAGTACTGTTGTGCAGTTCAACCAATCGTTTAGTAATAGCGAGGCCAAGGCCGGTACCGCCATAATCATTGTTGATAACCTGCTTATCCTGCATAAAGGGATCAAACACAATGTTGAAGCTATCGGCAGATATGCCTATGCCTGTATCGGTAACAGTAAATTTTACGGTTACATTTGAGTTGTGTATAAATTCCTTCTCTAATTTGATGGTAACTCCACCTTTATGAGTAAACTTAACCGCGTTACTAACCAGGTTGTTCATCACCTGGCTTAAACGCATAGCATCGCCGGTTATAATTTCGGGAATGTTTTCGTCAATGATAACATCTAATGTTAACTGTTTTTCGGCCACTTTGGAATGAAATGACTGCTTTATTTTTTGGATAAGTAGGTGAAGGTTAAACTGAGTATTGTTGAGTTCCAGCTTACCGGCTTCTATTTTGTTGTAATCTAAAATATCATTAATAATGGCCAGCAGGTTCTCTCCCGAAAATTTGAGTGTATTGAGGTATTCCATCTGCCCTGGCAGCGGATTTTCGGTTAATAATAAATTGGTAGTGCCAATAACAGCGTTCATCGGTGTGCGGATTTCATGGCTCATGATAGACAGGAACTCCGATTTGAATTTTGATGATTTTTCTGCAAGTTCTTTGGCCGATATCAGTTCTTGCCTGGCCTTTTGCTGATCGGTAATATCCTCTCCAATGCTGGTAGTTTCCTTCAGGTTTCCATTCTCATCATAGCTGATAGTATTTTGCCAGCTTATAATACGCAGATCGCCATTACGGCAAATAATAGGATTAACAAAATGGGCATTAATTGTATCGTTTTTGTACCAGTTCAGCAGAAAATCCTGCAGGTCATCAGGCACAAAGTTTTTCATCCAGTTCATTCCAACTATCTCCGTTTGGGAATAACCTACCAGGTTGGCCAGGTATTTATTGCAGAAAACTACATTAGCATTCTTGTCCAGCGTAATTGCAGCGAGGTTAATTGTTTCCAAAACCAGTTTGTATTTGCTTTCCGACTGGCGATAATCTAACTCCGCTTTTTTACGCTCGGTGATATCCTGTAATGTGCCAATTATTTTGCGAGTGCTTCCATCATCACGCTTCATTAGCTTACCTATAATAATGCTTAGGTATTTTACATTTCCGTTTGGTGTAATGATGCGATACTCATGCGATACATCTTTTAAGCCTTCAGGTTTTTTTAAGAGATGTTTTAAAATGTAGCTGTCATTAGGATGCACATATTTTAGCAACAGCTTAATAAAATCCGGTTCATGCGAAGTTGTTGCAGCCGGAATTTCGTAGATGACGTTCAGTTCCTCAGACCAAGCAAGTTTATTGGTAGTTAAATCCCACTTCCAGTTACCTATTTTGGCAATGGTTTGGGCCTCCATCAATTCTGCCTGGCTAATTTTTACGGCTTTTTCTGATAGCCTGGCTTCGGTAATATCCTGAAGTACACCAAAAATGCGCTTGTTATTGCCCTCTATATCCTGCAAAAGTGCGCCACGAATTATCTTGATATACTTTAAATTACCTTTAGGTGTAATAAATTTATGCTCAAACTGAGGTTGAGTGATTGCATGTATGCTTGATAGATAGGCCTCTGCGTTTTCCTGATCATCGGGGTGGATAAGACTGATGTAATAGTGGAATTTGCTAATATTTTCCGGTACACTATCTATTTCCAGCAGGGCATACAAGTTGTCAGACCAATAGGTTTCACTGGTAGTGTGATCATACCACCAGTTGCCTGTTTTTGAAATAGCCTGGGCTTCCAGCAAAAGCGCCTCATTGGCCTTTAAAGCATCGGCATATTTTTTTTGTTCTGATATATCAATAACCGATGCAGAGATCCTTCCTGTGTAAGCGCCGTTACGATCATATACCGGCATCATATCGCAGGTAAACCAGTTCCCGCTCCCATAATCTGATATATATTGGATAGAAGTAGGCAACCTGTTTTTTATTACATAATCAAGGGCGATATCGTATTTTATGGCTCTTTCAGGGGTTAAAACGTCGGCCAGTTTTTTACCAATGAGTAGGCTTGGGTTAATTGGTCTCGCGGTTAGTTCGTTATACCAGGCATTTAAGCAAACCTTATCTTCATTAAACTCAAAAATGATATCTTTAAGTGAATTAATAAGGGAATGAAGATCTTCCCGGCTTTCGCGTAGCATTCCATCATTGGCCAGTAAATCACGATTAAGGTCCATTGCCTTACCAATGGCATTTTTTAGCTGATACTGGTAAGCCATAATCACCAGGAAAGATACATATCCAATAATTGTAAAAATTAAAATTAGTACAGCCAATATTGTTAATGATATGTTTAAGTGGGGGGCTGTGTAATATGCAGCGATGATGGCAATTAAATTAAGTGCGCAAATGGCAACAAATTCCTTCCGCTTTTTGCAAAATAAAGTTAAGGCAATAAATATGGTAACGGAGCTAAACAGGTAAACATGTTCGAACCCGTTTTTACTAAGTAAAATACAATTATTGATTATTATAAATGATAGAATGGTGGTGTAAGTGCTTATTGTATAGATGGTTTTATTATTGCCGAAAGATATGGCCAGTGATAAAAGGCAAAAAAAGCTATTGATTATCCTCAACCAAATGGGATCATACGAGTCAAAAGAGCAGAGATAATGTAATGAAGGACTTGCTATGAATAAACCGATGAGCAATAGCCGGTAAATTGTATTGTCGTTTTGGATCATTAACAATGTTTTAACTTTCAACGACATTACTTGGTGCTTTTTTGATAAATTAGGGGGCGGTGCTCAATAAAAGAAGGTAAAATTAATAAATTTGCACCTGAAAATTTACAAAGAGTAAATTATCTTAGCGGTTATTAATACGCAGATTTAATTACATTTGTTGCAGATACAAAAATTTCTATGTCGGAAACAGCACAACTAAAAATTGGTGATAAAACATTTGAACTCCCGGTAATTGAGGGTACAGAAGGTGAAAAAGCAATAGATATTTCAAAACTGAGGGATCAAAGTGGTTATGTAACGCTGGATATCGGCTACAAAAACACAGGAGCTACCAAAAGCGCCATCACTTTTCTGGATGGAGAGAAGGGCATACTTAAATATCGTGGTTATTCAATTGAGCAACTGGCCGAGAATGCCAGCTTTATTGAAGTAGCCTATTTATTAATTTATGGCAGTTTACCAACCGAAAAAGAGTTAGATGAGTTTCAATATGAAATAAGCCGCCATACGTTGGTTCACGAGGATATGAAGAAGTTTTTTGATGGTTTTCCGTCAAAATCACATCCAATGGGTCAGCTTTCGTCATTGATTGGCGCGTTAGCTGCATTTAACCCCGAATCACTTAAGCAGGGTTTATCAACAGAGGAAGTAAACCTGGAGATAAAAAAGCTACTTGCCAAAATGAGCACCGTGGTTTCATGGATCTATAAAAAATCATTAGGCCATCCGGTTGTTTATCCGCAAAATAAATATGATTATGTAACCAACTTCCTGTACATGACGTTTGCCGAACGTACAGAAGATTATAAGGTTGATAGGGTAGTAGTTGATGTAATGAACAAATTACTGATACTCCATGCCGATCATGAGCAAAACTGCTCTACATCAACCGTGCGTATTGTTGGTTCATCTGATGCAAATTTATATGCATCAATCTCTGCCGGTATTTCAGCACTTTGGGGCCCGCTGCATGGCGGCGCAAACCAGGCCGTTATTGAGATGCTGGAGAAAATTAAAAATGATGGTGGTGATACCGATAAATGGATTGCCAAAGCCAAGGATAAAAACGATCCGTTCCGCTTAATGGGTTTTGGTCACCGTGTATACAAGAATTTTGATCCAAGGGCCAAGATCATCAAAAAGGCCTGCGATGATATATTAGAGAAATTAGGTATCAATGATGAAGTACTGGAGATAGCTAAAAAACTGGAAGAGGTAGCGCTGAAAGACCCTTATTTTGTTGAGCGCAAACTTTATCCAAACGTTGATTTTTACTCGGGTATTATTTACCGTGCCTTGGGTTTCCCTACAGAAATGTTTACCGTATTGTTTGCACTTGGCCGTTTACCGGGCTGGATTGCACAATGGAAAGAAATGAAAGAGAACAAAGAGCCTATTGGTCGCCCACGTCAGATTTATACCGGCGACACTGATAGAGAGTATAAGGACATTAAGGATAGATAAATTCCTTTTGACCAAGGATAAAAGATAAAGTAAAAAGCGATGGGATTAACTCCATCGCTTTTTTTATGGCCAATAACCGAAAAAGCCCGCTGGTTTTCACCAGGCGGGCGTTCAAATCAATCAGTCAACTGTATAAAATTCTTATTGCTTTACCATTGTATAGGTAGCCTGAGCATTATCATTTCCGATAGGTTTAAAAGTGATTTTGTAGGTGCCTGAAACAGGTACAGGGATATTGTCATCATCTGATGAAGTCAGGATGGTGCCATTTGCTCCTGTTTTAGGAATACCGTAACTATGTGTCCAGGCATGCCCAAGTCTAACTTTGATTGAGCCAGTAGATTTTAATGGAAGCGTAACGCTCCATGATCCGCTACCATCGTTGGCGGATTTCATATCCACATCGTTACCATCGCTCCATCCGTTTGCGCCGTCACCAATAATACTGTAATAATCTGTGAAGGATTCAAATGAAATTTTGTTAGTATTAAGGTTAAGCGTAACCGTATAAAAGCCAGGAGCCGCAGGAGCGTAGAAATTATTGGCTCCGCCTATAGCCACATTACTGCTGGTGGTGTTTTGAGGATCAGCAGTGGCGTATTTATTGTCGTAGCTTTTTTTACCGGGTACTACCAGGAATTGGTTATTACCAGCAGTAAAATTAATTATACCAACATAAATGCCGTTGCTTGTAGCAGATATTAAGCTATCCTGGTGATTGATATCCCATCCCTGGAATGCGCCAACGGTATACAAAAATGAAGTTAAATTAAACGGTGTAGTTGTTAACGTAATATCGTTTGAATATGTAGGAGCAACTACCGAACCAGTGAATTGTGTTTTTAAACGCACATGAACAGTTGTTGCAACGCCCCCAGGTAATTTTGCGGCCAGCAACAAGTTGTTAAAATCCATAACAGTAAATGTTTTTGAAACATCTTTGCTGCTTAAGGTAGTCTCTTTAGTCAACGTATCTACGAAAGCTGCGGTACCACTTACTTGTATCGAATTGCTTATCGCAGAACTGAAGCCAAAGCTTGGCGCTTTAAAGGTGAAGGTGATGGCATTATCTGTAAGGTGTGCTTTGCTAAGCGTAGGCGTAGTTGTACTTGCTGTCAGTGTGCCTTTTGCTGTTGACGGTGATGCCACAACTTTATTACTTTCATCCTTTTTGCAGGATGCCAGCATCAACAGCGCAATACTGCCGAAAGCCAGGAATTTTGTAAATGATTTTTTCATAATCTCTTCTTATATTTTATGGAACGGTTAACCGGGTATCTTCATTAAAAGATACCCGGAACGTTTTTTAATATCCTGTGTTTTGTTTTAAGTTAGTATTGGCTGCAACATCGCTGCTTGGTAATGGGAATATGGTGCGGAATGCTTCAACGGATTTACCATTTTTAGCTCCACCTTTAAACGGCCATAAATAGGTGTCTTCAACAAATTTTCCATAACGGATCAAATCTGTACGGCGGAAACCTTCCCAATACAACTCTCTTCCTCTTTCGTCAAGGATGTTATCAACTGTTATACTTGTTAAATTCCCGCTGGCATTACCGTAGGCACGTGTGCGTAATGCATTTACATAACCTAAAGCTGTAACAGCATCGCCACCCGAGCCACCACGTAAAACCGCCTCGGCATAAGTAAGGTACATTTCCGGTAAGCGGAAAATAGGAATATCCATATCAGCAAAATCCAAACTTTGAGGCGCGCCGCCGTCAATTTTAACATCTTTAAACTTGGTTATTCCATAACCATCGGTAAAGGTGCCTATGTCGGTGATATCTAAATTTTGACCAGGTGTATAAAATTGCGCGCGTTTATCTGCACTTGAAGCACCACCCGGAAACAGGTTAACCAAAGCTTTAGTAGTACGTGCACCTCCCCAGCCACCGCTGATACCAAATTCAGATGCAGGCATTGAACCACCTACAGGTGCATGAGTCATAAAGGTTGCACCACCATAGCTTTGTGTATGCAATCCATCATAGTTAATGGTTAGGATAAATTCTCTGCGGTTCAAATTATTGTCGGCACGCATTAATTTGGTGTAGTCGCTAATTAAAGAATAGCCGGCGCCAATTACCTTTTTAGAGTAGGTAATAGCATCTGTGTTTCTGTCTGTACCGGTATATACTTTGGCATTCAGATATATTCTTGCCAATAAGGCCCATGCTGCTGCCTTATCTGCACGGCCATACTCGTTTGTTTTAGGGTCAGCTAAACCTGCATCAATTGCTTTCAATTCGCTTTCAACATAAGTAAAAAGATCCTTGCGCAAAATTTGTTTAGGTAATGTTGAGCCTAATGCATCTGCTTCTGTTACAAATGGAGGGTTACCAAACATATCCATCAATGTAGCATATTGGTAAGCTCTTAAAAAGCGGGCTTCAGCCTTAAATCTTCTAATGTTATCAGCATCAGCACCTGCAATTCCCCTGCTGCTTAAATTTGCATCAGAAGACTGACGGATGAAATCGTTGGCCAGTGTGATCTGGTACATGGAACGATAGTACAAGCCTTTTAAAAATACATTACTTGATGACCAGCTCATGTTATGGAAATCGGGAAGACCAACGTCTCCCCAGCCTATAACAGCTTCATCAGTAGATAATTCCTGGGCACACCATAATAAACGGAAATAATCAGAAGTACCTTCGTCTAATCCCTGGATATCCTTGGTGTTGTCATCGCCTGCCGGTCCTTTATTTCCGGTTAGGGCAAAACTTCCGTAAACTTTTGCAAAAGCTTGTTTATAACCGGTGGCGGTGCTGTAAACCTGCGCTGATGTTACATCGTTAGTTGGGAGCAGGTCGAGTTTTTTGGTACATGATACCAAGCTACCTGATATCAATCCGGCAACTAATAATATTTTAAATGAATTTTTTTTCATGCTAATTTTTTTATAATAATCAAATAATTACAGCGATAGATTTAAACCTAAAACGTAAGTACGCGGTCTTGGATAAAAGTTGTTATCAATTCCATTGCTTACTTCAGGATCTAACCCTTTATATTTTGTTATAATAAACACATTCTGAACATTTGCACTTACCCTAAGGTTACCTCTGCTGCCAAATATTTTACCAAAGTTGTAGCCTATGTTCGCATTGTCCATTCTGATAAATGAGGCATTTTGAATGTAATAGTCTGATAGCACATTTTTATCATTGCTGCCGCTTAAGCCGCTCTCCAATAAATTTGTTGATGCATTGTTTATAATTCCTATCGGGTTAAGAACGCTTATTTTTGTGCCCGAGCCCGAGAATACGTTATTATAGGCATAGTTACCTACGCTTGCCCTGGCAACAAAACCAGCAGACCATTTTTTATAGTTAACGTTTGATGTTAAACCAAAGTACCCTTTAGGATCCGGGCTTTTATAATGATAAAGATCTTGCGTGTTTATTACGCCATCATTATTACGGTCAACAAAAACGCCATCCAGAGGTTTGCCATTTGTTCCGTACACCTGTTGGTATACATAAAATGAATTTCTTGCATAACCTACCGACTGGATCTGTATGTTGTTACCTGTTCCGCCAGAAATGCCGCCGGTTGGGCTACCTGCGTAATTCGGATCATTTGAAATGGTAAGCTTGGTTATTTTGTTTGTATTATAGGTAGCATTAAAATTAACATTCCAGGTTACATCTTTGCTCCTGATGATGTCCGAGCTTATATTAAACTCAACACCACTGCTTTTTGCATCACCAATATTTGCTACAATCTCATTGGTGAAGTTGGTACCGGCCGGCTGCGAAATTTTGTTTAACAAATGCGTTGTTTTACGGTTAAAGTAATCAACACTACCGGTTATCCTGTTATCTATAAAGCCGAAATCTAAACCAATATTTGTAGCTGCGGTTTGTTCCCAAGTTCTGTTGTAATAATATCCTCCGGGGCGGTACAAGCTATAAAATGTGTTGTCAAACTGGTATTGCGCGGTACTATTACTTAAGTTATAATAAGAAATGTAATCATAGTTGCCAATACCTTCCTGCTGGCCTGTAACTCCATAACCAACCCGCAACTTTAAATCAGAAATTACCGATGAGCTTTTTAGGAATGATTCTTCTTTAATTTTCCAGGCAAATGCTCCCGATGGGAACGTACCGAACTTTTGATCTGGATTAAACCTTGATGATCCATCACGGCGTACAGTACCAGTTAAAATATACTTGTCTTCAAAAACATAATTCAAACGTCCGTAAACTGATATTAATCTATTTTCCGGTTTATCAAAAGGATAAGTAGGAGGGGTTACAACAGTTTTGTCGTAGGTGTAATCATTATAGTTATAATTAGTAGTCTCGAAATCCTGGTAAGAATAACCGGCTACTGCATCAATATGGCTTGCTATATTTTTAAAATCTTTTGCGTAGCTTAAATAGCCTTCAAAAATTTTATTTGATTGCGTTTGTTTGTAAACGTTATTGGTACCGCCATGAAACTTTCCTTGTGGATCTTTAAAGCGGTTATAACCGTTAGCTGCGCTATCAGGGATAATGGTATGTCCATCACCCTTTGAAATATCATAGCCAAAGTTAACGTTGGCGTGTAATTCAGGTAAAAAATGGAATTTGTAATCAAGTTGTAAGTTACCTATGCTTCTGTAAACCTTACTTCTGTTGTCTTGTTGCTCAAGCAAACCCAGTGGGTTTAAACCAGCTAATGATCTTAAACCAGAAGTTGACTTTGAATCAAGCCACTCATAATAGCCGCCAAAACGTTTGCTGCCAGAGTAAACGGGTTGTGTAGGGTCAAAACTTACAGAGGAGCCAACAGCGCCTTCGTTTGCAAACCTTTGTTTAACCTGCGCACCTTTTAAGTTTAAATTTATTTTTAAATGATTGGTAAACAGGGTTGGATTAAGGTTTATAGCGCCTGTTAAACGCTCTAATGAGCTTGTTTTTAATATACCATCCTGATTTAAGTAACCAAAAGAAACGCGGTAAGGTAAAACTTTAGTAGCACCAGAAACGCTGATATTGTTGTCTGTTGATACGGCAGTTTGATAGATCTGTTTTTGCCAGTCAGTATTTGCGGTGCCTAACTGGGCTTGCTGGGCAGCTGATCCGTTTGCTTTTACATAATCACGAAGCTGATCTGCACTAAGTACGCTCGCCTCTTTAACTAATTTAGATACAGAGAACTGTGTGCTAAAATCAACAGTTGGTTTACCGCTGCTTCCTTTTTTGGTGGTAATTAAAATTACACCATTTGAAGCCCTGTTACCATATATTGCGGCAGCAGATGCATCTTTTAATATAGAAAATGATTCTATATCATTTGGATTGATTAAACTTAATGGGTTTGCAGCTCCAGAAATGCTGCTGTTACTGATAGGCACTCCATCAATAACAATAAGTGGGTCATTACTTGCAGATAGTGAAGCACCACCGCGAATACGGATCTGGCTTCCTGCGCCTGGGGCACCGCTGTTTGAAATTACAGAAACACCTGCAACCTTACCTGCAATTAATTGTTCAGGAGTTGTGATAACTCCCTTTTGAAAATCCTTTGAAGTAACGTTTGCGATAGATCCTGAAAGATCCTTCTTTTTTTGAGTACCGTAACCTATAACCACAACTTCATTCAGGCTTTTACTTTCAGGCTGAAGGCTGAAATCAACTACCGTAACAGCGGTATTTACCGTAACGGTTTTCTTTAAAGGGATGTAACCTAAAAATTTAGCGGTTACGGTAACGTTCCCGGTCTTAATACCGGTTATGGTAAAACTACCATTTGCATCGGTACTTCCACCAAGGGTTGTGCCATCAATGGTAACTGAAGCGCCGGGTAGGGGCGCATTGGTTTCGTCTAATACCTTGCCTTTGATGCTTCCGGTTTGGGCAAATGCCATCACTGACATCATTAGAAAGGCACAAAGGAGAACGTACTTTTTTGAGTAATTTTTTCTCATTTACTTTTTGGTTTGTGTGAATAAAAAAGGCTTATTTAGCCAGTACTTAATTGGTCTGATAATTTTGCTGTAATAGCACGTGACTAATTTACATTTAGAAATAATAAATGCAAATTTTATGTAAAAGATAATTTTGAAGGAATAAATTAAGGTATAGTTAACTTTAGGGCAACCTTAGGAAAGTTATTTTTTTTAAGGGTTTAATGTCTTTTTTGTGGGAAATTTGCAGATTTACAAAGATTTGCACGAAACTAAGTGTCAAAATTACACATTGCGTAATTTTCCTAATATGTAACCAATTTCCGGGAACGTTCCCGGAAATTACTTGTCAATGAAACAATTAATAATGAGAAAAAAAATATTTTTCTGCGCGTTTTGGATTTTAAGTCAAAGTTTTTTACTTTTTGGACAGGTAAAAACTGCCTTTAAAACGGGCAAAATAGCCTCTTTAAAAAGTGCATCTGAGCATCTGTTTTTGGCCGGTAATTTTAACAACTGGAACCCGGCAGATAGTGCCTGGCAAATGAAACCGAATACAGATGGCAGCTACCAGCTTTTGAAAGTTATGCCCAAAGGCATTTACAATTACAAAATAACCCGTGGCAGCTGGGGTACAGTTGAATGCAACACCGCTGGTAAAGGCATTGATAACCGAACGCTTAGTGTTGCAAATGATACTTTGATAACTTTAGATGTTGCCGCCTGGCAGGATAATTTTGCAACTGCAGCAAAGCAACATACAGCTTCAGCACAGGTACATATTATAAGCGATAAGTTTGAAATACCGCAACTGGGCAGGCAACGCCGTGTATGGATCTACCTGCCCAAAGATTATGCCTCATCCAAAAAGAAATTCCCTGTAATTTATATGCACGATGGGCAAAATCTGTTTGATGACTACTATAGCGGTTATGGCGAATGGGGAATTGATGAACTGCTTGATAAAGTATTGCCTCAAAAAGAATGTATAGTAGTAGGCATTGATCACGGCGGTGATTATCGCATTACAGAATATGATCCCTATAATTCAAAATACGGCAAGGGCATGGGTGCCGATTACGTTGAGTTTTTAGTTAAAACCCTAAAGCCATACATTGATATGCATTATAAAACTAAAGCCGGTGCAAAATATACTACCATTGCAGGCAGCTCCATGGGCGGGCTGATATCTATGTATGCTACCATTAAATATCCTGAAGTATTTGGTAATGCCGGTATATTTTCGCCCGCGTTTTGGATAGCGCCAGAAATTTATGAGCTGGCAAAACAAAAGCAGATAGGGAATAAAGCCCGCTTTTACTTTGTATGCGGCGATGCCGAGAGTGAAGATATGGTTGCCGATATGAAAAAAATGGCTGCGATTGTACAACAAAAAGGTGTAATGCCTAAAAACGCCCCGGTAGTAATTATTAAAGGTGCCAGCCATAATGAGAAACAATGGAATGGCGATTTTCCGGACTTTTATAAATGGCTGTTTAAGTAATAAGCACATTTTTTATACTCTTATTTCTTGTCTCTTGATTCCTGCCGCTTTCTCACTAAATTTGGGGCTTACCCAAATACATGACCATAGAGGAAATATTAAAACAGTACTGGAACCATGATCATTTCAGGCCGATGCAGGCCGAGATCATCAAATCTGTTTTATTAGGTCGTGATACCTTGGCTTTATTACCTACCGGTGGTGGCAAATCTGTTTGTTTCCAGGTGCCTGCGCTGGCAAAAGAGGGGATATGTATTGTGGTTTCGCCACTTATAGCCCTCATGAAAGATCAGGTAGAAACCCTGAAAGGGAAAGGTATCAATGCAGTGGCCATTGTATCGGGCATGGGATTGCGCGAGATTGATCTGGCCCTGGATAACTGCATCTATGGCTCGGTTAAATTTTTGTACCTCTCGCCCGAGCGGCTACTTTCTGAACTGGTACGCGAGCGTATCAAGTATATGAAGGTAAACCTGATTGCCATTGATGAGGCACATTGTATATCGCAATGGGGATATGATTTTAGGCCGTCATACCTGCACATCGCTGATTTGCGCGAACTTCATCCCGATGTACCTGTGCTTGCACTAACTGCTACGGCGACAGTTGACGTTAAGCGGGATATACAGGATAAATTACTGTTTAAAGATCAGGTTGTATACCAGCAAAGTTTTGAACGCAAAAACATTAGCTATGTGGTGCAAAATGCCGAGAATAAATTGCGCCGTATGCTGGATATAGCCAAAGGTGTTAAAGGCAGCGGTATTGTGTATGTACGCAGCCGTAAGGATGCCGCCGACATAGCAAAGTTTTACAACGAAAACGGTATCAAAGCCGACTATTACCACGCCGGTTTACCCATGGATATAAGAGCCGAGCGACAGGAAAGCTGGAAAAGCAACCGCACCCGGGTAATTGTTGCCACCAATGCATTTGGGATGGGGATTGATAAGCCTGATGTGCGCTTTGTGATCCATAAAGATATGCCCGAAAGTTTGGAGGCTTATTACCAGGAGGCAGGGCGTGGAGGGCGAGATGAGCAAAAAGCTTATGGCGTATTGCTGTATACCCATGCAGATAGGTTACGACAGGAAAAAATGTTCCTGCTTAATTTCCCTTCGGTTGATGAAATTAAGCAGGTATACCATAGCCTGGCTAATTATTACCAGCTTGCTTACGAGGCAGGTGAGGGGTTAAGCTTTGACCTTGACCTGGGCGATTTTTGCAGCCGGTTTAAGCTGGACCCCATTAAAACTTTAAATGCACTTAAATTTTTGGAAAAGGATGAATACCTATCATTCAATGAAAGTGTGTTTCTGCCATCGCGTTTCAGGTTTGAGGTGGTGAACGAGGTATTATATAATTTCCAGATTCAGAATGCTGGTTGGGATCCGTTTATTAAAACCCTGCTGCGCTCCTACGGTGGCTCATTTGAGGATTACGTAAGGATTAAAGAATTTGACCTTGCCCGGCGCACAAACCTTAGCGTTCAACAGGTTGTTGATGGTTTGTTGCAATTACAGCAGTTTGGTTTAATAAGTTACCTGCAACAAACAGATAAGCCGCAGATTACTTATTTAAAGGCCAGGCAACAGGCCACCCGCTTGTTTATCAACAAAAACTATATTGAGGAGCGCAAGGAAACCTATCGTCAAAAAATGGAGGCGGTTTTTGCGTATGCCATTCATCAAAAATGCAGGAGCCAAATGTTGCTGGCTTACTTTGATGAGGTAAATGCCCGCAAATGCGGTATCTGCGATGTTTGCCTGGATGAAAAACGCCACAAAAACGCCGACGAAATATTTGATAACATTACAAACGAGATTGTGCAGCTATTAAGCGTATCAACCCCTGATATTGGCACACTTGTAACCACTATCAATATCGGCACCGAAAAAGAGAAGATGGAAGCTATCAGGCTACTGCTTGATGCCGGCAAAATTAAAACAGACGGCGAGAAGTATTATATGTAATTTGGCTCGTGTTGCGGGATGCGAGGTTCGGGCTTGGTTGTAAGTAATATTGATCTTTCATCTCTTTTTTAATTCGCACAGCAGGTTGTAAACCCCTGTCTGCGGCTCCGCGGCCAACAACCCGCCCCGGAGCCGAAATCCCCCGAAAAATTTATCGTTATTTCACCGGATAAAATCTACCACTTACCGACAAAAAACCTGCATACAACTATTACAGGTTATACTGCTGTAACGTTTTTTAATGGAGATCGTCATATAGGTGTATTTAAAAATATAAATAAACAATCATCTGACAATCAAAATATTAATATCATGAAAACTAACTTAATCGCCATCTTAGCAGTAATAGTTACCGTACTTGGCTTCACAAATTCAACTTACGCAGCAGTAGATAATACTACTAAAGGTGTTGTTTTAACAGACATCAGCAGCATCAATAAAATAGAGGTTTATGGAAATGTGCAGTTATACATTTCAACCGGTGCTGCCGACCAGGTAAAAGTTTACAATCAGTACTATGCCGAAAGCGCCTTGGTTCAATCACAAAAAGGTGTTTTAAGGATCTCATCATACAAAACCGAAAAATTGGTAGTTTGGGTTACTGCAGAAGAACTTTCATCAATCACAGCTTATGATAACGCTGAAATAAAATCATTTGGAAACCTATCTGCCATAGAGCTCGACGTGAAATTATATAACAATGCATCTGCCGATTTAAAATTGGATACCTACAGCGCCCGTGTTACTATGAATGACCGCGCAAAAGCTGATATCAGCGGTACCGTAAAAGAATATAACCTGGTACACAACATATCTTCAACCGTAAACAGGACCTACCTGGTTGCCGATCACGCTACAGAAAAATTAATCGGCGATAAAGCAAAATCTGACGACTATGCAGGCATATAACGCTACTCAAAAACAATCTGCCATAAAATATTAAGCAGCCACCCAAACGGGTGGCTGCTTTTGCTTTGGGGGAAGCGTTGGACCTTCTTAAAATGGCACTACAAATACAACCCGCAATTTTAATGTGTAAAATTTTCGTATATTTGCAAAACAAACGGAAATTTATAGCTATTTCCTTATAGCCACCCACTAATCAATTCTTATTGATCAGGGTTCATTTTTATCCCCGCTGATACCGTTGCTGCCCGGAAATTAAATTGATGATATCCTTTTCATGTAATTCAAGATACCGAACTTTAGTTCCGTTGATCAGATTGATACAGGTTGTAACCAGGGAAAAGCTCATTGTTTAACTAAATTTTAATAAACATGGCTAAATCGCAGGCAACATTCATGAAAAAACAACTCGAAAAAAATCGTCAGAAAAAGAAAGAGGATAAAGAGCAACGCAAGCAGGAGCGTCAGCAAAATGGTGGCGGAAGTGACCTGGAAAGCATGATGGCTTACGTTAATGAATTTGGCGAAATAGTATCTACTCCTCCCGAAAAGAAAGTATAAACTTCTTTATTTACAATATTATGTAGTGTAACAATATGAACGTTTACACTACATAAATCATTGTAAGTTTCTCCCTTAAATAAATACCTCATCTACCCTTTGAACCTTTTTGAGTTTTAATTGTCGTACATAAAAAACACGAGTAATTAAAAAACTATGAAGATCAATTTATGCTTGCTGCTGGTAGTAGCTTTTATGGCATCCTGCGCCGGAGGCCGTAGCAATTCTGGTAGCGCCGATACCTCTGGTATTAAGCCCTCACAAAAAGATTCCCAGTTAGCCAATGTTGCAAACGCTCCTGATATTAATATGCAATACTGCTTTTTTCATACGGATGGTACAAAAGACCAGGACACCACAAAAGTAAGCATGTTGATAAATGGTGACAAGGTAAATGGTGAAATGAGCTGGCTCCCCAAAGAAAAGGACTCGAAAAAAGGCCTGTTGACAGGTACCCTTAACGGCAACATTATTAAAGCTGTTTGGACATTTAACCAGGAAGGTGTTAAGGATACCATGAACGTTGAATTTCAGTTAAGAGGAAATGCCCTCGCCCAAAAGCCTTATAAATACGATACTAAAACAGGCCGGCAGCAAACCAACGGCGCGGCCGAATTTAGCGTGCTGTACAGCATGAAAAATTGTAACTAATTGTTTAGATTAGATAAAAAATAAGCAGCAAAAAAATATGAAAACCCGTGACTCCAGTATTCTATATCTTGTATTAGGCCTATACACCCTCATGATTAGTTGGCATTATAATCATTCAATAATTTTATTGCTTGTTCATTACCTCATTTGGCCGGTGTACCTGGTTTATGAATTATTAATAGGGCACCTGGCCCATGGCCTATGGAAAACCATTCCCTTGTCTTATTTTAATTAATACAAGAGTTTAATATATTTTTCAATTAAAACTACCCGCCAAACAGTCGGGTAGTTTTTTTATTAGCAGATTTTAGGGAATGGCAGCTTTACCATTTCCTTTTTCATTATACTTTTAAACTTAAACTTTTTCAACAACAACGGCGGTGCCATAAGCCAATACCTCGGTAATACCCTGCATCACTTCGTTGGCATCATAACGCATATTAATAATGGCATTTGCACCAATAGCCTGCGCATGTTGTATTAAAAGCTGGTAAGCTTCTTCGCGTGCATTTTCGCAAAGTTCAACGTAAATTGACAGCCGGCCGCCAAAAAGCGATTGAAAACCACCGGCAATATTGCCTAATGCGCTACGGCTGCGTACTGTAATACCGCGAACAACACCTAAATGTTTAACTACGCGATAACCATCCAAACCGGTACTGGTTGTTATAAGTGAAGTATCCATTTTTTTTTAGTTTATCAATGATTGGTTAGAGCATTTATACCATTCAATGTTACATTAAGTACTTACGCTCAATAAAAGTATAGCAAAAAAATTACAGGGAATTAACGTTGCTTATCTGTATTTACAAAGATAGGAGCTCTGCACATGGGTTTTTACTTTGAACGAGGTATTGGCCTCAACTTCAAATGATTGTCCGCCGGTGTAGGTTTGCCAATCCTGCTCGCCGGGTAATAAAGCTTCCAGTTGTCCTTCAATAACGGTCATGGTTTCATGGCTGGATGTGCCAAATTCATACTCGCCTTTTTCAATTACCCCAATGGTACTGCGGCCTTCGGCACTGTTATAGGCCAATGATTTTACAGCCCCTTCAAAATATTCGTTTACGTTGATCATACTCATAATTTAAGCTACTAATATGCTTAAATAAAACCATTTGTTTTATAAATGTTAGCTCAAAATTAACAGGCTTAAAATTGCCGAATGTTAAAATATGTGAAAAAATTAACTTTGGTTGTAATTATTAATCTGCAAAGAGCGTTATTTGCATAAAATCTGCAAAGCGAATGTTTTGCATAAAATTCATATATGAGGAAAATTCAACTTATTGTTCTGTTACTTATATCGGCTACCTATTTTCAAAGCTGTAAAAAAGACGTTGTTACTTCTGCTTCTACCACATCTGATAAAATCCTGGCTGCAAATATTAATGGTGTTGAATGGTACCCTGATACGGTATCGGCCCGTATCTCTTTTGATGATGCTACAAAAATAAAAACCTTTTCTGTAACGGGTACTGCGCTTGCAAAACGGGTTGTTTTTAGTTTAAATGTACCAAATAGTACCAATACTAATAGTTTTCCATTAGCTACTTATAAAGTAGATGGAACCAGTAAAGTAAATATGGCCTATTACACGCAACAGAAAAATTCCTCTGGCAATTATGTATTTGTGCAAACGGGCACTGTTGAGCCTGGTTCAGGCTCGGCTACCATAACGGCAATAGATACTGTAAAAAAAGTAATTACAGGAACCTATTCGTTTACTGCCAAAAAGGTTAATTATGACAGCGATGGCAATTATGTATCTATAGAAATATCACAGATATTGGTAGGTACTTTCGATAATCTGCCTTATACATTCGGAAATAATAATCAATAGAAATTTCTCAGGATAAAAAATATTGTAGTCGTTTTTAAACGATAAAGTCCTTCTGTTAATAAAACAGAAGGGCTTTACTTTTTATAGAAATTTTAAAAAAAACAATTATACACCGGGACGGGTTGGTACCGGCGTAGGTGAGGGGCTTGGATTTGGCGTTGGACTCGGACTTGGCACAGGTGTTGGGGTGGGCGATGGATTAGGGCTTGGCACCGGTGTTGGCGATGGATTTGGCACTGGTGTTGGAACCGGAGTTGGTGTAGTAGGATCCGTTGGCGTAGGCACCGGTGTTGGAGAAGGTGGCGGCATTTTTGGATTTTTCTTCTTTTTTCCAGGTATTGTATCAGTAACCATAATTGTTTTTTTGATGGTTAGCTGGTCGTTTTTGGAATCACTACCTGCATTATGATTGGCGGCAAATACTACCGAGCCTACAAATGATAACGTCATTACAGCTGCTATTATCTTTAAATTTTTCATGGTAATTTTCTTTAAGTTGTATAGAAATTAACTTATAATATAATGATTGATGGCCAAAATTGTTTCGATTAATAAAAAGGGAGGTAGCATATCTTATTATAAATCAGTGCGGAACATAAAATAAGTGGGTGAAGTTTCTGTTGCCGGTTAGTTTTTTTACCAGTGCTTAATCATAAAACTCATTAGGCAAACAATATATAGCGTAAAAGCATTTAGATGGGTATGGCATCATCAAACAAATCTATCTATAGCGCGCTGGCGGCAAATTTGCTTATTGCTTTAACAAAATTTATAGCTGGGTTTTTTAGTAACAGCGCTGCAATGATAGCCGAAGGCGTACACTCGGTTGTTGATACTGCCAACCAGGTATTATTGCTTTTTGGGCTGAGGCAAAGCCGGAAAAAGCCTGATGCCACCCACCCGTTTGGATACGGGAAGGAACTCTATTTTTATTCGTTCATTGTTTCCATATTGATATTTGGCCTGGGTGGTGGAGTATCCATGTTCCAGGGTATCTATCATATCATTCACCCGGACGTTCTCGGCGTTCCGAAGTGGAACTATATTGTGTTGGGGATATCTGTGATATTTGAAGGCTCATCGTTAGTGATAGCTGCAAAAGAGTTCAATAAACTACGCGGAGACAATACCTGGTGGCAGGCGATCACCAAAAGTAAAGATCCATCAACATTTTTGGTTTTGTTTGAGGATAGCGCCGCCGTGATAGGTTTATTTATTGTGGCTATTTGCATGTACCTCGGCCATACCTATCACATTAATTACATGGATGGCCTGGCATCGCTGCTGGTAGGGATACTACTCATTTGCGTATCGTTAATATTAGCCCGCGAAAGCCGTAGCCTGCTTATGGGTGAGGGGATAGGCTCCACTACTAAAAAAAGGATTACCGAAATTGTAGAGCAGGACCAGGATGTATTAAAACTGATGCATATCCTGTCAACCTATCAGTCACCAAGTGAAATTGTGTTGATGCTCATTATCGCCTTCAAAAAAAATTTGGACACGGCAGGTATTAATGAGGCTATCTCCCGCGTCAGAAATATAGTAAAGGATGAGTATAACCTGGTGCATTTTGTGATCATCCAGCCCGAAATTTATATGGAAAAGGTAGATCCTGATGTGCAAACGTATATTTAGATGCTTTTAAAATAGCTTTTGAACGATGGATGGTAAAGTGATATATCCCGTGTTTATTTAGCGATAAATGGGCTATCCATACCAATGATCTGCGCCTTGTAAGCTGCAGGTAGCAGGGCATTGCGTAAAAAGGTTTCTATTTTAATCAGCCTTAAAAATTTATAAGTCCAGATAACAGCCAGCAGCCACGGTATTTTACCTAATGAAAGGTGTTTGCGTACCAACGGAGGCACAACCAATAACTGCGCCTGTTTTAATACCAGGTAACGCGCATGGCCGAGGTGTTTTTTGTATTGCCGATACATATCAAGCGTTAATTCGCCGCTTACGAGGTTTTGCTGCAGGTGCTCATGGCGCATCAGCAGGTATGCGGCATAGTTGGCAGGTAAACCTGCAAGCTGCATGCGCAGGCCTACCCGATTAAAAACCTCAAAAGTTTCTGCCTTTTCAGCGTCTGTAAGTTTACGTTCCAGTAATTCATAGGAGCGAATGGAGAGATCAATGAGTAAAAACAATACATCGCGGTAGGCCCAATCAGGTATTTGTGCCCCGCGGCTGGTTTCCACTCCTTTATGGATGCTGTTTATCCTGTCAATAGCTTGTAGCGCTGCCTGCTCTTCAGAAAAGATGATCTGCCTGGAATAAGCAACTGTTGAGAATAGCCGCCCAAGCGGATCGGCAGGGAGGCGACCGGTAAAATAAAGCCAGTCGACGGCCTTATTTAAGGCAAACTCTGCAGCAGCGCCTGCAAAAATAAAAAGAATGGTATCAGCCTTTCCCCATATTTTCCGCACTATTGAATCTTCGCCTACAAAATATGGCATGTTTTTATTGTTTAATAATTTACCGGTATGTAATTGTTGTCCGTGTTTTTTCAATGGTAAAAACCAATCCTATACCCAATGTGTAGCACAACATGTCTGTCCACGAAAAGGAAGTACCCAATAACAGTGCCGCCATTTTGGAGTGTATTAAACCCATCCAACTGATTAAATGAAAGTATTGTGATATTTCAACAGCGTAGGCAAACAGCAGTACCCCGAATGCTGTAGATAGGGCAGTTTTATTTAAAAAACATTTAACAAAACAGTAGATGAGGATCACTACAAAAAAATCGCCGCCATAGGGCCTGATAATGGTACCACGCGGGTATTTTCCTATCAGTATTTCTATTGTTAGTAAGAATAAAGTAAATCCGAAGTAAGTTTTATTAAAGATCATTTATAAAAGAACTTTGCAATGCAAAGTAAATAAAGATATTCTCAATTTGCAAATGCTCGATGATGTAATTAATGTAAATTAAAATAGGATGGAGTGAATGAATTTTTGCATTGTAAAACTTGGGGCGTCTATGTAGTTCATCTATAAATCATATATTTAATCCATATAAACCTATGTATGCAAAAAACTGAACTTGAAAAAATGGTGGCTAGCGAGCTTTATGATGCCGGCGATGCTGAACTGGTTGCCGGTCGCTCAAAGGCACGCAAGTTGTTTACCCAATATAACGCAGCCAGTTATGATGATAAAGATACCAAACGGGCTATTTTAAAGGAACTGTTCGGAGGCTTCAAAAATGCCATTGATATTCAATCGCCCTTTTACTGCGATTATGGTTTTAATATTTTTGCCGGAGATAACCTTTTCCTGAATTTTAATTGCATCATATTGGATTGCGCCCGTGTAACGTTGGGTGACAATGTTTTTATGGCCCCCAATGTGCAGCTTTACACAGCCTATCATCCAGTAATAGCCGCCGAGCGTATAAAAGGCCCCGAATACGCGGCTCCGATAACCATAGGCAATAATGTATGGCTGGGCGGTGGTGTAATTGTATGCCCGGGTGTTACCATTGGTGATAATACTACCATTGGTGCAGGTAGCGTGGTAACAAAAAATATCCCGGCAAATGTGGTGGCAGTAGGGAACCCTTGTAAAGTAATAAAGGAATTGTAGATGAGTTGTTATAATCGGATTATTAGTGATAAGGCCCATATTATTTAATATGGATGCAAAGCCCTCGCCTTTACCAATCCCGATGGTTTTATATTATCTTTTGGTTGGCCGGTAAAGGGCATATAGCTGCGGTGCTCAGCATACTGATAAATAGATATTTTACTTACCTGTTTAACTAATAATAAAAAGCAATATGGTAATTTAATTATTTTTCACTACGGTGCTAAAAATGTATTTTTACAGGTAAAGTTGTGAAAATCCCCCCTGTGGATAATTCCTGAATTTTTGCAGCTTTATCAAGCTGGTTAAGCCATCTATTTTAATGGGAAAAGTAATTAAAGAAAACATTCAATCAGTGCAATTTCCGGTTGTTGGTATTGGTGCATCAGCCGGCGGTTTAGATGCTGTAAAAGCCTTTTTAAAAGCTTTGCCGGCTAAATCTGGCATGGCCTATGTGTTTATTCAGCATCTTAGCCCAGATCATGACAGCATTTTACCAGAGATATTACAAAAAGTAGCACCCTTCCCTGTTCAACAGATTACTGATAATGTTCATCTGGAACAAGATCACCTTTATATTATTCCAGCAAATAAAGTAGTAACAGCAATAGATGGGGTACTTAAACTGACTCCGATAGAAAAAAAGCATGTAAAAAGTAATACGATTGATCTCTTCTTTTCTTCGTTAGGCATGATACATCAAAGTTATGCCGTGGGTATTATATTGTCAGGTGCTTTAACCGATGGCACCCTTGGTTTGCAGGTCATCAAATCATATGGTGGCTTAACCTTTGCACAGGATGAGGGCTCTGCCGAGTTTGATAGCATGCCAAAAAGTGCGATTAAAGCCGGTGTTGTTGATTTTGTGTTACCACCACAGAAAATTGCCGAGCAGCTGATATCCATGAATCATCCTTTTCATACAGATTACTCCGGTTTGGAAATTGCTGATACAATTCCCGAGCAGGATAACGAAACATTTAAGCAAATACTTACCGTGTTGCGTGTAAGGCGAGGGGTAGATTTTACTTATTACAAGCAAAGTACCTTAAAACGCCGTATTATAAGGCGAATGGCCTTAAACAAACTGGAGCAGCCATCTAATTACCTTAGTTTCCTTCGCGAAAACAAGAATGAGCAGGATGCTTTATATAACGATATGCTCATCTCGGTTACTCATTTCTTTAGGGATACTCAAAGCTTTGAGGTTTTGTGCAGTGATATACTGCCTGCATTGCTTAGCAAAAAAACAGGTGGTGATTCTATAAGAATCTGGATTGCCGGATGCGCCACAGGCGAAGAAGCTTATTCAATGGCCATATGTTTACAGGAACAGCTTGGGGATAAAGCCGCCGCCATAAAGATCCAGATATTTGCCACTGATATTTCTGAAACCGCTATTGCAAAAGCCCGTACAGGTATTTACCGGCAAGCTGAGTTAGAGGGTGTTTCTTTATCCAGGCTGCAACAATTTTTTGTGAAGCAGGATGGAACCTACCAGGTAAGTAAAACCATAAGGGATATGTGTGTATTTGCTAACCATAACCTGCTTAAAGATCCGCCGTTTTCAAAGATTGATTTGGTAAGTTGCCGTAATGTAATGATTTACCTGGAACCTGTTTTGCAAAAAAGGGCTTTATCTACCTTTCATTATGCTTTAAACGAAAATGGATACCTGATGCTGGGTAAATCAGAAACCATCGGCACCAATACTGATATTTTTAAGGTTACGAACAGTGCCGAGAAAATTTACACCCGTAAGGGGCCAATAGGTAGATTCATGGCGGTAAACTCGCCCGGCCGGGAACAAAGTTTTAGGGAGATAGATAAAAGTGTACAAAAGGAAAGCACCGACAAAGATGTTTTTAAAGTAGCCGACGAAACCATGCTGGTAAGCTTTATGCCGGCTTCTGTTTTGATAAATGACAAATTTGACATTATACAGTTTAGGGGGCCTACCGAAACATGGCTTGTGCCGCCTATGGGTAAACCCAGCTTTAACCTGCTAAAAATGGCACGTGAAGGCCTGTCATTTGAATTGCGAAACATTTTACATGTGGCAAAAAAAACAGGCCTGCCAGCCCGTAAATTCGCGGTGTTTTTTAAAGTTAACAACTTACAACATTTTGTAAATCTACAGGCCATTCCGCTTAAAGATACCTTTGAACCTTATTATCTAATAGTTTTTCAAAATGCTTCATCAACGGGAATACAACATGTGCCGGATGAGGTGAATCCCGGCCGTGCCAGTGTAACCTACGACGAAAGCGACTTGCGTATTGAACAACTGGAGAAAGAACTGATACAGGCACGTGCCGATATGCGCGCCATTACAGAGGAGCAGGAAACTGCTAATGAGGAACTACAAAGTGCCAATGAAGAGTTGCTATCCGGGAGCGAAGAGTTGCAAAGCCTGAACGAGGAGCTGGAAACCTCAAAAGAGGAATTGCAAAGCACCAATGAGGAGATAATGATTGTAAATAAGGAGTTATTGGATAGGAATGATCAGTTGAACAATGCCCGTATGTATACTGAAGGGATTGTAAAAACCATTCGTGATCCATTGCTTATTTTAGATAGCGATCTACGCATTAAACGTGCTACAAGTGGATTTTATCAAAAATTCAGATTCACTGAAAAACAAACAGAGGGATATTACCTATATGAACTCGGAAATCATCAATGGGATATACCCGAACTTAGAGAGCTACTTGAAAATATACTTCCCGAAAAAAAGGAATTGGAAGATTTTGAGGTTGAGCAAGTATTTCCTACGATAGGAAAACGTTTCATGTGCCTTAATGCCCGGCAAATTGATAATATTAATGGCGAACAACTTATTTTACTTGCAATTGAAGATATTACTGATCAAAGGAAAATACAACAGGGTTTAGCCGAAGTTGAGCGCTTACTAAATGAAAGCAAAGAACGGCTAAAGTTTGCAGTTGATTCTGCAGGCCTGGGTACCTGGGACTATGACCCACAAACAAAAGAATTGATTTGGGATAAGCGTTGCAAAGAAATATTTGGCTTGTTGCCAGCAAGCACCGTCGATATAACTTCGTTTTTTGAAAAGGTGCACCCCGAAGATTTGATCCGCGTAGAGGATAGCATTAAGGATACCCTCAGTAATCCGCATTGCGAAGCTTTTGATATTGAGTTCAGGACCATCGCTTTACAACAAAAAATTAAATGGCTTAAGGCAAAAGGCCGGGCATATTTTAACGACGAGGGAATCTCCATTCGTTTCATTGGTACTTTGTTGGATATTACCGCTCAAAAACTGATTGACGAATCTACCAGGGAATTATTAAGTAAAAAAGATGAATTTATAAGCATTGCCAGTCATGAATTAAAAACACCGGTTACCAGCCTTAAAGCAATACTTCAAATTATTGAGCGTGCAACCCTCAAAAAGGAAGAAATGAAATCCTTGCACGGTTTTGTACAAAAGGCCAATAAGCAGGTTGATAAACTTACCGAATTGATTAAAGACCTACTGGATGTTACCAAGATACAGGCAGGGAAACTGGAATTAAAGAAAATAGATTTTAACCTTGGTGAATTGTTGGATGAGTGCAAGGAAGAATTACAAACAGGCTCAACAAAACATCATATTATTTTTGAGGGTGACCCCAATATCAAAATTAAAGCTGACAGAAATCGTTTGGAACAGGTTGTTATTAATTTAATTTCAAATGCAATTAAGTATTCTCCCGATGGTAATAAAGTGATAATCAAAGCAAACCGAACTGCAGAAGGGGTTAAAATTGCCGTTACAGATTTTGGCATTGGTATACCAGCTGAAAAAATACCTTTATTATTTGATAGGTTTTATCGTGTTGATGAAATATCTCAAAGATATGCCGGTTTAGGTTTGGGGCTGTTTATTTCTGCCGAGATCATTAAACAACACCACGGCCATATTTATGTGGACAGTGAAGTAGGCAAAGGATCAACTTTTTGGTTTGTTATCCCTAAATAAATTCATGTGAATAGTTGAAACTTATAATGACCTGTTGTTAATAGTCTTGAAGGGATGGATTTAGAATGGGAAAGTTTAATAGGGCAAAACTCAAAAGATAAATACCAAAATTGATATTCAAAATTAGATTTACTTATTCATTACCAAAATAATAAACGTGCTGCCCGTATGAAAACCAAATATGTCTTTTACCTATTCCTGTTGATAATACTTACACACGTAAACCCTTTAATGGCTCAAAAAGCCAATAAATTACCCCAATTATTGATCAGGCTTGATGATATAGGGATGAACCATTCTGTAAACATGGCTGCCGAAAAGGTGGCCAAAACAGGTTTGCCATTTTCTGTATCGCTTCAGTTTGCCTGCCCATGGTACCAGGAGGCGGTGGAGATATTGAAAAAATACCCCAATGTAAGCGTAGGGGTGCATCTAACACTCACATCCGAATGGAAAAATTACCGCTGGGGACCGGTTACCGGCCGCACTGCCGTACCAAGTTTGGTTGATGAAGTAGGCTACTTTCCGCATTCCACATCGGCGTTTGCAAAAAGTGGTTATAAACTGGATGAGGTTGAAACCGAATTATCGGCGCAGATTGAAAGGGCTTTGGCATCGGGATTGAAGATAAGCTACATAGATCCGCACATGGGGATCGCATTGTCGACCCCCGAGCTACGCGCGCTTACAGAAAAATTGGCCCATAAATACAAATTAGCTATATCAACATTAAGCAGTGTTACCTATTTTGGTGAAACCTATATGGAAATGTGGGGCGAACCCATCGCCACCAAAAAGAAAGTTTTCCTGAATTATGTGAGCAATAAACTGGACCCCGAAAGGCCAAACCTGGTTGTGATCCATACCGCTACGCCCAGCCCCGAAATGGATGCACTGGTAGATATGAACAGCAATATGATGAACGCCAAAGATGGCAAACCCTTAACCAGCCTGCACCGCCAAACCGAACTGAATATGTTGCTATCACCCGAGTTTAGGAGTATGGAAGGAAAGAAATTCCGGATGATTAATTACAGGCAATTATTGGCAACAAAAGATATTAGTACACTTAAAGCATCAAACACCAAGTAAAGCGTTATTTTTTTGAAAGTATAACTATAGCCACACCGCCAATAATGAATATCCCGCCCAAATAGGGCGGCCAGTTTACAGTTTTTTGCCTGTCGGCAGATAACTGGATAGGGCCCGCATCAATAATCTTTTCTTTTTTAGTGTAGGTAAAGCCAGTCCACATAAGCATTATTGCGCCTACAACAATGAGTACTATGCCAATGCTTTTATTCATGGGGTGATGATTTTGGATACGTTTATTATTGCAATAACAATAAGTATAAGATGAAATTGTTTGCCTGTTCACTAAATAATACCATCGGGCTTTTTTTGCGACTAAACTTTTTATAGCTTAGGTACCTCATTTGGGGGGCTGATAAGTAGCCAGCTTAATGACTAAAACAATTCATAGGAATGCAAGATGATCTGATACAGGAAACCATTTCAGTTACCAAAAATTTCTTCGGCGATAAGTCATCCGGCGTTAACAATATAACCATATTTGTGCCTAAGGGCAAGATCACAGCTATAGTTGGCGAAAGCGGCAGCGGTAAAACCACCCTGCTTAATTTGTTATTTGGCATGCTGCAACCCGATCATGGCGAGGTTTTTTTTAAGGAAGAACGGGTACTTAGCCGCGAGCATGGCATACAGCATGCCCACAAAGTAATGCGTTTGGTAACCCAGAACGGTATTGATATGGATCCGCGATCATCTGTCTGGAACACAGTCCGTGACGGACTGCCCGAGGAAGACCTGAGCCACGAGATAAAAAGGGTTACCGAGGCCCTTAACATGCTCAATATTTACCCCCTTAAAGATTATCCTTTTGGCAAACTGAGCGGTGGCGAAAAACAAAGGGTAACTATAGCAAAAGCATTAATAAGCAGGCCCGAAGTTTTATTACTTGATGAACCCTTTAACCAGGTAGATGCTTTTTACCGAGAAGCTTTACAGCACGACATAAGGCAAATTGTAAGAGAGTGGAAAACAACCGTAGTGCTGGTATCACATGACCCGGCCGAAATTCTATCCATGGCCGATGAGCTTATTGTAATTAAAGAGGGCGAGATAGTTGAAAATGGTCCGCCGGATGAGTTATATCATTCACCCCAATTATTGTACACATCGCAAATACTGGCCAGTGGCAGCAAGCTTACTTCTACCCAGGCCAAAGTTTGTGGCATAAAAAGCAGGCGCGGCGTAGTAGTAATATATGCCGAGCATATAAAAATAACCCTGCTGGGTAAAAAGTGGGTGGTGAAAATGGTGCTGTTTAAAGGTTTTTACGAAGAATTGATTGTGGAGTACGCCGGCGTTACGTTACGCGTAATGAATTACAACAGGGGTAAATATAAAACTGGCAGTAAGGTAGGCATCAAAATTAGCAAATACTTTGAGTTTGGTAAGTGGGAGAGTTGAGGCAGAAAATCAGAGTCAAGAATCAAGAGTTAAGAATCAAGATCGGTGACGAAAAGGATTTTTACACCTGTTATCGTAATAACAGGTGTGTTTAATGGCATCAACTTAATTTAATCAGTTACTAATTGTCCCTCTTTCACCAACCTTTCTTTCCTGTATTTACTCAAATTTATAAGTAGTACGCTACCCAATATAATTACCAGGCCGCCTACCTGTAACAGGGTAACACCCTCATGGGCGAAAAGTACACCCAGTATAACCGCTATAACCGGGTTAACGTAAGCGTAGGTACCTACCTGTGTAGCCGGGCGAACCTGTAAAAGCCATACATAAGCGCTAAATGCGGCTATCGATCCAAAAACTATTAAGTATAACAATGCATACCAGCTATGAGCGGGAATGGCGCTCCAGTTAAGCGTTTGCACCTCGTGATGAAAAAAGCTTGATGGGATAAAAACAATACCAGCGGCCAGCATTTGCCATGCGGCGTTAACAGATACAGATCCCTTTGTGTTATTGTGTTTGGAGTATAATGAGCCCGATGCCCAGCCTAATGTACCCACCAGCAGCAATAACATTCCCGGTAGTTTTGATGGCCCGGTTGATGGCCCAACCATGCTTTCTATCTGTTCGCTAAATAATAATATTACCCCTATAAAACCTATTGCCAGCCCAATAAGGGTGCTTTTACTTTTAAAGTTGGTGCCCCAGTTAGGTTTATCCAACAATACAAACCATATAGGAGGAGATGATACCATGATGGCTACCATGGCGCTTGGCAGTGTTTGCTCGGCCCATATTACTGCGCCATTACCTACTACCAGCATTAAAAAACCACTTACTGCAGCATGGATCATGTTACGCTTCACAAAAATCTGTTCGCCTTTAATGGCGCACCATATCAGCAGTAAAATACCAGCTATAAAAAAGCGGAGTGCACCAAGCAATAGTGGCGGGAAACCATCAATAGCCATTTTTATAAAAAAATAGGTTGAACCCCAAACCAGGTAAACAATAGCGAAAGCTATGATAACCAACAGGGGAGACGCAGTTTTTTGTGTAGTTGAGGTCATGGCGGTATTTATTTTTCGGGTATAACTAATTGTTGTTGTTCTTTAACCGTTTCGAGCACTATGGTGGTACGGGTGCTTAAAATGTTAGGTATTTTACTAAAGTAGGTACGCATTAACAGCATCAGCGAGGCTGAATCATACGTACGGATCTTTACCAGGTAGCAATCATCTCCGGCTATATGGTGTACCTCTTGTACTTCGGGTATTTTAGCCAGTTCGCGGGTTGTATGGTCCGATCCTGGTCCTTCAGCAGCTTTCATAAATATAAAGGCCAGCATTTTTTGCTGCAATGCCACGGGATTAATACGGGTAGTATATTGCTGGATAACGTTTTTCTGTTCCAGTTTTTTTACCCTCTCCAATATACCCGATGGCGCCATGCCCAGTTCGCGGGCCATGTCGGCATTTGATATGCGGGCATTTTCCTGCATCAGGCGTAAAATATGCAGATCGGTTTTATCTAAAACTATTTCTGGTTCGTTAATCATACGGTAATATTAGTCAATTTGTGAATTAAATTCAAAATAAATTTAATTAAATGAATTTAATTCGAGAAAAGTATTGTATTGGTGTTTGAACAGATGTTTTGATATCCGAAATGGAGAACATGAGTTGTATGTATTACCAGCTTAAACTGGCATTAGAGAATTCATAACTGTTTAAAAAATTTGGCAGAATTGTTATTATTCTACATCTTGCGCGCTGCGCATAAATAGCCCTACAATAATTGTTTTATCAGTTTTTAACCTGATAAAACAGAATCAACGAACATGACAGCACTAAACCCTAACATTTTAAAAACTAAACAACATTTTGATATTCTTGACGGATTAAGAGGCATAGCAGCTTTGGCCGTTGTAGTTTTTCATTTTACAGAGTTTATTTATCCAAGTAGTAGTGAAAACTTTATAGGGCATGGTTTTTTAGCTGTCGACTTTTTTTTCTGTTTATCCGGCTTTGTTATTGGGTACGCTTATGACGATCGTATTGGTAAAATGGGTGTACTGGAATTTTTTAAATCAAGGGTAATCAGGCTGCATTCCCTGGTTATTTTGGGCTCGGTATTGGGCTTATTGGGTTTTCTGTTTGATCCATTTGGTGGTCATCCTGCATTATTATATACTACTGGCAGACTGGTGCTCATATTTTTGAGCTCCGTGTTGCTTATTCCCTTCCCGGTGATGCCTGAGCGTTATTTTAATTTATTCAGTTTTAATGCGCCTTCTTGGTCATTATTCTGGGAGTATGTAGCCAATATCTTTTATGCTTTTGTCCTTTACAAAATCAGCCGTCGATACCTGCTTTTGTTAACGATATTATCCGCGGCAGCGCTTTGCTTTGTTGGCTATAGAGCAGGTGCATTATTGGGTGGTTGGGACGGCAGTAGTTTTTGGGATGGTGGTGCCCGTATCGCTTTTTCATTTATGGCGGGGTTGCTTGTTTACCGGTCTAACTGGATCATTAAATCAAAGCTGGGTTTTGTAGGCCTGTCTATATTATTGGTGTTTGCCTTTGTAATGCCGCATTTTAAGTGGAACTGGCTGGAAGAATTGATAGTTGTACTGATCTATTTTCCATTGCTTATCGCCCTGGGGGCCGGGGCTACGTTAACAGAAGGCGTAAAAAAGTTGTGTGTATTCTCCGGTAAAATATCGTACCCGCTATACATGACGCATTATGTAGGTATATGGATTTTCGGAAATTATTACACCAGCCATAAGGTCGGTACAGCTAAGCTTGTTTTTATGGTTATAGCAGGAGTATTTATTTTGGTTGGCATGGCGTATTTGGCAATGGTAATTTATGATATGCCTATCCGGAAATATTTGAGCGATAAAAGGAAGCAGAGAACATAAATAGATTATTATTGACTGTTGGTGTTATTTGCTTATTAAACTTTTAACAGGATATTGGTTTAAAATCGGGAATCGAACGTAAGAGCGGGATTGGCGATTGATTTAACAACTAAACAAATGAAATACCTTAACCTTTTAATACCATTTTTGCTGGTTCAATCAGTTTTTGCACAATCAAAACTGCCTGTTATTAAAGCAACATCTAAAAATGTAACTATCAACGATGGGGGCTATTTAGATAAAAATGCCTGGACTCTCTCGCCAAAAACTAAACCAGATATTTTCACTGCCGATAGAACCCGGAAAACAAAGTGGGTTACTTTTTACACAGATATAGATTCTATAAGGGTAAAAGTAAAACCAGGTACAAAATTTAGCTTTATTGTATTGCTAAATGGCAAAGACTCCTGCTATACGCAAATTGTAAGCGCGATATCTCCGGAGGATAGACTGCGAAAAATTGTTGCTAAAGATGATACCATCCCATTTACACTTACTTCATTTAATGCCATTGCAGTAAAAGCCGTTATAAACAATATAGATACTCTGAACCTGCACTTTGATGTTAGTTCTTTCGGGTTTCATTTTACCCGGGATGCTATACTTAAAAAAACAAAGTTGTTATCAAACCAGCCCGATGCCTTAGCCGGTAAAACCAAGCCGGATTATAATAACTTAAACAAGGTAGTTAAATTGCAAATGGGGAATACTGTTTGGAATGCCCCGGAAATCCTGCCAACTACAACAACGGCTCATGAAATGGACGGCCGATTTGGCTGGGATTTGTTTGAAGGTAAAATAGTGGAGATAGATTATGATCATAACCTTTTGATAATCCATTCCGAATTGCCAAAGGCTTTGAAAGGGTATACCAGGTCGAAAATGGAATTTATTCACTCTTTCGCCTGTATTAAGGGAACCTTTGAAATAGGAGATAAGAAATACACCGGCAATTTTTCAATGGATACAGGGTCAGATCAGGCAATTATTTTAGATAATACCTGGGCAGCTAAACAAAATTTTCCAAAAGATTTAAGATTGATAAAGTTATCGGTATTGAGCGATCCAAGAGGTGTAAAATATGAAACTAAAATAGTGCTTTCGCCGCTGCTGAAGATCGATAATTTTGAGCTTACCAATATCCCCACGCTCATGGTAGGTAGTTTAAACCCAACAGGTTTAGAGATTAATTATTTGGGCAATGATCTTTTAAAGCGATTTAATATCATTCTTGATTTTAAAAATGATTGCCTATACCTAAAGGCTAATCAATTAATGAGTTTAAAATACAGGGCAAATTCTTAGACTATTCCCTAATTTCACATTAAACAAACATCAAACTTATGAAATACAATTTTTTAGGAAATACCGGCTTGCTGGTTTCTGAAATTTGCTTTGGCACCATGACTTTTGGTGGCAAAGGGTACTGGGAGGCCATTGGGCAAATAAAGCAGGAAGGTGTTAACGAGCTGATGAAAACGGTTGTCGACTCGGGCATTAACTTTATTGATACAGCCAACGTGTATTCCTTTGGCGAATCTGAAACATTATTGGGCCAATCCATTATTGATCTGGGCCTTAACCGCGAGGAACTGATCATTGCTACCAAGGTGCGCGGCCGGATGGGCGAGGGACCAAACAATACAGGCCTTTCGCGGTACCATATTTTTAATTCTGTTGACGACAGCTTAAAACGGTTGCAGTTAAATCATATAGATGTGCTGTACGTTCACGGTGTCGACCTTAAAACTCCTGTGGAAGAGATCATGCGGTCGTTAAACGATATTGTGCTAAGTGGCAAGGTGCGTTATATAGCCTGCTGTAACTGGCCTGCCTGGATGGTAATGAAAGCCGCCGGTATAGCCGAAAAGAATGGCTGGAATAAATTTGTTGGGCTGCAATATTTTTACTCGTTGGCTGGTCGCGATATTGAAAGGGAGTTATTGCCCGTTGCCGAAGATCAGGACCTGGCTGTAATGCCCTGGAGCCCGCTGGCCGGTGGTTTTATTTCGGGTAAATACACCCGCGATAACAAAAAATCAGAAGGATCGAGAAGAGATACCTTTGATTTTCCGCCGATAAATAAGGATAAGGCTTATGATATTGTGGATGTGATCAGCGAAATTGGTAAACAGAAAAATGTGTCTGCCGCGCAGATCGCGCTGGCATGGGTTCGCCTGCAAAAAGGGATCACCAGCACTATTATAGGGGCAAAAAATATCGATCAGCTCAATGATAATTTAAAATCAATAGAAGTTGAACTTTCTGCCGATGAACTCAAACGCATCGACGAGGTAAGTGCCCTGCCAAAGGAATACCCCGGCTGGATGGTTGAAAGGCAATCAGCCGATAGGGTGCCAGCTAAAAAGTAGTGAGCGGTAGTTGGTGAGTAGTGAGTGGTCAATTTAAATTAAACTTCCATTCACTACTTACCACTCACTATTCACAATTACATCCCCTTCAACACCCCCACAAGGTATTCTACCTGCTCGGCATGTACATCCAGGTGTGTAACAAAGCGGATGCGATGTTTGTCGGTATCGCTGGCTTTAATGCCCTGGGCTGCAAGTTTAGCCAATACGGCGCTTGCCGGTTCAATAGTATCAAATAATACAATATTAGTTTCTACAGGGATCACATTGCTTACCCATGATAGGTTGCTCAGTTCATCACCCAGGATGCGCGCATGGGCATGATCTATCTTCAGGCGCTCTACATGATGGTTTAAAGCATAAATGCCCGCAGCGGCCAGGAAACCTGCCTGCCTCATACCACCGCCCAACACCTTACGTATGCGTCGGGCATATTTTATGGTAGCCGCATCGGCCAGTAAAACAGAGCCAACGGGCGCGCCAAGGCCTTTTGATAAACAAACCGAGATACCATTAAAATATTTGCCATAGTCAACGGGCTTGTCGCCGGTATGGGTAAGCGCATTAAATATACGTGCGCCATCCAGATGCAGCTTTAAGCCTTTGGCCTGGCATAATTCGGCAATGGGTTCAATATCATTTAGCGTGTAGCAGCTGCCACCACCTTTGTTAACGGTGTTTTCAAGCACTACCAGGCTGGTATGCGGGTAATGTATGTTTTCGGCATTTATCTCCGGCTCTATCATTTCGGGGGTGATGATACCCCGGTAACCATTTAACAGGCGGGTTGATACCCCGGAGTTAAAGGCAATACCACCACCCTCATAACGGTAAACGTGCGCGGTTTGGTCGGCAATCAGCTCGTCCAAAGGGTGGGTAAAGCATTTAATGGCAATTTGGTTGGTCATGGTTCCCGATGGGCAAAATAGGCCCGCTTCCATACCAAACATGGCTGCCGCCTTTTGTTCCAGTTCATTTATAGTTTCATCCTCGCCAAAAACATCATCGCCAACTTTAGCGCTCCACATGGCTTCCAGCATGCCGGGCGTAGGTTTTGTTACGGTATCGCTGCGTAAATCAACAGTCATCATATTAAATATCTAAAAAATGCGTTCTTTGTATTTTATACTTGTTATGCGCTCAATTTTAATCATTTTATTTTTTATGCTGTGCTTTGTATCAGCAAAATCGCAAAAATGGCAGCCCGGTAATTTTACCGATGTTAAAGGCAATCGTACAACCGGCTTTATAAGGTTATATCCCGGAGGGAAGAGCCCGATAAAAGACGAGGGTTTTATTGAGTTTAAGGACGACGAAAAAACAAACCCATATAAACTTAGTGCAAGTGATGTGCGGTCGTTTGTAGCCGGGAAAGATAGCTTTGTGGTGGCGCATGCGCCGCACAATGAAGCCTGGAATTTGGAGGAAACCGACTTTGTGCAGGTGGTGTTGGATGAGCCAATGAAATTGTATATGGCAAAAGCCGGTTCGGGCGGCGGTGGTGGCGTGCACTTTTCGCCGGGAATATCAGCTGGTTATGGCAGTGGCGGCTACGGTGGTGGCTTTGGCGGTGGCCTGGGTGTATCTCTTGGCGGTGGTGGCGGCGGCGGTCGCGGAAAAAACTCCAAAGCTGTTTACTATTTTGGCGAAAGCACCGCTGGTATGCAACGCATTACCGATGCAAATTTTGAGGATATTATGGTTGAGGTTATGGGCGATGAAGAGCAGGTGGTTGATAGCATCAAAGAGCACAAATTCAACCTTAAAAATATGGATAAGCTGCTTGATTACTTTAATAAGGTATCGGCATCGCATCAAAAGCAGCCGGCTCAGTAAAGCAGATAAGCCTAAATCAACGGAGACGAAAACTCAAAACAATGATGAAGTTTATACCCAGTTGAAGACACAGATTGAACTTTGTATATTTTAGTATATAAACAGCCCGGTTACCGCACAGGATAACCGGGCTGTTTTGGCAAACGGGCTCTTTAGAAATTAAAAATGGTTATTGGTAAATCCATACAAATCCTGTAGATATTGTCATATTTAAAAAAATATGGCTTATCTTTTATAAAATCATTTAATAAACTATCTTTAAGGATTACATTATTGTAAAACATAAAATAGCGCTTATTGAAAACTATTACACGCAGAGATTTTCTTGGTAAAGGAGCTATGCTGGCTGGTGGTGCTTACCCCGCAATGATGGCTTTAGGTTTATTACGGCCGGCGCCCGCACATGCCTTTAATTTGGAGGGCGATGGTAAAGGAAAACATATTATCATATTAGGAGCAGGTTTGGCCGGGATGACCTGCGCTTACGAGTTAAATAAATTAGGCTATCAATGTACCATACTGGAGGCACGCCAACGCACAGGCGGCCGTTGCTGGAGTATTCGTAACGGCAGCACTAACCAGGAGATTGATAAGCCTGCTGCTACCGCTAAGTTTGATGATGGCTTGTATTTTAATGCTGGTCCGTCACGTATACCTCATCACCATGAGCTTACGCTGCATTACTGTAAGGAGTTGGGCGTACCAATCCAGGTTTACAACAACGTAAACGAGGGCGCTTATTACTATGCCGAAGGTAAAGGGGCGCTATCAAACAAAAAAGTAAGGGTAAGGGAAGTTCATAACGACATCAGGGGGTATATGACCGAAATGCTTGCCAAAAGTATAGACCATGGCAGCCTTGATAGTAACCTGACCAAAGAGGATGGCGAAAAGGTCATCGAATACCTGCAGGCAGAAGGCGGCCTTGATGTGGATAAGTTGTACAAAGCATCTGCAAGGCGGGGTTATACCGAATCGCCGGGTGCCGGAGGCAGGCCAGGTAAAATTGCCGATCCGCATAAACTGGCAGATATAATACACTCGGGCCTGATGGATCCTGATTTTTATAATGTTGCCGAGTATACCTATGAACTGCAGATGACCATGTTCCAGGCCGTTGGCGGCATGGATCAGATAGCAAAGGCATTGGAGAAAAAAGTAACGCCTTTTGTTAAAATGGGCGCCGAGGTTACGGCAATAAATAATCTTGCCGAAGGCGTTAAGATAACTTATAAGGATGCACTTGGCGAGCACCAGCTTACCGGCGATATGTGTATTTGTACTTTGCCACTCCCGGTATTGAGCAATGTCAGCAATAATTTTTCAAGTGATGTGAGCCGTGCCATTGATTATATTGGGTACATCCAAACCGGGAAAATAGGGTTGCAGTTTAAACGGAGATTTTGGGAAGAGGATGAGCATATTTATGGAGGTATTACCCACACAAACAACGATTTAACCCAGATTTTTTATCCATCATATGATTATTTAGGAAAAAAGGGTATCTTGATAGGTTATTATAATTTTAATGAAAAAGCCCAAAAGATAGGTAACTTAGATTATGCAAATCGCCAACGTTTTGCATTGGAAAAAGGCAGGCTTATCCATCCTCAGTATGATAAGGAATTTGAGGGCGCGTTTTCGGTAAGCTGGCACAAAACCAAGTATAACTTAGGCGGATGGGCTGTGTATAATACCGATACCCGCAAAACGCAATACCCGGCGTTGCTAAAGCCCGATAAGCAAGTTTATTTTGCCGGTGAACATTTAACCTATTTAAATGCCTGGATGGCCGGTGCATTTGAATCGGCCAGGAGCACGGTAGCCGCTTTACATGCAAGGGTTACCGAAGGCAGTGCAAAATATCCTGTACAGAAATAGGTTGGGAGAGTCAAGAATCAAGAGTTAAGAATCAGGAGGGGGTGAGGGATTTTTGACAAACGATATTGTAAAATAAAGAACTCATATACAAAATATAGGAAACAAGAGACAGTTGCACGTGAGGCAAGATTAGCTTTTTATTTGTCTTGGCTGCTGACACTAATTTCTTGATTCTAAATTTTAAAAAAAAACCACCATGGCAAACTCACTTAACCGCAGAACCTGGATAAAATCCAGTGCACTTATGGCCGGGGGACTGGCCTTCTTTTCGGGTACCATCAGTAAGCTGGCTGCTATGCCGGTACTTAAAAAAATTGCTCCTTTAGCTAACCGCGTTACCGATCAGGCTGCTATCCTTAATGGGGGGCCGGTGTTAAAAGCACGTTTATTGGCTAATGAAAATCCCTTTGGTCCATCACCGGCTGCGAAAAAGGCTATCCAGGAGGCCCTTGACCTTAGTTATCAGTACCCCATGTTTTCTATGGGTACCCTTTACAATAAAATAGCCACCTATGAAGGTATTTCAGAGGGTAATATTTTAATGGAATCGGGTTCGTCGCCTTTATTACTTGCGGCCGCCCTTTTATATAGCAAAGGCGGAAAAAGCATTATTACCGGCGATCCTTCGTATGAAGATCTGCCATCGCATGCGCAGCAATTTGATGGTAAGTGGGTAAAAGTTCCCTTAACCGCTGATTATAAGCTGGACCTGGATGCTATGGAAGCAAAAATTGACGCTAACACCGGCCTTATTTATATATGTAATCCTAATAACCCTACAGCAACAATATTAGATACCGCCAAACTGAAAGCATTTTGCGAACGCGTATCTAAAAAGGTGACCGTATTTGTTGATGAAGCTTATATAGATTACCTGCCCGATCCTCAGGCCAGCACCATGATAAACGCTGTAAAAGCAGGGCATAACGTTATTGTAGCCCGTACGTTCTCTAAATTATACGGTTTTGCCGGTTTGCGTTGCGGCTATGTAATAGCACAACCAGAAACCATCAAAGCATTGTCTATTTACAGTACAGGGTTCTCGCTGTCGGCTACAACAATTGCCGGGGCCATAGTGGCTTATCGTGAAGAAGCCTTTTTAAAAGAGGCATTACAAAAAACGTTGGCTTCAAAAGAGTATTTATATTCGGTACTTAAAAAGGAAGGGTATGAATATATTCCGTCATCTGCCAATTTTGTGATGTTCCCGCTTAAAATGGATAGCAAAAAGTTTGTAAGCGAAATGATGAAACGTGGCGTAGGTGTACGAAGCTGGCAATTTAACAATAAGGAATGGTGCCGCGTAAGCATCGGGCGTATGGACGAAATGGAAGCATTTGCCGACGCGTTTAAACAACTATCGTAAAATAGAATCAAGAGATTAGAGTCAAGAATCAAGACAGAAAAAATGTTGACTCTAATTTCTTCATCTTTAATTATTTGCCGTTCCCGCGCCTCATTTCATGTTCGGGGGAATCTTGATAAGTATAAATTATAATATAGCAAGTATCAACAGCAGAATCGGCCCAAAAGAGACCAACAAGGAAAATACTCTTGATTCTTGACTCTTGATTCTTGCCTCTTTTTTAAAATATATGCGTAAACTAACACTAACACTTTTTTTGGCAGGTTCTATTTACTTAGGTAATGCGCAAACTGCAGTCAATCCTCGTCCGCTTACTATGGATGAGTACAACAAGGCACAATCATTTACCATTGGGGATCTGGATAAGGATACGTACGTTAAATTTGAGAATACTTACGTGCTTGACAGGTATGAGAACCGTAAGCCGTATTTCATTACCGGATCTGACGGATTAAAAAAACGCGTTGACTTATACAAACTTGTAGCCAAAGAGGGTATGCAGGAAATAGGTTTAATGGTGTTTTATACCAACGAAAAAGGTAAACTATACAGAGCCCTGGTTCCTGATTTTACAGCCGATGGTAAAGTTTGGGAAAAGTATTTTTTAGATATTGATAACATCAACAAGGTTGAAACCAATTTCATCCTGAAGCTGTCTTACATATTATCAAAAGAAATGAGCTTTCAGCAATATAAATTACTCAATGGCGGTAAGGATATGAAAGAAGAAGCGGCTACTTATGGTAATGATATTTGTTTCCCCGGGGATGAAATGGTAACAATGGCTAATGGTGGTAAAAAGATGTTGAAAGCCATCAAAAGTGGCGATGAGGTTATCTCCGTTGATCCCGTAACTAATAAAAGTTCGGCAGTTAAGGTAAAGGAATTAACCGTTCATGATGCTAAAAACTATGCTTTAACCCGTTTGGTGTTGGTATCGGCAGATGTGAAAAATACAAATGCAGGGCAACTAATAAGCCTTAATTCAAAAGTATTGCAGGCTACGCCGAATCACCCGATGCTCACCAGGCAGGGCAACCATAAAATGGGCGAGATTACAGAAGGGCAGGAGGTACTTTGCCTTAATGAGCAAACCGGAAAATATGAAGCCTTTACGGTGCTTCAAAAAACAGAGCAAGGAGGTGGTATTCAAAAAGTATACAATATTGTAGCTGATGGTGGCAGCACCCTGTTGATGAACGGTGTTATGGTGATGCAAAAGTAAAGCCTCACCCCAAGCCCCACTCCCCGAAGGAGAGGGGCTTTTTAAAATCAGGTTATAGAGAAAAACCTCTATCTTGCCAATCAAAGTTCCCCCTTTAGGGAGCTGAGTGGAATGGCATTAAAAACAACGGTAATAACCGGAGCCACATCAGGCATCGGAAAAGAGACAGCACTTTCATTAGCAAGACAGGGACATGCACTTTACCTGTTAGTGCGTAATATCCAAAAAGGAGATCGGGTTAAACAGGAATTAATAGAGCAGACCGGCAATAAAGAGATCAATGTTGTAAAATGCGATTTGGCCGATTTGCAAAGCGTTCACGATGCTGTAGCTGAATTATCAGGAAAGCTGTTTGCTATTAACATACTCATCAATAATGCCGGTGGAATTTTTGCTGAGCGGGAGTTGAGTAAAGATAGATTTGAAATGACTTTTACCTCCAATCATTTAGGCCATTTTTTGCTCACCACCAGTTTGATGCCCTTACTGCAGAAGGGCCAGGCACGGATAATCAACGTAAGCTCTGAGGCGCATAAAAGGGGCAATCCGCAATTTGATGACCTGCAATGGGAGCAATCCTATAATGCCTGGAAAGCATATGGCATGAATAAGTTATTTAATATTTATTTTACACAGTCATTGGCTTCAAAATTTGCCAACACGGGTATTCTTGCCTTTTCGCTGCATCCGGGTGTGGTAAGTACCGATTTTTGGATTGGGTTTAAAGGATTTGGCAAACTCACAACGATGTTGCTTCGTCCGTTCATGATAACTGCAGAACAAGGCGCCGAAACTTCTATATTTTTAGCCACCGCTCCACGCCTTGATAAATACAACGGAGGTTATTTTAAAAAGAAAAAGATCGCTAAAACATCTGCTATAGCAACTGATACTGCAGCCCGTGATAAGCTTTGGGCCATAAGCGAAAAACTCATTTCAAAATAGAATCGATATGATGGCATGTTAAATGATAAGCTATTTGTGAATTTAAACATGTATCAAAAAAATTACCGGTAATTCTTTGATATAAGGGTTGCAACATTCAAAGTTAATATCTACATTGGATGACTTAAATATGACAATTATGCTGGTAAACAAAAAAATATTGGTCATGCTGGGGTTAATCTCAGTTGTGATATTAGGTGCTATGACATCTATGACACCAAAAGCGGCAGAAGACGAAGGTTTTAAAAACCTGAAAGTGTTGCCGAAAAATATTACAAAAGATCAGCTTCATGCAGTAATGGATGAATGGGAACATTCATTAGGCGTACATTGTAACTTTTGCCATGTGCGTGATGAAGCAGCTAAAAAGATGGATTGGGTAAGCGATGCTAAGCCCGAAAAAAATATGGCACGCGATATGTTCAAGATGATGAACAAAATTAACAGTAAGTATTTTCATGCTAAAAAAGATTCATTGGGTATGGTGCTAAAGGCTGGTGTTAACTGTAATAGTTGCCACCGCGGTAGTGCCCATCCGGAAGTTACCGTGCCTACTGGTGGTCGTGGCCCGGGTGGTCCGCCTCCTGGTGCACCTGGTCAGCCTGGCCCTCCTCCTGCAGGAGCGCCTGCCCCTGATAAAAAGGAATAATTGTAATACCGCTATTTAAAACGCCTTTAACCTAAAAGTTAGAGGCGTTTTTGTTTGTGATATAGTGGAAAAAAGTACTAAAATAAGTGGGAAATACCCTTTTTATATTTGCTAACAAAATGTTCACAGTAAATTCATGATTAATATTTAACTTTAATGGATTTTAATACCCCATAATAAATTAGCTATAATATGACTGCTGAATTAAATAGCAAGCCTGGCGTTGATAACATTACGCCCATAAGGCCTTTAGCTGCTCAAAAAGAATTACGTTGCCGCAGTTGCAAAGCAAGTATTTCACGCATTAAACGCGGCCCGTTTGTTAAAACATTTTTGTTTTGGTTACCCATTAAACGCTACGTTTGCTATCGTTGTAACCGTAAATCATACAGGTTTGATAAAACAGGCAAATAAACATTGACTTACAAGTAGTGTAAACAATGGTTTATTTTATCCTGGTTCCATAATTAATTCCTGCCTGCTAACCGGTAAATAAATTACATTTGTTTATGCAAAAGATACTGGTAGCCAACCGTGGCGAAATAGCTTTAAGGGTCATGCGTTCTGCGCGTGAGATGGGGATTAAAACTGTTGCAGTTTATTCAGATGCTGACCGTGACGCGCTACATGTGCGTTATGCAGACGAAGCGGTGCATATTGGTGCCTCCCCCTCAAATCAATCCTACCTCGTTGGCGAAAAAATTATCGCAGCCTGTATTAAAACAGGGGCGGAGGGTATTCATCCTGGTTATGGTTTTTTGAGCGAGAATGCGGCATTTGCCAGGCAGGTACGGGATGCTGGCCTTATTCTCATCGGTCCATCGCCCGAAGCAATGGAGGTAATGGGCAATAAACTATCGGCAAAAGCTGCTGCATTAAAATATAACATACCGATGGTTCCCGGTACCGAGGAAGCTATAACGGATGTTGCCGAGGCAAAAAAGCGTGCGGTTGAAGTAGGTTTCCCCATCCTGATAAAGGCTGCTGCCGGTGGTGGCGGGAAGGGTATGCGTATAGTTGAGGGACCGAATGATTTTGAAGAGCAAATGCAGATGGCCGTGTCTGAAGCTACATCCGCCTTTGGTGATGGATCCGTTTTCATTGAACGTTACGTTTCATCTCCCCGGCATATCGAGATCCAGGTTTTGGGCGATACTCATGGTAACATTGTTCACCTGTTTGAGCGGGATTGCTCAGTGCAACGCCGCCATCAGAAGGTAATAGAAGAAGCTCCTTCAAAAGTGCTCACCCCGCAAATAAGAGAAAAAATAGGTAAATGTGCAGTTGATGTTGCACGTTCTGTAAATTATACGGGTGCAGGTACGGTAGAATTTATCATGGATGCCGACCTCAATTTTTATTTTCTGGAGATGAACACCCGTTTGCAGGTGGAGCATCCCGTTACTGAATTAATAACCGGTATCGACCTTGTGAAAGAGCAGATCAATATTGCCAGGGGATTACCTATCAGCTTTAAACAGGAAGATTTGCAGATCCGTGGTCATGCCATCGAACTTAGAGTATATGCCGAAGACCCGGCTAATGGTTTCCTGCCGGATATTGGTACCCTGCAAACATATATCGCCCCAAAGGGCGCTGGTGTACGGGTTGATGATGGTTTTGAACAGGGGATGGAGATTCCTATTTATTATGATCCGATGATAGCTAAGCTTATTACTTACGGCAAAGATCGTGCGGAAGCCGTAGAGCGGATGATAAGGGCCATTGATGAGTACCAGATCACGGGCATTACAACCACATTAGGCTTTGGTAGGTTTGTTATGCAGCACGAAGCCTTTATTTCCGGTAATTTTGATACCCATTTTGTGCAAAAGTATTTCGCCCCTGAGGTATTGCAAACCGGGAATAAAGAAGAGGCCCGGATTGCTGCGGTATTAATGGAATTATTGCTTAGTCAGAAAAAAGTTAAAATGTCATCAGTCGCCGGCGCTGAAACAAGTAACTGGTTGAAAAACAGAAGTAAACATTAATTACAACAATTCAACAAGGCTGCTAAAGCTATCAGCTGTGGCGGCCATGCCATCAGGCACTACGCCGAAACCATAGCTGGCAAAAATGAAAGGTACTCCCGCTTGTGTGGCTGCATTATAATCGCCCATGGTATCGCCTACATAAACAGCGGCTTTAAGCTCATGATCGTTTACGATATCTTTTATATTGTCTGCTTTAGGGTTACCTTTTGTGCCAAAGCACTGATGCGCTAAAAAATAAGGGTGCATGTTATTCAAATCCAAAAACACTTCAATATAACCGTTTTGGCAATTACTAACAATGTAAAGCTTGTATTTTGTACCAAGATATTTAAGGGTTTCTTCTAATTGCGGATAAAGTTCGCCACCTTTAGTATGCAGGATTTCGAGTTCGCTTATTGCGCAAAGGCTTTGTACCTCTTTGCGTTGATCGATGGTAAGGGTAGGGAAAAGTTTATCAAAAATGGAATCGTAGGTCATCCCGGTAATGGATCTTACCCGTTCAACTGTCATTTCTTCGTTTAAGTAATCAACTTTAGCAATGGCGTTCTGCCAGGCCAGCGCTACATTAGCGGTGCTATCCCAAAGAGTACCATCCAGGTCAAAAATTATACTATCGAATTTGTTTTTTAATGAAGTATCCATAATGGCCGCAAAAATAAGGGAATATTTTTTGAAGCAGCTATTGTACAGTAAATTATTACATTTAGAAAGAAAATACGCAAGGCATGATCTACTTTAAGAAGATATACTTTAATTACGATGATAAAGCTAATATTGAAGCCGCATTACGAAAAAATTCTATTAAACGAACCCGAGGTTTAGATCTTGGTTCTTCTAAATTAGACATAGGTACAGATAAATGCTTTTTTGGTTACGATGGTAAAAATGCTTTGTACTTTACCCGTATTAAAAGCTCTGTCGAATTTTTTCTGCCTAAGATCATTTTTAGTATCTCTAAAAACGAAACCGACATCTATTACGGTTACCGGCTAAGTATATTGCCTTTTATACTTGTATCCTTATTTTCAATCGGGTTGATTATCGGTATAATTTCTCTTGTTGCGGGAATTCCGCAGTCAGAGGGTTTAATAAGTTTTGGCGTATTTGTAATGATTTTAATAGCGTTAATATGGGCTGAAATAAAAATAACTTCTTTGAAAATCAAAAAGGTTATCGCAAATCATCAAGATCCGCAATAGTGTTTTTGTCATCGATCCCTCACAAATATCTGAGTATCTTTAATTGGCAAAACAATTGAGTAAATTTGTTTATATACAATAAACAGAGGAAGATATAATATTGAATACTGCCCGCCCACCCAAAAATACCCTTAATACAAAAGTTACACTAAAAGAACGTTTTGACGCGTTACGCAATTTGCCGGCCTTTTTTAAGCTGGTATGGCAAACCAGCCGTTGGATGACCGTGGTTAACGCGCTGCTGCGTATCATTCGCTCGGCCATGCCGTTGGGATTACTTTATGTAGGCAAGCTGATCATTGATAACGTGGTTACCATAAGCCACAGCCCGGTTAAGGATATGAGCCAGCTTTGGGAGCTGGTGGGGCTGGAGTTTGCATTAGCAATTTTAACCGATGCGTTAAGCAGGGCTATAACGTTGATGGATAGCTTACTTGGCGACTTGTTTAGTAATTATACTTCGGTAAAGATCATGGCACATGCCGCTACGCTTGATCTGGATCAGTTTGAAGATTCGGTATTTTATGATAAGCTGGAACGGGCACGGCAGCAAACCATAGGGCGTACTATATTGCTATCACAGGTTATGAGCCAGGTGCAGGATCTTATAACCATGGGCTTTTTGGCTGTAGGGTTGATGACTTTTAATCCATGGCTTATTGTTTTGTTATTGATTGCCATAATTCCAGCTTTTTTAGGTGAATCCTACTTTAATGATCGTAGCTATGCCCTTACCCGCGGCCAAACGCCCGAACGCCGGGAGTTGGATTATGTCCGTTACCTGGGCGCAAGTGATGAAACTGCTAAAGAAGTAAAGATCTTTGATCTCTCGGGATTTATCATCAATCGCTTTAAAGAACTCTCTGGCAAATTTTACAACGATAATAAACGCCTGGCTATTAAACGCTCGTTATGGGGAACATTTTTTGCCATGTTGGGTAGTTTGGGTTATTACGGAGCTTACGTGGTAATCATCATCAGGGCGGTACAGGGTAGTGTAACTATTGGTGAACTTGCTTTCCTGGCAGGTTCATTTCGTCAACTTCGTGCTTTGTTAGAGGGGATTCTTACCCGGTTTACTGCTGTATCGCAGGGGGCCATTTACCTGCGCGATTTTTTTGAATTTTTCGAGATCGAACCTAAAATAAAACATGCAGCAAATGCATTACCGTTTCCAAAAATCATACAACGGGGATTTACTTTCGAGGATGTGGGTTTCAGATACGTCAACTCTGACAGGTGGGCCAACCGGCATTTAAGTTTTACTTTATACCCCGGCGAAAAGCTTGCACTGGTAGGAGAGAACGGGGCAGGGAAAACTACCCTGGTGAAGTTGTTATCCCGGCTTTATGACCCTACAGAAGGCCGTATTTTGCTGGATGGTATCGACCTGCGTGAATATGATCTTGCTGACCTTCGCCTTAATGTAGGTATCATTTTCCAGGATTATTTACGCTACCAGATGAGTTTTGCTCAAAATATAGCCGTTGGTAAAATAAGCGAGAAGGATAACAGGCCTTTGATAGTAAATTCGGCCAGGCAAAGCCTTGCGGATGTACTTGCTGCTAAATTACCGGGTGCTTATGATCAGCAACTGGGTAAACGCTTTGCCGATGGTGTTGAACTATCAGGTGGCGAATGGCAGAAAGTAGCGCTTGCCCGTGCCTATATGCGCGATGCTCAATTGCTTATACTTGATGAGCCAACTTCGGCACTGGATGCAAGAGCCGAATTCAATGTTTTTGAACGCTTTGCCGAACTTACCAAAGGCCGGTCGGCAGTATTGATTTCACACCGTTTTAGTACAGTACGCATGGCCGATAGAATTCTTGTATTGGAAAAAGGCCAACTGGTAGAAATTGGCAGCCACGAAGAGCTATTGCTTAAGGGAGGGCGCTATGCCGAGTTATTTGATTTGCAGGCAGCAGGATACAGATAATTTGTATTTCACCTTTTTAAGGTGAGGATAGCCAGCAAGTTATTACCGGGAGGGATTTTTCAATTCTCGAATTTTATAGAAAGAAATATTGTTTGTAATATATATGTTACAATAACTTTAATCTTCATTCTGTTTTTCTATAAATAATCTCAATTAAAGCCTGTTTTCTTAAAGATTGCGTAAAAATACGTGCGCATTTCAGTGTAATCACTATATGTTATTTATTTATCAAACCTTATCTTTGATATAACATTTATTTGATACCTAAGTCTACATTAATATCCTACCGCTATGAAGCTATTTTACCATTTTTTGTTTTTTGTTTTTACATCACTCATATTGGTTGCCTGTGCCAATTTATTTGCTTCAGACGCTCCAGGTAAATCCCAAATAGATGAATTTCCTGCCCCTGAGTCCAATAATGTTGAATCGAAAGATGATTCCACAATCTCGATTACCAATAGTGATGCATTTGCTTTTAAAGTTAACAATTCAAAAGGTAGTAACCCTTTATACACAAGTTTAATACAGGATAACGCAATGGATTTTGCTTACCAAAAGTTTGTTTATGTAAACAACGTTCAAATAGCCCTTAATTATTTCGGTGCACTTAAAAAATTCAAATAAGTTTAGTTAATAGTTAGTTTAATTTAGTTAGGGAAACAGTTGCAAGCAGCCATTACAGAAGTGTAACGGCTGTCTTGTTTTAAGGAGTTAAATGTTCGCCGGGGCAATTAATAATTAAAATGGCCCAAAGTGAAAAGTGCTGTTAAAAGCGGTATAGCTAATAAAAAGTATGCTTTGGCTAATTGTACATTGTCGGCATTACCCAATATAAATACTTTGTACAGGTCGTTTTTTATGGTGTTTAATTTAGCTTTCATTGTTCAAAAAATTGATGATCGGTAAATGTGAATCTTTGCAATTTTGACAGAAAGCAGTAAACATGGTTTAACCGTTTGCGTTTATATTTTATCCTTACTCATTTCGGGATGATAATGTAAACCGGGGGTAAGCCAATGAAGCAATACAACCCTTGAATACCTAAAATTAAACGGAGATAACAATACAGCAACGCTTAATATGATACCACAATACAACCACGGGTTGCTGCTGCCGGTTAATACATGAATGGCGACAGCAATGGTAACCATCTCGGCAACATTTAGGGCATAGCTCACAAACATAGCTACATAAAAATAACCCGGTTCCCGCTCATAGGTTAAGCCACAATGTGAACAGGTTTTATGCATTGCCTGCCCTTTAAAGCTATACATGCTGGTGCTGAATAAATCGCCCCGGCGGCAACGTGGACATTTGGCATGTACTATTGCAGGCCAGGCAGCTAACTCATATTTTTTAGTATTTTCCATGATCATATTAATTATTAATTTTTCAATATCTGTTTGCGGAATTCCTCGGGAGTAATATTCTCCATTTTTTTAAAAAACTTGGTGAAGTAGGAATTGTCGCTGAAGTTTAGTTTAAACGCTATATCACTAATGCTGAGCTGTGGATTGGTTAACAATCTTTTAGCTTCTAACAAAGTACGGTTACGGATCAATTCTCCCGCCGACAGTCCCACTAAATCTTTACAAACCGCGTTAAGGTGGTTTGGGGTGATATATAATAATTCGGCGTAGTCTTTTGGTAATTTAATATTGGTGTAGTGCTGCTCAATTAATTTATTATAGTTTTTGAGCAGGGTTTGATTATAGGTTAATTTACCTGTGGTATCCTGTTGTACATTCAACCTGTTGATATGGATAAATATCTCGAGCATGAGCAATCTCACCATATCGCTGCCCGAAAGGGCGGGTTTTATGATCTCTGAAAGTATATTCTCAAACAGCGATTTAACTACACCGTAGCTATCTTCCGGCAGATCGATCACCGCGTCTTTCAAACTTCCGTTGAAGAATGAAAAGTTGGTTAGATAGCCAGGCTGCAACACGAATGACTGGATAAACGATTCGGAAAAATTAATGATATAGCCGTCGGTAAAACCATCAAAATTCCAGGAATGCACCTGTCCCGGTATCATAAAATAAATTTGACGGGGTTTTACTTCAAAATTTTCAAAATCGATGCTATGTGATCCGCTACCATCAGTAAACAGTACAAGATGATAAAAAGAATGACGATGCGGGAAGAACAGGTTCTTGTGCGAGTCGAGATAGGGGGCAAAACGGCTTGCCAGCAAGTCATCCTGCCTTACGTCAGATAACGAGCAAATATCATATACCGGGATGCTTTGTATCATGTATCAAAATTACAAACAATGCCATCGTTTTGAATGGTACTATTGTTATTTTGAATGGTATTATTTACTGATTTTTAGTTTTTAGCTATTTAAGCTTTAGTCCACTTTTGGATAACATTTTCCAATCTTTCAAATGTGAATGGTTTACTCACAAAATCTTTCATGCCGGCCATGGTACACTCATTTTCATCCTCGCTTAAAACGTTAGCAGTCATCGCTATAATAGGCGGAGCGCTCATTCCATGCTTTTTAAGGATGTTCCTGGTTGCCTGTAACCCATCCATTTCGGGCATCTGGATATCCATGAATATAAGGTCATATAGCTGATCATCATTCATCCTGATGGCATCCAATCCGTTTTCGGCAATATCAATATTGTACCCAACTTTTTTAAATATCTTACTTGCAATAAGCTGATTCATTTTGTTATCCTCGGCCAAAAGAATCCTTAGAGGGCGGTACAGAAACGTTTTTTTATCTTCTGTTTTGGGTTCAGTAACTACCTCTCCATTGGTTACCTGTAATGGCAAATTAAAAATAAATACAGATCCTTGCGCCTCTTTGCTAATGGCCCATATTTTACCATTCATCAATTCAACCAGTTTTTTACAAATGGACAGACCAAGGCCTGTACCGCCATATTTGCGCAGAGCGGTTGTGTTTACCTGTGTAAATGGTTTAAACAACTGTGTTAACGATTCCTGGCTGATGCCGATGCCATCATCCTTTATGTGGAAGCTGATATCCTGGAGGCCATCTTTTACTTCGGATCCTTTTACGGTTACGGTAACCGCTCCTTCATCAGTAAATTTGATGGCGTTGCCTATCAGGTTAACTAAAATTTGCTGTAAACGTCCTTCATCTACTTTAACAAATTGAGCTACGTTATCATCAACTATATAGCTAAGCACAATGGGTTTGTGCTGATTGGTAATGCCGGGCTGACTGATATCAACAACTGTTTTAACACAATGCCTGATATTAGTGGTAACCGGCGAGAGGATCAATTTATCGGCCTCTATTTTAGAAATATCCAGAATATCGCTAATGATATTAATAAGCAGATTACCGCTTGCCTGCAGGGTTTGTAGAAGTTCCTGCTGATCTGGCATTAAAGCAGATCGTGACAGTAATTGTGAAGCGCCGATGATTCCGTTGAGCGGGGTGCGTATCTCATGGCTCATGTTAGCCAAAAAGTTCGATTTGGCAAATGTAGCGGCTTCGGCTTCTTCTTTTGAAGCTTGAAGAGCAACCTGTGATGTTTGCAACTCTTCGCTTTTGTGAATAAGGTCGCGCTTATCAGCTTCATGGCTTTTTTTGATGAATCCAATGAGCAGGCCTACCAATACAATGTTTATAACGGCCGATGATATGAGATCAAATTGGTTTGATGATTCATCCGAGGCTGCTGAAATCCATTGCGGATGTGCCTTTTCCAGCATATAACAGCTGATAAATACACCGGCCAGTATACATATAAATATATAATGGTATCGCTGCTTTACCAGTAACGTTATCAGCACAATTAAAAAAATACCAATTTGGGTAGTTGATCCGTGTATGCCTCCATTATAAAACCAGCCCGGGAAAATTGAAGCTATACCCAGGCCTATATAAACATATACAAGGTTTTCTTTATAGCCTTTAAACCTGCTTTGGTAATAAGCAAAGGCCGAAAATGAAAGTACAAAAAGATTTGCCAGGATTAAACCCAGGCCAAATCCTAATATAATATTTATTGCAAGCGATATAACATTATTGAAGCAAATGAATAAAGTAAGAGCGTTAAAAAGTTTATTCTCAAGAGACAAACGAGAATCGCCATAACCGATGATTTGTTTTAGCTTTTCCATTTAAGTTAAAAAATTAATTATAGAGTACTATTACGCAAAAAACAACTAAAAGGATAGGGTAATTAATGGAAATTTTTTGAGGAAAAATAATTTAAATATTTAAACAGGTAAATTAACAACAAGGAATTGTTTAATAATTAAATTATTTGGCGGGGATAATTTATTAAGTAATTAACTCATTAAAAGTTAAGCTTTAAACTGAAGGGAGTAATTAATACAGCATGCCCGGTTAAAACATACTGTATTAAGAAGAAATATCAATATGCGCTCGCGCTGGTTAGCACGTCAATTGTTTCTGTACTGAGTTGTAAGGTAGCCGCCTGGGCGAGGTCTTTTAACTGAGATACGGTTGTGGCGCTCACAATTGGAGCTGTTATTGTTGGCCGGGCAATCAACCAGGCTAAAGCAACGGCCGCGGGTTTGGTGTTATATTGTGCCGATACTTCATCTAAAACCTTTAAAATACGCATCCCTCTTTCGGTTAAGTATTTTTTTACCAGAGAAGAACGACTACTACCTTCTAAATCAGCCGCGGAGCGGTATTTGCCGCTTAAAAAGCCACTGGCTAATGAAAAATAGCTGATAACACCTATGCTTTGTTCTTTGATAAAGGGTTCAAGGGTGGTTTCGTATTTTTCCCTGTCAAACAGGTTATATTCTGGTTGCAGGCTCTGGTAGCTGGCCAGTCCTTTTTCACGGCTCACCTTGAGCGATTCATGTAACCGTTCAACAGAAAAATTAGATGCTCCTATAGCCCGTACTTTGCCATCTTTTATTAGCTGGTCAAAGGCTCTAAGAGTTTCTTCAACCGGCGTTGTAGCATCGTCATAATGTGATTGATAAAGGTCAATATAATCGGTTTGCAGCCTGGTTAAAGAATCTTCAACTGCTTTTATTATATAATCTTTTTTTAGCCCTTTTTTATCGGCCGCCAGTTCGGCGCCAACTTTAGTTGCAATAATCACTTTATCGCGTTTGCCACTTAGTTTAAGCCATTTGCCAATTTCTGTTTCAGATTCGCCTCCTTTATTGCCTGGTGACCATTTAGAGTATACGTCGGCTGTATCAACGGTATTAAAACCTGCATCTAAAAATGCATCCAGTAATAAAGCCGTATCGTTACCCTTAACTGTCCATCCAAAAACATTTCCCCCAAAAACCAAAGGCGCGGTTTTTATTCCCGATGTGCCTAATTCGCGCTGTTCCATAATATAATTTATTAAAAAACTAATTTGATGATAAAAGGCATGCGAAGCGTAAATTGTTTGTCAGGCAGGTATAATAATCAGGTAATAAATTTACTTCAAAATATTATCGGTAACCCTGGCTATATCATAGCTTATCTTATTTATAAAACCCAACTGCTCTTTTAATAAACTTTCGTCAGCGGTAAGCACCGGCTTTTCAAGTTCGGCTCCTGAGTTTGCTTTGCCAATATTAAACTCAATACTTTGTCCGTGGAGTTTTTTATTGGTTTCGTTTAATACAGCTATATTTTTTTTAATGAGCTTTAAAGCCTCCGGATGTTGCCGGTGATTATTTTTTATCAGGCCTACGGCAATGGTTGTAATATATGATGACAGGATATGATTAAGTACCACAAACTTGTGTACTTCCTTAACATTGCGCTGCTTACTTTTAGGTTCGGATGTCATCCGCTCAAACGTGGCTGATAAGTTGGCCGATTTTACATAGACATCTTTACGCGCAAGCTTGTAGGCCGTAGTGCCAACAACTTTGTCTGAAATACTTTCGGCTATGGCAATGAGGTAATTGATATTGGCTACCACAACCTCGCGCAGGGTTTCCTCTATCATCTCAAACTCCCAGGTTGGAAATATCAGGTAACTGGCAATAAACGCGATAGAGGATCCGATGACAGTATCTAATATACGCTCCTGGGCTACATTGAGTAATCCTACTCCTAAAAATTTGAATAGGATGAGCACATATGGTGTCATGAAAATTACACTTACCACATAGTTAAGCCGCTGAAAACTATAAGCACCTACCATAAAAATCATCAGGAAAATAAATTGAGCAATAGTATTGGGTATAAAGCTTAATATCAATATTCCGATAACGCCTCCGCCAATGGTGCCTATCAGCCTTTGGTAATTACGCTGCTTGGATAGGCTGAAACCGGGTTTTAGAATCACGATGATAGTTAGTAATACCCAATAGCTATGATGTCCCTGTGCTATAGTTTTGGCAGTAATAAAGCCCACCAAACAAACCAGGGCCACCCTAAGTGCATGCTTAAACGCGCCAGAAGCTAAAGTTAAATTGTCCCAAAAAATGTGTGGTGCATAATCCTGGTGGGTTACAAACTGGGAGTATTCTATTTCGCCTTTTATTTCGGTTGATTTTAAGGCATTTTTGGCGTTATAATAATTGTAGATATTGTTAATGCCTTCGCTTAAGTTACGGAGATTGATCAGGATTTTTTTTAATACCAGGTTGCTGGTTTCCTGTTGATCTTTACCAATTGAATCAATCTTTAACTTCAGCTTCTCCAGTTCTATGTTGAAATCCATTACATGGCGGTGCCGGGTGTTGGAAAGTACGATATAGGCGATATCATCAAGTTCATCGGCCATATGATGTACAATGCGGGCTATTTCGTTCAAAACACCGGTATCTCCAAATTTTTCGCGGATTTCATTGTAATCATAATGGGTGGCCATTATTTGCTCAAACATATCCACAAGATCAACAAACGTGAGTACCAGGATGCGCCCTGCTCCGGTTGATTCCCGTACCATCACCCTGCTTTTGAATAATAGCTCGCGCACGGCATCCTGGTGCTGGCTTACCTGTATCTGCTGCGATACCAGTTTACGGTAATTTTCATCTATGTTGCTATCCGTATTATAAAACTCAGCTTTTATGCGTAAAAATTTAGCTATATCAGCCACGTTTTCGCCAAGGGTTTGTTGTGCCGCACGGTAAGGCCTGATCCCGAAAAATATGAGACTGAATAACATATACCATATCCCTCCCAGTAATATTGTGCCACTATACATAAGCACTTCTGATGGAGCAAGGGCCTTATCCATCATAAATATCATAATGAGTAAAGAGGATGTGCCAATAGATGCGGCCCGGTTTCCGTAAATTATAAAGATGCTGAACAAGAATGAGAAAAGGGTGATCTCCAAACCCAGTGTAAAAACATTTAACCGCGCAAATCCCGTGGTAACTGCAACAATAAACAGGCACAAATTACCAATAGCCATAGCATTACGCTTATGTGTAAGCGGCCCCGGATTATCTATTACGCAAATACAAAGCGCGCCCAGTGATAATGTTAGTCCAAGATCAAACATGCCAAACTCCAATAACACCAGGGATGGCAGTAATATTCCAGCAGAGATGCGCAAACCATCAGAAAAATACTGACTATAAAAGAAGCTGTTGATCTCCCGGGTATTAAGTTTCATTAATTGCAATTGTTTTTATTATACGGAGATAAAGCTATGATGTTTACATGGTTCATTGCAAATTTTTAGCAATGAGCTACTCCATTTCATTTAACGCTTTTTTTGCGCCAAAAAAGGTTTTCAAATTTACAAAAATTAAATCTTTTGGGTGTATTTTAATAAATATGGCATTAATAACGAATAACTGTTATAAATTACTCACTTTTTGCTGAAATTTAATTTTAGATATTTAAATTCACCCCCGGTATTGTGCGCTGCCCATTGCCCATCAATTTTAACCTTCAACTTATTTGTACTATGTCGTTAACTTTAAAACTCAGTCAAAGAGAAACAACTTTTAATCATGAAGTTGTAACCCGTTTTGAGTTGTATAACAGTTTATTCCAAACGCTTCCTTTTTACCAGGTAAAGGATACAGGAATTTTGTTGCCTTTTTTTAGCTCACATTGCGAAAAGGGGGCTGTAATGAACGCATCACCTACGGATATTATTGAAACCTTTTTTAAGAAGTACGTTCCGGATATTGATCACCGCGAGCAGATAAACAGGATGTTTCGTTTTATACAATACATTGAGCGCCAGGTTGTGTTGTTTGATGCTATTGAAGATTCTTCTTTTAATAAAATAGGTAAGTTTGATGATACCGGAACTTTGCAAAGCCTGCTGCAACAAGCTGCCATAAGTGATGAAACCCGTAAAAACATCAGCGAAAAGTTAAAAGACTTTTCGTTAAGACTGGTGCTTACCGCGCATCCAACCCAGTTTTACCCTGGCACGGTGCTGGGTATCATGACCGACCTTATAGAGGCTGTAAAGGTTAACGATATTAATACTATTGATGTGTTGTTACAGCAATTGGGCAAAACACCATTTTTTAACAAAACATCACCTACGCCTGTTGATGAAGCCATCAGCTTATCGTGGTTTCTGGAAAATATATTTTACCATGCCGTATCGGGTATTCAATCAAAACTCGAAGATGAGTTTGATATTGATGCCAGCAATCAGCTGCTTGAAATGGGTTTTTGGCCAGGTGGCGACAGGGACGGAAATCCTAATGTAACTACTGAAACTACCAAAGCTGTTGCCAGTTATTTAAGGCAGCGCCTGTTTAGGTGCTATTACCGCGATTTTAGAACGCTTAAACGCCGTATTACTTTCCGAGGTGTTGAAAAACCTATGGCTAAGCTTGAAAAGCTGATTTACAAAAATGCCAATGAGCAAAATGACCCTAAAAATTTGCAGGCCGAGCTATTGAGCTTACTTCAATCCATTAAACAAACCATCATTACAGATCACGATAGCTTGTTTGTTGATGTGGTAGAAGATTTGATGCAAAAGGTACGTTTATTCGGTTGTTATTTTGCCACTTTGGATATAAGACAAGATAGCCGTGTATTGCGCAGTGTTTTTGATTTTGTGACTGAACAGGCAGAAACAGGCGTTATTAAAGGTTATAATAAATTTGATGAAGGCGAAAAACTGAGCAAGCTTACTTTTAACGAGGTTGATTACAAATGCCCGGCCGATGCTGATGACATGACCCGTGACACGCTGGATACGATAAGGCTGATGAAACAAATTCAGCAGAGCAATGGCGAAAAGGCCTGCCAGCGCTTTATCATTAGCAACTGCCAGCAGGCATCAGATATTTTACAACTTATAGATTTATTTTTATGGAGCGGATGGGAAAAAGATAGTCTTACTGTTGACTTTATGCCGCTGTTTGAGACTGTGAACGATCTGACACGCGCAGGCGAGATCATGGAGCAGCTATATACTCATCCATATTATGCCCAGCATTTAAAAATGCGCGGAAACAGGCAAACTATCATGCTCGGTTTTTCTGATAGCACCAAGGATGGAGGATATCTGATGGCTAACTGGAGCATTTATAAAGCTAAAGTTGAGCTAACAACCATAGCCCGTAAGTATGGAGTAAGCCTTGCGTTTTTTGATGGCAGGGGAGGCCCACCGGCACGCGGCGGAGGTAAAACACATCGCTTTTACGCTTCAATGGGTAATGAAATAGCTAATGATCATATTCAGCTCACCATACAGGGGCAAACCGTAAGCTCGCAATACGGATCAATTGAGACAGCGAGGTTTAACATGGAGCAATTGGTTAATGCGGGAGTTATATCGGCCTTGCATCCTAATCGTAATGATTTATTGGATAGCAGGCACAAATCCCTGATATCAGAAATGGCAGACGAAAGTTATAAGCTATTTATGGCTTTGCGCGCTCATCCTTTGTTTGTGGAGTACCTGGAGAAATTTAGTCCGCTTAAACTATTGTCCAGGATTAATATCAGTAGCCGCCCAACCAAACGTAACGCCGGCGCGCCATTGAAGCTGGAAGATTTGCGTGCCATTAGCTTTGTAACCTCATGGAGCCAGCTTAAGCAAAGCATTCCTGGCTTTTACGGTGTAGGTACAGCGCTTAAAAAGATGAAGGATGGAGGTAACTGGCACGAAATCCAGGAACTATATCAAACATCTGGTTTCTTTAAAACCATGCTGGATAATTGCATGATGTCTATGTCAAAATCAGATTTCAGGGTTACCGCCTATCTTGAAAAAGATGAAACATTTGGGGATTTTTGGAAAATGCTGAAAGATGAGTTTGAACTAACCCGTGAAATGCTGTTAGAACTAACAGGCTCTACTGTTTTAATGGAAGAATACCCTGTTGAGCGCCGTTCTATCGCCATTCGCGAAAAGATAGTACTGCCATTGGTTATTATTCAGCATTATGCCCTGCAATGCTTAAACAACAGTAAAGATAGTGAGTTGGTGGATATTTATGATAAGCTGGTAATTCGTACGGTTTATGGTATTGTAAATGCCGGTAGAAATTTGGCGTAAGCAGAAATCTCGCCCAGCCCTCTCCAAAGGAGAGGGCTTAAAAAAGCGAGTAGAAAAAAAACAAAAAAAAAGATATTGCGGAGGGATTCAACACTCTGCCGCAGAAATGATGTTTTAAAAGGTTTGTCATCCTGAACGTAGTGAAGGATTTATTCGCAGACTTTACAGGGCGAAGAAGCATGGTGAATAATAGATCTTTCACTACGTTCAAGATGACAAAAGTTTTTTTGCAAAAGAAACTGACGATAATTTATTTACAACGCCGGTTGCATCCCTGTGGAAATAGCAAGCCTGTTCCATGCGTTAATAGCTATGATGGCCAGTATCACTTGTGCAATATAGGCTTCAGGTAAAACTTTGGCTACGGCTTCATAGGTAGCGTCAGCAACATGGTTTTGTATCAATGTAACCTCTTCTGTTAAGGCCAGTATTGCTCTCTCTTCTTCGGTAAAAAATGGTGTTTCTCTCCAGGCATTAAGCGCATAAATACGTTGTTCGGTTTCACCGGCTTTACGGGCGTCTTTGGTATGCATATCTATACAAAAAGCACAGCCATTTATTTGAGATGCCCGGATTTTGATCAATTCGCGGTGAGTTTTACTTACAGTGCTTTTGGCGATATATTGATCAAGGTTTAATAATATTTTGTAGGCCTCCGGGTCGGTTTTACCGATATTTACTCTTGTTTTCATTTTTATGTTGTTTTGATACATCAAAAGTAGTATCAAAACAGGCGTCAAAAAATGAATCAAGATTAATAAAACAGAAGTGCGCTAACCTTTTTTCGCCCTTATTTTGCTCATAAACTGTGGAGTAAAACCAAGATATGATGCCAGCATGTATTGAGGTATCCGCTGCATAAAAGCCGGGAACAAACTATTAAAATGCCAGTATGTTTCTTCATCGCTCATACTGTAGATATATTTAATACGGGTTTGGGCTGCGGCAAATGCCCGTTGCTGTACTATTCTGAAATAACGTTCCAATTTAGGCACTGCAATAAAAAGCTCTTCGAGTTTGCTTTTTGTTATGCTGATAACCTCAGTATTTTCAATGGCCTGGATATAATAAAATGATGGGCTACCACTATCCAAACTTACATAGTCAGTAAGCCACCAGTTTTCGATCGCAAATTGGGTTATCTGCTCGTTTAATTTTTTGTTGATAAAATAGAGGCGTAAACAGCCATTACTTACAAAATAAAGTTCCTTACAAATATGATCCGGTTGTAGCAGAAAAGCTTTTTTCTTAACGGTTTTCACTACCACAGCCGAATTGATCAATTGCTCATCGGCTTCAGTAAGTTCGATGAATTTTTTAATATGATCAGTAAGTTTGGAGTGCATATAGATGGTGCTTAAAAGCAGTTGGAGTTTTATTCAAGAATGTTTTATACTCAAGCTGCACAGGTTGTATAGCAAAGCTACGTTGTAAGCCGGAGATTACTTAATATCTATGGATGAAAAGTTGCAGAATCTCAGGCTTACGAAGTTTTCAAAACTTCGTAAGCCTTTCCTGTGATCCTGTCAAATTATTTTTCGAGGTAATCCTTCAATGATATGCCTGTTATATGTGTCCAGCCGGCAACAAAATTTTCTTTTTTGAATGCATCTGTTTGAGGGAAGGTTTCCAGGCCTGTATGGGTGAGTTTAAGGCGGGTGCCTTCACCTTCGGGGAACAACTCCCATGTAACTTCCGAATCGCCTTCGCGACCATCATAGCGCCAGGTATAGGCAATTTTACTGCCTTCAACAACTTGGGTTACCCTGCACAGGTGGCGATATTTAACATTGTCGTCACCTGCTGTGAACTCAAACTCGAAGTCTACTTCCGGTTTAAATTCGGCAATGTTAAAATACCATTCCTGCATTTTATCCCTGTCGGTAATGGCTTCCCAAACTTTGCTCACCGGTGCGTTGTAAGTGCGTTCAATTTCAAAAGGTTGTGTGCTCATAATTTTTCATTTTTAGGATTTATAATGTCTGTGTTTTGTTCTTTGGTGAGGAATATATCCAGGGCATCAAGTTTTTGTGTCCAGAACCGGCTATACTGTTCGGCCCAATCGGTTACTTCTTTAAGTTGTTTTAAATCGGCTTTGCAAAACCGTTCGCGGCCCTGCTGCTTAATAACCAATAAACCACACTCTGTAAGAATCTTGATGTGCTTGGATACAGCGGGGCGGCTCATATTAAAATTATCTGCCACTGTATTAAGGTTCATACTTTGGTGCGCTAACAGGTTGATGATTTCCCTTCGGGTGGGGTCGGCAATGGCTTTAAAAACGTCTCGGTGCATGGTAATAATGGCTATATGAAACCTTATGGTTACAAATATATATGAAACCTTTTGGTTACGCAATAGCGAAATGAAAAATAACCTCAGGTCATTTCAATGGCCCGGGGTTACTTGCGTCAGAATAAAGTTATGGTACTTATTTATCCGAAGGGTTTTTCTTGTTATTCAGTAACATGGTCACCATCTTAGCTAAACGTTCTTCACGCGTTTTTTCCTGTTTGGCGGTTAATATCCACAATACATATTCTTTTTTATTGCTATAGGAGAGTTGCTGAAACCAGGCCAGGGCGGCAGGCTGTTGCTCAAGTGCACTCTTAACATTAGGGGGGAGTGTTACTGCTTTTTTATCGACATCAATAAACTCACTGTATTCATTATTCCGGATGCTTTCATTTCGCCCTTCAGAAATTTTCGATTGTCCCTCAGGCCTGAAACGCAAAGCCGTCCATGTTTCATCAATTGCTGCAGCAGCAACCGGACCCCATCCATATTTAGTTGGTTCATCCCAACTGCCCATCATCTCGAGGTCTGTTTTTATGCCAGAGCTTTTTTTAGGATAAATGATCCAAAAAATGGTGTTATTATTTAATAACGGAAAAACCACTTTCAGTTCTGATGCCAGTTCGGCACTGCTTTTAACAAATAATTGTATCCCGTTAAATTCGCCGGCAGTGTTAAAAACAACCTCGGCACCGTCTGGTAAAGGTGATAAACTATCCGGGTAATTTGCCGGTGCATTTTGAAGCAGCCACCGGGAATCAGGTTTTATTTGCAATTTTTTTGCGAGGGCGTTCATTGGGTTATTGGTCATTACAATTGGAGTAGCTAATTTACAAAATAAATTAACTACGCGGCAGATGAGAAGTGGGTACACATTGCAAGTAAATCACCCCCGACTATTTTATAGCCAGCTTCGCAAAGAAATCCCAAAGTACAATGCCAGCCGAAACCACAATGTTGAATGAGTGTTTAGTACCAAACTGAGGAATCTCGATACACGCATCAATATTTTGCATCACTTCATCGCTTACGCCGTTTACTTCGTTGCCAAATACAAGTGCATATTTTTTAGTAGCATCGGGATTAAATTCATTGAGCATGATACTGTTTTTAGCTTGCTCAACAGCAATGATCTGGTATCCGTCAAGCCGTAATTGTTCAACAGCTTGTAATGGCGTTTCGAAATAGGTCCAGTTTACAGATTGGGTGGCACCAAGGGCTGTTTTCTCAATTTCACGATGAGGAGGTTGAGCAGTGATGCCACAAAGGCAAACCTGCTCAACCGCGAAACCATCAGAGGTACGAAAGATAGAGCCTATATTGTGCATGCTGCGCACATTATCTAATACAACGGTAACCGGTAGCTTGTCCTGTTCCTTAAATTCCTCAACAGAAGCCCGGTTCAGCTCATCTAACTTTAATTTGCGAATCTCCATAGTTTATTTTTTACTGGTTCATTAGCTTTATCAATAAACTAATAAACTTCGAGGCGCAAAAGTATTGATAAATAGCTTAAATAGCCACCTCGTTTAGTAAACCTACGCCGTTGCCAATTAAAGAGCTGTATACGGATGGTGCATAGCCTATTTTACTGGTGTAGTAATCTGTTACACCTTTGCTGTAATCTTCAAAGGCATCGCCTTTAACAAGGGCTATTGCACAACCGCCAAAACCTGCACCTGTCATACGGGCACCGGCAACATCAGGGTTTGTTTTACTGTACTCTGCCACTGTATCAAGTTCAATACCGCTTACTTCGTACAAATCCCGCAGGGAATCATGAGATGCATACATGAGTTTGCCAAACTCGGCTAAATCATTATTGGCTAAAGCTTTGGCAGCAAGTTTTACACGGTCATTTTCTTCAATAACGTGTTTGGCACGCTTAAGTACAACTGTGTCAGTTATCAGGTATTGGTATTTTTGAAGTGTTTCGGCATCAATATCGCACAGGTGATTGATGTTTAGTTCTTGCTGAAGAGCAGTTAAAGCTGTTTGACACTCCTCCACACGTTCATTGTATTTTGATTCGGCCAGTTTGCGGGGTTTGTTGGTATTGATAATGGCTAAAACATAATCGCCAAGGTTACTGTCAACAGCCTCATAGTCCAGCGTATCGCAGTTAAGCATCAATGCTTTGTTCTTTTCGCCAAATGCAACTGCAAATTGGTCCATAATGCCACAGTTTACACCGATGAAGTTGTTTTCTACCGATTTGGAAAGTTTTACCAAATCAAGCTTGCTGTATCCGCTTTTAAAAATATCGTTGAGTGCAAAAGCGGTAACTACCTCAATGGAAGCAGAGGATGATAAACCAGATCCAATAGGGATATCGCCGTAAAAAAGCATATCGAGACCATTAAGCTCGTGATTTTCTTTTATGAAAGAATCGATGACCCCAATAGGGAAGTTAAACCAGTTTTCGCCAACTTTTTCATATGACGCTTGCAAAGGGACGTCCTGTTTTTCGTCAAAATTTAAACTCCTGAAACGGAAAACGCCATCTTCATTAGGTGATGTTAGCAGGTAGGTACCAAAAGTGATGGCACATGGCATTACCAGGCCGCCATTATAATCAATATGTTCGCCAATAAGGTTTACGCGTCCGGGTGAAAAGTAAGCGTTGTCTGCTTCTTTGTTAAAAATTTTATTGAATTCCTGGTGTAAAGTATTCTTCATTGTTCAGGTTGGTTTACTGGAAAACAAATATTGTAAAAATTGTCATATTTACAGTTATAAATTTAAATTAATTTCAAAAAAGGGTTAAAAAAGAGCCCAAAAGAAGCATTATGACTTAAAATTTTGTCTGCGTTTTTAATTTTATAGTTTTACGGCAATCAAAACAACAAGGATCAGCTTAACACCCTGGTAAATTAATGCCAAATTTAAAAGCCATGAAACAATACCTGATTACCGGATATGATTATACCGACGAAGGCGCTTTACAACGCCGTATGAATGTACGCCCGCATCACCTTGATGGTGCTAAAGCGCTTAAAGCAAGTGGAAATTATGTTTTGGGCGGAGCTGTGTTAAATGATGAAGGGAATATGATAGGTTCGGTTATGATATTGCAATTTGAAACCGAAGAAGAGCTTGATGCCTGGAAACAAAATGAGCCTTACATTACCCAAAAAGTATGGGAATCGGTTGATGTGAAGCCTTATAAAGTGGCGGCGGTTTAGTTTGCAGTGGGCAGTTTACAGTTTGCAGTAGGCAGTTTATGGTGGGCAGTTTATGGTTTTCAACTGGCTGTTTATAGCTCGCAATAAATGGAGGAAAGCAAGTTGAAAATTCATGTTCAAATAGCGTTCAGACAAAATTTAGCTCTATAAAGCTAACTGCCCAGTGCAAACTGTCTACCCCGAACTGCCCGCTGCCTACTGCAAACTGAAAACCGCCTACCTGCCCAGCTTCCATCTTTTCATTTGCCAGTAACCATCTTTATCTTTAATATAAAAAGCGGTATAGCCAATACCCATCATATTAAAATCAAATGAAAACTCATTTACAGCGGGATCATCGGGTAAAAAATTTGGTAGTACGCTATCAGCTACTAAGGCAATGTGTTCGCTGAGCTCATCTTTTTCTACTTTCGATACTTTAATCTCGGTGCTTTTTAAATACTCATTAAAGTTTGCAAACTTATAATGGGGTTGGGCGGGCGATTCATCCTTTAGCCTGCGGGCAGCGTTAAAGGCATCTTCCTGGCATTGCAGCTTGTAGGTTTCCATCGCGCTAAGCAGTTCGGCGGCAGATATTTCGGGCATGCCATTGGCACTGGCTGTATAAAAGCTATTTAATATTTCTTCTTTGGTTTTCATGTTCGTTATATCGCTTTCAACTAAAACAAAAGGATGACATAAACATAATGACATCCTTTTGTTTTTTTAGGCTAAATGAGAAGTTTTTTATACTTCGCCCAATGTGTTCAATACATCTATATCATCTTCTGATAATTGAATATCAATAGTTTTCATGTTTTCTTCCAGATGCCCAACGCTTGAGGTACCAGGAATCAATAAAATATTGGGCGAATGGTGCAATAACCAGCTTAATGCAACCTGGTGGATGGTAGCGTTATGCTTATTTGCCACACGTTGCAACACTTCTTCGCCTTGTACGTTACCGCCACCCAGTGGAAACCATGGAATAAAGGCGATGTTATGATCGCGGGTATATTCCAGTTCTGCCTCCCATTTACGATTATCAACGCTGTACATGTTTTGTACTGATACCACTTCGAAAAATTCCTGTGCTTTTTTTATTTCAGCAACACTCACTTCGGATAGGCCAATATGTTTGATCTTACCCTGTTGTTGTGCTTTTTGTAAAAATTCAAAGGATTTTTCGGCGGGTACTTTTGGGTCGATGCGGTGAAGTTGATAAAGATCTATCCGTTGCAATTTTAGCCGTTTCAGGCTGCCTTCTAATGCCTGCATTAAATGCTCTGGCGATGAGTCTACAGGCCATTCATTGGGACCTGTACGCAGCAGGCCTCCTTTGGTACCTATCACCAGGTCGGCAGGGTAGGGTGCAAGTGCTTCGGCAATTAACTCTTCAGATACATTGGGACCGTAGCTATCGGCTGTATCAATGRAGTTTACACCCAGTTCAACCGCACGCTTTAACACACGGATGCATTCAAATTTATCTGCCGGAGGTCCCCAGATACCTTGACCGGTAATGCGCATGGCGCCGTAGCCTAAACGGTTTATAGTGAAATCGCCGCCTAAACTAAAAGTTTTTTCAAATGAACTTGTTGTAGTAGCCATAATTTTGATTTTGTTTATTATTATTTCAACTCAAATATGGCTGCATTGTTTATGAGAAATATAACGTAAATGTCATTATAAGTAGCAAGTAATTAGTATCAAGTATCAAGATTTTGCTCCTATGCCGGCACTTGATATTAACTACTAAAAGGCTATCTTTCCATCAAAAACAAATCCAATGACTGATCAAAATTTTGTCAATCACAAGCGTAATGTAATAGGCTATCATTATGTATTAAGCTTTTTCCTTTTAGCAGGATTTGCTTTGGCTATAGTAAATGTGGTAAAGCAATGGCAAACCGAGGGACTTATGTCCTCACTGCTGATATTGCTTGTTTTTGTTTGTTTCTTTTTTATGTTCTGGTTTATGCGTGTTTTCCCGATGAAAGCACAGGATAGGGCCATACGCGCCGAAGAAGGCCTGCGATATTTTATATTAACCCGCCAGCCATTAAGCCGCCAGCTTACCATTGGGCAAATAGCAGCCCTGCGTTTTGCACCCGATGAAGAAGTAGTACAGCTTATCGAAAAAACATTAAGCGAAAACCTTAGCCCAAACGATATTAAGAAAGCTATCCAAAAGTGGAGAGGCGATTATCACAGGGTATAATGCAGTTATAAACTATAACAGTGGTGTAATTAATCTGTATTGTTAACTACACCACTGTTATATGATTAAGTGAGAATTTGGCTCCTCTATAGCCATTACCTCCAGGCTCCCAAAATAGCTCCCATCAGTGTTAACGATACCAGGCTGTAGCCACCGTTAATAAATATCAGCCTCCAGCTTTTCAGTTCAAATAAACTGTGGATAGCGATAGCACTAAATGTCCAGATACCAGCTAGGAATCCTGCCGTTGTACCCCAGGCCAGATCTGTTTTGGCATCGGCTAAGAAAGCCGCCAGGTTAGCAGCCATTATTAATGAGAATACCGCTGTCATCCCGAACGATCGTAATTTGCTGCCTGCTTTTAATTCGTCAGTAGTAAGTTTACTGTCGGTCATCCAGGCATTGGCAAACAGGGCAGGGGAATACCATATACCGCCAACTAAAAATGCAGATAAGGCCGCCACTATAACCGCCAGCCAATTAATGAGAGAAGGATTCATAATGATAAGTTTATGTGTTCAATAAAATTAAGTTTTTTTATGATAAATGACAAAGGAGTTTCGGAGGATAGACTTTCGGACAAAAGACATTCGGATATTCAGACAAAGGACTAAAAGACAAAGGACGTTCGGATATTCGGACAAAGGATTAAAAGACAAAGGACAAAGGATCTACTCCTTTGTCCTTGTTCTGAATATCCGAAAGTCTTTTGTCCGAACGTCTTTTAGTCCTTTATCTGAACGTCCGAAAACCCGAACGTCCAAAAATCTCAAAATCTTATTTCACATTAAAATGCAATACTTGCCGGCCTAAATTACCATCACCATCAATGCCTTCAATTATTGCACGGTAGGAGCCTCGCGCATCGCTGTTGAAAAAGCTAAAAGTGGCCACGCCGTTTTTATCGGTGGTGATTTTAGGGTTCCAATAAATTGTGTTACGCAGGTCGAGCCCTATTACACTGCTTTTGCCTACCTCATATTTAGGTACATAAAAGTCTTTTGCCTTGGAATATCCCTGAACAGAAAAGGTAATTACGTTTTGTTTTGGTATAAGCGCCATCAATTGCGACAGCGAAATTTTTTCTTTTTTTATCACCTTTTTGTGGATGATCATTACACCTTTTGTACCGTTTACACGATTAATGCCACTTAAGCCATCGGTAACAAATATCTCAACAGATTCAACTTCATCGCCACTCATTGATGCCAGGTTGGTAACATCAATTTGCGCACTGTTAAGGTAAATCTGTACGGGCTGCTTGTTACCCTGATTATAGCTACGGGTAACATAAAAGTTATTGTCAACATAGGTTAAACCAAGCGCCATGGTACTTAAACAATTTATTAAAATAGGGCATCCCTTAAGCTGATCGGGATTTATTTCATGATCAGCCTGTGCGCTAAGGCCAGAGAAAGTTCCGTAATCTGAGTGACTTACTTTTTTTACTATTGTTTTAGCCTTTATCACTACTTCTTTAAGCACTCTTGAGCTTTGAAATTGTTTACGGCTATTTTCCAGGTAGGGGCGTATAACACTATCAATATTTACTATCTCATCTGCTATATTGTTGTTTTTACTAATCTTCTGATAAATTTCACCATTTACATTGATCACCATGTTTCTGCTATTCACATTATTACGTGCGCTCAGGGTAATCTTAGAAGTATCTCTCACAACTACATCCGAGAATTTGAAATTCCCAGTCATATCCGTAAGTGTTTCGGCCGAGAAGTTATTATCAGGTACTATCAGCCTGATACTACCCTTGCTTACCGGTAAACCTGTATTGGTGCGTAAAATGCCCGTTACTTCAATGCTTTGTTCGGGAGCGACATAAATAGGCGGGTTTTTATCGGCCAGAATATCCTCGTAATTAAAACGGCTATAGCCCTGGGTAAGCATCAGGATATCCAGGTTATCCAGTTTTTCCTGGTCGGGTTTGTTAAAGTAGTAGTTTGGTTTTTCTATATAACCTTTCAAATCTGATGTTAGCAAAATGTTGCTTAAAATAGTTTGCTCATTATTTTCATCTGAAGGTATGGTGGCATCGTCCAAAACGGCAACTGAAAAACTGCCCACAACAGGAGCTGTTTTATTAAGCGCGGTAACCGACATTTTTACATTTTGCCTTACCGTATAAGAAGGTTTATCGGTTTTTAAATTAAGGCTTAACTGATCATTATGCTGAATAAAAACAGTACGCTCACAAAGTGCATAACCTCCGGATGAAAACAAGGTAACCTGTAAAATACCTGTAGGGAACTTGCTTTTTGGGATATTGGCAGAGTAGGTAAGATTTTCCAACACCGTTGAAGCGGCATAATAAACAACCCCGCCACTTTGCGCTACCAGGTAAAAGCTTTTGTTTTGTTTACGCTGTAAAAAAACATCGTTAGCTGATATTTTAACGGTTAAATTATCAGGCTCGTTATTGAAAACTGCAAGCCCAATACCCATGCTTTGAACCCGGGGCAGTTTATAGGTAGCAGTTGATCCGTTAGGGAAAGTAACATTTGCTGTATAGGCTCTGTCGCTTTCGGGTGTTAAGGCAAATACGCCCATACCCAAATGTGCCGATGTGAATGTTGCAACTTCAGTTCCCTTATCATCGGTAATGTTTCCTTTAATATCTGCACCCAGTCCTTTGGCATTAATAGCCTTAAATGCTATTTTGGTACGTACACCGTTGGTTAACTGCCCGCTTTCGGGAAAAAACTGTACATCAAAGTTGGTAATGGAACCATTTAAGGGGAAAGTATTGGTAACAAATTGGCGGTCACCCATATCAATAGCCGTAACCAATGATGCGGATGTAATAGTTTCCGAATTATTCTCCGGCAGTTCAACCAGCAGATTGCCATTTGCATCTGTTGTGCCGCGGCCTTTGCTTATCGGGTCGCCATTGCGCATCAATTGCCAGGTGATTTTTTTATCGGCATAGGGCACGCTCGCCGGATCTTTATAAACAATATTTGCATTAAGTTTTATAAGACCACCTCTTTTGCCAGAACTTTTATAGGATATTGAAGTGTTTACCTTGTTATCAATAGCGTTCCCCACGTTTATAGTGCGGTCATAAAAATAATCCGGATCAAAATTGCGCATCCAGTTAGTATATGATCTTATGCGATAAGCGCCTTGCTTAAATGTTGCACCATCAAGCGTTATGTTTCCGTTGGCAAAACCGTTTTTTAACTGTAGCCTGAGGCTTGTAAGTACCGAGTCCTGGCTGTTAAGCAGATCCACATACACAATGCCGCTAAGCGCCGATGGCTGATGCTTTTCAACGGTTACATAGGCCTTAAGCCAAATTGTATCGCCGGCGGCATAGTAAGGTTTATCTAAATGCAAGTAAACCTTTTCTATAGGGAACGCGGCCGAGTATTTGGCGGTTTTTTCTATAATGGTGTTAATGGGGATGCTATCCTGCTGGGCCAGTGCGGCTAAGCTAAAAGATAATAAGAGGGATACTACGAGTAAAAATTTTCTTGATATCATTAATATAATATAAAGCAGCTAACAGGGGCTAATATAAACATTTAGGGTTGTTGCATACCGGAGGCAAACAGGATTTAACATTTTTTTACAACCCGGCGGTATTTTGAACGGGTTTATAGTTTAAATTGTATGCAATGGGTACGCAAAATTTACCACCACAGACTTTGTGCTGCGAAAGGTAAGCGCAATTGTATACATGCAGTTTAAAATAACATAATTGTTACTTTTTGGCATTATAAATGAAGTTAAAATAATACGAACTATTGTTATTTAGCAGCCACGGTTTTGCCCTCTACATGCACAGATACCATACTGGAATGTACAATACCAAGGGTTGATCCTGGCTTGATGTTTAAATAAAATTTAAAATAGCTGTTCATAATGCCACTCGCAATTCGGTTGTAAGCGCGCTCAAACTCAGGGCCGCTTGAGGCAAGATCAACGAGTGCGTTGCCGTAATACATACCGCCCTTATCATCAACATACATTGTGAAGGAATAATAAAAATCCTTATATGCCTTGTTGATAACGATATCATAAGTAGGGGCAAGGTAATCATCGGATGGATCGAAGTTATTTTCGATTTCGGGTTTGGTTGTGCGGCGGGTAACTTTTATCTGTGAACTTTTGCTTATAAGTTCAACCGGTTGCCTGGCCGAAAAAGCCTTCTTGTAATCCTTGTTTGCTTTTGCAGCCAAAGATTGGATATATAAGGTATCCTTACGGCTCGGGCGCCTTAATATGGATGTATCCGTGTGCAATACGTTTTTAACATAGTTATCCGCAAAAAAACGCATGTATACTTTGGTGCCTTTAATATCCAGCGAATCTCCTTTTTGTTTGATGATCTCGAGAACAAGGCTGTCTTTACTTATTTTTTGAACCTTTAACCATGATCGTGCCGCATTAAAGATGGAATCATAACCACGGGTTAACGGGAAATTGATGAATGCTTGTTTTGTTGGGCTGTATATGCTCACCGAATCATCAGACACGAACTTCATTTTCCATTGAGGCTCCAGCTGGTAACCATATTCGTTAAAAGAAAGTCCGTTTTTTTGCCGGCGGGATACTTCTGAATAATTGATGCCATTATAGGGCTTAAAATCAATTAGTTGTTTTTTACCACTGTTTGCTCCTCCGTTGCAACCGGTTTGTATAATTGAAATTGTAATAAACAGTATTAAATACGCCTGTTTTGTTGTTTTAAAATTCATTGGTAGCATAGCGGCTTAAAGATATATATAATTCAATAAACCGGTAAAAGGACATCATATTTTTGAACATAGGACCTTAGAGCAAGCGATTTTAGAATGAACAGCAAATAAAAAACACTTGAAATTAAAAATTCAATGTTTAAAATTATTTGCCGGTACAAAAATCAGAGTAAGCACGCGATTAAGTCCTGCCTGATTAATTATAGCTAAAGCTTTATCTTAAATTCATCAGCATCCTTTAAAAAAGGCAGGGCGCGGCGAGCTTTCTTCACTTCGTCAGCAATAATAGAGAAGGTGTATACATCATCTTCGTCGCGTTTGTAATAAACTACATTACCGTTAGGGTCAATACAGGTAGAATCGCCGGAGTGATAAACTTCATTACCATCATGACCAACCCGGTTTACACCGATAACGTAAGTCTGGTTCTCAACAGCGCGGGCCGGTAATAGGGTGCGCCAGTGCATAGCGCGGCGCTCGGGCCAGTTGGCTACTACAATGAGCAGGTCGTAAGGGTTATCGCCAACGTTGCGCAGCCATACAGGAAAACGTAAATCATAGCAAATAACTGGGCAAATTTTCCAGCCATTCAGTTCAACAAAAAGCTTTTTTGTTCCGGGAGTATAGGTGTTATGCTCTTTGCCTAAAGCAAAAAGATGGCGTTTGTCATAATAATCGTAAGTGCCATCGGGGCGCATCCAAATGAGGCGGTTGTAGTATTTATCTTTTTCTTTGATAATGATACTGCCGGTTACTGCGCAATCATATTGCTGTGCAATCTTGTGCATCCATTTTGTAGTTTTGCCATCCATGGGTTCGGCAAGTCGTTCGGCATCCATGGTAAACCCGGTGCTGAACATTTCGGGCAGGATGATAAGGTCCGTTTTTTCGCGAATACCGCCAGATAATCGCAGAGAAATATTCTGTAAATTTTTGTCTGTATTTTCCCAAAAAAGGTACCCTTGAAAAACAGTTATTTTAAGATTATCCATAAGCGTTTTTAAGTCGACAGACCATAATCAATGGTCCATGGATGTTATAAATTTGTGGACTATATAATGTCCATGATATTAAATTTGTTTAAAGTTATTAGCTGAAACAACAAACTATCGTTAAAGGTTCAACTATTCTAAAATTAAACTTTCATTAACCTATCAACGGCTTTATCCAAAGTTTCTTGCCTTTTAGCGAAACAAAACCTTAAAACATGATGGTCGATACCTTTAGTATAAAAGGCTGAAACAGGTATGGATGCAACCCCAAATTCTTTAGTTAAACGCAATACAAAATCGGCATCTTTTTCATCGGTAATGTTGCTGTAACGTACTGATTGAAAGTATGATCCGTAGCATGGTAAAAGCTCAAAACGGGTTTGTTTCAACCCATCGCGGAAATAGTCTCTTTTTTGTTGAAAAAACCCGGGCAGGCCTAAATAAGTTTCTTCATTTTTTAAATGCTCGGCAATAGCATATTGTATAGGCGTATTTACGGCAAATACCAAAAATTGGTGAATTTTTCTAAACTCCTGCATCAGGAAAGCAGGGGCCATGCAGTAGCCTACTTTCCACCCGGTAGCATGAAACGGCTTACCAAATGATGCTACTATAAAACTGCGTTGTTGCAATTCGGGATAACGCGCCATACTGTGATGAGTTTGCCCGTCATATATCAGGTGTTCGTATACCTCATCGCTTAATATTAAAATATCTTGATTTTTAACTAAAGCGCTTAGCTCATCAATGTCCTCCTTGTGTAAAATGGTTGCCGTTGGGTTTTGCGGCGAATTAAGGATGATCATTTTTGTTTTTTGGTTGATCAGCCTTTTTACCATATCCCAGGCAATGCGGTAATTGGGCGGCTCAAGCGCCAGTGATTTTACTACACCGCCCATCAGTTTAATAGCAGGGGCGTAGCAATCAAATGCGGGTTCAAATATAATAACCTCATCATTTGGATGTATTACAGCACTTATTGCTGTGAAAATAGCCTGCGTTCCGCCGGCAGTTATGGTTATCTCGGTTTCTGGGTTGTAAATAGCTCCATAAAGTTTTTCTGTTTTTTCGGCTATTTTTTCGCGCAGGCTCATTACACCGGCCATTGGAGCATACTGATTGTGGCCGTTTTTCATGGCCTGGTTAACCAGCTCAATCAGCGCAGGTGAGCAATCATAATCAGGAAATCCTTGCGACAGATTTATGGCACCAACCTCATTGGCCAGGGCAGACATAACGGTGAATATGGTTGTGCCGGTTTGCGGTAATTTTGAAACAACAGGTATCATCATTAGTTTTATGGCGTTTTAAGCCCTTTCAAGCTATAAAGGGATTTAAAAGGGATTTTTTTCATAGGATTTTGATATCTTTAAAAATTATAAAAATGAGAATGTTTGACTTCAAACCCCCGTACATCTATAAAGACAAAGTTAATAAAAAATGGTGCATCAGGTACAGTATTAAATATCCGGGTGATGATGATTTTGCGCCCTTAAAGGAATATGGGAAAGCTTACAACCTCTCCAAACCCTTAAATAAGATTGAGGATTTAAAGGAAAGGGATAAAGTTGCCCATAAGCTTTTACGCTATGTTGAAGCAGATTTAAAAGATGGAATTGATAAGAAAAGACCTGAAACTGTAAAAGCAATTATTGAAGCTGAGATTAAGGAAGCTAAAAAATATACTTATGATGAATGTGTGAATTTTTATTTCAAATTATTGGGTTATGATAATCCAAAACCAAATCAGGTTGAAACGGCAAAGGGTAGAAGTCACTTTTTCAAAAATCAGTTCAGAAAGTATGTAGTCAGTAAAGGTCTTGATAAAGACATTAGGTTAATAACAAAAATTCACCTTTTGGATTTTATGAATTTTTATTACCTCAATCCAGACCCTAAAATAAAATGGGGTAATAATACCTACAATGATAAACGTGTGCTGTTATTTGGGTTCTTCAAAATTATGGTTGAGCAGGAGCGGTTGGAGGATAACCCGGTTGCCAAAACTCAATCCAAACCGAAAGAGGCTACAGAACGGTTTTCGATTTTCACGAAAGAAGAGAGGGATATTATATTTGATTACTTTGATAAAAAGGATAAGTGTATTGCTATGATGTTGCGGATAACGTATTATGCTTACATCCGTAGTACCGAAACTTTACGGTTACAGGTTGCAGATTTCAATTTGGATACCCGGAGAATTGCAGTTCGACCTGAAAACGCCAAAGGACAAAAAGATGGCTTAATAAGATGGGTGATAATGACCCCACAGTTAAAAGAAGCTATTCAAACTTATTTAAACGCATTTCCACACCAACCAGATTTTTATGTGGTTGGCAAAAAAATGAAACCTTCAAATTTCCCTTTATTGAGCAATTGGAAACGGAAGTTTAATATTGGGTTCGATGTTTTGAAAATAAAACATCCCCATCTTTTTCAAAAAGAGGGTTTGACACCTTATAGTTTTAAACATTCCGGGGTTACAGATTTTGTTAACGCCAACTATCAAGACAAGTCTAAAACAGATGTTTTGCGATATGTACAAACCCAATGCAGACACGAAAAGTTTGCTACAACTGAAAAGTACTTAAAGCAATTAGAATTAAATATGGATGTTCAGGATTCATTTATTTTCGATTAATTTAAAGGGTCTATCCGCCCCTTATTTATTTAACCAACTTAAATGTATTTGTCTTCTTTCTTCTTGAAATTCAGCTTCTTCCTTTTCTTTTCTTTCCTTGCTGTTTAAAGTTTTCTTAGGTTTATATAGTTTGCCAGTTTGTACAGCGTGAATTTCGGTTACCTTGGTAGCCATATCGCTCTGTACATTTTTTATGTCCTGCAACGTTGATGCCATACCCGCCAAACCTTTAATCTGGTTGGTGATATCCAATTGTTCCTTGGAGACTATAACGTGAACATCCGGGTTAAACCCTTTTGTTGCATCGGCAACCCGTTGTTGTTTTACTTCGTGTTCCCGGTAATCTTGAAGAAACCTATCCCTTTCAACTTTATCGGTTAGGTTGACAGATGCAATTTCCAGAGGTTGTTTCCTCTGGAAAAGTTTTCGTATCGTATCCCGGTCACTGCTATTTATAGTTATCGGCGTTGAATCCATATTAATCATATTTTACCTATAAATATCGCTATTTTATCGAAAAAAAACAAGGATTGTCGGTTGAAAACGGATGGAAATATTTACTAAATCCCCCTTATTTAAAATGCCCTCCGGGCAATGGCTTAACCCGATTGAAAAGGTATTTACTAAGAAGATTGAAGTAAAACGTAAAACTAAATTTACTTTTAGGTTTTATAGCTTTTAAACCTCATTTAGGCTTTAATATCTCTTATGTATTCAATAATTCTAAAGTTTTTGATATGTGTATTGTTGAAAGCATTTAATGCATTAATAGGCTTTAAAATAGGTTTTAGCCTGCGTATAATAAATTATACCAGAGATTTCGCCCTTAAACCTATTGAAAATGCCGTCCCCGGCATAGGTCTGAACCCTGAAAGCCTTGTTCCAATTGAGATATAATCCTTCGGGTACAGGTAAAACAGTTAAAAGAGACTGCTTCGCAGGTTGAAAGTTATTTCATTTATCATTTTCAACTTTGAAAAATTTTCAAAACTGGCTACGCTCTTACCTAAAATGCACTTTCGTGCCTAAACCAATTGAAGGATTTCTACATAAGCAGGTTGAAGATTTGTACCTCTTTGCCCTCCGGGGGATTTCTAATCAAAAAGGATATTGCTTTGCAAGTTGAAAACTAAAACCTGAAAGGATACCTTCAACACCCCGCAGGGGTAGTCATCCTTGGGATATTGTTTGGAGAATTTTATCAAACAGTAACCTATGTGCTTTTAGATTTCAATTTTCAATTCTTTGATACTCTTTGAATTCTTTAAATCTCTTTATATTTCTATATAACTCTTTATTTCTCTTTATAACTCTATATACTCTATTGCGTACATACTGCCGTACATATCGGCGTACATATACCCGTACATATTGAAGTACATAAATTCGTACATACTGCCGTACAAATTGAAGTATATATACTCGTATATATCGGCGTACATACTGCCGGGGCTGATAGAAATCTTCAACGCCCACGGCTTTTACATACCCGGAGGTCATTCTCAAATTTAGTTGCCCCGTTCGCTTGACTTCTGCAAGTACTGCACTATATTTACTTTATTGGGAGTTGAAAGTATTTATTTTAACTTTTTGCTTTTCCATTAGACTTCTATCAAAAACTGATGTATTTATAAGAAAAAAGCAATTCATTGTTTATTGTGCAGGTGTATCTCGTACCAAACCTTGGGGTACATCTGCCTATACCGACTGGTACTCGGTATTAAAGGTTTGGAAGGTATATTAATAACACAATGCAATCAAATTTCAAAAATGACATTACACAACCTGTAATTTTCAACACCCCAAAATCATTAGACCTATCAGGATTATTCCCTGCTTACTCAGAAGATAAATTAGATAAAGTACGGTACATAATTCACCAGTGCAACTACTACAACAATAAGTCAGGTTACAATCTTGACCTTAATAATCACCGATGGTTCTTGTCGTTGACCCGTAATGACCTATCCTTCATCAAGAAAACTCTGGTTGAAGCATCCGTTATCAAACTGTCAAGTAAAAGCATCAGAGGCGCAAAGTCAGAACACTATTCAATGGTAAAACCGTTCAATTACTTGAATGAAGCTACCGTTAATAAGCACTTCTTTTATCTGAACACATCAGATTGCCCGTTGTGGGTACAGCGTTATGTTGCGGATGATTCAGCTTGCCGTAACGCCGAAACAACCGCTTGGGTTAAACGCTCAAACGACTGGCAGCCCGTAATGGTTCAACCAACAACTGAACAGAGTTTAGATGTACAGCCTGATGATAAAGATGCTTATATTAAGATATTGGAAGCAGCTTTAATAGCTAACAGCATTGCTTTGCCTGTTATGGATTCAACCCCGGAAATCCCGGAGGCTTTAAAACCAAAGCAGCCAGAAGCAGCGCAAGAACTAAGACCAGAGGCTAAACCAGTTGATAGGGCTAAACAGTTTTTAGTAGGGCTTAAAGCACAAACCGCTGCAAAGGCTGAAATTGTAAAACCTAAACCCCGAAAAGCGGGGTCGGTACTAAATACAGATGTTCAACCGATGGAAGATTTTCTGATGGTGAACAGTACCAGATATAAGAGGGCTACCCAACTTATGGGCTTTATGGAGCGATTTGCAATGGAGCGCAGGTTATCACAATTGGTTGCGGAAGGTCATCAGGGCAGCGACACCTTTACAACCGAAACGTGGATTTTAACATTTGATATTGATGCTTCAACCCATACGGTGACACTTTCAAGCGTTTTAGATGCCGAACTGGCAGCCTGAAATTCAACTTTAGATTGCTTATAAGTTAATTTTAAGGTTTTAACCTACTGAATGGACAACTAAGAAGTTCACTCTAATTTTTTAGACCGTCTGAACTTCTTACCTCCATTTAGCTATAAAAAATGTCCATTTGGGAGTAAAACTAAATTCAGATTTACTACAGTTCATTTTGCTTATTTCCAGATAGTTAAGTGTAAAAATATTTGATGTTTTGGGTTGAAAACCCGATATTTGTTTTAGAAAAAATCAGGTGCAAAACCGGAAGAAAATTGGCGATAAGTGAGGGTGATAAATAGTCAAAATCAACGCAAGGTTGATTAAAAATGCGAAGCTTAGGTTTCGCATTTCGCATTTAAAGGGGATAAGTTAAATCTAAATTTAGTTTTACTATTCGGGGCATTAAAAAAAGGAACAGTGTATTTATAATAAAGGAGGATTCAATATGAGTAAACATTCAACAGCGGTAAATGAAACGGTAAATCAGGAATTAAGCCACCTGTTAGAGGTATTCAACGAGATTGATTATATGGATGCCGTTTGGCAATGTGATTGCCATTGCGGTTTAGTAATCACGCATCAGGGAGCGCAAACAACCCTATGGTTAAAATATGATGAAGAGCATAGCTTATATAAGCTGTATTGCAGTATCCCGGAAGAAAGTTTCAGAGGTGAAGCGCACAAATTCAAGTGCTTATCAGAGGTAGCCAACTACATAAGCTTTTCAAATCAGGCTTACCCGGAATACGCCATATATCTACAGATTATGGCAGATGATATTGAAGTATAATTAACCCCTTGGTGAAACAACCGGACATAATAAGGGACAAAAAATAAAATAGAAACAATACTATGAACACACAAGTACAATTAAATGAATCTGCTTTAGAAGAAGGTACATTGACAGCGCAAGAGAAAAATAATTTAATGATGGAAGCAGAACTACAATCCTTAGCAGCGTACCTAACAACAGAGGGTTACGATGTAGATGATATGTCCTTTTTCTTACTGGTTGATGGGCAATTTAACATTCAAATAAAAAAATCATCCCGCAAACTGATTACGTTTATTTTGGAAGTTGAAACTGAACCAGTCTACTTTGAAGCAGAATCATCCAACCTGATATCATCAATTATTGATTTTTGCGGTGAGCGCAATCAGAAGGCGGATAGAAAAGCAAATTTAAACCTTACAGTAGAATACGGTATTTAATTCACCACCAACCCCCGGTGTAAAGTGCCGGGGTTTATTCAATTATAAAAAACTTGTAGGTTTCTACCTTTAGGATTTCGGCGATAGCGTATAGCATTGATACGGTAGTATTGATTTTGCCTAACTCTATCCTGTTCACTTGGGATAAGTCGGTATCAAGAAGATTGGCTAAATCTTGTTGACTTAGGTTCTGCAACTTTCGGTACTTTCTGATGTTGGTACCGACCGTTTTTATACCCTTAGTGTCACGTGGATTCGCCATTGAACAAAAGTTGATAAACTTTAAATAGGATGCCAGATAAGATTTGGTTTGATAATTGGCAGGATAGTACGGTGTTCGTCGCTCTGATAAGTGTGATGCTATACGTGCTTTACCAGTTTTATCTGATTGACAAAAGCAGGAAAAAAGAAAAAATTAAATATGAAAACTATATTAACCCTACTATTATTGTACTCGTATCAATAACAGTAAGGGCTTGTACTAAAGGAGGCGAAGTAATATTGAAGATGCCGCCTGTTAGCCCATTTTCAAAGGTGGATACTACTTATTATAACCTAATAGTCAGATAAATGTTTGAGCGGGAATTGTACTACTCACAAGCCGAAATATTGAAAAAATTTCAAATTTCGGCGAAGGACTTAAAAGTCCTTTTTCTCCTGCATTACGTACCCGTGATGAGTAATCTTATTACCTATGGAAATTATTATTCCGTCACGGCGAAGTACCGCCTAAAGACAGATATTGATGCTTTGATGGTTCAATTAAATATACCTGTTAGAACAGGACGTTCTTAATGCCCATCCGGGGTTGATAAATCTTTCAATAAATCCTTTGACCTATTTTAAAGTGTGTTTCTGATTAACTGAACGGTTTTAGATTTAGTAGGTTTCAAGAAATTTGAATTATACCAGTAGAAAACATCTAAACATCCTGTACAGATATATCTGTGATATAGCAAATAGGTATCGCTTATAGATTCATATTTAGGGATACGTACAACGTTTAGCGAATGACATTCAAAGCAAGGTATTGGCATAATTGGTTATAATTGGTAATGCAATATATCATCTGTATTTGTTATTGTTAAGTTAAAAAAATCATTGAGTATCGAAATGTAAATAAGTGAGTAATCATTTAAAACCACTATGACCTGTAGCCACCGCTATGGGATTTTTTATGTCAAAAATTTATTTTCAGAAAAATGAATAAAACGGGGCGTCTAAAATTTTACTGTAGTATTTATAATAAAGAAGCAAATATTATGAGCCTAATTGAAATCAAAAACCACCTGTTTATTCAGACCCCAACTGGGGCGTATATGGTGAATAAAAAAGAAATGACAGTACAATCCATTGAACCGGAACTGTACACCCTAATGACAGGGATTACCTTATTGAGCGAAGAAATAAAGGGGTTAGTATGATGGAATTATTAACTGATTACGACAAAACAGAATTAAGGGGTAGAGGCTATATACAACAACTTTACCCTAACCAAAATTGGGATTATTCACCCTTGGCAGAAAAAGCATCTTGGGATGTTAGCGGTGTTACGGCTTCGGGTGCATTCCTTGGAGAAATCAAAATCAGACACACCTACCACGATGCTTTTGATACCGGATTCTTAGAGGTATTGAAGTATGAAAAGCTTAAAGAGTTGTCTAAAAATAACGGCAACCTACCAATGTTTTACTTTAATGTGTATATGGACAAAACTTTGGTTTATAACCTCAGTAAGTTGCCTATAAGCAGTTACGAAATTAAAGATGTTTGGTGCAATAAGACATTTGAAGAAGATAATGGCAATATGTGGAAACCAATGATTCACCTGCCAATAACTGATGCCAGTTCTATAAAGGAGATTGGCTACCAGAGATTAAAGAAAGTGGTTTAATGATTTTGACAGCAATTTTCATAGCCTTGGCGGTAAACGGTTTGTTAATCAATCCGCCCTACCTCTGGATTTTAAACAGGCTTCGCCTGGACGCAAAACCCTTTAATTGTCCGCTCTGCCTTGGGTGGTGGCTTGGGGTAATTTATATAGTAATACAAGCCTTTTTAGGGGCTTTTACTATTCAACTGGTCGTAGTGCCATTAGCTGCATCTTTCTTAGCTGTAGCGTTTTACAGGTGGTTTGAAAGCCTGCCTGTAAGAATAAAATAACCGGGATGGATATCAAACAACAAGCAAATAAAATCATAACAGACTACTACAACACGGGAAGATTAAAAGTAAGGATAGACGGGTATTACAAAGGTAAGCTGCACATCAGCAGGTACACGAAAATAGCCGAAGAAGTAGAATTACAGGTATGGTTGGAGTTATCAAAGTATCCCCCGGAAAAATTGGTTGAACGGTTTAACCGCAATCCCAACAGCGTAGAAGCGTTAGCGGTGGTTATCGCTAAGTATCAGTTTATGCACAAGAAAAGCAACCCCAATAGTCCGAATAATTCATTTGGTACCAAACTGGTATTCGGTAGCAATTACTTTTCAGATGACTATGTAAGCCCAACCGATACTTACAACGAATCAGGCGAAAATACCGATTACCGGGGTATACCAATTTCAGACGGCGAATTTTACGGTGACCGGGACTACAGCCCCGACAGGTGGCAAGAAATACAAAAACGCTTAACCGCTGATGAAATAGAATTTGTGACCGCTCTCTGGAACGGGGAGAAATTTTACAAAAGAAAGCCCACAAACGCCTATAAGGAATACCGGGATTATATCCTCAACAAGATTAAAAATATGGATTTAAACAAAGGCTTAACCGCTCTGGAACAAATAAAGGCAAAGCTTACTATGCAGGAAAATAAACTGTTTGACGTAATGTTTGATGATGACCTGAACCGACAGGATAAGATAAAAAAGTTAAAATTCTCAGAGCAGCAGTACATAGCGCAGCGCAGAGTTTTGCTTAAAAAGATTAAAGGATTCAATCTCTGATGACTGATAAAGTTTATACCTACTTATTCAACAAAATGAATCAGGAAACGGCATTAATAATAACGAAATACGATAGTGCCGAAATCGCAATAAATAACATTTATGCAGGTTATTTGGAACAAATCGGGGAAACGGGGGATTGCAAAATCTTCATCAATTACATAACACAGTTGATAAGCTTTTTAGAGCAAAAAGAAGATTACGAAAAGTGTTTGCAACTGCTAAAACTTAAAAATAAAATAAAGGATTACGAAAATGACTAAAGCAGATATACTAACAAAAATTGAAACGGTGTTGCCGATACTTAATCAGTGGATGCAGTACAAAGAAGTTGTAGCCTCTGGTGCCGATATAGATACCATTAAAGAATTAGCCCGGATTATCACCCCGGAGCGTACTTGGTGTTGGTCTTGCCCTTGCGGGGAGTTGTTAACGATTATCTACAGTTATTACCAAAGGGAAAGCCAATAAAGCCGAATAAACGTAGTATATTTACAATTCATTCCGGGCATCTCGCCCGAATTGTGATAAGGTTTAGGTTAAGCCTCCGAGCAGCGAGTGTTAGGAGGCTTTATTATTTAATTACATTTTTTTAACTTTATATTATGGAGGAAGAAGAAAGTAAAATATTTTGGATAGCGTTTACCGCATATGCTACATTGATAGCGATTATGCTATTAATGATACTTCTTTTCCCTAATCCACACCCCGGAACATTTCCACCGGGCGGTGAACAGTTCCCAATTCCATATCATTGACTTTGAAATAGTAAACTATTAAGTTTCACACATTTTACACAATTTGCACACTTTTTTTACAATTTTTATGTTTTTGCTCTAAAAATTTTATATCTAAATGAATAAAATTCATATTTGGAAGCATTGTATGTAAAACAATGGGGGTGAATCAGTTCCTAAACCAGTTCCCCCTTGCCTTTTTTTTACCTAAGAATAACTCTCGCTTTAAATATATAATACCCCTTGCATCGTAATACGTTGCAGGGTTTTTTACATATTCTAAATAGATATTATTACTTAATGTTCTTTTACTTTGTGAGAGTTAGTAATGAACATTACGCCCCCGGTCTTAAACTACCGGGGACTTTTTATTATTATTCAGGTTTGAAATAAAAATCAACTATCTCACAAACAGAACTAACACCTTTCCAGTCATCCCGGTAAACACTGGTATCAATACCTAAATTAAACTGATAATCTAAACCAGTTTCCTTAATGAATTTTTGAACCTTTGATGGTACAGATAAACCGTGTGGGTTGTAACCCTTGTTCTGTTCTCGCAAATCCATAAAGAATTCAGTACCAGAATACTTAAATGGGGTTGAACTTTGAGGTAAGATGAAGCATCCGAAATCGGCAATCTTTGAAGCTATTTCAATTGTAATCAAATCAAATTCAGCACCCTTATAATTAAGTTCATCCTGTATAACTTTATCAATACCTGTCTTTATTTTACCGAATGGTGGGTTTGATATAGCTTGGTCGAAATGCCCAAAATCTTTATAATCAAAGATGCTTTGGTTAAACCATTTAGCTTCTGGTAACAGCTTTTTACCTATTTCATAATATATAGGATTCAATTCCACACAGGTAATATCAGTACAGTCCCGGTAGTGGTACGCTGCAAAGGCTAACATTCCTATTCCTGCACATAAATCTATGGTTTTAGCCTTGCTGTAAATGTTAAGGCTAAAGTCGTTGGCTAAGTCGTGGGGTGTAAAAAATGCACCTGCTTCACTGTTAACGGAAACCGCACTTTCGTTATAGTTCTCATAAACTAATACCTTTTCTTCATAAGTTAGAACATCCTTCTTTAATAATTCTACAGCTATATTGTGTTGTTTAATTTCTTGTTTCGTAAGCTTTGCCATTTATCTCTTTCAGATAAATAGTCCAGACTTTTAAAGAATGCCCCTAAATGATGAAGTTTATTTTTTAATGAAATACCAAATGTTATTTGCGTTTTCCACTTGTATAGAAAAGTATTCTGGAAGTGAATAAACCTTTATTATGTAATTAAATGTTTCTGGTGGTGGATTATTTAAATTATGGTTGTGTTCTTGTTTTATTTCTTCACATTCAGTTTTTAAAGTAGTTAAACCTGAAAGGTCAATTATAGAGATTAAATGTTTATATGATTTTATCTTAATTGGAATTATTGTCATTTTAATAACCTTAGGTAAAAAGAATCCTAAATCAAGCGGTCGGTAAAGCCTTCAAAATGTTAAAGTAAATATATAAGAATAATTAATTAATAAAATTCCAATAAAAAGGTAGTGAAAACCGATTTGAAATCAATTAAATCTGACTGAAATTCCACTAAAAACTAATCAACCTCTCTCTTTTTTCTCGCACATATATCTTATTACCTATTCATAAATAGATAAAGAAAAGAATATGCCATTTGAAAAGGGGAGAGCAAAAACCGGGGGACGTGTACCGGGAGTTAAGAATAAGACCACTGAGGAAATCAAACAAAAAATACAACTTGTACTGGCTAATAAAGTTGAAGAACTTGAAGCTGATTTGGCTATGATGCCAGAGCATAAGCAATGGCAAATCTTATCTGCAATAGCCCGCTATGTACTGCCGTCTAAAGTTGAAAGTGACGGTACGGTTGAACATTCAGGCGAAGTGAAGTACAACGTTAACATCAATTTTGTTGATGCTCATAGCGACCCTTCCGGGGATAATAATAATGAAGGTTAAACCCCCAATAACCTTATCACCTAACATATAGTATGTAATGTAAAAGTGCTTTAGCAAAGCGTATTGCAATTAATTTATGAAAAGGGATAAAAAATAAGGGACAAAAAGAGTTTTTGGACATTAATTTAACTTTACCTAAACCACATCCGGGGCAACAACAAGTATTAAATAGCAGTGCCAGATTTAAGGTTTTACTGTGTGGGCGAAGATGGGGTAAGTCTCTGATAAGCCAGATTATTTCAATTCTTGGAATAGTCAACGGTAAACACATAGCCTACGTTACACCAACGTACCAATTAAGTAAGATATTCTTTCAGGATATTCTTAAACTGATTCCCGTTAAGCTGATTAAGGCTGCCAATAAAACAGATTTAGTTATTACCCTTATCACAAATGGTACGCTATCATTTATGACAGGCGAAAGGCTTGATTCATTCAGGGGTAGAAAATTTTCAACCGTAATCATTGATGAAGCTGCCTTCATACCAGATTTAGAATCAGCTTGGTTAAATAGCATCAGACCAACCTTAACTGATTATAAGGGTAACGCTTTATTCATCAGCACGCCACGTGGTAAAAATTACTTTTTTTCACTGTACAATAAGGGACTGAATAAGGAAGACGGTTATGAATCATTCCATTTTACCAGTTACGATAATCCGCATATAGCAGCCAGTGAAATTGATGCAGCAGCATTAGAATTACCTGATTCAGCATTCAGGCAGGAGTACTTAGCAGAGCCGGGGGAGAATACAGCAAATCCGTTTGGTGTTGACAATATCAAGAATAACACTGTTACCGAATTAAGCCAGAAAGAGACTAAAGTAATCGGTATTGACTTGGGTAAACACAATAACTTTACGGTGTTTACCGGGTTGGATGAAGACGGTCAAATTAGCCTGTTTGAGCGGTTTAAATTGCCGTGGTCGCTCACTATTGAAAAGATAAAGAAACTGCCTGTATACTGCTTAAAAGCGGTGGATAGTACAGGCGTAGGGGATGCCGTATATGAACAGTTATCAACCACTTGTACCAACATTACCGGGTTTAAATTCACCAGTACCAGTAAACCGCAAATCGTTATGGAACTGGTAAAAGATTTAGAAATGGGCAAGGTCAAAGTGAATGATGTTACTGCTAATGAAATGATGGTGTTTGAATATAAAATACAACCATCTGGACATATCAAATATGAAGCACAAAGCGGTTTTCACGATGATACCATAATGTCATTATGTATGGCGAACCATTACCTTAAAGAAGCTATTTATAGCAGCAATTGGAAGCTATACACCGCTTAAAATAATAACAAAATGAACTACAAAGAACTACTAAATAAATTGCCTTCAAGTTGGGAACAGTTAAAGCTTAGAGATTACATAAAGCTTAGCCCGGTGCTTAATGCTTCCGATAACGGTGAATTAATGGATGATGATATTTATACCATAAAGCATTTATCAGATTTGGATTTAAGCGTTAAAATCATCAGCCTGTTAACTGATACCCCGGTGGATGATATAGAAGCTCTGTCAATGTTGGAGGTTAACCAACTAATAGAGAAACTAAGCTTCATTGGTAGCGTACCGCAAACTGGTAAGCCTAAAATTGCTTACAAGGGGTTTTCAGAACTTAGCTATGATAACTTTATAACCTTTCAAAAGCTATCCTTAGACTTTACCGAAGAGGGGATACTGTCATCAGCTATAGGCAACCTGCCAGTAATGCTATCGCTGTTCGCTAAAGATGAAAAGCATAACCCGGAATCCATTTTAAACCTATCTATGCCAGAGGTCATCAATGGTTTTTTTACTGTCAAGAAGAACACCGAAAGGTATATTCGACGTTTGGAGCGTTCTTCACTGTTAAACAAGCATCTGATGTTCTGGAAGGCGATTCCGTTAGTGGTGACCCAATACTTCAAGAGTCGCAAAGCATCGAAGCAGAGTTTAACCAAAGGTGGAATTATTGGATGATAGCCAAATCTGTATCAGAGTTTACCGGGCAAACTTTTTGGCAGGTATTAGAAGATAATGTGTGTACCGTATTAACGGTGGCGACCCTGTTAAAAGAACAGGTGACATTAGAAGAAAACCGTAATGGTAAAATCAGTTCCTAAACCTTTGTAAATGGCTAAATCATTATCACAAGCAAACGCTGCAGCCCTCGATGGTCTTGGAGTTTCAAAAACAGAATTTACCTCTGCACTATCGGCAGCAGAACAAGCCTGTGCTGATTTTATTCAAAGGGTGAAAGAGAATATTCAGAGCATCCCCAACTTCGTTAACTCCGGCAAGATTGAAAATTTAACTTTAGAATCAGCCGGTGACGAAGTACATATCAAAGGTTCGCAACATCTGCTTTACCAGTATAGGGGGGTTAATGGTACTAAGGAAAAATTATACCAAACCCCTTATTCATACGGTACGCTTAAACCTCCTATGCAGGTGTTTTTAACTTGGATTCAGGAAAAGAATATCAGGATGGTTGATAACCCTAAATATTATGGTGATGCTTCACCTTTCAAAGAAGTAACAGAAGAAAAGAAACAAGTACAATTAGCTTGGATGATGGTAAATACTGTATTCAATAAAGGTATAAAGCCACACCCGGCTATCAAGTGGGATGAAGAAAAGGAACAGCTAAAAAAAGATTTAATTGCTAAAGCAAAAGGTTTTGTTATTCAGAAGTTAAAGACTGAAATCTATAATAAGTACGGGGATAGGGTAGATGATAAAAAGCAATTGCTATTTTTATTATATTAGAATCAATTTAAAAACAAAAGATGGATAATTTGAGTGAAGAATTTGATTATATATTTTTGAATAAAGGAGGTTTGTTGAAAGAACATTCAAGTTTGATTAATAATGGTAGTAATTTTCTCGAAGCAGTTTTAGAATTGGGTAATAGAAGTATCAATTGGCTAAGGAACGGTAATTCTAAATTACCAGAACCATACATAAATTTTATTAATAATTCTTCGCTTAATGCCGTTGTGACAAAGTATAACGATAAGTATTTTATCGGATTAAATTCTGGAACTGTGGTTTTGATAAATCAATTATTTCTTAGGATGTTATCAAATCCAAATGTATTAACTCAATGGGGAAACCCTTCACTTGAAACAGTAGATACGGATAAAATCCTAAATGCACAAATCACAAATTTAGACATTTATTATTTGGCATCAGCAGATAATCAAGCCAAGTTCCCGAAAGACTCAACCCGGTCATCTTTAAGTAGCCTAATGACTATGAACGCATTGAAATTTATTATGATGCACGAATACGGACACATTGTAATGGGACATTTAGATTTTATTAGGACTATTAATGAAAGCTCTTTTTATTTTGAATTTGAGGAAACATCCAAATTACATTCATTGATATCTCAGACCTTAGAGATGGATGCTGATTGTTTTGGTATTAATATAGGTATCCGAGAAATTGAAATGCAAATTGAAAAACGCACTTTTATTCCGAATGAATTTAAGCAATTTTATAAAGATTTTGAATCAAGTTTATCCTTGTACATTTTTTCTATTTATTCTTTTTTTAGGTTATTTGGAATGGAAAAGATTGACTTTGCTACATTAGAATCTTTATCTCACCCTCCAAGTGGTTTTCGGCAAAATATCTTTCTGTCATTATTAGCAACTTTATATCAATCAAAAGGGGACGAATATGCTAAGGGAATAGGTGATATGGCTGTTTATGTATCATTCGAGGTTGAAAGGGCCTTTGACGAAATCTCTTTTCAAGGTTTGGACGCTTCCACATTTCTTTCCAGTTTTGATTCGGAAGCAATGGCTCATATTACAAAAATACGAAAGAACTGGATTAATGTTCGGTCATTGCTGGAACCCTACGCATTTTCAAAGTTAGCAGCTATACAGGATTAGTAGAAATTTTAAAAATATTCTTCAACTTCACACTTTTGATACAGTTTGAAAATATTTTATTACTTATCAATTAATAACCCTCATATTGTATTAGAATAATAAAATGGTTGGGGAGGTGAAGTCGTGTTTGCCTTCCCTTATTTAAAGCTTCATCTGCCTATTTCCTATCCTAAAAGGATAGATGATTACATTCAATAAGACCCCACAAAAGTACACCCCGGTAAATAATCCGATTATATTTCAGGTATCATCTGATAATACCGCTATACAGTTTTTTCAGGTGCAGGTACAAGCCGATGATAACAGCGTTATCGCCAATTTAAGGCTTTATACTACCCCGGCTAACCTTACCAGTAGCTTTACCGACCTTTCCGGGATACTTTCAAACGTGGTTGATTCTCAACTTGTACCTTCTGCTAACATTTTAGAAGCTTCACCAAAAATCCAACAGGCTTACAAAGTGAAAGTAACTGAAAAGCTTTATACCACTTCTGGTATTGTTGATGGTGTTACTACTACATCAGGTTTATTTTATTGCTTCAATGCTCTAATTGATAAAGTAAGCTTTAGCCAGTACGACTATAAGAACTTTGTGGTTACTGCTACTGTTTCAACTACCAACTTTTTAACCAATAAGCCACAAATCAGCAATATTTACCGTACTTCAACAGAGTATTTAAGCTTTTTGAATGATGGAATAGCCGGTAATTTGAATTTTAAGTTTTACGGGGTAAATAATATCTTATTAGGTAATCATAATTACAGTTTATCAGGTCATACATCAGGAGCAACCAGAGCAGATATAAGCCCTTCGGTTATTGATGCTTATTACGGTGTTAACTTAGCCGATAATGAATTTGGCGATATGTTTGATACTCCTTTTGGCTCAAATTATTCCATCAATTCAACCAATTATTTCACTGTAGGCTTAACTGATACATCAGGCAACTCCAAAAGTATTTTAAGAACTTATATATTGAAAGATACCGGGTGTGCAAATGTACCTGTACAGATTATGTTTGCTAATCAGTTAGGGGGCTATGATAGTTTAATGATGTTTAACCCACGTGAAGCCATTGATGTTACCAAAACCAGTTTAACTAAAAATCCTTTTGCATTTACCTCCGGGGTTTATTCAGATAATGTTAGTGGTGTATACAATACCGAATCTGATATTATCAATGTAAAATCTGTATCAACTTATAAGGTAATTAGTGATGCTCTAAGAGATAATGAATCAGCTTGGTTAAAAGAATTAATCAAGTCTCCCAAAGTATATATAAAGTTACGCAATGGTACGTTTTATCCTATAACTGTTACTAATCTAAACTATCCTATTCAACAGAAAAKGTATTCAACTTCTTTAATAAGAGTGGAATTAACTTTTACTATAAATGATACTGGTATTAGTTTTTAAATTCTTTCTTCTGGAACGTTTATAAAGTTTTAGTTTTCTATTGGTTATAAACAGGTTTGTTTTCTGTTCTTTTACCAAAAGTTCAAGACTATCTAATTCTTTTAAAGTCCAAACTTTATCACTTAGCAACATTTCATATTCTGTAGGTGCTTCCTCTTTCATAGTTGTTTTTATTTATATGCAAAGATGCCTATTTCCTGTAAAAAGGAATCAATGGATATTACTAATTATTTATCAGGCATAACAGCCAATATATCAACAGAAACTCAACCAAAATCAATCCCTGCAACAGTAGTTGGTCAGGCTTTTACGGATTTAGCTAACCTTACTAAAACTAACGTTGAATCAATCAATGCAGTAGTAACAGGTCATACTATAAGTATAGGTTCTTTATCTGGACAAACAACAGGTAATACACTAAATATAACTTCACTTTCAGGATTAACTTCTGGACATACCACGCAATTAAATAGTTTAACATCGACACTTGATAGCAGAACCTTAATTACCAGTAATACCCCGGTAGCAACTAATTCTATAAACCTGTCAGCGGTAACCCCAACGTTTAGCTATTCAATTGCGAGTAATGGAAATATTAGTGTTTCAGGTGTTACCAGTAAAAATTGGGATGCTGTAACTTTAGATGTTGACCCGACAGCTAATCTAACCTTTTTGGGTGGTCACGCTAATATGTGGTTGGTGTTAGGATACCAAAATTTTAACAATGTGTGTGCAATGGGTATTTATACTCCAACTTGTTTTGGGCGAGTTATAAATATTAATCTTTCTGCTAATACATTTACTACCATAAACGGTACAGTTCAGCCTACAGTTGCTTCTTCTAAAAGAGTGAATGTACAGGTTGCATCGGGTGTTTTAAATCTTTATGCCGACGGTGTTTTAACCTATTCCGCTACTACAGCTTCGTTAATAGCTTCTGGTGCAACTCTACAAAATTTAAAATATGGAGTAGCACCATTTAACAGCGCAGGAACAGCAGTAGCAAATAATGCTGTTTTGATAAGTGGATTGAGTATTCCGCAATCTTCTAATGTTATTACTTCACTTCAAACTTTAGCAACAACAGTTGCAGGGATTTCACTTGAAAATAACATTAAAGGAAAGAACATAAGCATTATTGGAGATAGCATAAGTACAGCAGGAGTAATTACAGGTGTGGATAGTAACACTATCTGGTGGGGACGTTTAAGAGATACTTACGGTGTAAATGTTTTGGTTAATGGAATATCAGGTAGTGGGATAGGCTCTTTAGCCCCGGCTGCAGACCCACAATTACCTTTTGTAACTGATAGCAGATGGCAATCTTTAAACAGTGGTTTTACACCTGATATAATTTTAATATTCGGTGGAACAAATGACTTTGGTTACTTAAGAGTACCATTAGGTGCAGTAACAGATGCTGATACTTTAAAAACAACATTTTACGGTGCATTGAAATACTTGTACAAGAGTATGATAACAAGATATCCAAATGCTAAAATATTTCATATGTTACCACTTCACAGAGGTGATAGCAATATTCCAGAAGTAAGTGCAGTAAGTGGTTTAGCCTTTGCAGATTATATTACTGCTATCAAAATTATTTCAGATTTATACGGTGTTGGTGTAATCAATACCCGTAATGATACTGGTTTTACTCCTTACAATATGAATACAGTTGCTTTTTGTAACGCTCCAGGTGGTGTTCCTGATGGTGTACACCCGATAGCAGCAAAACACACTAACATTACAGATATTGTTTTTAACTCCCTGAATAAGGTTTATAGAAGCTAATCAAAATTTAAACTAAATAATAAAGGCTACTGTAACAGGTAGCTTTTTTTATTTATATTGCACTGTAAACCAATTCCTTACCGCTATGTTCAATTTGCCATTTCCTACCGATAGCCTTTATAAGTTCTGCTTTATGTTCGGACTTGCCTTAATGGGCTTTTCTATGTACATTTTTAATAAAAGTGTAAATACTTATCAATACAAAACGAACTTAGAAATAAAAAAAGATAGTTTAAAGGCAAGGTTGAAGTCAAAAGAATATCTAAGTTTCGATATACAACCTACAATAGGGAGCAATGATGGTTCATATGCTATAGATTCGATTGAAAATAGTGTAGGTCATTTTAAAGGTGGTGGTCAATTGATGCGTGCTTTTAATGCGTCAGAACTTGAAAATAACCCTGATAACGGACGAATTTTAAAAATAACTGAAAGTCAAGAACAAAATTTGCTAAATTATGAAATGTATGTTTATGCTTATAAAGCGGCATTGTACTTTGGTGCAGTGATTTTTTTATACGGTGCTATTATGTGGTATATAAAAATCCAACGTCCACAAGATAAGATTTTAATTCTTCAACTGCAACAATTGACAGATACAGTAAACCAAACTGCTGAACCATCTATAGGTTATGGGCGAAAACATTTTGAACCAAAGATTTTACCCCGACCGGAGGCAAGAAATTTAAGATAAAAGGCTATTTCCTATAAAAAAGGAATGACCCAAAATAACAATTTTCAAATATATTTATTGGATTCTACTACTGGTTCTACCGGGAGCTATGCTATTCTTGATTGCGAAGGAATAGATTTAACTAATACCTTTCAGGTTGCCGACGTAGCTGATATTTCTAAACGGAAAGATGCCATATCTAAAACCATTACTTTCAAGAATTCTAAGAATAATGCTTTTGTTTTTGGCAACCTTTCAAACCTGAACAGGGTAGTAGATGACAGTGTTAACTTATCCTTCTTTTTCAATTTCAATATCACAAAAGATATAGATTGTCAGGTTTACGAAAATAGTACTTTGATTTTTGTCGGTAAACTTCATTTTATTTCGGCTAATCGGGATGCAATAGGTAATATAACTTATGAGTGCAGCATTAAGGGATTTATGGTTGATTTCTTCAATAAGATTCAGGATAAATTGTTATCAGATTTAAATTTTACCCAATTTAACCATACTTATGATATGGCAACTATCAGAAATAGTTGGTCACATATTTATCAAAAAAACAATGTTACTGTTACTGGTAATACTGGTAGCGGATATGTTTATCCATTAATTGATTATGGTGCCAATGTTACCCCTGATACTATTTTTGATAATAAGTATGATTACTCTAACCTTAGACCTGCCTTTTATGTTAATGAATACTTTAATGCTATTTTTAATCAAACAGGTTTAACCGGAAGCTACCGTTATACCATTACGGGTTCAACCGAATTTATAGATGAATTTAATAAAGCCATTACCCCGAATAATGATAACGTATTTAGTTACTCTAAATCCCCCGGTGTAATATTTGATACGTCAAAAACTATAAATCCATTTTCTTATAATGGTAAAGGGCAAACTTATTATGATAACACCTATAAAAGAACTGAGTATAACCATTTATTAAACTTTGATACGATAGTAACCGGGGCAAATAACCAAACTATTATCAACCCTATTTTAGCTAATGATAATAAGATAACTTTCATTAATGCGGTTAATGGTTCTTTTACGGCAACAGTAAACTTTATAGCTTCGCAACTTGGAGGCGCAAAAGGTACAGTAACCTTTAAAGTACTCTATAGGGATAACCAGAATGCTGAATTTACTTCAATAGGTGATGTTAGTAAACAATATGCAAGGGATTTCACAGTAGGTTTTGGAACTGTTCAAAATCCACCTTTTACTTTAACACAAACATTATCACATCAGTTTAATGCAGGTGGGCAAATTGCTATGGTAGCATTTTTGACTGATATGGATACTGACACAGAATTTGCCGTAACTGTTTATTCTGGTGATATTCAAATTGGTAGTCCAATCACAGCTTCACAGATAACACTTAATTTTGGTGATAATGCAGTTTTGGTTGGTCAAAATAGCCAGAAGATTAAGCAGATAGATTATTTGAAATCTATCATCCAGATGTTCAATTTATATGTTTATCCAGACCCCGAAGATTCACACAATATCATCTTCACGCCGTACAATGATTATTATTCAATGTTCAGTGCTGAAAAGATAATTGATAGTGCTTTGGATTGGACAAAGAAAATAGATAATTCAAGTTTTACCCAAACACCTGTATCAGAAATATTCAATTTATACAGTTTTAAATTTAAAGACGATACCGATTTTTATTCAAAGTACTACAAAGATAAATACGGTGACACCTACGGGAATATTACGTTAACAGGTTCTACAAACGGAACAAATAAAAGTATTGAACTTATATTCGGTTCAACCCCCGTAGCTTATTACAACGGTCGAAATGTACCTTCTTTGTGGGAATTGGATGCTAACAATACCAAAAAAGCAAAATCAACAGTACCACGTGTATTATTTTATAATGGTTTAAAAAATTGCGCTTCGTCTTATGAAATAGGGAGGATGATGCTGAGTGCTTCAACCCAAACTTATTATTTCACTTCTTTAGATGCAGCACACGTTAGCGGGTATACATTTAGCCAATACCCGGAAGCCAATGAATATACTTTATCATCAAATTATGAATTTGTAGATTTAACTTTTGGTCAGCCCAAAGAAGTGTTTTATTCCAACGGTGGTGTATTGGCAAATTATGGTTCAGGAAAAAAGAACTTAATTGATAGGTATTATAGTGACCAGTTATCAGAACTGCAAGACAGTAACACCCGGATAATTGAAACCTCTGCTTACTTAAACGAAAATGATATTCAACAGTTAGACCTTCGCAGACCAATTTATTTTAATTCAGTATTAGGTCATAATTATTTTAAACTGTTATCAGTTGAATACAGCAATAGTAGTCAGCCTTCAACTATTAAATTGCAGACCGCTTATATCAAAGATACAGGTGTAATTTTTACTGGTTATTGGAATAGTACCTATGCTGCCTTTGTGACGAAGAATGATTGTCCAACATCAGGTTATACCGGGGAAGCCAGTTATTACTTAGTACCATCAAATAAATATGTAAGTTTTGTTTCACAGGCTGATGCCGATAGTATGGCAGCAGCAGAAGCTTCAACTTCTGGTCAAACTGTAGCAAATGCAAACGGAATATGTGTTTATACTGGTACAACATTTAATTTAGGTTTTTCAGATAACCCCAAAGATGCCACTTCAATGACTGGCAGAACTGATTTTGCAAGTAATGATGGTACATTGAATAGTGGTTCAACAATCTTTAGTTATGCCGGGGGCAATGCCACCAGAAACATTAGTTCCTATTACGGCAATGATACTTACTGGTATCAGACGGATACCCGTTCAACCATTATCGATTCAGGTACTACCAGTTCATTATCTGCTATGACTTATGATGATTATTATTTAACAGGTTCAACAAAATATTTAAGTTGTCAGGTTGCGAACGATGGTCATACAACTTACATTAATTATAAAATCAGTGACCCGACACCTCGTATCAGTACTGTAGTAAAAGATAGTACAGGCACTTTATTGGTTGCCGATGGATGGTATTCAGACGGTACTAATGGATATCACGTTGTGAGCGGTACAATTACGGAAAGTCAAAGCTGTAGAGGTTTACCGCCAACAATATCTTAATCCCGGCTTAAAATATTACTACTAAAGGTTGCGGGGATCCCCGCAACCTCTTAAACACCCACCTCATAAAATCGCCCTTCCTCCTGGAAGGACGGTTTTATCTTAAACCTATCTGAATCTATCCCAAACAGCCTATTTCCTCCCTAAAGAATAGGAAAATGCCAGATTCAGGAGAAGAAAGAATATTAATTAATGTCGGTTTAAATGCGGAAGAAGCTAATACAGGAATTCAGCAATTAAAGCAAAATATAAATAATGTAAGTCAGCAGGATTTAGGTACAACCAATGTTAAATCCTACAAATTACAGATTAGGGAGTTAACCGCAGAACTGCAAAAGATTGAACAGGTTCAGGGTAGAAACTCACAGGCTTTTAGGGACGGTGCTAAAGAATTAGGGCGTTTAAAACTGGCTGCCAGAGATTTCAAAAATCAAATAGAAGCGTATGACCCTTCAAATAAATTAGCAGGTATTGCCAACATAGCAAAGGGTGCAGCCGTAGGTATGACTGGTGCTGCCGGGGCTATGGCTTTGTTTGGTCTTCACGGTCAAAAAGCCGAAGAAGTGATGTTGAAGCTTCAAGGAGTTTTGGCATTATCCCACGCCATTAGTTCAATTCACGAAATTTCTTCTGGTTGGCGTTCATTCATCAACGTGTTAGGTTTAGGCGCAACAGCGGCTAAAGGACAATCTACAGCGGTTGTTGAGGGTGCAGCAGCGCAAGTTGCGGCGACCGAAACAGTAACGGCAGCTATTACCGAACAGCAAGTAGCATCAGAAAGGTTAGCAGCAGCTAATGAAGCGGTTAATCAACTTAATTTAGATTCAGAAGCTGCCCTTTTAGCTATAAAAGCGGAAGGTTTAGATGCTACAGTTGAAATGACTGGTGCCGAACAAGCCTACATCGAAACTATGGCTGCAAAAACAGCAGCAGTAGCAGAACTGGCAGCAGCCCAAATAGCCTATAATGAATCTTTAGTTGCAGGTACAACTGAGACAGCAGCAGCAGGTGAAGCAAATGTAGTACAAGCAGCTTCACAAGAATTGGTGACCGTTGCGGAAGAAACATCTACTGTAGCAGCAATTGGTTTTGGTGCAGCCTTAAAAGCTATTGGTATAGGATTAATCATTTCAGCTATTGCTTATCTGGTTTCAAATTGGGATTCCCTTAAAGCTTCATTAGAAAAATTATTCCCTTCATTAGGAGGTGTCAAAGGCATTTTCAATGAACTTAAAGAAGTTGTTGTTGGTTTTGGTAATGCCATATTGCAGTTTGTAATAATGCCTATTAAAGTACTTATTGATGTTATCAAAGGTGATTTTAAAAGTGCTATGGATGACGTTAAAAATGGATTTAACGTCATTAATAACTTCAAAGATGGTGCATTAAAGGAATCGCAAAAAATTGCTGATGAAGCCCGGAAGGTTGAACTTCAAAAGCTTGTTGAACATAATGAAAGGGTAATTAAGGAACTTAAAGCTTTAGGTAAGGATACCACAGATTTAGAGGTAAAAAATCAACAGCTTAAAAATTCCTTACTGGATAAAAATGCGGATGACTATCAAAAGAAATTGGCTGATGGTGAATCTGAAATAACAGTTCTTCAAAATGCAGCTATCAAGAAAAGACAGGATGAAGCCGATAAAATCAGAAAGGCAGCCCAACAAAAAGCAGATGCTTTAAAGAAATCAGAACTTGATAAGCTTAAAACAGGTATTGACGCTGCATCTAAAGTTATTTTGGGTGGTCTTAAATCTCAAAGGGAAATTGAAATTTCTGACTCAGATTATAAGTATAAAGCTTTAATAGCAATTGCTACAAAATATGGTCAGGATTCCAGTAAGCTAAAAGAAGCGCAAGGTATAGAAGAAATGAGGATTCAAAAGAAATACTCAGATGCCATAAAACAATATTTAATCAAGGCTGATGAAGAAACATTAAATGAGTTTGATAAAAAAAGGTTGGAAATAACCAAAGCAGCGGAAGAAGCTTTAAAGAACGCCACACCACAAGAAAAGAATAAGATTATTCAATCTCAGGCTTTTCAATTAAATAGGGTAGATAGTGCAGAAAAATATTCAGATGCAGAGGATGAAGCTAAACTAAATGAAACTCAGGTTGAAGATAGGAATAGGGCTAAAGTTGGTAAAATAAAAGATACTCCGGAAGCACAATTCCAGAAGGAACAGGCTATCAGGAATGCTAAACTTGCAACCTTAACTGCTCAATACCAGAAAGAAAGGGATTTGGCAGCGTATAACTATGATAAGCTTGCCCAACTGGATGCAGAGTATCAAAAGAATACCCACGACTTAGAAGATGAAGCAACAACAGCTAAAATAGAATTAGCCCAAAAAGAGAAAGATGCTAAAATTGCTACATTTCAAACCATATCGGATGCTTTAGGCGTTGCTTCTGACATAGCCGGAAAATCAACAGCAGCAGGTAAAACTTTAGCTGTAGCTTCTGCAACTATATCAACTTATTTATCAGCACAGAAAGCTTATGAATCATTAATTGGTATACCGTATGTAGGCCCGGTTTTAGCCCCTATAGCAGCAGCAACAGCAGTAGCAAGTGGTTTACTTTCGGTTAAATCAATATTGGCTGTTAAAGTTCCCGGTGCATCAGGTGGTGGTACACCGCAATATAATGCACCCCAAATTAACAGTACACTTTTATCGCAAGCTAAAAATGGCATCAATAACGGTGTTCAAAATGTTAATGTGGTTAACACCCCGGATAAGACTAAACAAGAACCTTTAAGAGCGTTCGTAGTTGAAAAAGATATTACATCTAAACAGCAAAGGACTGATTATTTAGACAGGCAGTCTACAATTTAACAATTTTTGTTGTTGCTTGATTGTTAAGTGGTTAAGAGTTATATTTATTTATTATTTAAATCATATGGACTTAGACCTCTATATACCTGTAGTGTTGGTTTTCCTGATGAAAATGTTTTGTTTTTTGTTAGGGTATTTAACTATCAGGTTGGGGTATAAGTTAATTAACAGTGGGGTTAAGGGTGAATTTAAATTTTCTGGTCAGTATCACGGAATTAAAGGTGGGTTAATTAGTTCTTCACCCGGATTGTTATTTGTCTTATTAGGTATATTGATTATTGGATATGCTATTGGTGTTAAAAAAACATATGATATTTCACAAAGTTCTGGTTCAAAGGGGAAAATTTACGTTCCACCAAAAACACCTGATTTTGATTCAATACCTTGACATATGAAAAATTTTTGGTTTTTATTATTGCTGAGTTTCAATTTGATTTGGCAAACATCAGATTATAAACAATTTTATAAAGAAGGGTTTAACAGGTACAAAAAAGGGGATTATTTAACTGGTGCTGCATTACTAAAATCATCTTATTACTTAAAGCCACACTTTAAAACAGCTTATTATATTGCAGTTTGTTATTCTAATGCTTTTAATGAACAACGGAATTCAGAAAGTCGAACATCTATATATATTGATAGTTGTTTAAAGTACATTGATATAGTTGATAAGGAAAAAAGTAATGCTTCTAAACCATATAAAGAAGAATGTAAAAAAATCTATACTTCGCTTAAAAATATATCAGATGAAATAAAACGTAGCGGTGGTACTATGAATTAATAGTTATGCTACCATTTAACAATAAAAGCCCCGATAATTCAGGGCTTTTTATTTGCTTAAAACGTACGTATCGGCTAAAATCAGCCAGTTAAACGTGTAATTAATGATTTTAGTTCAATAACACCAGAACATTGATTCAATGTCATCCTTAATTTCAAAAGGTAAAGTTTCGTTAGTGATGTGAACACTACATATTGGACTTTCAGAAATTGTAACACAGTCCATAATCTTTAGATTATTTTGGGTGAAATAATCTGAGTGTTTTTTTTCAATCGCTGTCAAATACCTTACAGCAAAATTGTGTCGATTTGCTTGTAACATCTTCAATGAATTAAAAAAAAGGTTAAGATTTGATTATTTTATAGTCAATTAAAAAGGGTAAATTTTTCATTTGAAATCAATAAAAGACAATATTCTCAAATTGTTTTAAAACTTCAAAATATTTTTTTACTGACTTAAATCTTATTACCGGGTATATGAAACTACCCGTAATAGAATTAAAAATAAATGAAGTTGAAGACAGCTTTGTATCGGCTATAGCACTTGTTGAACGCCCGGCTATTGAGAGTGACTTTATTGCCTTCAATCAGGTTCAGCACTTTGCGGTTAATGATGAAAAGCAGGAACTTTTAGGTCTGGCTATGATGCCAGATAAACCAATTTTTCGAACTGGCGCAAGTGGTGATTATTACGCTGTATTCTCCAAAGATACTATCAGACAAATCAGTCAGGTATTCGCCCAAAAGGGTTTTTTCAACAATACAAATATTGAACATACCATAATCCCGGCTGATTCCTATGTGTACCAATCATACATTACTGATGAAGCTAAAGGTATATCAGCCCCCAAAGGTATAACTGCACCTGATGGTTCTTGGGTGGTAGGCGTGAAGGTTAACAACCCTTCTGTATGGCAAGCTATCAAATCAGGACTAATCAAAGGGTTTTCAGTTGAAGGTATTTTTGGTTTGTTCCCGACAAATCAACTAAGTGATGGTAAATCTGATATCGAAGATTTAGACCTCCAAAAAGCAATCAAAGAATTTAATGCTGCACTTGAAAAAGTGAATAAGATGAAAGGGTAATTGAATTATTCCTTCGGGATTCCTATTACCAATATAATAACAAATCAATGAATAAAAACGAAGCAATATTAGCAATCAAGAACGCTACCAAAGCAATTACAATGCTGTTTTCTGCAAAGGAAGCGGAAGCTGAATTTGAAGCGGTTAAGCGTGTTGATTCAAACGAATTAGTTGATGTACAAGGCGAATTAGTGCCCGGTACAGCGGTGAGCGTATCAAGTGCAATGGGTTCGCAGGAAGCTGCCGATGACACTTATGCACTGGCTAACGGTGTTGAATTTTCAACCAAAGGCGGTAAAATCGATAAGGTAATAAAAGCACCTGCCGAAGCTGCACCAGTTGCAAATGAAGGTGAAGCACCAGTAGAAGGTTCACCAGAAGAAGAAGCAACTGAAACCCCTGAAAAGGAGGCTACAGAGCAGGCAACACCAGTTACCGAAACAGCACCCGCAGCACCAGATAATACAGCAGCCATTGCAACACTGGTTCAAAAAATCACCGAACTGGATACAATGATTAACACAATCAAAACCGCACTGGAAGGTAAAGCATCAGCGCAAGCTATGTCAGCTTTAGGCGAACAGTTTAACGCTATCAAAGGTGCTTTTGAAGTACTGAGTGATACCCCGGCAGAATTTTCTAAGGTAGATAAATCATTAGAAGCTAAAGAAGATAAAGCCAACAAATTGAATGCACTTGCATCAATCTGGAAATAAAGAATAACTATAAAAGGTAAGATAAAACAGCCTTTTAGCTATCCCGGCAGGGATATAAAAACAACGAGATAAAGAGAAAACGAGAAAATGAGTTTTAACATTTCAGCATTACCACAGTACGTAGACCAAACTTCAAAGAAATTATTGGTTGATACAGTTTTTGGTAACCAAACTGCTTCTGTATTAAAAGATGCAGGTTCAGTAACATTAGGCGTAAAAGGACAATACGCATTACAATTACTTTCAGCAGATGTAGCATTGCAAAATTCTACAGGTTGCGGTCGTACCCCAACAGGTAACGCCAACTTCACACAAGCAATCATAACTGTTTATCCTTTGAAAGATGAACAAAACCTTTGCCCTAAACCATTAGAGAATACTTGGATGGTTCAGTATTTAACCAAAGGTCAGACTTATACCGAAGCATTATTCGCTAATGAGATTATGCAAGCCCGTGCAGCTAAAATTGCACAGGAAAATGAGAAATTGATTTGGCAGGGTGATACTGTAGCGCAATCTGGTTCTACCACTTTAGGTAAGTTCGATGGTTTCGCAAAACAGATAAAAGCAGGTGCTTACATCTCTTTAACTGGTGGTACTGTCGCTTCTGGTGCTACTGTAGTTGAAAAATTACAAGGTGCATTTTTAGCAACTCCTTCAAAAATCACCGAACAGGCTGATGCAGTTATGTTCTTAGGTACTGATGTATACAATGAGTACAACGTTGCTTTAGCCCTTAAAAACCTATTTCATCCTTCGGCAGATAAAACCCTTTTTGGTACTACTATTAAGTTAGTTCCTGTAGATGGTTTGAACGGTACAAGAGGTGTTTATGTAGGTCGTTTACGTTCATTCCAATTGGCTACCGACCTGTTAGGCGAAGAAGACAAAGCCACTATGAACTATTCCATCGAAAGCCAGAATATTTATATGGACTTCCATTATGCACTTGGTGTAAAACCAGTGTATGTAAATGAAATTGGCGTAGCTACTGTATAAGCAGATAAAAATAAAAGATGATTGATAACGGGGCTACACAAATGGTGTAGCCCTTTAATTAATCTCAAAGAAAGAGAATATATAATATATGGCAAATTTATGCGCAAGCGTACAAGCTTATACAAAACAATGCGGTAGGGGTATTTCTGGTGGTGTTGGTAAAATGTGGATTATATCATACAATGATTTGGCTACAGTTTCAGGTTCAACAGAAGCTTTTGCTTTTGCATCTGGTTCAACTGTAATTTCAAACATTGCTTTAGCATCTGGTAAAACATTCAGTTCAGTAGGCTTACTTAAAGAATCTGTTTCTTTCAAAGGTTCAGCAAAAAGAGATTCGGCAACAGGTTCATTTGAAAATCAAACCGAAACCACTATTTCAATATCAAACATATCTGAAACGTCAAAAACGTTTGTTGATTCATTGATGCAGGCACCAGTAACAATACTGATGAAATTAAGAAGCGGTAACTATGTTGTAACCGGGCTAAACGGTTTCACAGAATTAACTGATACCGAAGAATCAACTGGCACTAAGAACGGTGATATGAACGGATACATCTTGAAATTCACAGGTGTTCAGGATTCATTAACCAGTTCAGTTGACCCTACTTTGATAGCTTCAATTGTAGACAAAGTATAACCTAAACAAGTTATTAACCTATTTAGTTAGGCAGCCTTTATCCTTTACCGGGTAAAGGCTTTTTTATTCCCTCCAAAGTCTTATTTCCTGTACAAACAGGCATTAATGTTACTAATAAACAAAAGCAACCCAAAGACAAATTTAATCTTCACGTTAAACGAATTAACTTCTATAGTTAGCCCGGTTTACTTATTGGTGCTTACCAGTGATTTCAACCGGACTAAGTACAGATTTATCTTACCGCTTAATATCAGTTCAAATCTGAACAGGTATGACCATTTCAAAGTGGATACTTCAATCTTCAATGACTTGGATTCTGGTTTATATACCTACGCTGTTTATCAATCTACTATTTCAACTGCCGATGAAACTGTTTTGGGTAACCCGGTTGAAACAGGCAAAGCTAAAATAATAGCCCCTGCCGTATTGGTACAGCCAATAATCTACAAATCAGATGATACTTCTGATTTCTACACATACAAATCAATAAATGACTAAAAAAATAGAAGCAGCAAGTGAGAGGGATTTAATAAAGTTCAATAGTCACGTTACAGAATTGCCGATAGAAGTAATCAATTCAACCAGTTCTGAAAGGTTTGTTCCTTACGGACTGAATAACTTGTACCCAAATTTCTTACTTAAATTGTATAATGAATCACCGCTTCATAAAGGTATAATCAATTCAAAAATTGATTATATCATAGGTGATGGTGTGACTGTTAAAGGTGGTGATGCCCCTGTTTCCTTAAAACCTAATGCAAAGGATTCCTTCCCGGAGTTTATCAGCAAATTGGTAAATGACTATCTAATTTTCAATTACTATGCGGTAGAAGTTGTTTATAACAAATTGGGTTCGCCAATCCAATATAACCACGTACCTGCACACAAAATAAGAAGTAACCGTGACCGAAGTAAATTTTGGTTTAGCAATGATTGGTTTAGAGAACCTAATATTAATGTATCTTATGATTACTGGAAACCGGGTGCTAACGCTGATGGAACTAACAAACTATTTTTCTTTACTTCTTATTCGCCATCAGTAAATAATATTTATCCTATCCCTGATTATTCCGGGGCAATCAAGTCATTAGAAACGGATATTGCTATCAGGGATTTCCAGATTAACAATATTGAAAACCAGTTTTCGGTATCATCTATCATTACCTTTTTTGGTGGTACGCCCAATGATGAAGTTAAGCGTGAAACGGTAAGGAAGATAACGAACGCTTACACTGGTGCCAATGGTGGTAAAATGATTATCGGTTTTGAAGGTAAAGACGGTACTGCACCAGATGTAAAAAACATTGCGCCTTCTGAGTGGGAGAAAGCCTACATTGAAGTTAAAAAGGACGTTTTACAGGATATTTTAACGGCTCACAGTGCCGTATCACCTATGCTTTTTGGTATCAAAACCGAAGGGCAATTGGGCGGTGCTACAGAACTTGAAACAGCCTATGAAATCTTTAAAAACCTATTTGTTAAAAACCGTAGGAATGAATTGGAATCAGGTTTAAACAAGCTGTTTGCTGATGCCCAAATCGGTGAATTGGAATTTAAAGATAAGGGTTCTTTATTCAGCGCAACCTTAACTGATGCTATGAAAATGAAAACCTATACGGTAAACGAAATCAGAGAGGAAGCAGGTTTACCACCACTTTTGAACGGTGACAGGTTGATTGATGAAGTTAAGCCAGTGCCAACACAGGAACCTACAACAGTAGGTCAAATTCCTGATAATGATATTGCAGGTTCACCAGTACAGGCAACCCCGGTTAAACCTGTACCTTCTACCGTATCATCAACAGCTAAACCATCGGGTTTTAACTCAGATGCTATTATGGCCTTCGGCCACCTAACAGATGATGATTTTGAAAAGGTTAAGGACATTGGTTCGGCAAAGCAGGATTTTAGGGTATTCAAGAAATTGGATTACCATATTGAAAAATTTTCAGATTTAAAAACGATTGAACTACAGTTTGATGATGAAAAGGAGATTGCTGATTACCTGATAAAGAACGGTATCAAGAATATGACTTTGGTGCAAATCAAAGCAGCTATACGTAAAGATTTAGGTATCAATATGACAACTTCTGAATTGAAAAAGTTAATTCAGGGTTTAGAGGATTCCGGGGTTATCAATAAATCAGATTTGGATAAGGGCATAACCATCAAACCAACTGAAAAGGCGATGCAGCCCGCATTGGAGAATATCAGAAGGATAGAAGTAAGGTATAGCTATGATGGTGTTCAGGATGACCGCAACAGACCTTTTTGCGCTAAGTTATTAGCAAATGATAGGTATTACAGCCGTGAAGATATTCAGCAAATGAGTTCATTGTTTGGGTATGATATTTTCGCTTACAGGGGAGGTTTTTATCATAATCCCGCCACTAACACTACTACGCCTTATTGTAGGCACCGTTTCGTAGCACATAGTGTAGTCCGCATTAACCCGGAAGGAGAAACAGACAATGATTAAGGTATTATTCATCTCAGAACAAACGATTAAAGAAAATTCTGTAATCGAAACTAATGTTGATTCCAAAATCATATCCAATACCATTTTGGAAGTTCAGTCTTTGGAGTTACAGCCAGTTTTGGGTAAAGACCTTTATACGGTTATAGCTAATGAAATTGTATCAGCTTCAACTGTTTCTGGTTATACTATATCATCACTTAATCAGGAGTTGTTAGAAGACTATATCAAACCCTTTTTAATTTATGGTACACTTAGTTTTGGATTTATCCCCCTGCACTATAAGGTTACCAATAAAGGTGTAAACAGAAAGAATGATGAACGGGCTACCACACTTGAAATAAAGGAACTGGAAGCGGTAAAGGATAACTACGATACAAAGTTTGCCACTTATAAGCAAAGACTGGTAAAACACTTAGAAATTGATTTAAAAGAACCTGATAACAGTTCTACTGATAAAGTTGATAGTACAGGTGAAGTCACTGGTTGGTATTTACCAGATAATGAAGTTAACCTTTCAGATTACTTTGAAAGTTTAGCCAATAAAACCGGGTTTTATTCCGGGTATTACAGAAGCAGATTTTAATGTTATCCCTGAACCAGATTAGCCAAAAGTTTATTAATTTTTTTAGTGGTCACTCACAGGTCAATACTGTTATCTATGCTGATGACTTTGATTTTTCAGCGTACCCGGATATTTTATATCGGGTGGTACATATTCAGTCAGTTGATAGCCAGATTAGGAGTAAAGAAATTATCAATCGTTTCAAATTTATGATAGCTGATATTGAAGACCCGCAAAATAGTGACTCGGAAAATGATATTTGGAGTGATTGCGCTTTGATAGCGGATGACTTTTTAACCTTTTTTGGTGATGATGATTATCCTGATTTTTTAATGGATACTGATACAACATTTCAGCAATTTTCAGAATCAGGTACGGATAGAACAACCGGGATTGTATTTACAGCATCCGTTAGGCAGACCAGAGAAATTAATCCTTGCACCATACCGACAAAGGATAATATTAGTTATGATGAGAGACCTTATTCACCTTCATTTGGTAATTAATTTTTCTAATCAGTTACTGGTAAGTACTTTTTAATATCATTTAGTAATTCTATAGGTATTTCCTTATTAATTATTTTAACAGTTATTGGTTCGCTCCATTCAATTTCAATAAAGAATATAATGGTTTTTTTTACTGATTTAAAATACTCTGAATGGATACCTTGAATGGTCAGTAACGCATTTAAGATGTTAGTCGGTGGCATAATTGGTTTCGTTTAAAATATCATTATAAAACGGATGAACCAATTGAAGGTTTGTTTTCAACCAAAATTTATTACCTCAAAAGAACCTATTCCCGGTTAATGAGAATAGATTCAGCAGGAAGAAAATTAATTTATGGATTTGAAGGTATTGTACTTCACAGCTACTTAGATGTTGCAGGAATACCAACAATAGGGGTAGGTATGACTTATTATCCTGCTACAGGTAATAAAGTTAAAATCGGTGATACTATCAGTTTAGAACAGTGTGATTCAATGTTTACCTCTATGGTAAAAACGTATGAAGACGCCGTTACCGCTGCCGTTAAAGTACCACTAACACAATCACAATTTAATGCTCTGGTAAGCTTCACTTACAATGTGGGCATTGGCAACGCAACCAAAGGTTTCTTGGGTTCAACTTTGCTTAAACGGATTAATGCCAAAGCTTCGGCAGACCTTATAAAAGCAGCCTTTTTAATGTGGATTAAAGCATCAGGCAAAGTTGTACCAGACCTAAAAAAACGTAGGAGTATGGAAGCAGATTTATTCATAAAATCAATGAGTAATGAACATAACAACTAAAAATATAATGAACTATATAAACCATTTTTTCTCTGGCTTATGGACTTTTGCCACTAAGTATTCTATACTATTTCTGGTGTTTTTGACACCAATTCACCCCTTGTTATATACGATTTACATACTTCTAATATTTGACCTGATTACCGGGGTAGCCAAAGCTGTTAGGAGTAAAGAACCTATAACCAGTAAGCGTATGCGGGACACCATTATAAAATTCGTGTTCTACTCAATTGCCGTGTTTATAGCTTTTCAGGTTGATATTACCCTGTTTAGTGCTGTAGCCCTTTACCTGTCAAAACTGGTTGGCGGTTACATTATACTGATTGAGTTCCAAAGCAATATTGAAAATATCAGTACCATCACCGGGGTAGACCTTTGGATGATGATTAAAGATAAAGTAGTTGCTTTTTTTGATACCAAATTGAAGGATGCAACCGATGCTAAAGACGATTCCAAAGATGGTAAATAACGATAAACGAAACTTTTCCCTTCTACTAATCATAAGCTTTTTTGCTTGTTTAGCCTTGGGTTGGTATTCTTACCACCAGTATCAAGTAATTGAAACCCGTACACATCAATTAGCAGCTATAACCGATACAGTATGCTTATACAAGACCAAAGCGGGAGCATCAGGAGCAGAGCGTACAATCTTTGTCGGAAGCAAAGAAGATGCCTTAGCAGTTCTTAAAATGATTGATAAGAAAGCTTATGATGTTGTTAACAACTCCAATGGTTTAAATTCTTATACCGCTTTAAAAACTGTTACCCTTATTGATACAATTGTAAAAGCTGATATTATTTATATGACCAAAGATAGCACCGGGAAACTTAGTTATTCTTTGGTAAAGGATATTCAAGAACCTAAAGATTGGTACACAGCAAAAATTGAAGTACATACTGATTCAGTAGGCATAAAGCTTCAAGTGAAGGATAGTTACCAAATTATTAGCCACGATAAAAGTAATGGTTTATTTAAGCCTAAAAGCTACGTTGTAAGGGTTGAAAATTCTAATCCTTACGTGAGTATCAAAAATGTTAAATCATTTGAAATTCAGCCTAAGAACAGGCACACAGCTATCAAGATTGGCGGGGTTGTAGCAATTGGTGCAGGAGCATTCTTTTTACTGCATAAATAACTTAGAATATCAGTTTTACCCCAAAAAGGATAGAATATATTCTTTTTACTTTTTTGACCTCAATTTGAACAGGATTTAAGGTCAGGTTCATTTTTGACCTTAAACTGAACAATAAATTTGGGCATCAGCCCACTTTAAGTTAATTAAAAAATTAGTTTCTATAAAAATCCATCTGGTAAGCCATTATAATTTGGCGGTGGTGAGATTTTTGGAAGCCAAGATTTTACATTTTGATTCTGTTTCCTCTTTACAGGTTTTTCATCTTCTTTAAAAGGTGTACCGTAAATGATGTTTTTCTCCATTTCGGTTAAGTGACTATTTTTATCTACTTTCATAGCTCTAAGTTACCATTAAAATTAGCTAACCAGTTAATATTTTTTTTCACATTGGCAAAATGACTAAATTTCTTAGCATAGTTTTGTGGTGATGTTTAATCTGAAATTTGAAGCAGAATAGGTGATGGGCGGGTAAATGTTTGTATCATCACCCCGGTAGGGATGGATGGTGATTATTTTATGGTGTACGTCAATGATTATTGCTACGGTTCATTAGTTAAAACCAATAAGCAATGGATACGATTGCACGTGAATAAGCACGAACTAACCGTTGATGGTGTTCAAGCCCTTGGTGAACGGATTGATGAAAAATAAAAAGGGTAACTACCTATCAGTTATGCGATTTTGTAATTTATAGATAATATAGATTTAATCATAAGTTAATAACAAAATAAATATACAACTTGTTTTGAGTACTTATCTTACCTGATTATGAGCCTGAAAATAACTCTATTACAAAAGCAACTCAGTAAAAATAAAATTTTACAAGGAAAACACCTCCAATTTATTCCGTTAGATACTTCTAATAATTCGAAATGGATATTTATCGTTGATGGAGAAATAAGAAATATTGAACACTTTTTAACTCCCGAACAAATTCAATTATTGAATGAAGGCAAAAAAGAAGTTTAAATAAAAAAAAGCCATTTTTAGGTGGCTTTACTTAAAATACATAACTCTCAAATTATTATTTTATGGTACTCTAATTATAACTTAAACGTTAAGATTTTACGATTATTCTACCGCTTACTTTTAAAAACAGATTGGCTTGAAATAAACCAACCTGTCGGAAATACGCATTTAATCAATAGTTGCTTTTGTACGGCAATTGCAACAGGTTTGTTTCGTAAATCTGGATAAAAAGAAAAGGGGCTCACACTCGCTGTTTACCCCTTCTAACTATTGATTAAATGCCAATATTCCCATAAAGGCACGAAAACATTTGCAAAAATTATGCCAATGTAAGTAATAGTTAAATCTTTAGATTGTTGATTTTCTATGGGAAACATCGGTTATATATCGTTTTGGTTGGGAAATTAGAAATATTCGATATTTTTCAACTCCTGAACAGATTAAATTATTGGATGAAATTAAAAAAGAAGATGAAAAAATAAATAGCCCTTTTTAGGGGCTTTAAAAAAAAATAAATACTTGCAAACAATATATTTATTTCTCAGTTTATTTATTAGTTATTTTCAATAGGGTTGTTTATAACTAAAATGCAAAGGCTTGCGTTCTTAACGGACGTAAGTCTTTTTTATTATTACTAATTGAATAATTTAACATCTGAAAAGCATTTTAATCTAAGGCTGATGATAAGATAGGGTTAACGATAATTAATAGTTAACTTAGATGCTTACCCCTAAACGTTCTTGTTATGTCAAATGTCAATAACCCCACTCAGAAAAATATTCATTGTCCCAAATGTTCTACCGTATCACATCATAGAGTTTCAAGAGGTAGTTTATTTAAATTGATTTTCTTTTGGTTACCAATGCATAGGTATAAGTGCTACAACTGTATGAGTAAATTTTATGTCAGGAGTTGATTATTTACCGGGTGTTTTGGACTTTTTATAAACCTTTAACAGTTTCATTTTAAGGATTAATTTTTGTTCTTCCTTTTCCCTTTGCTTTTTTACTTTAACGTCTGTTAAGCTTTTAATCTTTGGGGTGGAAGTAAATATATTGTGAAGTTCTCTAATAAGATTTTTTATCTCAGCTACGTCAGATTTGAGGATTGATAATTCAATTTTTAATTCTTGTAGTTCTTTTCCATAGCTTAAATTTAATTATTTACCCGGTAAATAATCCCTATTATCCCTTTTGGGGTTAAAATGTAACTATAGGACTTTTTTGACCTTTTTTAGCCAAAAAAAATTGCCCTTACACGTTCATAAAAGGGATTATTTTTATAGCTAAAAGGGATTTTATTGCGATTTTTGGAAAAAGAAAAGTGCGTTTAAACGAAATAGAGGCACTTTTTTTTGAAAATAAATTTGTTTTTCTCAGGTATCATGTAAAGGCTAAAATAAGCAAAAAAGCGCAACCTATGAGCTTAATCCTATGTATTTGTCTCTTTTTTGAAAATATTTAGCTTAGTATGAAATAAAATATCGCTGTTGCTTTGCAGTGGTAGGAGAGCTATTGAAAGCGATTTAATCCATTACTAAACCAAATGTAGTATGGCATATAAAGCACCTGCGGATATGCCTATCCAAAGTAATACTCCCTGCAAAAAGGGTTTTAATCCTACAGATAATAAAACAGTTCTGGATAGTCCGGCACCGATCAGAAACAAGGTGAGGGTTAACCCGGCTTTGGCAATTAATATGAAAAAGGGACTGATGACCTGTACAAATGGAATATAGGTATTGGCAATCATCGCCAGTATAAATAAACCAATAAAGTAAGGTACGCCTATTTTTTTGGTTTTATTTTTAAACAGAAAGGAGGACATGAAGGCTACAGGAATAATCCATAATGCGCGGGCAAGCTTAACTGTAGTGGCCACCTCCAGGGCGTGGGTACCGTATTTGCCTGCCGCGCCAACAACAGAGCTGGTGTCATGAATGGCGATGGCGCACCATAAGCCAAATTGTGTTTGTGATAAATTGAAGTAATGGCCAATTACCGGAAAAATAAAAAGCGCCACAGAGTTGAGTATAAACACACACCCTAATGCTACCGAGATTTGTTTTTCTTCGGCTTTTATTACAGGGGAGATGGCCGCAATGGCGGTCCCACCGCAAATGGCTGTACCTGCCGATATGAGGAAGGATGTTTTCTTTTCAATATTGAACCATTTACCTATCAGCCAGCCAAATGTGAGGGTACTTATAATAGATACGATGGTAAATAGCACACCTTGTTTGCCAGCCTGTAAGGCACTGTGTACATTCATCCCGAAGCCTAAGCCAACCACAGATGCCTGTAGCAGTACATGGGTAGCCTTATGATTTAAATGTACATAAGGATGGCCTGTAAATTGGGCTATCGCCAAACCCATCAATAGGGCAATCGCCGGACTGATAAACGGCGTTAAACAAAGTGTAATGCATATTACGAATATGGCAACGCGTGTATTTTTATGAATGTTCACAAGCAACGCGCTCGAATTATTGGCTATCTGATTTTGGGTATTCATTCTTTTCGTTTTTTATATCCCAAAAGTGAGTGTTTACAACCCGTTATTTTCATCACAATATAGAATGTGGAATAACTTTTGGTTATGGTATTGGATTTGGTTTATATATAAATTACAATTATGATCCTGTTTATGAATCACTCATTCAATTGCTATTAGTTATGGATATGAATTGTTTCAAATGGTATAATAAATAATTATAAGTGCAAACAAATGATTTCAATTTCGCATATTTATACAGAGTATTAACATATACCCACCATTGTTATGAAAAATGCATTTGTAACAGGTTTAATTCTTGGGATACTGAGTGGAACCTGGCTGTTTATCATGCGGTCGTTTGGATACACCAGTACGGGTAACCATGTAACTCCAATTGAATATTTATCATTACTGATACCTTTTTTGGGAGTGTACTTTGGTGTTAAAAATTACAGGGAGGATGATAAGGAGGGGGAGATCAGCTTTTTGGAGGCTTTATTCCAAAGTTTTAAAATTTTACTTATAGGGGGGCTTTTTGCTTGTTTGGCCGGAATTGTTTACATCAATTATTTTAACATGGGAAGTGAGCTTTTTGCATTTTCCGGGCGTTTAATTGGTGGACTGGTGATTGGTATTTTGATATGTATTGGCGTATCGGCCGCTTTAATGAACAAGTCGGGCAAGCTGAATTGACTAATAGCTACCTTTTAAAACTGAAAATTTACCTGTAAATACATAGCAAAGGATTTTTTTTAAAATTCAAATCGGTGCAAATGAATGCGTTAGGAATTCATTTGGGACTTCTTTGAAAAAAAATTTTGCAAGTTGATTTAAAATCCTACTTTTGCAAACCCAATCGGGAACGGGATGTAGCGTAGCCCGGTATCGCGCCACATTTGGGATGTGGAGGCCGCAGGTTCGAATCCTGCCATCCCGACAAAAGCGATACCATCAAGTATCAAAACCCTGTAAATGTCTCATTTACAGGGTTTTTTGTTTTATTCAAATCCTTTTCAGTACATTCTATTCCTTGCTTTATGCGAACAAAGAGGTGAACAGATTTCGTTTTTTAGATTTGTTCACCGGAAATGGTTTAAGTAATTGATTTATAGTTATTTATATCAATAAAATTTAGACTGAAAAGGTTGCATTCAGATCATTTTTTCCCTTTCCGGTGAACAGTTTTGGCTATAAGAGTTCAAAACAATTCATTAATTATCTAAAATCTAGAAAGATGAGATCAACAAACACATTCGGAATTCACTTCGTGCTGAGGGAGAACCGTGGAAAAAACGGCCTATCGGCCATTTACATGCGCATCGTGGTTAACAAGAGCCGCTCCGAAGTAGCGCTAAAGCGACAGGTCGCTTCCGCCGACTGGAACGACGCAAGAGGTCAGGCAAAACCCAAAAATGATGAATTACGTCAGTTAAACAGCCACCTGGAACAATTCCGTGGTATGATGGCCGGTCACTATCAGGAACTGCAATTAAAGAAGAAAGTGATCACTGCCGAGGTGCTCAAAAACCTTTTTGCTGGCGTTAAAGATTCGGAGCATACCCTGCATACCATTGTTGAATACCACAATATAAATATGAAAGATGTGCTGGCTCATGGCACAATGAAAAACTACTATACCACCGCTGGGTATTTAAAGGAGTTTGTGAAAAAGGATTTCAGGCGTTCGGATATTTACCTCTCAGAACTTGATTACAGTTTTATTAGTAAACTGGAACATTTTCTCAGAAAGCGTCAACCTGAAGATCATCAGAAAAAACTCGAAAACAATGGCCTGATGAAACATCTTGAGCGCTTTCGGCAGATCATCCGCCTGGCTGTTAAAATGGGTTGGCTTGAAAAGGACCCTTTTTCCATGTTTCAATTGAAGTTTAATAAAACTGAGCGAGGCTTCCTTACAATCGCAGAACTAAATAAGATCGAAAACAAGAAACTGACCATCGAACGAATTGCCTATGTACGCGACCTGTTTGTGTTGAGTTGCTACACGGGATTGGCCTATGTAGATGTAATGGAACTGACGTCTGACAACCTGGTACAGGGTATCGATGACAATCAATGGATCAAAACCACGCGCGAAAAAACGAGGGTTGCTGTTAACGTTCCGCTTCTTCCCTAGGCAGCAAAAATTATTCGGCGTTATAAAACGCATCCGAAAGCAGTAGCTGAAGGCACATTGTTGCCTCATATCTCCAATCAGAAACTAAACAGTTATTTAAAGGAAGTAGCGGATCTCTGCGGAATTAATAAAACATTGACCTACCATGTCGCCCGTCATACTTTTGCAACCGCTGTAACGCGGTCGAATGGCGTTCCTATTGAAACTGTGAGCAAGATGCTTGGCCATACTACCATCAGAACCACCCAGATATATGCCAAGGTGGTTGAACGCAAAGTCAGTGATGACATGAATGTACTTCGGGATAAACTTGATTCTAAGCCGGTGCGCCCTGCTAATCGCAAACCGATTTTTAAAACCAGTCTTAAAAAAGTAAGTTAATGGGATCTGTAAGAAGAAATACGCTTTTTCAGTCAGTCCGGGAATTGATTGAAAACTCACGGGGCCAGGTAGTCCGGAACGTTAATACTATCATGATCTATACCAACTTTAATATCGGTAAAATGATTGTGGAAGAAGAACAGAAGGGAAGCACACGTGCCGGCTATGCAGATACGGTTCTGAAGGACTTAAGCCGGGCATTATCAGTCGGATACGGTAAAGGGTTCTCACACCGCAATCTCGATTACTTCAAAAAGTTTTATTTGCTATATCGTGAACGAATTTCGCAGACAGCGTCTGCGAAATCTCCGGAGCAGGCAAACAGGCACGTTAAACAAACATTGCTGGATGTCTTTGCTGAGCAGTTTAAGGTCAGCTGGTCGCATTACGTTCTTTTAATGAAAGTTCAGGCAATCAATGAGCGGGATTATTATGAATCTAGGCGGCGGCATGTAACTGGTCTTTAAGGGAATTACAGCGTCAATATGATTCCTCCTTATTTGAGCGTCTGGCGCTCAGTTCAGATAAAAAAACTGTTCGTAAACGCAATCAATTTGGGCAAATAACGGAAAGTCCTATTCATACTCTAAAAAATCCTGTGGTATTAGAATTTCTGGGCTTAAAAGAAGACAGCGGCTATTCTGAAAGTGATCTGGAGACCGCCATCATTAATAAACTCTAAACATTTATGATGGAACTAGGTAAAGGGTTTCTTTTTGAAGCCCGACAACGCCGTATTAATCTTGAAGGAAACCATTTTTGGATCGACCTTGTTTTTTATAACCGCTTATTGAAATGTTTTGTATTAATTGACTTAAAGATCGGAAAGCTAACGCACCAGGATATCGGGCAAATGCAGATGTATGTCAACTATTATGACCGTAAAATAAAGCAGGATGAGGAGAAGCCGACATTAGGGATTATTCTTTGCAAGGAGGACAACAAAACGGTTGTTGAGTTTACTTTGCCCGTGGACAATGTGCAGATATTCAGCAAAGAATACAAATTGTACCTCCCAAGTAAAGAAGAATTGAAAAAACAAATGGAATAACAGAACACAAAGAACCCACGGACTTTGCCCGACGGATTGATCTCATCTTTATAAAAACATTAAATAGCGTTACGAATGACTAATACTTAGTAACGCACCCTGTATTAAACAAAAGACAACAACAATATATAAGTTTCTGATTCATGAAAATGACCTTAATTTTTTGAAAAGTCTTTAATAATCAGGATATTGTGTAAGTTTATATTAAAATGGCCTGTCTCTAATGCATTGACTTTAATTTACAAACCTGGATGAGAAAGACAATAGGAATTGTTGATGACCAGAAATTATTTGTGAGTTCCTTGTGCGCTTTGATCAAAGAATTTGATGATTTTGAAGTAATAGTGGAAGCAACTGATGGAAAAGAATTATTGCAAAAGCTAAAATTGCTGCTGTCAATGCCCGATATTATTTTGGTTGATGTGCAAATGCCCTTGATGGACGGGCCGGCAGTTGTTAGCGCCATAGCGGCAGATTATCCTGGTATAAGGACCGTCGCTTTGTCGATGAAAGATGATGATCAATCTATTTTAAAAATGCTCAGGGCAGGGTGCTCAGGCTATTTTAGTAAAGATATGCATCCAAAGGAACTCGAGAAGGCATTAACAGAGATTTATCAAACCGGCTTTTATAACGGGGACCTGATCAGTATACATTCGAGAAGATTATTGAAAGCTCCTGACAAAAATTTGGAAGTAATAAAATTGACGGAGCGGGAGAAAGAGTTTTTGCAGCATGCCTGCAGTGATTGCAGTTACAAGGAGATCGCAGCAAAAATGTTCCTTTCGGTGAAAAGGATTGACGATTTTAGGGAGAAGCTTTTTTTGGAACTGGAAGTCAAAAGCAGGACAGGCATGGTGCTGGAAGCCATCAGGAAAAATCTGGTTATATTCGATCGATAGGTAGTGATTGATTATCCTGAAAAAAATCTACTTCTAAATTAATACGAATTAACTAAATTCAAAACAATAAAACCTTAAAAATCATGGCAGAACCAACAAAGTTAACCGCCGAGCAATTCGCAGTTAAAGATGGTGCACAATTCGAGTTTCAAGTTGCTAACACCGAAGTGAAATTTTCTGAAGATGGGGGATTAAACCTGACTCTTAAATTTACGGCCAAAGATCCTCAGGAAATTAAAAGAACACCCGGTGAACTCATCAATACTAGTGTAGTTTTTGAAAAGAACGGACAGGAGACGGCCTTTAATGAAATATCGGATGCTTCCGATTTAATCCTGGAGATTGGTGCGGAAGATCGAATCACACTGAAGTCGGCAAAAAATGATTTTCTCCTTATGACCGCTCCTAAGAAAGGTCGCGAAGGTAATATGTTCATGTGATATTAAATTATGGAGCTTTGAATATAGCAGTTGTCCGAGGTTCGATTAATTCGAGGAAATTTTTCCATTCGGGCAACTGTCCTATTAAACCATCTGATGATATATTATCCTTTAATTTGAGCAGATCGCTATAATCAGCGATCGGAAAAAAAATACTGTAACCGGATGGCGACAATTGTATCGTCGCAGTTTCAACTGCTCTCTTGTCCTCTTTTTCATATACTTTTTTTCCGCTCGAACAATTAATTATGATCGAAGTTGGATTTTCAATAACTGCTCTCAAAAATTTGTTCATGGGTACGGTTAACGCGCTGATTAGTTTGCGTTCTTCTCGCGGTAGACTACTGTCCGTAAATTTCAAGCTTTGAATCCAGTTAACCACATCGATCGTCATAGTCAATCCCCTGCTAAAATCGAAGCATGCGGAACGAATATATTTGAAAAAGTATTTCAATTCCTGGTTCAGCGCTCCTTCGGCCTTTAGCTCAGTATTTAAAGCGATCAATAGCTCCTGTAGATAATCGAATTGCAGTTTAAAGTTTGATTTGCCATCAGTCGTTTTGCCCAAATCAACAGCAAATATTTTAAAACGTTCGGTCACGTCCGGGTCATCCGGGCAGAGAACCAGCGCTTTCGCTTTTGAATAAAAATCGTCAACAGTAGATACGCAAATTGAAGCTAATTCGGCAGGAGCGGGAGTGACATTTTCTGTTTTGTTAATCTCGCGAAGTATCGCATTGATATTATAGCCCGGCAAGTCGATATCACCCTGGGGAGCAACAAAGCATTGCACGGTCCCCTGAAACGCAAACATACTGTGCATGTTCATCATCCAGCAGTTGGACATAAGTAAAACCCCAACTTTTCTGCCTTTAAGCCAGTCTTTTAAAGTTTCATTCAATTCGCTGTTCTTTAGTATCTCCGGCACGAGCGGCGCGACTTCAATCCCATCGCTTATTGCTCCGGGATTTATAGCCTCCTGCGAATTAGGTACCGCAGCGATATGTTGAACCAACAGATCTTCAGTGTCATCGACAGGGTTTGGCATAGTGATTTTACCATCCTTTTCATTGTATTGACTTGCGACCCCTTCTTTAATGAAACGGTTAAGCGTATTCATATTCAAAGAAGTCTTCTCCATTTTTAAGAGATGCCTTCCGACCTGGATAGGGATAATACTCTCCGGCAGCTTTTCGTCTTCAAGTGCCGAAGCGCCCTTTTCCAAGGCATAGCTTAAGAACAGATTTAGATACGGATACTGATAAAGGTTATGGTCTACATTCGTTCTTGCCAGACTTGCATTTAAAGACGTGGGTTCCTGCCTGAATATTCCGAAGGAAGAACCATGGTCCCAGGTCATCAGCATTATTTCCTCGTCCGGGCACAGTTCAATTTTTTCGAACAGTTTTTTCAGCATCTCCGGGTTTTGCAGTATCTTTCCGTTCATACCCTTATTGCTAATGATCGTGCAACCGTCGATTATGTTGTCTTTCTCTTTATTTTTGATCGAGTAAAGTTTCGTTTCGTTAACAATCTTTTCACCGGAAGCATTATCAATTATAAAGCGAATACTGTTCAAAGCCACGAGAATCCTTGAATTGTTTGGATCGGTTGCCGCATTCATGATCTCACCCAGCAGATCATTCAACATGGTTTTTAATTTTTTTATCTTCGGTAAATCATCATTTGTCGTAAAATCTACGTAAATTAAAAAGATTATCAACCATCGTTTACTATGGATACCAGACGTGTTTTCCATATTGTTTTATTTTTGATATTAGCCTCATTTACTGTGTCCTCCGCGCAGCAAAAAGTGAAAGTGGCGTTAGTTAAATATGGTCAGGCGGAAGGTTTACCAAGTTACAATATAAAACAAATATTAAGAGATAAAAATGGTTTTCTTTGGATCGCATCACAAGATGGTCTCAGCCGATTCGATGGGAGGGTATTTTCCTTGTATAGCAGTCAGTCTGCACTAAAATACCAGCTTTCCGGACCAGATGTCCGAAAGATAATTGAAGCTCCGCGAAAGGGTGAACTTTGGGTACTTCCAAACCGCGATCATTTAAACATCATCAGCACTGCAACCGGGGCAGTAATCAAAAGCATCGCCATACCCAAATACTCTAACCAGGACTGGAACATTACTATGACAGCCTGCGGTCAACATTTGTGGATCGGCTCATATGAAGGGGTGAAAATCCTGAACACAGACAAATGGTACTTTCTGCCCAACCCAGAGATCGACGTCAAGGTAAAACGCACACCAGGTCTTTTCGAAGCAAACTGTATTGCTAAAGATGACTTTAACAACGTTTGGGTCTGTTATTCCGGTTATGGTATAGTGGTCTACAATGGCATTACGCATAAAAAGATCACTACCATAATGTTGAGAGATTTGAATGACCATCTTGGAAGCGGAAATATCCGCATCTATGGTTTTTCCCAAACCGATGATCATACGATGCTTTTTGCCACTGCCCAAGGTTTGAGAAAAATATCATTTAACAGTGCTTATTCCGTTAAAATTGATGTCAGCCCCGTAAGTGCACTGCCGGTACTCAATTACTGTTCCCTGTTATCCATCGCCTCAATAAAACCAAATGAAATACTTTTGTCCGGAAACGGCCATTTGTACGGACTTAACAAAACACTCGACGACTATCGCGTTTATGATGAAATCGTGGGCCAGACGGAAGGCAAATGGATCAATTATGTGCAATCTATTTTTAAAGATGGTAATAGGATCTGGTTGGGTTGCCAGCAGGGCATAGGAATGATGAAAATGTATGCGGGACCGTTTGAGAAACATTACTTCGACGAAATATCCGGAAAAAAACTGGACCATTTGCGTTCCATTTTGGTACTCCCCAATCAGGATATTCTTTGCGGTCAGAGTCAGGGGCTGACATTACTCCGGTATACGGATGAACGCTTCATCGAACTGGACAAGTTACATTTATACCATCACATGTTCCTTGATCCCAACCGGCGTGTATTATTATCCAGGGACGATGGACTTTATGTACTAAACAAGAAAATTATTACTCCAATATCACTTGTTTATCCCGAATTTGAAAGATATAAGACATTTCCTGTCAATAGCCATATATTACTGGGGGATTCTTTGATAGCGTTAGGAACTGAAAATGACCGCGGCGTGCTGTTATGGGATTATCGAAACCAAAGAGTTAATAAAATTGATATCTCTTCCACTCCGGCGCTGGCCTCTAACTCTGTAAATAATATTTTCCTGGATAAAAGTGGCCGTCTGTGGGTTCTTTCTGATAAGACAATAACAATCATCAACCGTAGGCTCGGTACTTCGACTTTTCCCGCTTTTCTATCAGATAAGTCCAATGCAAAACTCAGTCTGTTTTTTGATATGTGCGAATCGAAAGGCTGCTACTGGATCGCCTCATATGGTAATGGCATCATTCAGTTAGACAACGCCGGGAAGACCGTGAAATTGCTTAATTCAAATGACGGGTTAAGTAATGACGGTGTTTATAATATTTTCAATCTCAGGGATTCTGCACTGGTGATCACGAGTAACAATGGATTATCCCTTTATCAACTGCAAAAACGTCAATTCAAGAACTATTACAGCGAAAGTGGATTGCATTCCAATAATTTCGAAGAGGTCACTGCCACGATTTATCGGGATAAGATTTATGCCGGGGGAATAAATGGGTTTACGGTTATTGATCCTTCAAGACTGATAATCAACAAAGTTCCGCCCATTTTTTATTTTAAAAACATTGAGATCAAATTGAATAACGGTGTGAACACAACCAACACCGATCTCACTGTAAATAAAATATTGATTCCACCGAACTGGTTACAAACGACCGTCTCTTTCACTGGAATCAACTATGACGATCCCAAACATGTGAACTACAATTATCGCATTAAAGAGATTGATCCCAACTGGATCAATAATGGCTACCGCGATCAAATTAGTCTTATCGGACTTAGGCCCGGTGGTTACACCTTGGAAGTCAAAGCCTCAAACGAAGACGGTTATTGGAGCAAACCTAAAAGCCTTGCAATGATCATTGAGCCAAAATGGTTCGAAACTTGGTGGTTCAAAATGGGAATACTTTTGAGTGTGGCCATGATCCTGAGTTTGATATTTCGCTACAGGATAAAGCAGATTAAGATCCAACACCAGATCCGGCGAGAAATAGCGAATGACCTTCATGATGACTTAGGCAGTAATCTTAATTCCATTAAAATATTTACTCATTTAGCCCTCGAGCAAGACCAAAAAGACAATTATCTGCATAAGGTGGAAGAATTGGTCGGCGCCACATTAGCCGGCCTCCGCGATATGCTTTGGGTATTGGAGGATGACGACGACAATGTGTACGGCCTGATTAATAGGATCAATAAATTTGCCTTGCCATTAGCGCAAGCAAAAGGAATACATTTTGAATGTTACGCTGCAGAAGCTATTAACGCCAACCTGTCAAAAAAAGAGAAGCAGAATCTTCATCTAATCATCAAAGAAGCTGTCAATAACAGTTTTAAACACGCCAATTGCCGTAAAATTTTCGTATCGATCGCCCAAGGCAGAAATACCAAAATAACGATCTGTATCAAAGACGATGGAACAGGTTTTAATCACCTTGAAAAAACGGACAGCTACGGAATCCGTAATATGAAATACCGGGCTGTGCAAATCGGTTATGATGCTGAAATTCTTTCAATAATTGGTGCGGGTACCACCATAATGATCGAAAAAAGCTAACAATAAAATCCTCCCGCTCCTTTAACTTAAAATAAGTTCCTGGCTTCTGGTCGGATGGCTACGCTTTGCACTTAAAAAACCACAAAAAATAAATACCGGAAAAAACCGGTAGAAAAAACCGGAATTTACCAAGTACGGTTGCCCATGCCTGCATAATAACTTTGAATACGATCTAAAGATATGATCGTCAGGGTGTTGAAGATTATCATTTAAACGAAATTATTATGCAATCAATCAATCAACAAAGGCAGCTTTGGCAAGGTGTATTGCACGTGATACTAATATTCAGTATGTCCACGCTGATAAACAGTCATGAAGCACACGCTCAAGATTGCGAAGAATTGGCACATTACCGTGATGGGCTCCTTGCCAAGCAATTCAATCAGGCATTTGACAATTACAAACTCAACAGCGAAGCCATACAGGATCTTCACAAGATCAGGCAGGAAACCTTGGATGAACGCGGCTGGAATAAGATGTTCGATCTGAAAAGTTCGATGAGCGACGGCGCGCTTACAACAGCTATTATCGCTAAGAACATTCAAACAGCATGTAACCTGATCCAAAATCTTATTAAGTTAAACCCTGCGGCCACCTATGCTGACAAAACAGCTAAATCTGCAGTAATCAGTTCCGAAAAGGTGCTTTCGTTGATCAGGAAAGGTACGGCTATCCAGTCGATTGTTGGTACTGAGGCCGAGGAGCAAGGCTACAAAGCAATGCTCGCCAATAGCGGCCCCGTCGGACAAGCGGTGTCGACCGCCTGGCAATTTGCAAAAGATGTACAAGAGATGACTGCGCTTACGGCGGGCCGGGACGGATTGAAGAAGGAAGTAAGCCGCATCCTGGATCTTCTTGATCATGCCGTCGAAAAATATCAGTCAAACCTGACTGAAAGTCAAAACCGGATAGAAACGATCAATAAGATTAATGTAGGAATTACCAAATACCTGGTCAACTACTGCAAAAACGGCAGCCCGGCAAAAAACAAACCATCTTCCGCCGTGCGCAAAATAGCGGGTGCTGTTGCTCCAACCCAACGGAGTGGAGTCGCTACCGGTAAATCGATGTACATTTTTCTGACGACCAGTATAACAATCGACGGAAAATCTACAACGCTGTTATCAGCGCCCATACTTTACGATGGTCCGTTAGGAGATCCGATGGTCATGCTCAAGGAACAATACATCAAAGCAATCGGAGAACAAATTGCTGAAAAGGAAGAGGACTGGGCCGGCCCGCTAAGAAGCGAGAACTATCAGGCGATAACGGTTCATTACGCCAAACCCTACTCAGTATCCCTGCTGAAGTCTGAATCAGATTGCTATGCCGCAATTGAGGAGTATGTGGCTATGATGCGCAGTACCGTAGCAGGTTTGACCTATGCCAATACTTTAAATTTTGTAAAACTTAAATAAAAATGTTATGAAAACACTCATCATGATTCTTCTGGTGTGCAGCACCGTTGCGGCCTTTGGCCAACAATCAGACCATCAATCAGAATATTACAAAAGAGCCGCTGAAGTTGCCAGGGACGCGGCACGTAAGACCAAGTGCCCGGAAAGACAACAATGGTGCATTAGGCTTGCCGAATGGAACGAGAAAATGGTTGAAGTCTTAGCGGGCAGACTTTCGTCTGCCGGACCGCAGCCCACTACTCCGATGCCGCCGTGTCCCGGAGACATGGTCGGAGGCGGTAGCGTTAAAGGTGAAAAGGCGCCCGGCTCCAGTCCAGCGACAGCCTTTCCGGAGACAGACGCCGCTTCCAGCAGCGGACTGGATGCCACCAGCGGCATTCAATCCCTCGCGGACGCTGCCCAGTCACTCGGGGATGGCGTCAAATTTGGAATTGGCGGGGAATACGGATCGATTCCCGGCGGGTCAATAGGAACGTTGTTCAAACACAGCCTTGGCGTGACGGGCAAATTAGAGATTCCCTTAAGCAAAAGTCTTAATTTTGCCTTATCGAACACATTTCAGATTTTCGATACAGGGGAGCGGGCCCAAAATAAATATGGATTGGAAACCAGTTATCAGTTTAACACTGCAAGATTAGGCCTGCGTTTTTTCCCCGACGAGCACGGATTCTTCTTTGATGGCGATGTTGGCGAGGCCTTTTCAACCTCGGACACTTTCAAAGGCGGGGTTGCCTACGCCATTGGCTTGGGTTTCGTCGTTGGCAACATCGTGTTGGGCGGACGCTATGAATCCTGGGGCTCTGACAGTACGATCACACAAATCGCAGCCCATCTGGGTATAAGATTTTAAACGACCCTGATTTTTAAGCAGGGAATGACGAATTGGCAAAGACGAACCACGAAGGCGCATTGGGTTTAAATCCGACGATATGTAATGAGGTATCACAAAATTCAATACCTTCTAAGGGGGCACAGTTAGTGACCCCTTTTTTGTTTTCTTATCTCTTTGAGTTTATTGAAGTCTATATTGGTATAAAAAGCTCTCAACCCTTCCCAAAGTTGTCATTTTCTGATTTGGCCTATTGCGATTTTTGAAGCCCGATAAATCAGAAAAGATATGGACACAACTTCTCAGAGAACAAAATCACCAGGAATGGTTCCTACAAGGGATCAAATTCTAACTCAAAGCGATCTTTTGGAGTTCAAGGAAGATATGCTTCAGGAGTTTAAACGCATTATAAAAGAATGCGTAAGCGGACAACCCGGTAAAAAATGGCTGAAATCAGCTGAAGTCAAAAAGCTGCTTGGCATTTCACATGGCTTTCTTCAGTCTTTAAGGGACAGCGGAGTACTTCCATTTACTAAAATTGGCGGCTCTATTTATTATGACTACGAGGATATCACTTTTATGATGTCCACCAATAAAAGCGCTTAGTTAATTTTTGAACAGTAACCTATGCTACTTAAAACGTTCCCGCGAACAAAAAGGTGAACAGCTTGGAATAGTTTTTATAATTTACTGAAAATAAGATATTTACATTGTTGGGTTGTCTTCCTGCCATCCCGACGAAAAGCGATACCAATCGAGTCAAAAACCCTTAAATCAATTGATTTAAGGGTTTTTTGTTTTAAATCCAATTAGCTTATTTTATGATTTTGCCTATTCCCAGTACTCCAATGGGGGCTATTTTTACTATTCCGCATGCTGCAAAGCGCTTTAGGATTTATAATTCACATCGCTTCTATTCAGCGAAGATCACCTTTGTACCATAATATTTTACCTTAGGCCGCTGCAATAGCCGCATTGGTAATTCTTAAAACTTAATATTACGAGAATGAGAAGCGGCACATTGAATCTGCTTGATTTCATCTATTTAACAGTGGCCCTCTAAGCAAAGTAAAATAAGCCTTTAAAACAAAGTCCTGGCTTTACAAACGGAATACCTTTGGATATACAAAAAAACAAAATTATGATTGATCATATTATATTAACAGTAAGCAGTTTCGAGCGTTCAATAGCTTTTTATACAAAAGCTTTTGAGCCACTTGGCATCTCCATGTCTATGGATTTTAAGGGACAGGATGGTCACCCGGATTTAAAAGGCTTTGGTGATGGACAAACTATATTCTTTTGGCTTAAAGAAGGTAATTCAAATCCAAGTGGAGTACATATTGGATTTGTAGCCGAAAGCCATGAGCAAATTAACTCATTCTACCATGAAGCATTGAAAGCGGGTGCTCAGTCCATGCATGCACCGAGGATTTTTCCCGAATACTATCCGGGTTATTATGCCGCCTGGGTACTTGATCCTGATGGGTATGAATTAGAACTTGTTCGTAAAAGCTAAATACAAATGGAACAGAACAATTATAACGGAGCATTACAGCGTCCCTTGGGTTCAGGCTTTGATGCAGCTTCCACTATAAATGATGTGATTAAAGGCATCAACCTCACAGGTAAAACGGCAATCGTAACAGGTGGTTATGCTGGTATTGGCCTTGAAACGGTGAAGGCATTAGTTTATGCAGGGGCAACAGTTATCGTGCCTGCCAGAAACATAGAAAAAGCAAAAAGGAGATTAGCAGGAATTGCAAACGTAGAAGTGGAGACGATGGATCTTATGGAGCCGAATTCCATTGACGCATTTGCTGATAAATTTTTAAATTCTGGTAAGCCACTGCACTTGCTGATCAATAATGCGGGTATCATGTGGGTTCCGTTGCAACGTGATAAGCGTGGATACGAATCGCAACTTTCTACAAATTATTTGGGCCACTTTCAATTAACTGCAAAACTTTGGACCGCATTGGTTAAAGATGGGGCAGCAAGGGTGATTAATATTTCATCATGGGGGCATCACTTTTCTCCCTTTATATTTGATGATCCTAACTTTCTTCATAGAGAATTTGAATCCTTTTCTGCTTACGGGCAATCGAAAACAGCCAGTATTCTTTTTTCGTTAGAATTGGATAACAGAGGTAAAAAGCTTGGCGTTCGTTCATACTCATTACATCCTGGTATCATATCAGAAACCGAATTAGGCAGAAATGTGCCGCATGAGGATTTGGTAGCCTATGGTGTGTTTGATGAGGATGGACAGGTGATCAATGACCCTTCAAAAGGATTGAAGTCTCTTTCTCAGGGTGCTGCGACAACGGTTTGGTGTGCAACAACTCCTAAACTTAATGGTTTCGGCGGGGTATATTGTGAAGACAATGATATTGCTGACCTTGACCATTTAGTTACTGAAGAAACAGTTGAAACCGGCCTGATGAAAAAGGTGATGCCTTATACGCTGGAAGAAGAATCAGCTAAAAAACTTTGGACTTTGAGTGAAAAGTTGACAGGTTCAGTTTTTGCCATTTAAAGTTCTTTTATTGTTTAGATTTATGTTTTAATCGATATGGCTGGAAAAGAACAAAATGAGTATGCCGAAATACTGCTATCCTGTATAGAAGAAAAATATTTCAAGGACGAGATTGCGATGGAGCACCATTCTTTTGCCAGAATTATTTCTGGTGAAATGAAGGTGGTACAGGCAGACCGATCTTACTTGTTTGGGGCAGGCGATACGCTGCTTTTTCCTTGTAATCAATTATCTACGCTGATCAAAAATCCAAAGGATGGATTACCTTATAAAGCAATTGTTATATTCTTTAGACCAAGTAGGTTAAAGGAATTTTATGCGGGCAATCCACCCCAATTTACAGAGGTTAACAACCATCAGATTAAAACTTATGAGAAGCACCCGATGCTGGAAAGCTTTTTTGCTTCGCTAATTCCCTACTACGATCTGGAAAGCAAACTACCGGAAAAAATCATATCGGTGAAGATTGAAGAGGCTATCACGATTCTACGGGCACTTGATCCCAATATTGACAATGTGTTAGCCGATTTTTCACAATTGGATAAAATCAACATCGTGGATTTTATGGAACGGAATTATATGTTCAACATGAACATTGAAAAATTTGGGCTTATGACAGGGCGAAGCTTGACCACATTTAAACGTGACTTCAAAAAGGCATTCAATACCACTCCCCAAAAATGGCTCATCGAGAAAAGATTAGCACTTGCTCATCACCAGTTGGAAAAACAGGGAAGGAAACCTATCGAGGTATATTTGGAAACTGGCTTTGAAAATCTTTCGCATTTCTCCTTCGCCTTTAAAAAATATTTCGGCTACCCGCCTACTATTCTTGGCGGTAAAAAGTAGTATTTAGGTAATTTTTGAAAAATGTCGTATTTCGCTTTTTCATTATGGAAATCACAATACCAAATTTGCTAGCAACCTTAAATCGTGGAGAAAAGGTTCGAAATTTGTACAGCCATCCCGACAAAAAGCGATACCAATCAAGTCAAAAACCCTTAAATCAGCTGATTTAAGGGTTTTTTGTTTTAAATCCAATTAGCTTATTTTATGATTTTGCCTATTCCCAGTACTCCAATGGGTGTTCTATTTTAAGATGAGATTAAAGACAGTGCGGGATGGTTCTTTAAAAGAAATCAAATATTTTCGATACAACCAATTATTCTAAACGATACCACTATTAGTGAACATCATCGTAACATGCTTTATCTGTAAAATATTTAGATGTGTAACGATATTCCTAAGTTTTGATTGGCTAAAGATTTTTTTTAAAAATTGCATAAATACCAGCGCCCGTAAATTAATGCCATGACAAATCAACATTTACATTTATGAAATTTCTACAGATGATTAACGGGGTGCGCATGAAACAGGTATATCAACCAATCCTGAGCATTCGGCTTACGGTTGTTGTTGCTTTTGGCCTGTCATTGTTGATAGCCGCAAATTCGGTTGCACAAAACACTAAACAAGTACCCAAAAAGAAATATGATGTAGCGGCATTTCTGTATCCGGCCTACGCTAATGATGACCCGCGTTTACGCCCGTTCTGGCCTTCGGGTATTGGCGAATGGGAAACGGTAATGAACATGCAGGAAAGATATCCCGGGCATTACTGGAACCGGAAACCTGTATGGGGAACGGTAAATGAAGCAGATCCGGCGGTGATGAACATGGAGATCAACGAGGCCACGAAGCATGGTGTAAATGTGTTCATTTTTGATTGGTATTGGTACGATGGTCGCCCGTTTATGGAAACTACATTGAACAACGGCTTTTTGAAAGCCGACAATGTAAATAAAATGAAATTTTACTTGATGTGGGCTAACCATGATGTGGTGAATACCTGGGATACAAGGCTGAACAAGATAAACGATGGAAACGTGATCTGGAACGGGAAAGTAAGCAGGGATGAGTTTGAAAAGATCTGTAAACGAAATATTGAAAAGTATTTTAAGCTACCGCAATATTACAAGATTGATGGGAAACCCGTATTTATGATTTACGATGTACCCCAATTGATTGCGGGACTTGGAGGGATAGAACAAACAGCCGCGGCCTTAAAGTGGTTTAAGGAAGAAACAAAAAGGGCGGGATTCACGGGGCTTGAGTTACAATTAACCATGTGGTCGCAAAATCTTAACTATAGTGGATTTGATGGCGGCAAGGGCAAGGCTCCGGAAAGCGCTTTTGTGAAAAAACTTGGCTTTACCAGCGCCACACATTACCAGTTTGTACATTTTATTGATGTAAATGACGACTACATGAACATTATAAAAAAGGTAAAAAAAGAATGGGCGCGGATAGATACAACCTTTGAGTTAACCTATTATCCGCATGTAAGCATCGGCTGGGATAACAGCCCGCGGTTGGGGCGAAGCGCGGTTATGAAAAATAATACGCCCGAAAATTTTGCAAAAGCACTACAAATGGCCAAAGACTTTGTGGATGCCCATCCCCGTCAGGCTCCGCTGATCACCATAAACAGCTGGAATGAATGGACAGAGACGAGTTATCTTGAGCCGGATAATGTTTACGGTTATGGTTATCTTGATGCGGTTAAAAGCATATTTGTGGATGATAAATAAACCTATCTTTGCAAATTAAAAAGGTGGGTTGTTTCAAACAGCAGTAGTATTGAAATGACTTTTTGTGTACTTTTTCCCATTAATGATGAGTATTATTTTAAGGCAACATTTTGAACAACTGATCACCTTAAATGATGCCGAGTTTGATTATTTATTATCTCATTTCTCATTTAAAAAAGTTAAACGCCGCCGTATTCTTCTGGAACGGGGAGATCCGGTAAACAATGATTATTTCGTATTGAGTGGTTGTTTAAAGGCCTATACCGTTAATGATCTTGGAAAAGAGCACATCCTTCAATTCGCGTTTAAAGATTGGTGGATCTCTGATTATCAATCTTACTACAAGGGCACACCTGCTCAACTTTATATTGACTGTATCGACGATGCAGAAGTGTTGAGTTTGACAATTGCAAACCGGGAAAAGCTTTGCAGGGAGTTTCATAAGATTGAGTATTTTTTTCGCAAAAAATCCAATTTTGGTTATATCGCCCTTCAAAACCGGATCTTGTCATTATTAAACAATAACGTTAGGGAGCGTTATGAACAGCTTATCTTGCTATATCCCGATCTGCTTGAAAAAGTTCCAAAACAACAGGTGGCTTCCTACCTCGGAATAACGAGAGAAACACTCAGCAGATTGACCGCACCTGCAAAATAGCGTGATTCAAATCACATAAAGAGTGTGATTTGAATCCTATCGACCTATTTGTTTTGCATTGATCTTTGGGCAAAATAAATATTAAAAAAATGAAATATTCTATGAAATCAATATTGGCAGCTTTGCTGATATTAGTAACCGGGTATGCGCAGGCAAAGCCTAATCCGGTAAAATTGGCAAAAAATGCAAAAGGTAAAAAGATTCTGTTTGTTGTAACGTCCCATTCAGAACTCGGTAATACCGGCAAAAAAACCGGACTGTGGATTGAAGAGTTTGCTGCTCCTTATTATGCCCAGGTAGATGAAGGTTACGAGGTGACTATAGCTTCTCCCAAAGGAGGCCAGGCCCCAATTGATCCTAAAAGTGAAACAGCTGATTTCAGCACAGATGCTACAAAAAGATATTACAGCGATAAGGCTACACAATCAAAATTAAGCCATACAGTAAAGTTATCAGCAGAAAATCAAAAAAACTATGCTGCTGTATTTTATCCTGGCGGCCATGGCCCTATGTGGGATCTTTCGGAGGACAAGAACTCAGCAAAATTGATTGAGTCTTTTTATAACAATAATAAGCCTATTGCATTTGTTTGTCACGCGCCCGTGGCATTAAAAAATGTTGTTACCAAAGATGGTGAGCCGTTAATAAAAGGTAAAAAGGTAGCTGCTTTTACCAATACGGAAGAGGCTGCTGCACAATTAACACAAGTAGTGCCTTTTTCGCTGGAGGATATGCTTATATCTAAAGGAGCTAACTATGTAAAAGGAGAAGATTGGAAACCGTTTACTACCACAGATGGATTACTGATCACCGGCCAAAATCCTGCTTCATCAATATTTGTTGCCCATGAGCTGATGAAAATGTTGGATAGTTCAAAGTAATTTAAACCACGATTTCACCAGGTTTAGATATCATAGAGATTTCATTGCGAACATCAATTTTGTCTGCAATGAAATCTCTTTTTTTGGGTATGGTAAGCTGATTTAACGGGAGATGGTTTTCTGATAATTGTGCTCGGATAAATTATTTAGTTTGGCATTTCCAGTAAAAAGCGAGAAAACCTATTGCTTTTTCTTGATGAGGGGGATGAAGGGGAATTAGTCACTTGTAATCTGACATTGCGGTAATAATTCTTTGATCTTTTTTAATGCAGGTTCTGAAATAACATTCCCTAACAGGAACAACATTTTTAAGTTTTTTAACTGACCTACTTCGGGAGGAATGTTATTCAAATGATTATCTGCAATAAAAAGTTGGCGTAGTTTTTTTACTTGTCCTATTCCGGCAGGCAAATTTTGCAATCCATTATTGCTTATATCCAAGGTCTCTAAATTCTTTAATTTCTCTATTTGAGTAGGCCAACTCTTCATTAAATTATGACGAAAATTTAAATTTTGCAGTCTTTTCAGCCGCGCAAATTCGATGGGCAAATGCGCTAATTTATTATATTCCAGGTTTAAGTTCTGTAGGTTGGTTAATTGCCCAATTTCAGCAGGCAAGCTTTGCAAACCATTACTTGATAAATCTAAATTTTGCATTTTTTTTAATCGTCCTATTTCTGCAGGCAATCGGTCTAATCCATTATATTTCAAATTTAAATTTTGCAAGTTTGTTAATTGCCCAACTTCAGGAAGCAAACTTTGCAATCCATTTCCGCTTACATCCAGGGTTTCTAAGTTTTTTAGCCCCGCTGTTTGGGTGGGCCAGCTCTTCAATAAATTGCTTGATAAATCTAAGCTTTGCAGTGTTTTTAACCTTCCTATGTCGATAGGTAAACGCTCTAATTTATTATGATTTAAATTTAAGTTTTGCAGGTTCATTAATTGCCCAATTTCGGCAGGCAAACTTTGCAAACCATTTTCGCTTACATCCAATGTGTTCAGGTTTTTTAATTCCTTTATTTGGGGCGACAAACTTTGCAATTCATTCTTCCCTAAATTTAAAGTCTTTAGTTTATGCAACTGTCCTATTTCGGCTGGCAAATGCTCTAAACTGTTATGATGTAAATCGAGGTTTTGCAGGTTTGCTAATTGCCCAATTTCGGGAGGCAAGCTTTGTAAGTTATTGTCTGTTAATATTAGGTCTTGCAGCTTTGTTAATTGCTTTATTTCGGGAGGTAAACTCTGCAATAGATTGTCGCTTACATCTAAGATCTTTAAGTTTTTTAGCCGTCCTATTTTGGTGTGCTCAAATTCCAATGAATTATTATGCAAATCTAAGTTTTGCAAATTAGTTAAATGCTCAATTTCAGGAGGCAAATTATGCAAGCCGTTACCTGATAGATCTAAATTTTTCAGGTTTTTTAATTGGCCAATTTCAGCAGGTAATTCCTTAATATAATTGTGACCAAATAGAATAATTTGTAATTGCGGATATTTGAATATTTCAGCCGGAAATTTTCCCAAATATTGATTGCGCAAATCTAATGCGACAACGCGTTCGTTTAAATCTTCTAAATTGTATGCTACTGTGTATTCTAAACCGGCTGTATCAATTAAGTAATCAACTGTCTTTTTTGTTCTCCCCCCTACAACTTTTTTAACTTTAGCAAAGCCGCTATAGTCAAACTGTTCCACGTTTTTATACAAATAATTAATTGCAGCATCTCCGTTTTTGTCGATAAAGCCATATGCTTTATTTGAGCCTTGTGCCAAAGCGAGGTTTCCATGATAAAAATAAAAGGCATTGATCAGCTTCTTTGCATGAACAAGGGCCGTTTGGGTGGAATCCTCAGCATTTATTGCATTCTTTTTTGCCTGCTCTGCTTTTTCTTTTTGTGTGTTTGCAATTTTTTCTGATTCATTGGCATTTGCAAGGGCTATTTTGGTTGAGTCGCGGGCTTTTACTGCAATAATTTTAGCAGTGTTAGCCCTTTCAAGAGCCAACCTGGTTGAGTCCTGCGCTTTTATTGCAGCGGTTTTAGCATTGTTAGCTTCAGCAAGAGCTATTCCAGCTTTGTTTTCCGCATTGTCAGCTTGTCTTTTTTTACCAATTGCCCATATGGCTATTATCATCATTACGGCAAGCGCGGAGCTTATCACCCAAATAAAGCGCTTTTGCGAATTTTGATTTTTTTCTAATAGCCGTTGTCTTTCAAGTAAATCCCGCTTTTCCTTTTCCAGTTGTTGTTTCTCTTTCTCTTTGTAGCCTGCAACTGTTTCCCTGCTTTCATCAATTAATGCCATTTCTTCGGCAGTGAGCTGCAGTTTGCCCAAAAAAGGTTCGATGAAGTTCAATTGCTTTTCCGAAAATAATTCCCTCGCATTTGCTTTTAAAGAGGTATGGGCTTTTACCAGGCGTTTTATTTCAAGCAACGCAATTTCTTCGTCGCTTCTTTTTTCGGCAATCCGTTGGGCCAGCGAGTCATGGGCCAATTCATATAGGTCAACATCTTCTGTATAACGTAATATCCGGCCGTTAATAAATGCTTCTACAACAGCATCAATCAATATGGCGTTTATATCTGGAAGCCGTTCGTATAGCCCTTTTTTTCTGATAGGTTCTTTGGTCCCCTCAAGAGTAGCAAATGGAGATAGTATATTCCAGATGGTTGCCGGCAGAATGATTGTATCTCCCTGGCTCAGCTTTTTGCTGATGCCAGCTACCTGCTCTTCCAAAAAATTCTGTAGTATATCGCCAATGTCTCCAATCGTACTCAACGCCTCTGCGGTAAATACGGCTTCTCGCTGCCGGGTCTCGTCTCCCGTTATTTTCAGGTAAAATTTATCCAAAAAAACCTGCAGGTAAGGTAGTTGTATGGTCAGTGATTTCTCTTTATCCTTTATTTTCTCAAAAATACTCTCGGCAATCAGATTGGCCTCATCAGTTTTCAACCGTACATTGGAGTTTTTATAACTTGTAGCCCCCTCAATTACCTGCAGTACTTTGTTGAGGTTCATAGGCTCAACCCGCAATTTTTTACGTAATAGTTGTGGTACCGCCTTTTCAAAATCGTATAAATATCCCAGGTATTCTTCCCTTATCGAGAAAATCATTTTTACAGGCTGTTCTATCTGCAATATTTCCTGTACTATGGTAATGAATTGTTGTTCCTCTTCTTTTGAGCCAAGGATAAAAAGCTCTTCAAACTGATCAAAAATGAGATAGATAGGTTTAAAAGAGTTTAAGTAGATAGCTTTAAACGCCTGCGCCAGCGGGGTTAACAATGGGGGAGTTGATATAACTTCTTTTTCCTCCATTACCTCAGCAAGCCAATCCATATTGTCCTGTTCCGCCACAAAAGTACCTCCCGCGTCAGCCAGCGCTTTTTCAAAATTCGCGTTAATATTATTACCTCTGCGTACCGTTAATGCCAGCCAATCATGCGATGGGAACTTACTGGCCAGTCCGCATTGAATCAGGCTTGTTTTTCCTGTACCGGAGGCGCCATAGACCAGCAAAATGGACGATTGAAATACCATTTCATAAAGGGTATTAATTTCCTCGTCCCTGCCAAAAAATATGCCTGTATCTTCTTTGCTGTATGCATCTAAAAATTTAAAAGGATATTTTTTCATTTGATAGCCTCCTGTTGAAATTAACCGATAGGATCATTTTAGAAAAGATGGCTCAAATCATCTTCTTTATCGTCGTCTTCTATTCCTGTAACCGCTCTTTTAGCTTCATTAAAAAGATTAAACACATTGTCGAAACGCATATCCCTGAACTTTTTTGGATCGAGCAATAGTTCATTAAAATCAATACCGGGCTTTACCGTTCCGGTATTGGCAATATTTACAACACTATTATCCTCCAAAAAAATATAATTTAAGCTTTCATCAGTATTATTGTGTGAAGCATAAAAACATATTTTTGCGCCACCTTCAAATGCCAGGGCATTTACATCAATTACAAATGGAAAAAGATTGAGGTTCTGTTGGTAGCTTCCTTTATAAAGTAATACAGCATCAGTATTTATGGGCGTTTCAGCATAATTTACTCTTTCCTGGTTAACATTGGATTTATTGTCAATACCTAAAACCGTGTAATTATATAGGTAATGAGGTTTGGTGTTGCGCATTTCGAAGTAGCCGATGGATTTAATAGACACCATCCTGTAGTTAACAAGAAATTTTAAATTTTCCAGAACAGTTGTTAATTGTATTTCTGCTTCCGTGCAGTCTGATTCTGTAAAGGAAGAGTTATCCTGCAAAATATTGACAGCCTGTAATCCGGAACATGCCTTTAAAAAATCGCTTTCTGCATGCAGGTTTGTTGAAAACTCATTCAATTCTGTTATAGGGAAATCCAGTTCATTATCGATAAAAATTGTAATAAGGGTTTTTAATAAACTGACGAGACCATTGATGTCCAGCTCGAATTCATCTTCAAAAAAATTCTTGCAGATAATAGTTTGGTCAGGAGTAAGAATATAGTCTTTATCCTTTCTGTCATCCCATAATTTTGAAATAAGTGAAAAGCATAAGAGCTGAAGAATTCTTTTTGCGGTGAGCTGGCAGTTTTCCAGGTATTTTTTAAATTTATTAACCGACGACTCCTCTTTACCAATTGCCATCAGTTTACGAAGTTGGATACCTAACACGCCTACAAAGCTGAAGGCAATAATCTCTTTGGCGGGGTCGCTGAAACGGCTTTGTGTTTCCCAGTCGGTTGCCATCCTTGAAGCATTTTCTAAGAATTTTTCTGCCCTGGGGCTGTAAATCCTGATACCTTCCATCAAACGGCGGGTGAGTATTTCATTAAAGGAATTTCGTTTGGGTTCATCTGCCGAAGTTTTAACTTCCGCCACAGTTTTCTGTAGAGATTCGTCCGGCATGATTATAACCGGTAAAATGTCATCCAGCTGGCTTTTAAATTGATATTTTAAGTTATCAATGCCAGTATACACTGTTTTAAAGTGCCCCAGTTCACTAATTTTTTTCTTGAAGGCCAGTAACGTATTAATTTCCTCGGTAATTGATCCCGAATTAAGAGGCGCATCTTTAAAATAGGTCCATATTTGGGGTTTGCCCGTATTTTTAAAAACCTGGTAAGCGGTGTCAAATTCTTCGGCAGTGTATTTTCCTACCTTTGTAAAAAAAAGGCAAAGCACGATATCACATTCGCCGATGGCTTTATTATATTCGTTTTGAAGTCGGGTATCAGATATAGCATCAAGAAAATATTCCCACTGAAGTATTTCAAGATAAATCCCTTGTTTGTGTAGCCTGTCATTTTCCCTGCTAATAAAAATTCGAAATTCATCCCTGTCCGCCTTCAATTCGGAAGAAGAAGCGAGGAAAATTTTGATTGTTTTAAGTAACATGACAGGTTATTAATAATTGATTAATTTAATTTTTATATTTAGTAAAACCAAAAAATATCAAGCTTGCTCTTTTAATTCTCATTTATTTTAATTTTTTATTATAATAAAGCCTTTTCGTTATATTTAAATAATCAAATCCGCTGTAAAATGGACCAAATTACTTTTGATAAATACGTTGAAGACCGTTATATCAAACAAATGGATTATTATCAGCAGGCCTCAGCAAAAAATCAAAAAAAGTATAAGCAGTTTCAATGGGTGTTAATTATTTTATCAGCATTAACTCCTGTTATAGCTGCTTTAAATGGCGTAAAATCCGGTGCAATTAATATTTATCCACTTATAAATGTAAATATCCTGGTTGTAACAGTTTCCAGTATAGTAGCAATTTTAACAACTGGTTTAAAGACCTTTAATTACCAGGAGTTATGGATCAAATATCGATCAACATATGAAAAACTAAAACCCGAAATTTATTATTACAACTTCAATATTGGGCCTTATGCTGCAAATGATGTGGACCGGGAATCAGTTTTTGTTACAAGAATAGAAGCAATTTTAGATACTGAACATGCTCAATGGCCGCCGGCAAAAAGTATTCCAAATACTCAAGACAAATCAGTTGATCCTCCTATTTCGAAAAAATAGTGACGGAAGAGTTTTGTGGGGTGGTAATTGCCTTAAGGGCTTTTTGACGCCGCCGTATTATCAAAGAAAGAGAATAATTTAAGTACCGTTGGTATGCCTACTGTTATCACTGTAAGGTATTTAATGAGTGTAGAATAAGCTTCTTGTTGCGAGGCAAAAAGGAACGCTAAAACAGCAATGATCAATATCAGGAGCGGGGTTTTTAATTTATTCCAGTTGCCATTATCTTTAATCTGGTTTTTTATTTTCATGGCTTCTGAGCTGCCTATCGCGGTAAGAATAAAATATCGAAAGCCCCTGTTAAAAAGTTTAAGAACACTTCCTTCCTGTACAATTAATCCTTTGCTAAGTAGTAAAGTGAGGTTATACTCATCAAATGGATTTACAAGGCCATCCTGGGCAAGGTCATAAAGCAGAAACTTTTCCTCTTTAGTTAATGACTGCCACATGTACATATAAAAATAGTGAGCTGTGATTCCTAATTTAAATGATAATGCGTCACTATCTGGCGGCATTTTTCCTTTACTATCGGCTTTAAGCTGGTTTATTATTGGTTGTTGCAGCTTTTTAAAAAAGTGACCATTGTTTGTTTCATACAAGATTGTTTTTTCCCATAAAGGCATATGCTCTTCTATCTTTAGGTTACCGGGGTCTAATTTTTTTATCACGATCTTAAAATGTCCTAATAATACATGCCATCTTTCCAGGTCATGTTCTGGCAGCCTTTTTTCCTCATCTTTATATTTTTCAAGGTCATTTAATGAATCCAGAAAATCTACCGGATGCACTGTGGAAATTATAAAAACCTTTGCACTATTTCTTTGCATTAAATCCTCCAAAAAGTTGAGTTTTAAGCGGTTTGTAGCCGGGTTTTTAATATCATACTCAAAATGGTTTACAATGATCAACGAGTACCGGGCATCTTTTACTGCGGTTTTTAAATTATTCCACTCTATTTGTGCTCCCATGTTGTTTTCATCATTGGGGATATGTATCATATCAGCAATCAAACAATTATTTGAAGTTTCACCAACAGGGTAAGCTATGGTTGAGGCATCTTTCCCTTTAATTTTATGTTCATGTATTAAGTTCATAACCCTATCCAGTTTACCAGAACCCGGAGAGCCGATTATGAAAAGTAATGAGTTAAGTTGATTATCGGTTAACAGCAGGTTGTCAATATTTTCCCAATAGGTTTCATTAGGCAGGTTTAAGGCAAACAGCTTTCTTAAAATATGATGAAATACAAACCAAAAAAGCAGCAAAGAACACAAAAAACAACTCCAATAAGTTACGCCCAAGTACCATTTTCTATCCATTGTAATTCCAGGTAAGCTGTATTGGATAGTGTCAGATTTGACTACCAGGTAGGAGTTTGCCGATCTTTTATAGTCGGTATAATTTTCACCTTTTGTAAATAATGCTGTGTATGTCCATAAACTATCCGGAGGGAAGTGATATAGCTCCTTAATGCCGGGTATAAGATTTTCTTTATCAATAGTTAACTGGTTAAATAGGGTTGTTGCATGATAATTATCTACAAACTTTTCTCTATGAGGTTTTTTTGACACAATATTGTACGTGTTAATCCAAATGCTATCCCGATAAATATTATTGTGTGGATAATTATTTAGTAGCAGAGGGTTTTGTGCTATAATGTTTTTGATAAATTGAGTATGCCTGTAACGTGCAATAAGTTTTGTTTCGTAATTAAATGCTGAAGTGTAAAACAGGGCTACTGGCAAGCCGCTGGTAATTATAATGCGGGTAAATGTCATTAACGAATAGCTGGTACTAAAATTCCAAATTTTTAATTTTTTAATTAAATCTTTCTCGCAAAGAACAGTGTGGATTTTCCTGGTTAATATTAAAAGAATAAATAAGGTAACTTCATAGGTTAACAGCGGCACAACTTCTGTTAAAATAGATGTGGTAACATTTATAAGACCAATAATGACGCTTAGCGCAATTGATGCATTTCTTTTTTGCTTATATAACTCAGGGTTGTTTTTTTTATAATATGCAGAGTATAAATAGTTTATGAAAAGAATAGCCGCTGTGCCCGAAACTAAAAGAATAAAAAAGGACTGTAGAAAGCTGGTGTAATTACACCAAATGATGAGTAGTGCAATAGTAATCAGGTTACAGAATACGGCCAAGTTGTACTGCTGGTGAAAACAATCGTTGGGACCGATCCAGGATATATCAAAATATTGTTTTTTATAGTAGATTTTTTTGATGGAAAACAAAAAGACAGCCGTTAGTATCATTGCTATGATACAGAAAAAGGCAAATAGCATAGAAAAACTAAAGCTAAAGTTATTGATATCGCGAATGTTCTTAAACGATTTATCTTCAAGTATTACAAGGTAATAAGGAAGGCCATGAATTGGACTTGCATAAGCTATGTATTGTTTGCCAGAGTACCTTGTTTCAAAGTATTTATCGGTATGGGCATCTATACTGGCTTTCAGACTTTGATAATCCGATAGCTCTTCAAACAGGTTTTGATTAAGGTTTTTAGCTGGATTAATATGATATAATACCCTTCCCTGGTTGTTGATGATACAATAAAGATAGCCAGCAGGTAAAATAGCATGATCAAGACTTGTCAAATTAATTGATATAGCTACATAAGGAGAATTTTTATTTATTGATGGCTTGGACAAAATAGAAGTAAATGCTCCCGACGTCCAGGATACTACCTGCTCAAAGTAGTATGGCTTCCTGGGGTCATTATCCAGATAAAATGGTCTGTGATCACGAAGTTTAATAAAATAATCCCTGTATGCATAATTGCCCGGAGGCGCCGGTTCTGATTTTGTGTACCAGCCTTTTACTTCGGTACCTTTATTATCTAACCAGTAGACCTGGTTCATATTTAGATCCTTGGTAAGTTGTTTTAATTTGTTTTGAATATCAGGAAATACCACCTTATTGTCCTGATCATAAATATTGGAGGTGACATTCTCCCCGGGATTATTTGTGGTGGCTATGGTGGTTTGATCATTCATCAATAGATCTGCTTTGTCCAAAATATGATAAGCCTTAGCAACCTCGATACCGAATCGATACTTTAAGCTATCAGCTATATATCTACTGATTCTTGATTTTCGATACTCGGTTTTGAAAAGGGAATTGTATTTAAAGAAAGCGAAGAACAGTAATGATACCAATAGCATAGATACTGCAAATGAAAATATTCCATCTGCTGCTGTCAGCCTGTCCTTATTTCCCATTTGATAAAGTTTTAACCAGGGTAAAGCAAGTATAGCAGCGGCTGCGATTGTTAATAGTAAAAGAACTATGTTTTCAGGAAGCTTATTTCTTTCCTGTTGATAGTTTTTGGTAGTAAGTAACCCCGATACAGTGATTACTGAATCGGCATTGATGTTTAGCCTTTGTGAAAAAATCTTATAGTCGTTCCCGCTTAAGTGTATGTTTTTTACCTGTCCCTCTAAAAAAGCACTTTTATCAGATTTTAACGAGTCAGGAACAATGGTTGTTATCCCGCTGGGAAACGTTTGGTAGATGATGTTTTTTTGCCTGAGAAAAATATACTGGTCAAATATTTCGTTGGTAAGCAAAGGGTCAATAAACTGTTTTAAGGTATACCTCATATGAATAAAGTAGCCTCCCTTTTGCAGGTGAATAGTTAGCCTGCGATTATCAAACTCTACTTTACAGAGGCTATCAGTTGAGGTATTTACCTTGTTCCTATCTTCTGGCTCCTGCACCGGTTTTATAGGCTCCAGGATGAAGTTTTTGCGGGGATAACGTTCAAGGTACTTGTTTAATCTTTCACGGTTGTATAGGGGATGGTTTAATTCATATGTATTAAGTATGGTATTTAAAAGTGCAATAGAATTATCAACTTTTGATTGTATGTTTATTTCGATATTTTGCAAACACCTAAAGCGCTGAGCTTCTAATTCATTTTGGTTATTTGGAACATAGATAAAAAAGTAAATTGCACCAATTACCAGTACAAAAAATAAAGTGGCCAATACAATCGTTTGGTTACGACTAAATGAAAATCTATTTTTCATTGCACTAATTTTATCGTCCTTACTTACCGCTGCTCAGCCATTTTTCTTTAGCTGCTTTGTAAGTATCAAACCCCAGGTGAACACCTGCACCATCGCCGCGTATTAACTGATTAGGTAAACACAAACCCAGCCCGTTTACAATGAATTTATCACAAAGGCGTTTAATCAGGTCAACTTGATCATTATCTACAGCATCCATATCAAGATCCATTATCGCAACGAAATCAGCGCTGCCGTTTGGGTCGTTTTTATAAACATCAGGTGCCTCATATATTTGGGTATCCGGGTTTAATATCGGTTTTAAGCACGGGTTTATCCTCACCAAACAAGCGTCATTACTTAATGAAGGATCAATCATGGCATATGTTATAAATGTGGCAGAATCGGGTGGGTCACCCACAATACTGGTCGACAATTTTTTTATATCGGCAAAAAACGAAGAGCTGTTGTCTGTAATGGCCAGTTTGTTGCCTTTGTTTTTATTATAAATAGCGGCAATTACAGGATCGGTTGAATTTTGATAGTCGGCAATAATGGCTTCACCACCAGTACCTGTTCCCAACGAAAGAATTTTGAAGTCGCTTAGTGGCAAGTCGGGATTATTTGTCCTGGCTTCTATAAAGCCCGCAAGTACCGGGTTGTTAAAACCGGATATTGCGCCATCCCAAAACCAGGTTTTACGTTTGTCATTTCCACCAAGTAAGTTGGTAGTAATTGCTGCAGGCGAATCAAAATAGTTAATAGGCGCGTTACTTGATGAATGTATAGCATCAGCCAGGCTTACCTGGTAAAACTTTCCGTTATTAAAACCTGTCTTGCTTGCCGGGTTTGATCTGAAGAAAACCGCTCTTTGCCTAAAATAATCAAAGCCGGCAACAAGTATCTGTAAATCATTTTTGCCAATGATAGCCGGCAGTTCATTTAAGTAGGTATCTAAAATAGGCTTGGTAGCCTTTTTTTGTACAATAAGGCTATCATATTTATTCAATACATTTTTGAGTCCGCTTAGCTTTCTATCGGTGCTGTATTTGGGGCCAAGCACATTGGTAAGGCTTGCAATATTTTTAAATTTTAATTTTTCCCAGAAGGATAATTTTGAAAAAACTTGTTTTCGTTTACCTTCATCTTCAAAAACAGAGATTATCTCACTAATTAACATGTTGTTGCATAGCGAAGCCAAAACAAGGCTACCTCCTGAATTTGCAATAACGAGGTTGAATTGGCGTAAAATTTCATGCCCCGAAACATCACCATAAATATCTTTAAGTACCCGGGCTTGTATCAGGGCCCAGGAGCCGCCGCCATCTAATGAAAGTATTTTATATGCCATTTTGAAAATTGGTTTTATGAATTAGGTTTAACATTATATATTCTTCAGGTGTATTAGTGATAAATCAACTTGTTGTTAAAAGCTATTTGCGGGGGGAGCCAATATGCTATATGTAAAAAACCTCTTAAAAGCAAGGTTCGGGGTTTATCTTGTAGAAGTTGTTGGATGGAGTACTAAGTACTTGCCGTTCAATGATTTAATTATCGTTCTGTATCCTGGCAGTTGGCTTTGCATAAAATACTTATTGGGTTACATATAAAGATTACGCCAATTGCACCTCAATGATTTTTAATCCCAACATAGTACCTCCTTTTTTATTAATTAAAGAATAAATTATCCAGGTATACCAGATCAAACTGCACAGCGGATTTACGCTGTTGCCATCTTAAATAAAAAACACTTTTATAATTAAAAAAGATTAACGCTGTACGGTAAATTAAAAGGCCGATGTCTTTTTTATTTAAGGTTTATGTACTATAAAACTCTTAAACATCATAGATACATGCAATAGTTATTAATAACTATTTATTAAGTTGTTTTAACTTTATAGATTTATAAATCAAATACTTAAATCTAAATTTCAGTATCAATACATACATTGATACTGACGAGTGTCTACAAAAAAAATAGTTATGGAAACCTATGAAACCGGGAATAATGAGCACCAGATAAGTTTGGCTGTTAATATCTTTACGTTTGGCCTTGCCGCCTCCAGTGCAACAATTAAGATTGTTGATCCGCCTACTGTGGGTATCTCCGTTGCTCAATCAGAGGATGCATCTGGGGATATCATTACTCAAGCTATTGGAAAAGCGTCAGATATTCAAAACAAGCGACTTACCATTTTGACCAAAATTGATCTTATTGGGTCATTGGAAGATAGAAAAAACGCATATAATGATATTGATGCAACCTATACTTTAAGCGGTGGATCAGACGGCTTACAAACCTATGTTGATCCGTTAAAAAGTGTAGATGATGATTTTACTACAGTGCTGTTAGCTAAACCAATTGATTTAATATGAAAAAGTTAATATCATTTAGCGCATTCTTGTTATTAGCCTTAATTACAAATGCGCAGGAGGGAGTAAAATTGCAGGATCTTGCCCTTCCTAATTCACCAGGTTTTATCCTTACTGATTTAACTCCCTCATTGGTACAAACGCCAAATACGCCAAGGAAGTTTATTTTAGGATTAGCCCAATCTTTTGATAAGTCATCTTCTGGCTTCCCGGATAATTATTCGGCTGAGTTTGCACCTTACTGGTTTATCAATCCCGATGGAAAGAGTGTTTACGCGGCAGTGGGGCTTAATACTAAAATAGGTGAGGATCAAAAGTTAAAAATAGGTAGTGAAGATATTTTTTCGGGACTAAAGTTTACAAGTTTATCGGTGTCATTTATCCATAAGGATCTTATTCCTGATAATGTGGATGTATCTCAAAAAGTATTTGCATTAGGAATAAAAACTACCTTGATAAAAGTGCCGCAATCCGGGTATGCTCAAAAAATCAATAATTTAATAAGTCAATGGCATGACGCTGCGCAAAAAGATCTGGAAGACTTTAACAACCAAAAAACATCGGTTAGCACACAATTAGATTTAGATAATTTATTAAAGAACTACATGGAGAAAAAAGGCCATAAAAGTTTGGATCTGGCAAAGCAAATTGGCGATCTATATAAGCAAAAACCCAAATTTGTATGGGATTTTGCCGGGGCTTACGCCACCTATGGTATAGATAATGAACCATGGAAAAGCGGGCGTACAGGTATATGGAGTACACTATCATATTACGCGCAATTGGCTGGCACAAATAACAAACCTTCAAATAATTATGTAAGCCTTAGCTTTTCAGCACGGTCTTTATGGGATAATTTTGCAAAAGATGAAAACAATAATATTGTGAAAACCAACAATATTGATGTGGGAGGTAAGGTTGGTATCGATCTGGACGACCTTTCATTGGGTGTTGAGTCATTGTACCGGTACATAAATGGCAGGGGAGGCAACGAAAACAGAACTGTTGGTATTGTTACTTATAAGATAACTGAAAACATCATTTTAACAGGCGCGTTCGGAAAAAATTTCGAATCACTGGGCAAGTCGATAGCATTGTTTAGTATAAACTGGGGCTTTGGTTCCGAGAAAATAAATCTGCCGGATAAATGATAAAATAGTTATAAATGGCTATTTCACTTGTTATTAAAGATGCCCAATTTTAACGTATAGTTTAAATATGAAATATTTTTTATAAAAGTTATCGGGTCATATCTATAACTGATTAAAAGCCTGCAATTTCTTAAAATACATCTATACTTATCATTTTTATGGAAACTGCTTTAAAAAATAACTGGTACATTATTTATACTTTTCCCAATCTCGAAAAAAGAATATATAATGAATTAACCAGGAAAAAGATCAAAGCTTACCTGCCTTTGCAAAAAGTAATAAGGCAGTGGAGCGATCGGAGGAAGGAATTGCAGGTACCTATGTTTCCTAACTATGTTTTTATTAATTCAACCGAAAACGATCGCTTTAAGCTATTAAGTATCGGTGGCATTTTGAAGTTTATTACGTTTGAAGGCAAGCCAGCAACAATGACTGAAGATGAAATTTTAAACATCATGAAATTTGAAAAAGTGGCCTTTGAGCTGGAACCAAACCTTATTCAGGGAGATGATGTAATGATTGTTGAAGGCCCTTTTACAGGATTGCAGGGAAAACTGTTTTTTAAACGCGGAAAAGAAAGAGTAGGAGTGCATTTAAATTCAATTAACCAATCACTTTCTATTGAGGTTTGTTCATCATGCCTCCGGAAATGTTAATGTAAAATAGTTACTATTGGCTATTGTTCCTGATTTTGAATGCCCTTATTTTTATAATATAATAGTTGAGCTATTAGAGTTACACTACCATTGAATCTAAATTAGTACCAGGAATTTTACGCTTTAAACGGATATGTATGTGACAATCCTTAAGCGAAGCTTTATTCTACCGCCAAAGTTCAGGTATTCCGCTTAATTACAATAAGAAAAATATTTACTGTCAATCAAAAGTATGGATAAGCTTCCGCTTGTATCATGCATCATGCCTACTTATAACCGCAGGCGTTTTATACCACATGCCATCCGGTATTTTCAGCGGCAGGAGCATCAAAATAAGGAATTAATTATCATTGATGACGGAACGGATTGCATTGAAGACCTGGTTTTAAACCAACCTGGTGTAAAATATATTCGCCTTGATCATAAAATTACACTTGGCGAAAAATTAAATATGGCCTGCAGCAAGGCATCCGGCAGTATCATAGCCAACTGGGATGATGACGATTGGTACGCCCCGCATCGTTTAAAATACCAGGTACATGAATTGAATAAAAATAATGCAAAAGTTTGCGGAATAAACAACCTGCTTTATTATGATTTTTTTAATAACCAGGCCTATCAATATAAATACCCTGCAGATCAGCGTAAGTGGCTTTTAGGTAGTTCATTATGCTATTACAGATCGCATTGGGAAATGAACCCGTTTAAAAATATCGACGTAGGCATGGATGGTTTATTTGTATGGGGTACCGCGCCGGAGTATGTTACCGAACTTGAAGACACAACCATGTCTGTTCATATGATACATGATCAAAACATTAGTCCCAAACAAACTTCGGGAGATTGGTGGCATCCTTTTCCTGTAAATGATATTGAACAAATTATGCAGGCTGATTTAAAACACTATCGTGATTATCACATGGCCACAACGAATAAGCCTGTGGTCAGAAGTGCAAATGATGCTCCTGTTCAAAACAATACCCAAAAAGAAAAGAATATTTATGCCTGCCTGGTGCATGAAAACCCGGATTGTATAATTGACATGGTTCGTAATTTACATTATAACGATCCTTCGTCCATAATTTTAATTTTCAACGGGGGAACCGACTTTGAGCTCAGCGCCACATTGTTTCCTTTTGAGCAATTTGGTGCTGTTATATGCCCGGTTAATTACCCGGTAAAGCACGGTTACCTGCATCCTTTTGCACTTGAGTGTATGGAATTTGCGCTTGACAATTTTTCATTTAGTACATTAACAATTGTTGATTCTGATCAATTAAGTGTTCAGCCTGGATACTCATCATTTATATCCAATTTTCTTTCTGATAAAAGTAACGTTGGGCTACTATCAAGCCGGCCAGAACGCATTACTGCGGAAAACAAGGATGTATGGACATCTATTAAAGCATTTGAAGAATATGATTTGTGGAAGCCTTTGTTAAAAACCTTTCCCGATGGGGAGGATAAGTTTGTACACTGGTCTTTTTGGCCTTCTACAGTGTTCACTTATGATGCTGTTAAAGATTTGGTTAAACAATTTAAAAAAAATATTCTGCTCAAGGGAATCATGCAGCACACTGGGATATGGGCAACAGAAGAAATTATTTTACCTACAATGGTGAGTTTGCTTGGTTATGATATTTTACTGAACCCGTGCTGTAATACTTTCAACAACTATCAAAAATCCTACTCAACATTTGATCTGGATTGTGCAATAAATGATCCTCACGCTTTTTGGATACATCCGGTGGCCCGGGAGTACGATAATGAGATCAGGAATCGTACACGTTTACATCTCAATAATTATATCCCAGCCAAGAAAAATACGGTGCAGAAAGCTATTGATCAGTCATTGTTTTTCCCGTTGCAGGTGATATCCGAAACAAAAAAAATTGAGGGATGGCTAAGCGATGCCGAGTCCGAATTATTGATGGCTTTCGCTTTAAAGGCGTGTATTAAATTCCCTGACGCCCATGTGGTTGAAGTTGGTAGTTTTCATGGCAAAGCAACCATATTGCTTGGTAAAATTGCCAAATCCATATCAAATGAAATTAAGGTATACGCAGTTGATCAGCACGACGGAAAGTTGGGCGCTTTGGGCTCAAATTTGTGTGTTTTTGAACCATCTCTTGAAAGCTTCAACCTTAATATTGAAAATGCCGATCTATTAGATACCGTGATTTCATGTGTGTGTAAATCAAGTGATGTTAAATGGGATAGTGCAATTTCGCTTTTATTTATAGATGGTTTACATGATTATATCAGTATCAATGACGATTTTCAGCACTTTTCATCCTTTGTAGAAGTTTACGGATATGTAGCTTTTCATGATTATGCAGATTATTATCCCGATGTGCAGGCGTACGTAAATCAACTGCTTACAAGTGGAAATTACCGGCAGGTTCACCAGGCAGATTCTCTTATCGTTATTCAAAAAATAAGCTAAATACTTTAATCGTGACTAACCAGGAATCAACAGATTTACCGGTATGGCTTTATTGGGAAGGAGATCTTCCTGATTGGATCAGCGAATGCCAAAAAACAGTATTCGCGCACGCCTCTGACGTTCGATTGCTGACATCTGAAAGCTTTGAAGAAATGCGCATTGCCGATCTCGATATCCGTCTTGAAGACCTTTGCGTAGCTCACCGGGCCGATTTTATCCGGGCGTTTTTACTTGCCAAACATGGTGGTTTATGGATCGATTCGGATTGTTTGGTTGCTAAGTCTCTTAAGCCATTAACAGATACTTTAAATAGTTATGAGTTTTTGGGGTACCGGGAACGTTCGGGCGAGGTTACCAATAACCTGATGGGCGCATCTAAGAACAGTACTATCGCCCAAAACTATTATAATCGTGTTTGCGATATTTTGAGGGATGGCCAACCTATTGAGTGGCTTACCTTAGGGTCAAAAGCATTAACATCTACACTTAATGAAAGCAATGTTCCCTGGTGCGAATTAACTGTAGAACAAATTCAACCGGTGTGCTGGAGTAAACCCGAAGAGTTTTTTACCAAAAGGACAGATGAGGAACATCGGAAGTTTGTTAATTACGATTCTTACTGCTATATGATTTCTGCTAATATGGTAAGGAAACATGTTTCTGAAAACCCCGAAGATGATATTTTAGATAAGGACACTTTTTTCAGCTACCTGGTGAGAATGTTTTTACCAGTTGAAGAGAATTTTTTGACAATTGCTTAAGTCTGGTACAATGAATGATGTTTTGGAAATAGCCTACCGTAAAGATACCGATGATGACCGTTGGGTAATTCCAGAGGTTATTGATCAGGATATGTATTGTGTAAAAAGCCTGTTAACTAATATTCAGCCAGCCGGGCCCAGTTATATTATTGATTGCGGGGCACATATTGGTGCCTTCTCTATTATGTGTGCGCAGCATCTTTCAAATATTGAGGTAATTTCATTTGAACCCAACCCCGATAGTTTCATGTATTTGAGCCAGAATGCAGATCGGTTTGGTAAGATACAGGCGTTAAACAAGGCTGTTTCCATAAACGATGGAACATTAAACCTTTACGCTCCTGATCAAAGCGATTGGAGCGGAAGGTGGACGACATTGCCCAATTCAAATGAATTTTTAACGGTTGAATCTGTTGGGCTATTTTCCTTTATCAACAAACTGGATAAAGAGGTATTTATACTGAAACTTGATGTGGAAGGATATGAGGAGGCCCTGATAGATGAATTAAAAGATGGGGACCTGAAAAATATACAAGTTATCATAGTTGAAACCCACACAGATCATTTTGATCATCAGAAACTTATAAACCACGGTTATAGTCTTCTGTTTAACCCCGGCATATCATCTGCGCGGCAATTTGTTTACTCCCGGAATTGAGAGCAGGGTGCACATTTAATTAAAGATATGTTACGAACCACATTTGAATTTTTGTCGGATGAACTTAACGCTTACATCAAGCGGAAAGATTCAACAAACTTTGGTAATGAGGATGTAGTTGTGGTTTCATCATTGATGAATCCCGATGGCACATTTGCGGTTTCAACCGAAGGTAGTGACGTATCAAAAGTAATCCTGACACTTATTAACCTGGAAGAAGACCGGATAGCTGATTCTCAATATAACTATCAAAAAGTTAATGACCGCATCCAGGTTATCAATCCACCTGTAAATATTAATGCTTTTGTTCTTTTCTCGGTATTTGCCAATAATTACTCTACCGCGTTAAGGCTGTTATCATATGTGATGGCATTTTTTCAAGGTCGCCAGGTTTTTGATAGCGATCAGTATCCTCAAATAAATGCCAAGGTAGATGCCGATAAACCCTGGCAAAAGGTGGGGCGGTTACTTGTAACGTTTCACTCCACAACTTTTGAACAGCAAAATAATCTTTGGGCGGCATTGGGCGCAAAATATATGCCTAATGTGATCTATAAAATAAGAACCATAAGCTTTGTTGATTCCGAACCTAAAATGGAAACACCTCGAATTACCGAGATTACAATTTCTGATAATTAAGCATGTAGTTTATATAGTAATGATAAAAATTAAATATAAAGCGCTTTTTACTTTGGAATTTGCCCATACATTCTATAAATCGGGTAAAAGCCCTGATATCATTATGCAGCCATCGGCCAGGTGTTCAACACTTATAGCATCATTGGGGCTTCACTTTTTACCAACTGCATTTGGCGGGAAATTATTTGCCAAGGTGGATGTTGTTGCAGGTAATGATATTATTAAAAACCCCTTATCTGATGGCACAAAATTTACTTTTTTACTGAAGCTAAGAAATAATTTATTTGAAAATATTACCAATATAAATTTAATAAAACCGCCCTCAAGCCACTACTATTTTAACAATAGGGGCAACAACATGTCGGCTGATAACCTGCCGTTGCTTGTGGCCAATACAGGGAGTAAAATAGTATCAGATGCTGATCTGCTTCCTTTTGCAAGCGGCAGTTTTTCTTCGGTTCAAAACAGCACTGCCAGTACGCAAAGCGGCCAGTTGAATTTTATTGATAGTAATGAGCAATTGCTGCAGGATTTAAACAATTCAAATAATTTATTTAACTATTCTTTTGATCTCAATAAAGCATCGGGTGGAAGAGCCAGTTTTTTAGTTGATGGTACAGAAAAGGCTTCTTTTTATTCGCTTGACCCTGCTGATATGTCTGATGTATTTGGGGTGGTTGAAATATTTTTCAAAACTGATTTAAATGGCAATTACCAGTTTCAGGGTGCCGATAATTCCATCACCACAGTAAATTATAAAATTCCGTTTGTTAACCGCGCAACCAAATGGCGCTATATCATTACCCGGAAATTTAATCCGGCAATTACATCGGTAAGTGTGGCCAAAACAAATGGTTCACCAATAAATTTTAGTTTACTTGGCGGTTCTCCTGATGGGACGTTTATTGTTACTTCAAACAATGCGCTTCCATTATCAGAAGAGCCTGTAGCCGGCATCAAGCTAAGCGATAATACAAATAAAGTGCTTATTGCCAACTTGCCAAATCCTCCCTTAAATCTCATAAAAACAGAAGGAGCAGATACCTTCTCAGATATTTTAATCACCATTTAATTAAAAAAATACCGCCATGGCAGATGTATTTAAAACTCCCGGGGTTTACATTAAGGAAATCCCAACGTTTCCACCTTCGGTGGCAGAAGTTGAAACCGCAATTCCTGCATTCATCGGATACACCGAAAAATCCAGTTTCAATGGCAATGATTTTGGGAAACAGCCGCAGCGAATAGGATCGTTGTTAGAGTATGAACAATTATTTGGGCTTGCTCAAAAAGAAACGGCAATAACGGTAACCATAACAGATACAAGTGATGTAAATACTGTTACCAGAACAATTAACGCGGCAATTAACCCTGTCACAAGTTCTAAGTACAAGATGTATTATGCCCTTCAAATGTATTTTGCGAATGGTGGTGGCCCTTGCTACATTGTTTCGGCAGATAAGTATAATGCGGGAGGTGTTAACGCCACCAAATTAACTGATGGCCTTACAGAGATTGCAAAGGTTGATGAGCCTACACTATTACTATTTCCTGATGGTCCTTCACTGCCATCTGTTAACTACTATGCAGTTATAAACAGCGCATTAAATCAATGTTTTATATTGCAGGATAGGTTTACCATTATAGATGTTAAACAGTTAACCGGTACTATAAATGATATCAACTCATCGGCAGATGATTTCAGAAACACGGCTACTTTAGGCAGTAACCTTGATTTAATGAAGTATGGTGCGGCTTATTTCCCTTACCTGCAAACTATACTCAGCTACAGGTATGATGATGTTGATGTAAATATTATTTACAAGGTAAACGGTGTTGAGGCAACAGATATTGGCACTGGTAAAATAAGCCTGGCCTCTATTTTAAATCCGCCGGTAACTTTAAAGGCTGCGGTACGTACCGGGCTTAACCTGCAGAAACCTACACCTACAGTACCAACATCACCGCCGGCAGCGCCGCAGGTAGCAGGTAACTCTGAATTATACAACCAGATTAAATTACAATTACAAAATTTAAATATTTTAATGCCCCCTTCATCGGCAGTTGCAGGAGCTTATGCTTCGGTTGATAGTTCAAGAGGCGTATGGAAGGCCCCGGCCAATGTTACATTAGCCTACGTAAATTCGGCATCACTTCAAATTTCTGCAAGTGATCAGATGTCGTTGAATGTTGATCCTACTTCGGGCAAATCTATAAATGCCATAAGGTATTTTACAGGGAAAGGAGTAATGATCTGGGGAGCACGTACGCTGGCCGGAAATGATAATGAATGGCGGTATGTACCAGTTCGCCGGTTCTTCATATTTGCAGAAGAATCAATTAAAAAAGGATCAGAATGGGTTGTTTTTGAACCTAATGACGCCAATACCTGGGTTAGGGTTAGGGCAATGATTGAAAACTTCCTGATAAAGCAATGGAGGGCAGGGGCGCTTGCCGGTTCTAAACCAGAACAGGCATTTTTTGTAAGGGTAGGACTTGGCCAAACCATGACGGCTCTTGATATTCTGGAAGGACGAATGAATATAGAAATTGGTATGGCTGTAGTACGCCCTGCCGAATTTATTATCCTGAAATTCTCTCATAAACTTCAGGAATCTTAATTAACCAAAGGCTATCAAAACCTAAATAATATATAAAAACAAAAAACATGGCAAATTATCCATTACCAAAGTTTCACTTCAGAGTAGAGTGGGGCGGGTCAAACATAGGCTTCTCTGAAGTAAGCGGGTTGAACATCGAAAATAAATTGATTGAATACCGCGACGGAGCCTCGCCAGAGTACAGCAAAATTAAAATGCCGGGTATGCGTGAGTTTAGCAATATTACTTTTAAAAGAGGGGTATTTGCACACGATAATGATTTTTTCAAGTGGTTAAATACCATTTCATTAAATACCGTTGAAAGGAGGGATATTACTTTGACCCTATTAAATGAAACGCATGACCCGGTTGTTGTCTGGAAAATTAAAAATGCATTCCCGGTAAAAATTCAGAGTACCGATTTAAAGGCAGACGGAAGCGAAGTAGCTATTGAACAGCTTGACGTTGCACATGAGGGTTTGGTTATACAAAACGATTAAACTAATTCTGTAATCATGAGCCTGATTAGCGGTATTGTAGATGGTCTGATCTATCCACCTCCGGGATTTCACTTCCTGGTGGTTATTGAAATGTTTCCGCAAACTCCGCAGGATATCCGGTTTCAGAGTGTAAGCGGGTTAAGCGTCAATATACCAACAGAAACTGTTGCCGAAGGTGGCGAAAACAGATTTAAACACCAGTTTCCCGGCGTACCTCAATTCAATAAACTGGTTTTAAAAAGAGGGTTGTTCCTGGGGTCGTTTGTTAGTCATTGGGCTCGCAACAGTATCGAAAACTTTGAATTCGATCCAAAAAATGTGCTGATAAGTTTGTTAAATGACAGCCATATCCCACTCAATGTATGGCATGTTTTTAATGCTTATCCAACAAAGATTGATATCTCTGAATTTAATGCCGAGCAGAATACCCTGGTAGTTGAAACGCTTGAACTTACTTATCAATATTTTAAACCAATGGGCCTCGATGATCTTGTTGCTGGTGCTGTAGGGGCAGTTGCGGGCGCAGTGTCAGGTTCTGTAAGCTTTTAAATTATGTCAGTTATAATTACGGAGATAGAAATATCTGTAGCTGTTGTTGATAGCAATTCAACAAACGGTGCCGGCTCTGCTGATGGCTCTTTAAAGCAGGAGATCATTAAAGAATGTATTGAGCAGATTATGGAAATTCTTGACAAAAAAAATGAACGCTGATGGTGAACATACTTAGTAGTTTATTACCCGGTAAAGAAGCTCAAAAGCTTAAAATTGAATCGTGGACCGATATTAAAAGAAATGGCCCTGCCGAAAAAACATTTACTTCTTTTATTAATCCGGATGAGTTTACACTTAATTATACGGTTATAACCGAGAGCAACAATGCAGCTGGTGCCAACGGAAGTGCTGGTGGGTTTCTTGGTACCAGGCCCTTAGAAGTAGCATTAAAGTTTTTTCTCGATGGCACAAATGCCAATGGCGTTAAATTAGATATTCCATCAAAAATTAAGGAGTTTTATGAGGCAGTTGGCTATGATGGTAAAAAACACCGTACCTGTTTCCTCAGAATAACGTGGGGACATCTTACATGGTTGCGAACCAATCAATATGAATTTGATTGCGAGCTTAAAACCACCTCCATTCAATATAAAATGTTTAAAAACGATGGCACGCCACTTCGTGCTATCATTAATGCAACATTTGCAGAAAAGCTTCAGGCTGCGGTAAGACAGGCTGAAGAAAGAAACTCCTCGCCAGACCTAACACACGTTCGTATAGTTAAAGAAGGTGATACATTACCAGCTATGGTAAATAAAATTTATGGCGATTTTAAATATTATCTTGAGGTTGCCAGGATAAATAATCTTAAAAACTTCAGGGATCTGCAACCCGGACAAAAATTAGTTTTTCCGCCTTTTGATAAAAATACAAAGCCAACCGATAATGTCTGAAGAAAGAGTTATTCCTGCGATTAATACGGTAGCCGAATTTAAAATATTAATTAACGGTACTGAAATTCCCAGGGAAGTGGCGAAGCTTTCGGTTAATGTTATGAAGATGGTAAATAAAGTTTCATCTGCAACAATCGTGATCCAGGACGGTGAGGCTTCAAGTGGTGAATTTCCATTAACCGATGGGGATCTGTTTACTCCGGGCAACGAGGTGGAAATAACAGCCGGTGATCCTGATAATAGCGTTAGCATATTTAAGGGTATTATCATTAAGCAATCCATCAAGATAAGAGAGTCGGTATCGCCAAATCTGGTAATTGAATGTAAACACAAAGCGGTAAAAACCACCATCGGCCGTAAAAATGCTTATTTCCATGACCTCACCGATGCCGATATTATCAGCCAGATTTTAGAAAGCGATGGCTTTGCATCTTCAGATTTGGACATTGGATCAACAGATGTTACTTATAAAGAAATGGTTCAGTACAACAGCACCGATTGGGACTTTATATTGAGCAGGGCAGAAGCTACCGGGAATGTTATACTCACAAACGACGATAAAATAGTTACTAAAAAGCCTACCGTTTCTGGGGATGCCACACTGTCATTACTGCATGGAGCAACCGTTATGGAGCTTGATGCTGAAATGGATAGCAGAAATCAATTTGCCGCGGTAAAAAGTGTTTCATGGGATATGGCTAACCAGGCAAATGCCGAATCGACAGCTAATGACCCTGCTGATCTGGAAGAAGAAGGGACCCTTTCGGTTAATGACCTGGCGGGAGTTGCTAGTCCGGAGGACTTTGTTTTAAATCATTCTGGTTCAATCACCTCAGAAGAGCGCCAGGCCTGGGCCGATGCGCAATTATTAAAATCGCGCCTATCCAAAATACGTGGCAGGGTTAAATTTGATGGTATCGCTACTATAAACCCGGGCGATGTTATTGAACTGAACGGCCTTGGTGATACATTTAATGGAAAAGCTTTTGTCAGTGGCGTGCGGCAGGATTTCTCCGCTGTTTCAGGGTGGAAAACTAATGCCCAGTTTGGCCATACGCCTGATTGGTTTATTGATGAAAATAGTGTAACAGCACCCAAGGCCGGTGGTTTATTGCCGGGTGTTATTGGTTTACATACCGGCATTGTAACAGACAATGAAGATCCTGACGGAGAGCAAAGGGTAAGGGTAAAAATGCCATACGTAAATGCTGATGACGACGGTGTATGGGCAAGAATAGCGCTTACAGATGCCGGTAACGAACGCGGGATGTTTTTCAGGCCGGAGGTTGGTGATGAAGTGCTTTTAGGCTTTTTATATGATGACCCACGCCAACCGGTAATTTTAGGCATGTTGCACAGCTCCAATAAGGTGCCGCCGATAAGTCCTACCAATGATAATTTTAAGAAGGGATATACTTCCAGGGAAAAGTTGAAACTTACTTTTGATGATGAAATAAAAGAAGTTGTTATTGAAACGCCGGGAGTAAACAAGGTACTCATCAGCGATGACAAACAGGGAATACGACTGGAAGACCAGAATGGTCATGTCATAACAACCGAGCCATCCACCATAACCATTAAAGACTCAAACAGTAATCAAATAATTATTGATGTAAACGGCGGAATTATTACGGTAAAGGGGAATACTAAAGTGATAGTTGACGCGCCACAAATAGAATTGGTTGACGGGGCATCGCATCCCCTGGTTTTTGGAGATGAATTGCTCAGTTATCTAAACCAGATAGTTAATATATATCAAACACACATGCACCCCGGCGAGCTTGCTTTAGGGGCATTACCGGTAACTCCAGCTCCTCCTGTTCCGCCTATGCCTCCACCAACTCCATCCTTATTATCGGTTAAAGTAAAAACAGGTTGAAATATGGCGCTCAAAGCAGGCACACCATCAGATTTTTCGGGCAGTATGGCCGAGGCTATACAAACCGCGTTTACCAACCACTACCAGGAAGTAATGGGAAGTGCGGCCCCGCCGCCAAGTAAACAGATGCAACTCTTATTTGTAGCCGTGGCCGAAGGGGTGATCAATCACCTTAAAGCACATCCCGAAGCTTTTAAAGTTAAAACAACCTTCAACGATGGAACGCCTTACGATGGTGTAGTTGAAATTTCCTGATCCGCAATAAAATCTCTTATAAATGGACAAGCTTACCAATGTTTCTGAAAAGTCTTTTTTGGGTAGGGGATGGAGTTTTCCGCCAACTTTTTCAAAAATAGCCAGCCAGGTTTTAATGACCGCCGATGAGGAGGATATTAATAAAAGCCTGGAAATACTGCTTTCAACCACTATTGGCGAACGTTTTCTCCAACCTTTATATGGCTGCAACCTGGAAGATTATGTATTTGAAGCAATGAATGCTACAACAGAAACAGCTATTAAAGTAACTGTTAAAAACGCTGTGCTGATTTATGAACCCAGGATAAAATTATTAACTATTGAGCTGCTGGATGATTTTTTAACAGAAGGAAGAATTGATATACTGGTTGACTATGAAGTGATCAGTACAAACACCCGGTTCAACCTGGTATATCCGTTTTATTTAAACGAGGCTAATAACAAATCGGCATGAGCACTAAAGCTATTGACTACAAAATAATTCTTAAACGCGATGGGCAAACTCAGCAACAGCGAATGCCGCAGTTGCTTGATCCGGCCCTGGTTCCGGTTGATCAGCGTAGTAAGGAAGATTTGTATAAATACGTTCAAAAAATAGCATCACTGATCAAGTTTTACGATCTGAATCCTGCTACCCAAAAGTTGATTGAAAATGGCGCCTGGAATAACTTTTTTGATAAAAGTATTGACGAATTGAATGCCCTTGCGGCAAACGCTTCCCTGCCACCTCACATTGCTTTGCTCGATTGCTTTTTTGAACTGATGGATCAACCCAAGGCGCTGATGAATACGCTTACCAAGCGTCATCTTGATTTTTATTACCAGCAAGTTTTAATGCTGGGTAAAAAGGCGCCCGTGCCGGATAACGCGCATGTTATTTTTGAGCTTAAGAAAAACACAGAAGATACTTTGCTTACAGCCGGTACGGCCTTACTTGCAGGCAAGGATACTACTAAGAAAGATCTTAACTACGTACTTACGCATGATATTGTAGTTAATCAATCAAAAGTTGCCCAGTTAAAGTCGCTATATGTAAACCCGGTTAATAAAAACTATTTGCATTACGCGCCAATAGCCAATTCAAAAGATGGCCTGGGCGCGGTTTTGGATCCCACAAACCCTAAATGGAATGGATTTGGAAATTCCAGTCTTCCCCTGGCTCAGGTTGGTTTTTGCCTGGCCAGCGATATTTTAATGATGAAAGAGGGTAATCGTAATGTAACGGTTAACTTAACGGTAAGAAACCTGGATGTTGCCGCCAAAAATGCGGTTTTAACAGCTAATCTTTTTAAAATAAGTATCACAGGCGAAAAAGGGTGGATTGGTCCTAAGCTTTCATCAGCTACCATCACTTCGGCAGATAATCAAGTGTTCAATGTTCAATTCACCTTTAATATAACTAAAGATGAACCCGCGGTAATTGCCTATAATAAAGCAAGCCACGGCAGCGACTTTGATACCACTCATCCTATACTACAGGTTCTTGTTAATACAGATAAATATGATTTCGGATATCGGAATTTGATTAACGCCGAACTCATCGATTCAACAATTGAAGTTAATGTAACCGGTATTTCTTCGCTAAGCCTGGAAAATGATTTTGGAACGTTAAATGCCAAGAAGCCTTTTACTCCATTTGGGCCGTTATCTGATAAAAACTCAAACTTTTATATCGGTCACCAGGAAACGTTTTCAAAACGATTAAAAGAATTTTCGCTTGATGTGGATTGGAAAAATATCCCGGATTCAGACCTGGCATCATATTATGTTAATTATAACCAATCAAATAATGGCAATGGCGATTTTAATGCAGTAGCAGCTTTTAAAGATGGTTTTACCTGGCAGGAGCAACATAAATCTGTCCAGCTTTTCAACACTGCCAATGCGCAGGCTGCTACAACCTGGAAGTTTTCAAACCCTGCATTCCCGGTTTTATTTCCGTTATACATCCTGCCACAATTTGTTACGCCATATTATATAAATCCCGGTCATTCAATACTGCAAACAGTAACAAGCAAAATGTCATACCTGCTACCCGGTTTTTCAAACCTGCAGGCTAAAACCAATTTTGTAAAAGCGAAAGCATCTTTAACACTGCAGTTATATAAACCAGTTCTTCAGTTGCTTTTTGATGTTTATAGAGATATCAGGAAAGGGCAGGTACAACTTCGTTTAGATCATAGTTTCCTGTTTAAAGATTACCGTGAAAAATATACGGCAGAAATTTTAAGATTTAGCAGGGATGGCGGAACATTGAAACTTCCATCAGAACCTTTTGCTCCCGAAATACAATCCATAACCTTAAATTATACAGCTACAACGGCTAAAATTAATTTTAGCGGAACTACGCTGAATGATTATATAAATGAGGAGATTGAATTTTTTCAATACGGAGCATTCGGGCAAATGCGCGAACATGCTTATACCCGTAGCAAGCACGATTTTTTGAACAATACGCTGGTAAAACTGGTGCCGGAGTATATTGATGAGGGAGCATTACAGATAGGTTTAAGCGGTCTTTATGCCGAAGATTCTGTATGCATGCTTTTCCAGGCGGCAGAAGGTAGCGCCAACCCGGATAAACCTAAAATTGATATAACATGGAGCGTGCTTTGTGATAATTATTGGAAAACCTTAAGCAACGAAGATTTTATTTTTGATACAACCAACGGTTTATTAACCAGTGGTGTAATAAAGATAGTTGTCCCTCCCGAAGCAACAACATCCAACACTATTTTGGCAAATGGATTATTGTGGTTTAAAGCGGCTATAAAAAATGACAGCGATGGTGTTTGTAATCTGCTTGATGTGCAATCAAATGCCGCCATTTCATCTTTTAACAACCAGGATAATGATCCTCAGCATTTACAAAATGCCATGCCGGCTAATACCATAACAAAACTTAAAAATGATAACGGCAACATTAAAAAAGTAACACAGCCATACTCATCTTTTGGGGGGCACTTAATAGAGGACGACCAGGCTTATTATATCAGGGTAAGTGAACGGTTAAGGCACAAGGAAAGAAGCGTTGCTATATGGGATTATGAGCGGATGATCTTAAATCATTTCCCTACGGTGCATAAAGTTAAATGCATTAATCATGCTACACCAACTTCCTTTTATGCGCCGGGTAATATCCTGATGATTGTAGTACCCGATTTAACAAATCGTAACGCTGTTGATCCTTTTAAACCAAAGGTTGATAAAAACACCCTCGATCAGATTAACACATTTCTTACTCAACATTCTTCAGCCTGGGCACAATTTCAGGTCATGAATCCTTTATATGAAGCCGTAAAGGTATCGGTAAAGGTTAAACTAAAAAGAGGATACGAGTTTAATTATTACGAAAAAATAATCGATCAAAAACTACAAGGCTTTTTATCGCCGTGGATAATATCGGACGGGGGGAACGACCTTCATTTTGGTGGTAAGGTTACCAAATCAATGATCATTAAATTTTTAGAAGACCTGGAATATATAGACTATCTGACCGATTTTTCGTTATATAAGTATTCGCCTAATAGGCAGATTTTTGGCCGTAATATTGAAGTTGCCGAGGCATCAAGCCCTGCATCTATACTGGTATCGGCTATGCATCATGATATCATTAATGATTGATACTGCATGTGGTACCCGTTTTTTAACTATTAGATGAGTTGTAGCTTATTCATTTTAAACTGAACAACAAGATAACCCATGAGTGATGCACTAACTATTTCACCGCAAAAACCTCAAAACAGCGCTTTTGATTTTGAAGAATTAAGAAAGGTTGGAGTTGGCCATATTGAAAAAACTGCATCCGCTCTCTGGACGGATTATAACGTACACGATCCGGGTATTACTACGCTTGAATTGCTTTGCTATGTAATTACCGATTTAAGTTACAGAACAAATAATACCATTCCCGATTTATTGGCCACACCTACCGATACCAAGGCCAATATCCTGAAACATTTCTTTTCGGCAGGCCAGATATTCCCTAACAAACCGGTAACTATAAATGATTATCGTAAACTGTTAATTGATATTGTAGGCGTAAAAAATGCATGGTTGCAAAAAAGAACCATTCCTATCTTTGCCGATATCAGCCTTAAAAAACTACAGTTTACTCAACCTTTGAGTTTGAAATGGGAACCGGTAAATGTGCAGGGTTTTTATGATGTGCTTATTGAGTTTGACACTAACGTAGCCGAAACACTTAAACAAGGTATTAAAGATAACGTTAGAAAGGTGCTGATGCAAAACCGCAACCTTTGCGAAGAATTTTTATCCATAAGCGAAGTTGACCGGCAAGAATTTAGAATCTGTACTGAATTGGAACTAAAGCCCGGTGCGGACCCTTTTGATGCCGTTGCTCAACTTTTTTTTAATATTCAACTATACTTAACACCACTAATAAAATTTTACTGGCTTAAAGATCTGTTGGCGCAGGGGTACACTTCTGATGTGATTTTTGAAGGGCCTATGCTTATTCACGGTTTTATTAAAGAAGATGAACTGATAAACGCCGGCCTGAAAACAGAAATTCATTTATCTGATATCATGCAGCAAATATTGAATGTTGATGGCATAATTAATATTCTTGATATCATTTTTAATCCCTTGGATCAGGCTACCGAATTGCCAAATAAATGGATAATTCCGGTAGCTACCGGAAAACAACCTTTAATCAATATTCTTGATTCCAATATTTTGATCTATAAAAACGGAATCCCGTTGCGGCCGGATATGAATATCATTAAAAGCAGGTTTGATAAGTTGATGAGCGACTTCATAGTTGGCAATGACAAAGTATTAACCGAAGATATTACGTTTGATACGGGCAGCTTTATAGATACAGGCAATTACTATTCTTTTCAAAATCATCTGCCCAAAAACTACGGAATAAGCCATTGGGGCTTGCCCGGCGATGCTACGGATGAACGAAAAGTGCAAGCAAAACAATTGCAGGGGTATTTATACTTTTTTGATCAGCAATTGGCCAACTATGCTTCGCAGCTTTCACATTTGCCTAACTTGTTTTCGGTAAACCAGGAATCAAGTACCTATTTTACACAAGTAGTAAAAAGCTTTAAAGATGCCGATACATTATTTGTAAACAAAAATACAGTAAGTTCAAATGTTCAATCGGCTGCCGAGGACAAGCCTACTTATTATAAACGGAGAAATTTATTTTTGGATCATTTGCTTTCGCGGTTTGCCGAATCGTTTTTTGATTATGTGAATGTGCTTTATTCCGGCTTTACCTCAAATCCTAAGGATGTAATAAGCCCGGCAGTTGTAAATCCGGATGATATTATTCAGGATAAAATTGATTTTCTTAAAAATTACCCCGAATACAGTTCTAAACGGTTTGGCGGATACAATTACACCGATGGTAGTAAAATATGGGATACGGATAACATAAGCGGCCTGGAGAAACGATTAGAACGTTTATTGGGTTTTGATAATATTACCAGGCGCAACCTAGTGAATTTATTTACGCTTATTCAGCATGGCTTAAATGCTGCTAATAAAGATGAATACTGGTTTCGGATTATGGATTACCGTACCGGCAAAATTCTATTGGAGGGGGCTCAAAAATATCCCGGACAGGAGGAAGCCGTATTTGATCTTGATGATGCACTTACTTTACTTTATACTCCTTCGGCTTTAAAAATTGTTACAAATGCCGATGGCACTTTTTCATACCAGGTTTTAAATGCTGCTAAAATAATTGGCACCAGCGTTATAAAATATGCATCTGCGAATGCTGCAAGTGTTGATACTATAAAGCTGGTTTCGTTAGTAACAAAGACCAGGGCAGAAGAAGGTATGTTTTTAGTTGAAAACACGTTGCTTTTACCGAGTCAGGATGATCAGCCGCCCGCAAGTCCGCCATTATCACCACCAGCAGCATCTTATAATGGCTTTTTGCCAATTTGTGTTGATGATAACTGTAAAGACTGTGATGACAAAGATCCCTATTCATTCCGCATCGGTGTTGTTTTACCGGCTTATGCACCACGTTTTCTTAATCTTGGTTTCAGGCAATTTAGCGAACAAACTATCCGGATGGAGGCTCCGGCCCACGCTTTTGTAAAAATATGCTGGGTTAGCAACGAACAGTTGGTGGAGTTTCAGGATGCTTATAAAGATTGGCTCCGGGTAAAGGCGGGGCAATCTGTTGATGTTGGTAACGTTAAATTAAATAGGTTCATAGCAATTTACACAGCGCTAAAAACAGTATACCCTGTTGCACGCCTTGAGGACTGCAAAAGCACCGAAGAGCGTACACTTTTTTTATTGAATCAAAACGCATTGGGAACACTTAAAACATAAAATTATGGGTAACGTACTCGACAACATAAGTAAAGACAATACCCGCTTTACTATTTTTGAAAACGACCAGGTTTTAACTGCCGATCAGTTAAATGATTTATTTAATTACCTGGATGTGCAAACCCGGTTAACCCGTACTCAGGCAATCGGGGTTGGTATAATTACGGGTTTAGAGATAGGGGTGCTGAGTAATAAGCACCTGGTAGTTTCAAAAGGAGCCGCCATAACCACAGATGGAGATCTGCTACTGTTTCAAAACGACCAGGAGTTTGATCAGTATGATACCTTTGAGGATAAGAATGCAAAGTACTCCTACTTTCATCTGGATACAGACCAAACTATCCCAATGTTTCTGCTTAGCAACAGCCAGTTGGTGGGGGCAACTCCCGGTAAAAACTTATCAACGCTCGAGGATACAACGGGCACGGTGTTTAAAGATTATGTGGGCATACTTTACCTGGAAGATTATGATAACGATCCGGATCTGTGTACAGGAACTGATTGCGATAATAAAGGCATGGTAGCTGTTAAGGATCTTAAGGTTTTGCTTGTTCATAAAAACAATGTGCGTACGCTTTTGCAAAGTATGCCGTCAATGAACAAGGATTATTTCGCGCTTGATGATCTAAGCATCCCCAGGGTAACAATCAGCACAGCAATTGATACCTACGCCGAACTGAATGCCTCTTTTAACAATGTACTGGCGGTTAAGGATGATATAAAGAATAAATTAACAAAGGCCTACCAGGTATGCCAGCTTATAGTAGAGGATGAGTTTGACAGCGGCGACCCAACCACAAACTGGGGTACCTTGCTTGATCAGTATTTTACCGCTGCTACAACCACATCTACCCAGTATGTATATGATTTTGCCAGGGATATAAGCTATGCTTATAATGAAATGCGCGAAAGCCTTTTTTCTGACGATATGCTAAGCTCTCCGGATGTTGACCTGTTTCCAAAACATGTATTGCTTGGCCTGGTTAGAGATGCAACAGTAAAAAATCCAATTATTACTTTGCCTGGTGTGGGCGGACCAACTGGTATCGGGCTGCCAATAAGGGAATTGCCACCAATTAACACTACTGCAATAAATAATTTGCTAAACCCGAGGGCTGCTTTACTCAGCAATATACGTTTTAATATAGGCGTTCTCATTCGCAGGTTTACCCCGGTATTAATTGATCTGGAATACCGTCACCATTTTTATGAGTCACCTATCTTAAACAATAATGATGAATCTGATGAGCTTACCCGGTTTTGCTTTAAGCGGATACATAGCATGATCACTAATTTTAAAGTGCCCACTGCCACCGAGCTTCAAAACCTTGACCAGGGATTTAAAATTACACCAAGCTTTTATGAAGATGCTGAATTAGGTAAACGAAGTATTCCTTTTTACTATAGGTTCAATCCAAATTTACCATTAAACCTTTACTGGAATTTTAAAGCAAATAACCGCAAAAGGGAAAATAAAATACTTTCTTATTCGGCCAGTCAATATGCCCCAAATGATGCCGCAACTTTTAACCCGTTATTGTTTAATATTCTGCCCTATAACTTTTTCAGAATTGAAGGGCACATAGGGTTTAAATTGCCCGATGTTGAGGCTGCACTTAATAGAGTGATCTTAGCTAATAACTTGCCAATAAATATTCAATCTGTTCAGGTTGAAAAGAAGCTGGAAACCATACCCGGCAGGCCATGGTATTTTCCGCATTTATATATGTATGAAAAATCAATAAAAAGCACTTTTAATGATAGGTTGGATAATGCCGATATTGTAAATGATAACCTTCAGGCTAAAGATCAAACGGTGCCTGTTACCGAGTTTAAAACAGCAAAACAAAGCGTGCTTGATAACAGCCTTGAAATTGCTAACCCTAAATTTAATATGCTGAGTTACCGTGCTGCCATATCCAATGTAGTCACCGCAGCAAGCAACGTAAAAGCTCAAACTAAACAATATACCTTTTCAAATGCAGCAATTCCTCATGATTTTATTCTAAATTCTGATGTTATCAGGAAAACAGATGTTATTTCGGGTATTTACCAGGACTCCGTTGTAAAGAAAAAAACAGGGCTTATGCTGGGTAACTTTATGAAAGACAATCCGGGGCTTGAGCATGCCGGCGGGGTTTTACGCGGAGGTACGTTTGTATTGGTATATACCGCCGATGATCAAAATGTAATAGCAGATTTTATGTTACCATACGCCAGCATTGATAAGGATGTAGTGCCAAACCCGCCGATTTACACGCCGTTGCCCTTGCCACTACCAGAAGGGATACCGTTTATTCCTAAATTTCCAATTGATAACGTATTTGAGCTTAAGCCAACTTATGTGAAACATTTTGAAGCCAATATACTTCCGTATGCCAAGGAAGCCGAACTTGATGGTGTAGTAAGCCAAAAAGTAGCATCTACAATTGATCTTAAAATGGCTGTCACCAATGCCAGAATTGATGGCATAGCTCCGCAGATAGCAAGCTTTAATTCCCGGTTGGATGACAATTCGGGGCTATTTAAAACCGTTTTGAGTAAGGGTACTCTTAACACCCTTCCAACTGGCGGTTTAACTTTTGGCACCCAGAATCTTACCGCCGATGTGACAGATCTTCGTCAAAAACAACTTGTCTTACAGCAACTTGCGCCTGAAGATCCTACAAGGGCAGAAAAGGAAACAGAGGTCTTAAAAGCAGCGGATATTGTAACGACGAAATTAAATGATCCATCAGTTGCGGCTGATCCTAACAACGCCGAAGCGGTAAAAAGCGTTTTAGCTGATGTGCATGGAGCTACAAGCCTTGTTCAGGATGCTAATTTGCAGCAACAGGTATCCGCGATAACTACTCGAGCTAATGTTATAACCAGGAGCTTTATCAGGTAATTGTGGATGGGGATGTAATAATTTGTAAGCAAAAGATCAGGATACAAGCCTGTAATGAAAAACTTGCGTTTAGTTGTAGTCAATATATCAATGAAATAGCCAATACAGAGCTGCCAAAGATGTTTGAGCGGATCTTTCATCAAACTGTTCGATCAGACAAAGTTTTAAAAATAGATTCAATTAAAATTGATATTGGATCATTAGCCGGAGATGAGTTTAACGATAACTTTATAAGAATAGTCGAGCAAAAGATCATCAACGAGCTGGTAAAGCAATTTGAGGCAAACCCGCAAAATACACAAGCTCCGGAATCTGGAGGAAACGACCAATGGGCACAGCATGAGCCGGCAGCTTCTTTACAATATGTTTCCCAAAGGCAACAAAATAGCTCGGCACTATTTTACTTTTTAGAAAACGGGAATTACCCCTGGTGGTATAAAAAAGAGCAGAGACAACCCCCTGCCGAACTTCTTGCCGCTCTGGATGCTGCCGAACAAAGTAACCTCCTGCTTAAGCTCATATCCAAAGCACGTAACTCATCAGCAAAAGATGTTGAACAGTTGGTAAAACGCCTGGTTAATCATCTTGATGACTCTGCTTATAATAATTACATCGATCAAATTGTAGGCTTATTTAACAACGCCGCATTTAAGGTAAATGTAGATATACTCCTTAATCAGAAAGAGCAATTTATATCCATTTTCGGCATCACATTAAAAGTATTTCATGAACAGGTGCTAAGCTTTGTTTTGCTACATGCTGATGAAGGTAATTTCTTTAAAGCATTTTTAAACCAATTGATGAGTTTGTTTCCGGTTACTAAAAATGAAATAACAAACAGGATCAATGCGCTTGATTTAAACCTGGCTTTCCATGAGTCATTAAAAGGAAATATTGATACCCTAAATGGATCGGGCGATTCTTCTGAAACGTTGCTCAATCAAAAAAAAACAGTAAGTAGTAGCCAACCCGATAAATATGATTTATATATTGAAAATGCAGGCCTGGTTTTGCTTCACCCGTTTTTACCAGCTTATTTTCATGCATTGAAGCTTACTGATGAAAATGATCAGTTCATATCTGCAGAAGCGCAAACCAAAGCAGCTGTACTACTTTACTATCTGCAAAGCGGTGATGAGAATTATAAAGAATGGGAAATGGCGCTGAATAAAATCTTATGCGGACTGCCTGCCAGCGAAGTTATTGTAAACGGCATCGGGCTAACTGAAGAAGAAAAGGAAGAGTCAAGGTTATTACTCCAAACTGTGATTGGTTATTGGGAAGCCTTAAAAGGATCAGGGATTGCAGCTTTACAAAATACCTTCATTTTGCGGGAAGGAAAGGTAACCTATAAAGATGATTATTGGTTGATACAGGTTGAACGAAGTGGCTTTGATATTTTACTTGACCGCCTGCCCTGGGGTATTGGTACAATAAAACTTCCATGGCTTAAAGAGTTAATTTATTGCGAATGGTAAGTGAATCCCCGGTGCTAAATAAGGATGCGTATCATTTAAACGCGTCAGCCCTGCTTGATGAGATCACCTGGTTTCAAAATGTACTTCAGGCGCGCCTGGAGGGGTATTGGGGTGAAGCATCAGCAACAGATTTAGTTTATAGTATCCCCCCGCCTGAGTTATCAGCGGGGCGCTCTGTTTATTATGAGTTTGTTGATTTTTACAAACTAACATTTTCTGAAAGATTGGTACTAATGCTTGCATTATTGCCACATATTTGCCCGCAGGTGCTTGATGTATTTTTTACCCGCAATCAAACTAAAGATCGCGGTAGTACTGAGTTTGGGGGTTTGAAAGGAACAGCACACAGCGGCTTTTTGCCAACCGGCGAAACAGCTTTATTTTTGCTTGCTGGCAATGACCTCAGTAAGCGTTTTAAGGCTCAGCAAATATTTGATACAGATCATTTATTTAGGGTTCATAATATTTTGTGGCTGGCTTCTTCGCCGGCAAATGAGCCCATATTTAGCGGGCAGCTATTGATTAATGACGAGTACGTAGATTTGTTTACCAGTGGCACACTTCGCAGGCCATCGTTCAGTATGGATTTTCCTGCCAAAAGGATCACCACAACCCTTTCCTGGAATGACCTGGTGCTTGAAAGGCACACCATGGAGCAGTTAAATGATATAAAGATTTGGTTGGAGCATGGTAAAACACTCATGAACGAGTGGGGAATGAAAAAGCAATTAAAACCAGGGTATAAAGTATTGTTCCACGGACCGCCGGGTACGGGTAAAACACTTACTGCCGGGCTGTTTGGTAAACTTGCAGGAGTTGATGTATACCGGGTTGATTTATCAATGGTTGTTTCAAAATATATTGGCGAAACCGAAAAGAACCTCGAAAAGGTATTTGTTAAAGCGGAACACAAAAACTGGATATTGTTTTTTGATGAGGCAGATGCACTATTTGGCAAAAGAACAGCCATTTCTGATGCTCATGACAAATATGCCAACCAGGAAATAGCCTATCTGCTGCAACGGCTCGAAGACTACAACGGCCTGGTGATATTATCATCAAATATGCGCAGCAATGTTGATGAAGCTTTTGGTCGCAGATTGCAATCCGTTATTTATTTCCCTGTACCCAAAAGTCATGAACGCCTTTCACTTTGGCAAAATGCGTTTAGCACTAAAACCACATTATCAGATGATCTGGATTTAAGTGCCATTGCCGATAAATATGAAATTGCGGGCGGTTCAATTATAAACGTTGTTCAATATGCATCACTTATGGCCCTGCATCGTGGTGAAAGTGTAATACGTCAGCCTGACGTATTAGAAGGTATAAGAAAAGAATTCAGAAAAGACGGAAAGACAATTTAAAAAGGAGGGAAGTATGTTTGCTACAGTTAAAAAAACAGGTATTCAATCAGGCCCCGGATCATATAACAATGAGAAAACAACCATAGGGAATGATCTTTCTGTTCAACCTAAACTAACGGTCGGAAGTTCTGATGATCATTATGAAAAGGAAGCTGACTCAATGGCCGACCACGTGATGAATACACCCGACAATAACTTTATCCAACGTAAATGTGCTGAATGTGAAAAAGAAGAAGAAGTGCAAAGGAAACCATTGGCCGGCGATGTAACACCACTGATTCAGGCAAAAGGAGACGGAGGTGTTGCTGTAAACGAATCGACCTCAAATTCAATTAAATCGTCTTTAGGCAAGGGTGAAGCTCTTGATCAGCAAACAAATTCATTTATGAGCAAGCGTTTCGGTCATGATTTTAATAGTGTAAAAATCCATTCAGACGGCGAATCGGCGAAACTTAGTAACGATTTGCATGCAAAAGCGTTTACTGTAGGAAAGGATATATATTTTAATCACGGCCAGTATCAACCAAACTCAAACAACGGCAAATATTTGCTGGCCCATGAATTAACGCATACTCTTCAACAGAGCAACAGCGCTCAAAGAGTGCAAAAGTTAGATCTTTCGCTGCATTCATTTAGCAAAGGTACATGTGGCGAACGAAATGTTCAATGGGTATTTGCATTGAGCAGTCCAGCACCGGATGATGGTTACCTTGTTCAACATATCAGATCATTAGAAACCAAGGCCGATTGTCCGTCGGATATTAGTTATACAGAATTATCGCCGAAATTAGAGTTTTGGGAAGCCTGGAAAATAAATAAAGGTGATAAACTTGACTGGACAACTGTTAGAGATGCCTGGACCGATGGAAGCACCAGACCGGCGCAGCCTAACACCAGCGGAACACAAACTTCTTTAGGAACCATTAAATTTTTTACCAAGGCTGTAACGGGAGACCTCGGCGATTTTAATGTTGCACCCGCCGGAAGTAGCAGCTGGGGACCTGGCAAAGAGCCAACAAGCGGCGCCTTACCCTCAACTAAATCCGAACCTTCATGGTTTAACGGTGCTGCAACAGAAGGGCCATCTTCGCGCTGGGCAAGTTCCTGGTGGAATTGTTGCGGTGAAGAAAGTAAACATTTTAATAAAGTTGATTCAAAGCCATAAATGGAAAATGTAATAAGCCAGGCAAAAGAACTCATAAGTAAGTTAAAGTCCTGGAAAGACGGGAATTTTACAGACGCAGACTGGGCCTTATATTTTGAATGCGCCCTGCTTATACAAAAAATGGATTCGCATGATATTATTCATCTTTTTGAAAATGAACGTGTAGTATTTACGCATAAGGATAATAATGATGTGTTACAATCACGGCTGTTTATTCTTTTAAGAATCATTTTTGATTTACCTGTCCACGCAGATATTTCATTAAGGAGATCTTTTAAAGGCTGGGAAAACTGGCCCGATGAAGACGAAGAAAAGCGAGTAAACCTAAGTTGGCCGGTTAATTGGAAAAATGGTCAGCCTTATATCGAAGATTCTTACCAGGGCTCAATGGGTAAACCCTATGCTTTGATAGATGAATTTAACTACTTCAAAAGCTTATTTAAGTATCGGAAGATCTGAAAGGTTTTAACCGGTGCGGCCTTATATCGCCAGGTGATGGAGGATAATATGATTTGCATATTGCGTCACTGTTTTAAAATTGTATTTTTTCTTAGCTATATAATTTCATTGATATTTTGTGAAGGAAGTTGCTGTTTCAGAACCCGTTACTACTCCTGCTGTAACCGTACAGCAGCAAGATTTGCCACAAAACGATGTGTCGCGTGAGGGAAATGTGGCTGGCCCGTGCCTTCAGGCTAAATTAAGTGTTGGCGCGCCTGATGATGCGCTTGAACATGAGGCTGATAATGTTGCAGACAAAGTGGTGAATATGCCAGAAAATTCATTTATTCAGCATAAAACCCATTTTAGTGAGGGAGGAAAAGCACAGCTTAGCCCACTTACAGGATCTATACAAAAGAAAAATGATATCAGTGGTACTGCGGTGCCTGGTGATGTAGGCCGGCAAATTGAATCATCTAAAGGTGGTGGTAATACCATGGATGAGGGAACTAAAAGCTTTATGGAAAGCCGTTTTGGAACCGAATTTTCTGACGTTAAAATTCATACGGGAGCTGAATCGGGCCAGCTTTCAAAAGCATTAAATGCACAGGCATTCACCGTAGGAAAAGATATTTATTTTAACCAGGACAAATATAATCCTGGTACCGATAGCGGCAAAAGGTTGCTGGCCCACGAGCTTACCCATACTATTCAACAGGGAGATGTGCCGCAGTCAGTTCAAAGAGATACAGATGTTGTTAATATGCCGCCTATGACAATAACTGCGGGAATGCCAGATACAAGTTCATTAACTACACCGGTTCCGGCTGGTAGCATGACAGCAAGCAGACCTCAGGCGGATATTGAGTTAAATAGCCAGTTACCAGAAACTGTTTTACCTTTTACAGCCGGCGGATGGGATGGAAATGATATTGCCAACAAGCTGGGGCAGTATGATCGTATGCCGGGTACCGATAGTGATACCGTTCGTTGTGTGCAGGCAGTGGCATTAATGAGCCATATTTTAATGGGGCCGGCTGCTGCAATAAGTTACCTATCTGCAATCTCGCTGCAGGGGCTTTTACAGGCGCCCCAAGTTGGTACAAGGGAACGAACTGCCATGAGAGTCATTGATTTTGTTAAATCAAGAATTACAAACAGGCAGGCTACTTATGGTAATATGTATTGGGCAATGGAGGCAGTGCATGACCTCTTTTTTGCTGATAATGCCGGTACACCTGCGGCAAATGCCAATACAGTTCGTAGCCAGATAACCCCAAGTCTTGATTTGTCTCAAAATATGGTAAATATGGATGTTTGGTGCAATAATAGGGCCGAGGTGTTAACCCAGGCATCCTCACTCAATCCAGGTGAGCAATTAATGCTAAATACGTGGGCAGTAAGCTTTAATTCAACGTTTGATATGGCAGGTTTGCCAACTACACAACAAACTGGTACAATTACCCAGGTTGATGAACAGGGCCGTAATCCCAGAAATGTATTTATAAGAAGGATTGATGCATCGCATAAGCCCAGGGCAAATCAAATAGACAATAATAGAGATAGTAAAGCAGGGCACCAGATGCTTATTTATAAAGATTCGGCAGATAGTCACATAAAAATGTATGAGCCGGAAATAACAACATCTGGTAAGCATTCGTTCGATCTCACGGCAGATCCTTCTGTAATTGATACTTCACTCTTTAGTGATCAGCCCAGTTTTGAATTATACCACTATGTTCAAATTTGGGGTAAAATTGTTCCATCTTCCTTAACCACTCCATTTAATCCTTAATTAACATTTAAAGAACAAAAATTTTGGAGTTCTTTAAATATTTATGCGGCCTGTATCTTACAGGTTAAATGGGGAGTTAATTCTATTGTATCTTCTTAATACAAAATATTTTAGTGAAGGAAAGTGCAGTTACTGAGCCCGTTTCTACCCCTGCTGCAATAGTTCAGCCACAAGGCTTGCAGCAACATGACGTATTACCTGTTGAAACCGGGTCCGGTTTATTTTTTCAGGCTAAGCTAAGTGTGGGGGCACCGGATGATCCGCTGGAAAAGGAGGCGGATGATACGGCTGATCATGTTATGCGTATGCCGGAGTCATCATTTATCCAGCGAAAATGCGCTCATTGCGACGAAGAAGAAAAGATCAATAGAAAGGAAATTACATCAACTCCACAATTGGTACAAAGGGACGGTGAAAATGGAGAAACTCCACAGCCACCAGCGCCATCACCACAGCCACAACAAGCTACCCCGCCTGCTCCGCTTCCTTTTCATTTAATAAATCCTGCAGAACTTCAGCTGCGTGTACCTTCATTACCCCGGATTTCGCTTTTTCCAACAAGGCTGCCATCTACAGGGGTAACCACACTTTCCATGTCAGGTTCTCCTGCAATCGCTGCGCCGGCCAATGCTATTGACTGGTTTGCCATGAACCGCCCTTTTTGGAACAGGGGCGCCGGACAGATATCGGCCGGTGATTACAGCGCCATTGAAACCCATTGGAATTACTCCTTCCAATTTTTTCGCTCTATTGGTGCTTCTGCCGGCCATGCAACTTTCTTCTCAAATTTGCTTGTTCCCATGGCTATTGATTCTTCATTGCAAAGGGATAATCCCACCTGGTGGGAAACCACTGATCGTGAATTAGGCACATCATCAAAAATTATAAGTCCAACTTTACTTCGTTTTGATCTTGATAACCTTTTTGGTACCATAAGGCCCATCTGGGATCCGTCCAATCCATACCAGATCCAGCGGAAAAGTGAAGCATCAGCTCCCGGGGTTGCCAGTGAAAATACAACTTCTCAGATCAACTCTTCCAAAAATAGCGGTAGCCCGATGCCTGAACGTACCCAAAGCTTTATGGAAAGCAGGTTTGGGTATGATTTCTCAGATGTAAGGATACATGCGGGTAACGATGCGGCAAATATGTCGCGAGATCTGAATGCAAAGGCCTTTACAGTAGGCAATAATATATACTTTAACCGTGGAAATTTTTCGCCGGATACATCTGAAGGAAAACAACTGCTTGCACATGAGTTAACCCATACCTTACAGCAGGGCGGAAGCAGTGTAAAAAAGAAACAGGTGCAGGGGAGTGTTTCCGAAAGCTTACGAACTAATCAAACGGAATCGTTTATTCAGCGAAAATCAAACCATGCTGAGGCTGCACAGTTAGAAACAAGTTCCGCATCTCAAACCGAAATTAAGCCCGATGTTGTCGGCCAAAAAAGTATAACCGGCTCGCACACGGGTTATGCTGCTCCGCCACCTGATAATACACCAGAAAAACCAACTTCAACCGAAAATATAAATATCCAAAAGAAAGAAGATTTTAGTAGTATGGGTAAATTTAGCACCCGAGCCAATTTTCTGCAATCACAAGCCATTCAAACAGATATTGAGCCTAGAAGCATCCCTGGGGTTAATTTCATCCAACGAAAATGCGCCGCATGTGAGCAGGAAGAAAAAATACAACGTAAAGAATCTACGGGATTTTCTGCTGCAATTCAGCAACCTCAGCCAGTTGCAGGTGTCAATAATGTCTCAAATGCCCCCAAACAGCATATTCAGCGAAATTCCATTACTTCCGCGTTGGGTAGTGCCTGGGATGCAACCGGTGGTAGAGTTGTATCCGCTGTAGGCGATGCGGCATCGAGCGCAATTGAGTGGGTTGAAGACCAGGCCGAAAGTATCATTGAAAGAATTGCTCCTGGTTTACTTGATTTTTTGAGGGGCGATATTATTGATAATATTAAGAATTTGCTGGCGCGTGCTGTGGATGCTGCAACCGGTGGTTTATTCAGCAGGTTACAGGCCGAAGGTTTGCAGGGCATACTTGAGGATTTTATAAGCAGCTTGATTGATACCGTTTCAGGAGGTGTTGAACGGGGATGCCAGGCTTTTGCTGTACTGGCCCAAAAGATACTTGATTTTATAAGATCGCTTGGTGGTGCAGCCCTGCAGCGCATCCGCGCTTTTTTTCAGCAGGTTGGCAGTTTGCTATCTTCTTTCTGGAACAACTTTGCCCTGCCAATATGGGATGCTATTAAGGCTGTGGCCGGCACCGTTTGGGAATGGATTACCAGTACGGCCGCCTGGTTATGGGAATTGATAAGGCCCATACGCGAAACTATTGCACGAGCCTGGAACTGGCTGATGCGGCAGTTTGGTATTGCCTGGCGGGCAGGGGGCTCTGTACTTGACTGGATAAAAGGAAAGGCAGAGCAAGCCTGGAACTGGCTGATGGAAGCCATAGAGCCAATTAAAACCCCGCTTATGGTTATTGGCGGCATATTGCTTATGCTATCGCCATTGGGGCCGGTTGTAGCAATAGGTGCCGGTGCCTATGCTATTTATCGTGGAGTTCAATGGGTTCGTGCCAATTGGAATAGTGAAGTTTTTGTTCGCTTCAGGGCATACCTGCAGGAAAATATTCTTGATGTAATAACCGCCGGAATTGAAACACTTAAAGATAATGTTGTTGGGGCCTTTAACTGGGTGGCAAATACATTACTATCACTGCAGGAACCAATAGTCACGCTTCTTGAAAATATTGGAGCTATTGCTGTCTTCCGGTTTATACAACGGGGTATTCAAAGTTTTGCAAACACCATTAGGCGGGTAGTAACCTGGGCCGGCGCAAGGCTTACCGAAATTGGGCACCACATTATTAACGTAGCCCGGGATATATGGGAGTTTATTCGCCCATATGCAGAAATTGTTGCCAAACTGACTTTCCTGCTTATGAACCCATGGCTAATTCCTATTGTATTGGCAGCCTGGGCCTGGAGGGTATTACCAGATTGCTTTAAACCGCCTATCATCAATTTTGTGATCCAGATTATGATAAGTGCGTTGCAGAATTTGCCAAACTTTAAGCTCTTTGGCGATACCTGGCCAGGTGTTAAGTTGCAAATTATTCAATTTTTGCAAAGAACCCTGGCAACTGAAGAAGAAGAAAAAGTTGCTGCTACAAATAGGGTAGCTCGTATGGTTTCGGAACTTGACCTGGAACTAATTAGTAATCAGATTCAAGCTGCACGTTTAATGCCAGGCGAATTTGAAGGGCAAATGGAAGAAGAGCTTTTAGGAGCTGATTTAACAGCTCCATTACCATTTGAAAGAACTGAAGAACCTACGCTGATACAGCAGGTGCAATCATCAGGAGTTGAAAGTGAAATTGCTCCCGAGGATATGAGCTTATTCCAAAAAAGCACGTATACACAAAGTGATATAGACGTTGACCAGGTAGCGCCGCTTGAGCTTGAACCTGAACTGGTCCAATCGATTTTACGGAGGACCGGTAGTATTGGAGGCGAGGTGGAATTTGGCAACTCAACAGACGGTACAAGAACTGTTCATGATATATTGGGAGGAATGCTCCCTCAAGATGGAGCTTCGGGTGCCGGGGGGGCAGGTATTCCGGCCGTAGGAGCAGCCCCGGATTCGGGTGATGTTGCCCAACCTGCCGTTGATGCGGCTCCGCAAGGCCCTCCACTATCCCGCGAAGAAGAAACTGAAAGCCGACTCCAGGAAATGATGGCCCAGAGTGAGCAAAATATGCTTTCGCAGGCCTGTAACGCATCCCAGGAGCATGCGGGCGGACAGGCAGAAGCAGCAACACCATTTCCAGAATCTGCTAAATTTGGTCCCCTCAGCCGCGGTCAGCGTGCACGCTACACTTTAAACCAAATGTATACCGGTTTACGAAGGTGGTTTAACTGCAATAGCAGCTGGCTTATCCCAACTATTATTGGGACTATTGTATTATTGGTTGTTGCCGAAGTTTTAACCGGCGGCGCGGTTACTGCTGCATTACCTGTTATCATGGAAGCGATTACAACCATTATGATTGGCGTGGCTGTTGTAAGAGGGGCTTATTACCTTGGTGAATATGTTTATAAATCCATAGCTGGTGACATTATAGGAGCAGCAAAATCGTTAGCGCGTTCAATTGCTGTTGCTGCCGTTGAAGCCATTTTTGCACTGCTTGGTAGTGATGCGTTTTGGAAATCATTAAAGTCTGGCGCGGCTGCTGTTGGGCGGGTAGTAGCGCGCGCCGGTCGTGCAATAGGGCGTGCTTTTCCAACACTTGGCAGGGCCGGAAGAGCCATCTTATCCTCCATTCACGCAGTTGTTGAAAGGGGCCGGTTGATTATGCGCGGAATAGGTGAGCGCGCCGGCAGAGGTATGAAAACGTTGGATGAATTTGCTGAAAGATTGTTTTCACGAGTTCGTTTCAGAAGGTTCAGGATCAGGTTTGAAAGGCGGAGGTTTCGACTTGAAGGATACATTAACCCATGGATACTGCTGGCAACAGGCGATGTTGAATTTATTGAACGTGACGAGTTGCGTATTGTAGGCGCTGCTGATGAGACAGTGAGATTAGGAGACGATGTATTTATACGCGGGGGAAGACAAAGAGGGATTGTTGTTGGGGTTGAAAGCAACCCGCGCCAGTTTATTGACGACATTAATTCCTTATCACAAAATGCCAGGAGAGACCTGCAGCGCGATTTACGACGGGCAGGGAACAGGCAGGCGCGTCGTGCTGTTATTGAGATGCGGGAGAGTACTGCCGAGCTTAGAAGGGGAATTGCAGGCTTGCAACCAGGTAGCTTTCAGGCTCACCATGTTGTTCCCAGAGAGTTACGGACAACTTTTCAGGACTTGTTTGATAGGGTGATTCCGCCATTTAATATTGAAGATGGTTTGCGAAACGGTATCATGGTTCCGCCGGATGCTGCTACTTTAGCCGATGCAGTTTTAACCAACCCGAATGTTGCAACACAGTTTGGTAATAGTGCTTTTCACCTGGGATCGCACCCAAATTATACTTTACTGGTGGAAACAAGGTTAACTTCCATACGTTCAAGTTTGCATGCCGGAGCTATAACTCCAAGTCAGGCACGTGTATTAATAGATGATTTGATAAGAGATGCACGTGCAAGCATAAGAAATGGCGCAGGTGTGAGTTTAAATAACATAGTATTTTAATGATGATTTACAAACAACTTTTACCATGGGTAGATGAGGGCGTGTTAGAATTTAACGAGTTTGAATGCTCTGCCTCATTTAGTGAGAAAATGTATAAGGGAGTACCTATAAATGATGAGCCATCCCCAAAGGTTTTCATTAAAGACCCCTCCAAAAAGATACCCGATTTTTTATCCGGGATAGGAATGGTATTACCAGTTACTTCGGTTAAGGCTACAAACTTTTTTAAGGCATCAAGTGACGCAAAATTTATTCAGTTTATTAAACCTGAAATAATTAACTATGAAAAAAAGGATGAGTTCACTATTTTAAACATTTTGCAAGTACTTGACGCTTTAGATTGGGACAAATCAGATTATGACTTGTTTGATGAACCTGGTCCCCAAGGTAATAAAGTGATAAGGAAAATGAGAAAATTAATTTTAAAAGAAGATGTAATAAACGGCAGAAATATTTTTTACCTAAAGGAGTTTCCTGCTGTTGTTTATATATCTGAAGAACTTGAAAATGATATGATAAAATCCGGAATTAAGGATTTCAGAACCCTCCCTGTTTAAAAATCAAAGCATCCCATTTTTTACAGCCCTATCAACCAATTGTAAAATGTTTTTACAATTGGATCTGCTCAGCATGTTTCGCCGGTGATTATTGATGGTGTGGATACTTATATTAAGTTCCTCGGCTATCTCTTTACTTCCCAAACCTTTGCTGGCGAGTTTTAAAACATCAACCTCCCGTTTACTGAGTACATCATTGCTATCTTTTGAGTGGTAGCACTTATCTTCAATTACACACCTTTGTCCTTTTTCATCAAACTGCTCAATAAGATGGTTAATTTTTGAATCATTTTTAAAGTAAGTGATGTCGGTTAATGAATTAATTGATCCAATGGGTATCCGGTCATAATCGTTAAAAAGATAACGTGTTCGCTGAATTACAACAGACCAGGAGTTATTGAAATTTTTAATTCGGAAATTTGTAGTAAAAATATATTGACATTCATTATCCTTTAAATGGTGTGCTAAAAATGACATCTGATCGGGAAATATTTGCTCATTAAAAATGCTTAGATCTTCCTGGTTTCGAATTTCGTTCAAAAATGAGGGGGTTGTTTTAAATAGAAAATCTGAAGGATACCCAAGAAATTTATCCATGTTAAAAAGCCGGAAAGAATAAGTATGTTCTGTGTAATCAATAGAATATAAAGCAGAAGGGAATAAATCTTTGTTTAAAGATTCGTGGTCAAATTGAGATAATTCTGGCACTTCGGGAAAGTGTGTCCCATTCCTTTTTCGGGAATACTTTAAAAAATCATAGTAGGATGATTGATAGTTATCTTTCATGGCGGGATGATTTATGTGAAGGTTGGTAGTCGTTTTTTAATAAGGAAAATATATTTGCTTGTTAATCCATATAACTTTATTTTAAGTAAATATAGGGTTGAAATCTTTTTTGGTTGAACGTATAAATACGCAAACTTCTGCGTAGTAGTACCTAAGTTCATAAATTCTTCTCGCAATGGCCAAACCATCATGATCTTCACATATTACTTAGCTGCTTTATATATAAAACGTACCAATAATGTTTTAACATCGTGGCACATCTTCATCTTTCAACAGTACCGCTTAGGGTATCTACGTTGATTATAGATGAATTAAAAAGATGATACTTTTACTGGAAGGGCTTTCAAACAATTGGTTCGGCTATTATCGTCTTATGAAATACATCTTTCAACGTGATATAATCCTTTAAATGGCGAAAGATATTAGTTATAATTAATTAGATTTTTAGGTTATGCAATTTAATAAAAAAAATACTCAAGGTCAATACCTGTTTTATGATATTTAACTGATTATTATTTAATTAACGTATTAGATTGGGGTTTTGGAACGTAATACGCAACTGATTTTCCAATTCTGAGAACGGTAATTGAAAACCCCCGATTTACAGATTTAAAATAGCTAAGCCCACATTGAAATCATTTTCAATGTGGGCTTAGCTATTTATGTAAAAAGCAATTTGGTTATGTAGTTAATTTGCCCGTCATCCATTATTGGATACGGGCTTTTTAATTTTAAGAGTAACAAACTTTGAGATAGTTTCATATTAATCGTAACACGGACTATCATCACGCTTTTATAATGTATGCTTTAAACAGGCATAGGTTTAATTTTGATTATTGGTATTTTTTAAATATTTAATTATTCAGGAGTAGAGCCTGAGATGGTGCTTTTTCTTCGATTTTGGGCCGTTCAACTACAGAAAATTAACAGATGATAGCAGCATTTTATCCGGTTAATGCCCGGTGTTGGTTATTAGAGTTAAGTAATTGTAAATTCAAAGAGGATTAGAATAAATCAAGATGAAAGTTTTACAATAATCATTTCAAAAAAGCAACGTTTACTTACCCTTTAATATTAAAATTGTGCCAACCGCGATAAAAAGATCACTTACACCTGTCATCGTATTATTCCTAATCATGTGTGCATTTGCAGTTAATGCGCAAACCGGTGCTTCTGCCACTAATCTTTATGAACAAACCAGCGAAATTGCAGGTAAAATAATTCAATACGGGCAGGATATTAATGCTATCAAAGATTTTTACTCGCCATACAATGTAAATGAGCATGCCGAAGATCAGTACAAAATGAATGTACTTAATTCGCCCGAACAGCGTAAGAGGCTGGTTGAGGTTAATAACGATTATTTAAAGCAACTGCAGCAAACAGATTTTGAGTCGTTGAGTATTTACGGCAAGGTAGATTTCATATTACTTAAAAAGCGGATTGATTTTGAGTTGAATGATTTAAAAAAGGAAGAAGATAAGTATAGCCAGGTAACAAAATACCTGTCATTTGCTGATGATATTTACTTGTTAGAGAAAAAACGCCGCCGCGGTGATTTTGTGGATGGCGAAAAGGTGGCTGCCCAGCTTAACGGTATTCTTAAGCAACTTAAAGCAGATTCGGCAGTATATTCAAAACTTCCGGGTTTGGATATGCCATTGGCAAAAATTACCCGTGATGCCCTTATTGGTTTAAAAGGAAGGTTAAAGGATTTTTATGGATTTTATAATGGATATGATCCGGCGTTTACCTGGTGGGTGCCTGTACCATATAAAGCCCTTGACGTGGCATTGTTGAAGTATAGTGAATTGGCAAAGCGTAAAGGCAAAATAAATACAACTCAAAAACCCGATAGCAGCGGCATAAAAGGCGTACCCATTGGCCGCGACGCGTTGATAAGCCAGTTGCAGGCAGAAATGATCCCTTACACACCAGAGGAACTGATAAAACTGGCTAACAAAGAATTTGCCTGGTGTGATAAAGAGATGCTGAAGGCCTCGCAGGAAATGGGCTACGGCAACGATTGGAAAAAAGCGCTGGAAAAGGTAAAGAACAGTTATGTGCCTGTGGGCCATCAGCCAGAATTAATTGTTAAACTATATAACGACGCTATCAGCTTTATTAAAGAGCGCGACCTGATAACCATACCACCACTTGCCGAAGAAACCTGGGGCATGGTTATGATGTCGCCCGAGCGCCAATTGGTCAATCCATTTTTTACCGGCGGAAAGGAGATCAGTATATCGTATCCTACAAATACAATGGAGGCGCAGGATAAACTCATGAGCATGCGGGGTAACAACCCTTATTTTTCAAGAGGTACGGTACAGCATGAGTTGATTCCCGGTCATAACCTGCAATATTTTATGAATAGCCGTTATAAGGCCTACAGGCAGGATTTTACTACTCCCTTCGCTACCGAAGGCTGGGCCTTGTATTGGGAGTTGTTGCTGTATGATAAGGGTTTTGCCAAAACGCCCGAGGAACGGGTTGGTATGCTGTTTTGGCGTATGCACCGCTGTGCCCGTATTATATTTTCTTTAAACTATCATTTAGGTAACTGGACACCGCAACAATGTGTTGACTTTTTGGTGGATAGGGTAGGCCACGAAAAAGCAAATGCCGAAGGCGAAGTAAGGCGTTCATTTGAAGGTGGATATAGTCCGCTTTACCAGGTTGCCTACCTGCTGGGCGGATTGCAGCTGATGGAACTGAAAAAAGAAATGGTTGATAGCGGCAAAATGACCTATAAGCAATTTCACGATGGTGTTATAAAGGAGAACCTTATTCCCATAGAAATGGTAAGAGCCACATTAACTAATCAGCCTTTAAAAAAGGATTTTACTACCAGCTGGAAATTTTACGATTTTAACAAGTAAGCATCAATATTTACTCCCCTAATTTTTTAACACAGATCAAAGTTTTGCATGGATACCAATACATTAGTTAAATCGTCTACCACATTTAAACCATCGTTAAGATTAATTGATGCAACCATGCTGGTAGCTGGTAGCATGATCGGTTCGGGCATTTTTATTGTAAGCGCCGATATTACCCGTAACGTAGGCAGCGCGGGCTGGCTACTGTTTGTTTGGCTCATAACTGGTTTTATGACCCTCACAGCCGCTCTCAGTTATGGCGAATTAAGTGCTATGTTCCCAAAGGCCGGCGGGCAATATGTTTACCTCAAAGAAGCATATAATCCATTGGTAGGTTTTTTATATGGCTGGAGTTTTTTTACGGTTATTCAAACGGCAACCATAGCAGCCGTAGGTGTTGCCTTTGCAAAGTTTACAGCGTATTTAATACCGCAGCTTAGCGAAACACTGGTAGCCATTGATCTCGGCTTTATCACCATATCGCCTGCGCAGTTGCTTTCTATCCTGGTTATTGTACTGCTAACTTATATTAATACCCGCGGGGTAAATAGTGGTAAAATGGTTCAAACCATATTTACAATGGCCAAGCTGCTAAGTTTGCTGGGTTTAATTGTTTTTGGCTTATTCGCCGTAAAAGCGTCAGTATGGAATAGTAATTGGCACAATGCCTGGAGCATGCATAGCTTAAAGGCCGATGGATCAATTGCATCTTATACTACCCTTGCCGCATTAGGCGCCATAGCCTCGGCCATGGTTGGTTCCATATTCAGCAGCGATTCATGGAACAACGTTACTTTTATTGCCGGCGAGATTAAAAACCCGAAAAGGAATATTGGTTTAAGTTTAGCTTTAGGTACATTAATAGTTACGGTTATTTATATTTTAACCAATATCATGTACACAGGTGTGCTGTCATTACATGATATTGCCACAGCAGATAAGGATAGGGTAGGTGTAACGGCATCTCAACAAATATTCGGCAGTTCGGGTACAATTATTATAGCCCTGCTTATCATGGTATCCACTTTTGGTTGTAATAATGGGCTCATCATGTCTGGTGCCCGCGTGTACTACTCCATGGCCAAGGATAAATTGTTTTTTAAACAAGTTGGTATACTCAATAAAAACTCGGTGCCGGGCTTTGGCTTATGGCTGCAATGCATTTTTGCCTGTTTGTGGAGCCTTAGCGGTAAATATGGCGATCTGCTGGATATGATATCATTTGTGGTGGTAGTTTTTTACGTTTTAACCATTATCGGCATATTTATTTTGCGCAAAAAAATGCCCGATGCCGAACGACCTTACAAAGCCTTTGGTTATCCTGTTTTGCCTGTAATTTATATCATCATGGGGCTGGCCTTTTGTTTGTTGCTTATCAAATATAAGCCCACTTATACATGGCCTGGTTTAATTATTACCCTTACCGGCATTCCTGTTTATTACCTGATAAGCAGAACTAAACAGCCAACGGATAGTAGGTCAATCTGATCAATGATTAGCATCTGATCATAAACAAAACAATTATTATCAGTTGCTTTTTATATTGATAGGTATTCTTATTTCCATAATTCACTAATATAATGAACAATAATTTTTTTACTATTACCTTGTTTTAATTCTATCTTTAAGGTTATTATACCTAATAACACAAACTTCTCCTAACGTTACATGAAGCCTAAGGCCCGGTTGTTGATCTTTTTGATGCAGTTGATTACGGCTGGCTTATTACATGCGCAAAATACTCAGTTCCAATTTTCGCATCTTGATTTAAACAGCGGCTTATCACACAGCTATGTTACTGCTATATTGAAAGATGATAAGGGATTTATGTGGTTTGGCACCGTCTCGGGTTTAAACAGGTACGATGGTTATAAATTTAAAATATTTAAACACGCTGCAAACGATACTACAACCATTAATGATGATTACATTTTAAGTATTACGGCCGGCCCGCAAAATAAGCTTTGGGTAGAAACCCGAAACGGTTTTAATATTTATGATCCAGTTACCGAAAAATTCAATCACGATGTTAATACCTACCTGCGGTCTATCGGCATTACCGATTACCATGTGGTATCTATAAAAAAAGATCGTTCTGGTAACTTCTGGTTTCTTAACCTTAATAAGGGCATTTACAAATACAACCCTAAAATCAATAAAACCATCCATCTAACGCATGCCGTCAACGATACCACATCTATAAATTCTGATGCGGTTTCTGATCTTGCACAGGACTCCAAAGGAAATTTATGGCTAACCTACGGTAGCGGCACACTTGAAAGGATGGACCCTAAAACGAATCGCGTAAATTACCGGTCGCGGATATTTCATGAAACTCCGGTTGGATTAAACTCATCCTATAAAATATTTATTGATAAGCAGGATGATATATGGGCGTTTGTACCTACGTACTCGGCAGGGGTATACTATATAAATATCAATAAACACATCTTTAAGCATATAGATAAAGGGAACGATCAATTGCATCTGAATACAGATGTAGTATCAAGCGTGATACAGGATGATAAGCAAAGGATTTGGATAGCGACAGACCATGGTGGCATAAACATTTTAAATAAACAGGATTTTAAAATTCAATATCTCCTAAATCGTGAGGATAACCAAAAAGCTATAGGCCAAAACAGTATTACCCTAATGTACAAGGATAATACTGGCATTATATGGGTTGGTACATACAAAAAAGGCGTGGGGTATTACCATGAAAGTATTATCAAGTTTCCGTTGTATACGCATCACATGGCCGATCCGTTTACTGATCCCCGTAGTTTAAGTTTTAGCGATATTAATTGTTTTGCCGAAGATAAAACAGGCAATATCTGGATAGGTACAAATGGGGGCGGCCTGATTTATTTCGACAGAAGGAACGGAACTTTTAAAACCTATTTGCACAGTGCAAGTAACTCCAACAGCCTTACCAATAATGTAATTGTGTGTTTGTATATAGATCATGATCAAAAGTTATGGATAGGGACTTATTTTGGTGGTTTGGATTATTTGGATGGCAACATATTTAAACACTACAAACATAACGATGCTCAGCCTGGCAGTATTTCGGAAGATAGGATTTGCGCTATCACAGAAGATGCCGCTCATAACCTGCTTGTTGGCACACTTTCGGCTGGCTTTAATGTATTGAATCGCAAAACACAGGGTTTTACTCATTATGTTTATAATCAGCGTGAAAATGCAATTCACTCCAATTATGTAAGTAAACTTTTGATAGATAGGTTTCAAAACTTATGGGTGGTTACATCCTATGGCGTTGACGTGCTGATGAAAAAAACTAACCAGTTTATACATTATGTGCATGACGAAAAAGACCCCAATAGCCTTATCAATAACAATACAAATAATATTTTTGAAGATGAAGATGGCCTCATTTGGATAAGTACCCGCGAGGGCATAAGTATATTTGATTACAAAACCGGCAAGTTCACTAACGTTACCAAGGTTGATGGTTTACCCGACAATATGGTGATAGATATGCAGCAGTATAACAGAAATAACATTTGGGTTAGCACGCCTAATGGTTTATCCAGCATTTTTATCGATCGTTCGGCGGCCAAGCTAAAGTTTCATTTTGTAAACTACAATGAAACAGAGGGATTGCAGGGACGGGAGTTTACCGAAAATTCATCATTTAAAACCCGCGAAGGGGAATTGTTGTTTGGCGGAGGAAACGGTTTTAACCTGTTTAAACCTTCAAATATCCTCACCAATAAGAAGCAACCCGGATTGATATTTACTGATTTCCAGGTATTTAATAAGAGTTTAAATGTTGGTGAAAAAGTTAATGGCAAGGTTTTATTGCCAAAATCAATAACAATTTTAAAAGATCTTAAACTCAACTATGATGATAACGTATTTGCCATAGAGTTTGCTGCACTTAATTATTTTAATCCTGATAAGGTAAAATATCAGTATAAAATGCAGGGCTTTGATAAGGAGTGGATCAATGCTGATAATAAAATAAGGAAAGCCACCTATACCAACCTTGACCCCGGTGATTATACCTTTAAAGTAAGGGCAGGTGATAATGATAGCTGGAATAATAGCGAACTAACTTTAAACATCAACATATCACCACCATTCTGGAAAACTACCTGGGCCTACATCATCTATATTGGCCTTACAGTTGGTTCGATATTGTATTTAAGACGGCGCGGTATTCAAAAACTGCGTGCGCAGTTTTCTATTGAGAAAGAGCGCGAAGAAGCGCAGCGCATGCATGAGTTGGATTTGATGAAAATCAAGTTCTTCACCAACGTTAGCCATGAGTTCCGTACTCCTTTATCGCTCATTATGGCGCCGGTTGATAAGATCCTTAAACAAATTAATGAGCCCGATGTACAGCGCCAGCTTATGTTGGTGAATCGTAATGCCAAACGTTTGCTCAACCTGGTTAATCAGCTGCTTGATTTCAGGAAGATGGAATACCAGGAATTAAAGCTACATAAAATGAATGGTGATATTATTGGTTTTATAAAAGACCTCTCGTTTGCCTTTAATGATGTAGCTGAGCAAAAGAATATCTGCTTTGTATTTGATACGGAAATAGAAACGTACTTTACCAGTTTTGATCATGATAAGATAGAAAGGATCATGTTCAACCTGCTCTCAAATGCTTATAAGTTTACGCATGCGGGTGGGCAGGTAAGTGTTTTAATTAACCTGATAGATAAGGGAGAAGAAATAGGGAGTCTATTGGAAATAAGGGTTGTGGATACCGGAATAGGCATCGCGGCCGATAAGTTGGAAAAGATCTTTGATCCGTTTTTTCAGAATGACTTGCCGGGATCTATGCTTAACCAGGGGAGTGGAATAGGTTTATCAATAACCAAGGAGTTTGTAAAGCTTCATGAGGGTGAAATTTTTGTAGAGAGCGAGTTGAACCAGGGAAGTTGTTTTACGGTATTGTTACCGGTAGTTCAGTTAGATATTAGTGTTTTTACAGATCCGCTTTTAGCGGTTGATCATGCCAATGATTTTTTAGCAGAAAACACCCTGCAAAAGAATGATATTCATAAAGAGAACCGGGATGGTAAAAAGGCAACCATATTATTGGTTGAGGATAATGAGGATTTTAGGTTTTATATTAAAGACAATTTAAAATCGACTTTTAATGTTATCGAAGCAGAAAATGGTAAAAAAGGATGGCAAAGGGCCCTGGCCCAACACCCCAATTTGATCGTGAGCGATATTAGTATGCCCGAAATGAACGGTATTGATCTTTGTTTAAAAATCAAGAATGATAAGCGCACTTCGCATATTCCTGTGATTTTACTAACTGCATTAACTGGCGAGGATCAGCAACTAAAGGGATTGGAAACCGGTGCAACGGATTATCTTACCAAGCCTTTTAACTTCGAGATATTGCAGTCAAAAATCAGGAACATATTGAGCCAGCAGGAAAGCATGCGCAAAACCTATACCAAGCAGGTGGAGGTAAACCCTACAGAAATGCATGTAGATTCGCCGGATGAGCTGTTTATTAAAAAAGTACTTATCCTCATTGACAACAATATCTCAAACCCCAACTTTTCTGTAGAGGAACTTAGCAACGATGTTTTTGTAAGCCGGTACACTTTATATAAGAAAATATTAGCCATGACCGGCAAAACGCCTAATGAATTAGTACGTTCCATGCGTTTAAAACGGGCGGCCCAGCTTTTAGAGACAGGCCATTTAACAATCTCGCAAATTTGCCATAAAGTAGGTTTTAAAAGCCAGAAATACTTTGTAAAGATGTTTAAGGCCGAGTACAATACCATTCCATCCAAATACATTGAAGGGATGGAAGAAGTAGAGGCTTAGGTTATCGCTTCTATAATAAGAAAATTCCCAATTGATTAAGCGCTTAAGTTGAGTTGACGTTTTAAAAGGTTTGTCATCCTGAGGAACGAAGGATCTATTCGCAGACTGTACAGGGCGAAGAAGCATGGCGAATAGCAGATCCTTCACTCTGTTCAGGATGACAAAAAGGTTTTTACGAACACGTTGTGCCCCCACATATATTCGGGTCGGACCGTAATCATTACTGCATTGGGAGGTTAGGAAAACCGAATTTACTAATGATCTATGTCGGCAATAAAATTCATGCCTGTAGTTGATACTATTATCTCACTTCAAAAAGTAATATCCTATTGGTATAGGTGCACATTTGTAACCTTTTAGAAGCTGCTTGTTGATTTATTTAAGGTTATATTTAATTAAATAATTGATAATCAATTAAATAAGTGTGGTTGACATTTGTGCCCCTATTTATCCACAACCATACTTTGTTTACCATATAATTTTACCCTCAACAAAACGAATATTCAATAATTGCATTTAGCACATCAGTTGAATATTAAACCTGAAGAATCAGTTTTAAATTTTAGTAAAGGCGGTTTCCCCAAATTTTTGGTCGCTTAACTGTGGATGTCGATAGATTTTTTTCGGTCGGCATTTACCTTAACCTATAATCTGTTGCTGGTTTAAATGAACGTGTTGTACCAATTAGCAAAACCAAAAATCAACAATAAATCAATTATCAACTAACCAATTATTATGCGAAAAATTCTACGAATAGCATTGCTGTTCATTTCCTTGATAGTGTGCGCCAGGGTATCGGCGCAAACCCAGGGAACAGTGATCAAAGGTACAGTAACCGACGAAAAAGATGTTACACTGCCGGGGGTAACAGTTACTGTAAAAGGTTCCCAGGCCAATGCCATTACTGATATTGACGGAAAATTTACCATCCAGGTGCCAGCGAACGGTAAAATACTCGTTTTTTCATTTATAGGGATGGAAAAACAGGAAGTTGCCATAGGGAACAAAAAAACGCTGAATATTAAACTGGTATCATCTTCAAAATCCTTATCAGAGGTAGTAGTAATCGGTTACGGTACCCAAAAAAGGGGAGATGTTAACGGAGCTATTTCTTCTATTACTGCTAAGGATATTGCTAACATCCCTCAACCAAGTGTTGATCAGATGTTGCAGGGAAAAGCAGCAGGTGTAACCATTACGCAAAACTCTGGTGGTCCCGGTAGTGCAACTTCGGTTCACATCAGGGGGATTACATCGTTTGGATCAAGTGAGCCATTATACGTTATTGATGGTGTTCCTGTACAGGGTGATGCCGGAAATTCTGGTACAAGCGGCCAATCGGTTCAGCTAACCCGCACAGGTGGTGGCCAGGAAGAAACAGGTGTTAGCCCACTTTCTCTGATCAACCCCAATGACATCGAATCTATTGATGTGTTAAAGGATGCATCGGCAACGGCTATTTATGGTAGCCGTGGTGCAAATGGGGTAATTATCATCACTACCAAAAAAGGTAAAGCAGGTAGCGCCAAGATCAATTACGACGGATCATACGGGATTCAAAAACAAGGTAAGTTTATTGAAATGATGAACCTGAAGCAATTTGCAAACCTTGAAAATGTACTTGCCGATGCTTTTGGTACCACAAGGCGCGGGGAATTTGCCAATGCCGACAATTTAGGTCCCGGTACAAACTGGCAAAAAGCTATTTTTAAAAATGCACCTATGCAAACCCATAACTTATCAGTATCAGGAGCAAAGGATGGATTAGATTATTACATATCAGGTGGTTACTTTAAACAGGAAGGTACCATTATTGGCAGCGATTTTAATCGTTACTCTTTCCACACAACTGTTAACTCCCAGGTAAAAGATTGGTTTAAATTGGGCACAACCTTTAATGCAAGCCGTAGTAACCAAAATGTAGGTTTGGGCGAAAATACAGGTATTGTTTATTATGCACTGCTAAGTGCACCAGATAGTCCGGTATATAATGCTGATGGCAGTTTTGCCGGCCCGGCAGTTACTTCTGGCGGCTTGGTTCAGGGGCAGGTTAACCCGGTTCAGCAAGCTTTAAGTCTTACAAATACACTGTTGAGGAACAATATTCAAGGTAGTATTTACGGCGATCTGCGTTTTTTTCCAGGTCTTACTTTGCATTCTGAATTGAATGGAAATTTCAACTTTACTAAAGCCAAAACTTTTCAGCCTACATACTCATACGGTTCAACAGGATCTGGGGCTGCATTTACAAATGCTACTGCGCGGTTAAATGAGTATAATACCGATGATACTTATTACAATTGGAAAGAGTTTTTAACTTACAATCATAACTTCGGTCATAAGCATGATATTACAGTATTGGCAGGTCATGAAGTATGGGAATCAACCTATAATGGTGTTTCGGCCGGTATTTCTGGCTTTACTGCCGGTAATACGTTGCAAACACTGGGTTTAGGTACTCAATCGTCAGATCTTATCGGCGAAAATAAAGGCAGCACTGTAATGGAATCATGGCTTGCACGTGGTATCTATACTTTTGATAACAAATACAGTGTTACGGCATCTATCCGTAGCGACCGTTCATCAAATTTTGCACCGGGTCATCAAACAGGGTATTTTCCTGGTGTTGCTGTTTCCTGGAGACTATCTGATGAAAAATTTATGGCAGGTATTAAACAATTTGCCGATAATATTAAAATTCGTGTAGGTTACGGTACTACAGGTAACTCCAATATTCCTGGTTACCGATACGGTTCGGCAATTACACCTGTTAGCACAGGTTTTGGTACAGGTTTTATTGTTGGTAACATTGCCAACCCTAACCTTACCTGGGAAACGGCCATCCAAAAAAATGCTGGTATTGATTTTAGCTTATTTAATAACCGCATAGACGGCTCGTTTGATGTGTATCAAAAAACATCAAAAAACTTCCTTTTTCAACAACCATTGCCGGCATTTTTGGTGGGTGGTACTGCTGAGTACTCTGGTGCTGCTGTATTGCAACCGCCATATAAAAATGCAGGTGAGATAGAGAACAAAGGTTTTGAGTTCAGCATCAACAGCCATAACATACAAGGGCAGGATTTTAAATGGACCACTACTTTAATTTTCTCAAAATACACCAATAAAGTAGTTTCATTAAATGGATATCCATCACTTATTGGTAACGAAAACACCAGCTACATCAGCTTGCCTGTTACAAACACGGTAGTTGGCGGTCCAATAGGCGAGTTTTACGGTTATAAGGTACAGGGCGTTATAAAAACTCCGGAGCAATTGTCTTACCTGGCTACACATCCTCAAAATGTTACAGGTGGTACTTCACCTGCTACCGTTACAAATGATCGTACGGTTGCTAACTCCATTTGGTTGGGTGATATTCAATACCAGGATACAAACCACGACGGCAAGGTTGATGGCACCGATCAAACAGCTCTGGGTAATCCAAACCCAACTTTTACTTATAGCATTACCAATACCTTTAACTACAAAGATTTTGATTTATCAATATTCCTGAACGGATCATATGGAGGCAAAATTTTAAATGCTTTACGTTATCAAACTGAAGGCTTATCAAGTCTTTACCAAAATCAAACAGCAGCGTCGGCAAACTTCTGGACTCCGGCCAATCCAAACTCAAACATTCCGGCGCCACGTGCAGGTATAGCTAATAATAACCTCGTAATGTCTGATCGCTTTTTGGAGAGCGCTTCATTCCTTAGGATTCAGAACGTAAGATTGGGTTATAACTTACCGGCCAGGTTAGCACGTTATGCAAAACTTAATCACTTAAAAGTATACGTGAGCGGCCAAAATCTGTATGTATTTACCAAATACACTGGTCTTGATCCAGAAATTGGTTCATTAAACCAAAGCCCCATTCTACAGAATATTGATAATGGCCGTTACCCAATACCCCGTACCATCATTTTGGGGCTTAATGCTGAGTTTTAAATCTTAACAAAGGAATTGACATGAAAAAACATATAAAATATATTTTAAGTATGGCCACCTTAGCAAGCATTGCTGCTACAGGTTGCAAAAAAGAATTTTTTAACCGCCCGCCCGAAAGCCAGACAACGGTAGGCAGCTACTACCAAACAGCCGAGCAGGTAAAATCAAGTACCAATGCACTTTACGCAGCGCCGTGGTTTGGGTTTAATACAAAGGCAGGCTGGTCTATAAGTGAATTAGCCAGCGGCAACGGGCGTACAGGATCATCAGATGTTGTTGCGTTCGGTAACTTCTCGGTATCTAACGGTAACTTTGAACTAAGCGCCGCCTGGAATTCATTATTTACGGTTATTGCGCAATCAAATGCGTTGTTAAACAATTTGCCTGCCAACGTGCCATCATCGGTACCTGCAAGCGTAGTAAATAATGCATTGGGCGAAGCGCGTTTGATGCGCGGCCTGGCTTACTTTTACTTAACCCGGTTATTTGGTAATGTTCCCTTGATTGAGAATCCGCTTGACCAGGTTAGCAATTTTCAAACAGTAAATACTAATCCTGTAACTGATGCTTATAAATTCATCATCAGGGATCTGAAATTTGCAGAAGCAAATTGCACGGTTGGCGTGGCCGGCACCGGCCACGTATCAAGTGGTTCAGCATCGGCGTTACTGGCAAAAGTTTACCTGTATCAGCAGGATTATGCAAACGCCCGCCTTGAAGCCGAAAAGGTAATCAACAGCGGAGAGTTTCAGTTATTTGGGTTAGATATTGCAGGCCAAACTTTTGAAGATCTGTTCAAGATAGCTAACAATAACAACAAAGAATCGGTTATTGCCCTACAATGGCTTGCAAATGCGGGCTACGGCTTTGGTAATGCGGTACAGGCATCATTTGCATACAGCAGTGCAATTACCCAAACAGGGGACGGCTACGGTGTATTGGCTCCAAGTTTTGATTTGATAGATGCTTATGCAGCCAGTGCTGGCGATTTACGAAGGAAAGCTACCATTATGCTGCCGGGTGATTACTACACTTATTTAGACCAGGCACAGGGCGGTTATACACTACCGGCAAATGCAAGCTCGCAGGGTACACATGCACAGATCAAGAAATATGTAGTCGGTTCTCCCGCTGATAACGGCGGTAAAAGCGCGTTTCAATCCACTGGCATGAATACCTATATTATGCGTTTATCCGATGTGTATTTAATTGCAGCGGAGGCAATATTAGGGCAATCGGCTGCTCCTGCAGTTGGGCACGGGTTAGATACCACTGCAAGTACTACAGATGCAACGGCTTTAAAATATTATAATAAAATAAGGCAAAGGGCAGGTGTTCAGCAAAAAACAAAGATCACCTTCAGGGATATCATTAAAGAAAGGCGCCTGGAGTTTGCTATAGAAGGCGATTACTGGTACGATCTGTGCCGTTTAGATGGTTTCAATTCTAAAACTCACCAGGTAGCCATTTCTATCATCAGCAAACAGGATAGGGGAGATTCAAGTACAGACACTCCACCGGTTAGGTATCATGATGGTACTTATACACCTAAGGATGCCGATTTCCTGTTCCCTGTTCCGGCAACAGAGGTAGCTGCAGATCCAAATTTAGTTAAAGAACCGGTTCCTTACGTATTCAAATAATTTTAGTCATGAAACAAGTAATTCTGAAATCAAAAAATATATACTGGATACTATCGGCTTTGATGGTATTTGGTTTAGCTTCCTGTAAAAAGGAACATAGTAACCTGGTAGGTGGTACCGGTGCGCCGGTAATAACATCGGTTGCTACGGCCAATAAATCAAAAACCGATACACTGATCACCATAACCACTACTTATGATGCTAATGGCGTGGCTACATCAAAAAGCGATACCAATCGTACACATAGTTCAGTTATCGCGTTTGATTCAACCACAACCGAAGGTAAAAAGCAAAACCTGTACGTTATAAAAGGTAAAAACCTGGGCAGTGTAACGCAGGTAAAGTTTAATGGCGTTTCGGCATATTTTAACGCTGCCCTGGTATCTGATAATACTATCGTTTTAAGTATTCCCCAGGATATTCCAACCGGGCCAGATCAACCTAATAAATTAACGGTAGTAACATTACATGGCAGTGTTGATTTTTCCTTTACCGTTTTAACGCCGCCGCCAACCGTTTCTAAGGTATCTGATTATAACTTTAGGGCTGGTTCGCAGATCACCTTATCAGGCGTGAGCTTTGCTACAGTAACTGCTATTACCATAAAAGGTACAACCGCAAATGCAACCATAGTAAGTAAAGTAGATACACAACTGGTTATTAAAATGCCTGCCACTACTATCAACAGGGCCAATCTTATATTTACTTATGCATCTGGTACAGCTACGTCATCCCAGGAGTTTGTTGACCTGGATAATGCTTACACTTTTTTCTATAAAGATGCATATCAAAATGGTTGGTCTGATAATTCATGGGCGCATCCATCGGGCTTGTCAACTGCTGCATCACACTCTGGTACTTCATCAATTGTGGCAACTTATCCCGCTGGTGGCTGGCAGATAGAGGGCATGGCTAACTGGTATCCAAGCGTTGATTACTCGCCAGATTATAAATACTTAACCTTTTGGGTTAAAGGCGGTACAGTTACACATACGTTGGTTTTAGTTGGCGATCAAATGGTTGGCGGTTACGGACAGGTTCAAAATGCCAATGCTTATGCAGCGCAGTTAATAGTTGTACCCGCAAAAGTGTGGACATATTATAAAATTCCGCTTGGGGCACGTACATCAACAAATCCTAACCTGCTTAATTTTTGGGCAAATGGAACTACATCCAAACAGCTTGGTTTCTTCCTGCAAGGCCAAAGTGGCGACGTAAATGAAACCATGTACTTTGATGAGATAGCATTTGTAAAATAATGTTCCCTCTTAATTTATGAATAATACCCTGGTTAAAATAGTTGATTAATTTTTAGGCCATCACTGGTTAAAATCTTAGCTGGTGGTGGCTTTTTAATGGTGATTAACATGAAAAATTTAATAGCAATGGCTTGCATATCGCTGTGGCTGGTTGATGTTGGTAGTCAAATAGAATTGCCTTTGCCGGTAGCCATTTAAATACCTTGATTAGTAACCTGTTTTGATTTCTTGTGATATAAATTATTTATGACAACAAGCAATGTAATGCGTGAGATTACCCCGCTGACAGCCGGCGATTGCTTTACTGTTTTCGCGAAAAGCGATAATAAATTTGACTCGCCGCTTCATTATCATGATGATTACGAGCTGCATTTGATTTTGAATGCAAAAGGTGCAAAGCGGGTAATAGGCGGCCATATGGAGGTAATTGATGATCTTGAACTGGTACTTATTGGCCCCGATCTTTACCATGGCTGGTTTACCAATGAATGTGAGAGTGAAGAAATAACGGAAGTTGTTATTCAGTTTCATAAAGATCTTTTTGATGAGAAATTTTTAAGGCGAAATCAACTTAGTTTCTTAAAGGGGATGCTTCAATATGCACCTATGGGAATCATATTTACTCCCGAAACGATTTTATCGGTAAAGGAGAAGATCTTGGCCTTGAATAAAAAAAGCGGGTTTATATCTGTTTTAGAACTTTTATCTATTCTGCACGAGTTGTCGACAGCGCCTGACATGAAAACACTGTCGGATCTGAGTTTTATAAATGAGCGGTTTTGCCATAATAGCCGGCGTATTGAAAAAGTGTTTGAGCACATGAACAATAACTATAACCGCCGGGTAACACTTGCCGAAGCTGCGCGGGTTATTCATATGCCCGAGGCTTCGTTCAGCAGGTTTATAAAAAAAAGTACCGGCAAAACCTTTACCGATAGTTTAAACGAAATAAGATTAGGGCACGCCTCACGGATGCTGGTAGATTCGACAACTACAGTGGCCGAGATAGCCTATCAATGCGGCTTTAATAACATATCAAATTTCAACAGGATATTTAAGCGTAAAAAGTCATGTATCCCCAAGGAGTTTAGGGAAACCTACCTGTTTAAATCAGTTTTTTAAGCACCAGTTCTGTTATAATCAATTTAAATATAGTAAATGAAAAATATAAAGGCTTGGATAGCTTTGCCCATTATCGCCCTGGCAGGTCTGGTAGCTTGTAAAAAAAGTAGCAAAGATACCAGCGGAACATCCGTTGATCAAACAACAACCATAACGCCTCAAAAAGACCCGGCACTCGCAAGCTCCGAAGGTTTTTTTATGGACGATTGGCAGCCTAAAACATTTGTTAAGCCCGGCACTACAACAAATGTAAGCAAGCCCTCGGGCAGTGCCGCGGTTAATGTTACTGTTGATTATAGTAATGTGATTACTAAGGTGCCGGTATCTGTTTATGGTAACAACACCAATCCGTTTATGGGGCAGTTTGTTACCGAACCTGTATTATTAAAATATATTAATGATCTGGCACCGCGTTTTTTGAGGTTTCCGGGTGGTGGTTTATCTGATGTTTATTTCTGGAACGGCACTCCCGGTAATCCTCCGGCAGATGTTCCCAATCAACTCCTGGATGCGGGTGGCAATACCGGTACAGCAGGTTACTGGTTTGGCAATAATACAGAGTCATGGACTTTTACCCTTGATAATTATTACAAAGCCCTCAATCAAACACATAGCAAAGGTATTATCACCATTAATTATGGTTATGCCCGTTATGGAACCAGCGCGCACCCCGATCAGGTGGCCGCGCATCTGGCGGCCGATTGGGTACGTTATGATAAAGGCAGAACCCGCTACTGGGAAATAGGTAATGAGAACTTTGGTACTTTCGAAACCGGGTATTGGATTGATCAGTCGCTTAATAGAGATGGGCAGCCAGCCAAACTTACCGGCGCACTATATGGGCAGCATTTTAAAGTGTTTGCCGATTCGATGCGCAAAGCCGCGTTGGAAGTAGGAGCTGAGATAAAAATTGGGGCTGTGTTGACCGAAACAGCTGTATCTGCATCAAACGCTATTCCCGGGTGGAACGCGGGAGTAATAGGCGGGGCAGGGAATACTGCCGATTTCTATATTGTGCATAATTACTATACGCCATATAACGCTAACGTATCTGCATCAGCTATACTGGCTACACCACAGCCGGTTACATCATCAATAATGCAGTTTGTGACCAGTCAGGTAACCGGCGCCGGGGCCAAACAATTACCTATTGCGTTTGATGAATGGAATATACAGGCTATGGGCGGAACTCAAAACACTTCAAATATTGCGGGCATCCATGCGGCCATGACCGAAGGCGAGATCATCAAAAATAAATTTGGACAGGCCAGCCGCTGGGACCTTGCAAATGGCTGGAGTAGTGGTGATGATCAGGGAATGTTTAACAATCCTTTTAATAAAGACAATGAGCCGGGTGCCGATAGATGGAACGCACGGCCTGCCTTTTATTATATGTACTTTTTTCAGCAGTTTTTTGGCGATAGGATGGTGACCTCAACGGTTGAGGGCTCGGCAGATATTTTTAGTTACGCGTCGTCATTTACATCGGGCGAAGCTGGAGTGATCCTGGTAAACAGGTCAAAAACAGCTACCCGGGTAAATGTTAAAATATCCAATTTCGCGGCAGGCACGTCTTACTACTTCTATACTTTAAACGGCGGAACTGATAATGGCGATTTCTCGCGCAAGGTATATGTAAACGGAGTAGGGCCTGCAGGTGCATCGGGTGGCCCTGCAAATTATCTTACTGTTCCGGCTGGTTTGGCGCCTATTGATGGTGGAATAAATGTTACAGTTCCGGCTTATGGGGCGATTTTTTTAGTGGCCGACAAAAAGTAAGTTATAGTTCGGTGAGTGTTCCAAACGAAATATAACGAACACTATACCAAAAACAATAAATTTCATTTAATACCACTGATTATTAAATTGTTGCATCGTTTTGATTACGACATCACTTGTCGTAATCAAAATCATTGCTTGTTATCCCAAAGCCTGTTGGTAACAACCTCCCCTATAACCTGCTGCCTGTAACAGACTATAAAAAAAAGCATTGCAACCCCTATAAAACTGAAGAATGAATGTACCTGGATCATTACAATAAATAAATGTATCCTATATTTAGGCAATGAAAAATGTGATAAAAACCTGCATCATTCTATTGCTGATTACCAAAGCCGCATTTGCCCAGCAAAAAACCTTTACCAATCCCCTGTTGCCATCTGGTGCCGATCCCTGGGTTATTTATAAGGATGGCTTTTATTATTATACCAATTCATTAGGGAACAGGCTTGCTATATGGAAAACAAAGGATTTGACGCAATTGAACTTAGCCGAGAAAAAAACGGTATGGCTGCCGCCGCCGGGTGGTAGCTATTCAAAAGAATTGTGGGCACCCGAACTTCATTTTTTTAAAGGTAAATGGTATATGTATTTTGCTGCCGATGATGGCAATAACAATAATCACCGCATTTATGTGATTGAAAACTCCGCTGCTGATCCTTTACAAGGCAATTGGGTTTTTAAAGGGCAGGTAGGTGACGAGACCAATAAATGGGCTATTGATGCTTCGGTATTTGAAAACAATGGGCAACTGTATATGATATGGGCCGGATGGGAGGGCGATGTTAATGAACAACAGAATATTTATATCGCTAAAATGAAGGATCCTTATACCATAGATGGTTCGCGGGTGAAAATATCAAGTCCGGTTTATGACTGGGAAAAGTATGGTGATTTGGGTGCAGCCTCAAACCCGCCACATGTAAATGTAAATGAGGGTCCTGAAATATTAAAGCACAAGGATAAATTGTTCCTGGTATACTCTGCCAGCGGCTGCTGGACAGATTATTACGCCCTGGGCATGCTTACTGCATCAAAAAATAGTGATCTGATGGACCCTTCCTCATGGAAAAAATCAGCTCAGCCGGTATTTAAGCAATCACCCGAGAATGGCGTTTATGCGCCCGGTCATAATTCTTTTTTCAAATCTCCCGATGGTACCGAGGATTGGATCCTTTATCATGCCAACTCAAAACCGGGCCAGGGCTGCGGCAATGACCGCTCGCCACGGGCACAAAAATTCGGCTGGAAAAAAGATGGCTCACCTGATTTTGGCATACCTTTAAAGGAAGATACTGCTATAGCTGTGCCATCGGAAAAACGATAGTAAATTATATTTTATGATTTAAAAACAATAAAAATATCAACGTAATAATAAGTGTTGTAACAAGTTTGTTATATAGCAATTTGATAGGCTGCCAAATTGTTAAAAATTTGCTTTGCTGGTTAAAATTCGTTTAATTACTGAATAAATATTAACTGCATGCCTAAACGATATCCTGCCAAAATAATATGTTGTTTTGTACTGGTCCTGTTATGCAAAACCGCATCAGCACAAGCCGATGCCGATAGTGCAGTTTACGACACCGCAGTTACCAATGTAGTCAATCGTTTTTACCAGGGCGTTGGTGAGCAATCGCGCTTATATAACGGCCTGGTTTATGATTCATATGATTCTTCGATAAAAGGCAATGCCTACCTGGATGATATTGATGGGTGGAGGAGCGGCTCGGTTGCCTATGACGGGCAGACCTTTGAAAACGTACCCATGATTTATGATTTATATACCGACCAGCTGGTGGTATTATTATATAATCATGCTTCTCCATTCGCTTTAATACCCAACAAAGTTTCCAGCTTTTATCTTCACGCACGTCATTTTATTAGAGTGGCAGGTACCAATACTGGTATTAAAAGCGGTTTCTATGAACAATTGTATGGCGGCCGGTCGCAGGCGCTAAAAAAGGTAGAAAAAGTGATTAAATCCACTTCGGCGTCAACTGGCAGAGAGCGGTATTTTACCTTATTAAATGAAACTCCCGATTACTTTATCAAAAAAGGCAATACTTATTATAAGGTGAGTAGCCAGGGTTCTGTGTTAAATTTATTTGTTGATAAAAAGAAAGAACTTAAGCAATATATTAAGGATAAGCATATACAGTTTGATGGTCTTTTTGAGTTAGCGCTCACCTCAGTTGCAAAGTATTATGATAGCTTAACCAATTAATATGAAAAAAATCTACTTTACTATTATTCTTTTCTTAGCGGTTAAATTATTACATGCACAGGGTATTTCAAAAAATATAAGCGTTAATTTTCAGCTGGCCACGGTTGAACAATTTGCAACTGAGCTTGAAGTAAAAAGCGGCTACCATTTTTATTATGATCGTACGCAATTTGATAGCTTAAAAATAACACTCCAGGCAAATGATCAGCCTTTAGTTAATATACTCAGCCTGGCATTTCACAATACTGTTTATCATTATGCAATAGTGGCATCCAAAATGCAGGTTTTTTTAACCCGCGAAAAGGAGATCCTGACGCAACCGGCTGCCGGCTATTTTAATGTTAAACCCGGGCAGGTACAGCCGGTTGTTTCATCGCCGGTAATTGACTTTACAACAACTCCTGTTAAAAAGCCGGTAATTGAATCAACATTAGAAAATAAGTTGTATGAAATAGGTATAAAAACCAACGATATAAAAGCGGGCAAGGCAACCATATCGGGGTATGTAAAAAGCAGTAAATCTGGCGGGGCTATAGCCGGGGCAAGCATTTATGTAAGCAATTCAAGCCTGGGTGTAACGACAGATCAGTTTGGCTATTATACCCTTGCATTACCTCGCGGAAAGCAACTTTTAATAGTTAAAGGAATAGGCATGAAAGATGCCCGCAGGCAAATTATGTTGTATACCGATGGGGAACTTAATATTGAATTGCAAGACCAGGTAACCACCTTAAAGGAGGTAAAAATATCGGCCGATAAAGTAGCCAACGTGCGCAGTACCGAAATGGCCGTGAGCAGGCTGGACATTAAAAGTATAAAGCAAGTACCCGCTGTTTTTGGGGAGGCCGATGTTTTACGCATTGTGTTAACGCTGCCAGGCGTGCAAACAGTAGGCGAGGCCACTACAGGCTTCAACGTTAGAGGGGGCGCTGCCGATCAAAACCTCATATTGCTTGATGATAAAACAATTTATAACCCTGCCCACTTTTTTGGTTTCTTCGCGGCCTTTAACCCCGATATTGTAAAGGGGATTGAGTTGTATAAAAGCACCATACCGGAAAAATTTGGCGGTCGCTTATCGTCGGTGCTTGAGGTAACCAATAGGGAGGGCAACAAAAAAGTGTTTACCGGTTCGGCAGGTATAGGCTTGCTTACCAGCAGGCTTAATGTTGAAGGCCCAATTGTAAAAGATAAAACCTCGTTCATATTTGGCGGCCGTACCAGCTATTCAGATTGGTTGCTGAAGTTATTACCCCAGGCGTATAAACATAGTCATGCTTCATTTTATGATCTTAACCTTGATCTTAGCCACCAGGTAAATAAGGATAATAACATTTATGTATCCACTTATATCAGCAGTGATAATTTCAGGTTAAACAGCGATACTACTTACAGCTATAGTAATAGAAATGCCAACATAAAATGGAAGCACAACTTTAACAGTAAGCTGTACAGTTTGTTAACCGTAGGTTACGATGGTTATAAATATGATATTGCAAGCAGTGCGAACCCAGTAAATGCCTACAAACTTAAATTTGGCATCAACCAAACCAATTTAAAAGCCGATTTTACCTATTACCTTAACAGGAATAATACCCTTGATTTTGGTTTAAGCACCATTTATTATAAGCTAAACCCCGGCAGCGAAACGCCAAATAACGCATCCTCATTAATAGTGCCCGATAACGTCGCAGATGAACAGGCACTGGAAAGTGCTATTTACCTGGGCGATAAATATGATATAACGCCCGATTTTACGATAAGTGCCGGCATCAGGTATTCGCTGTTTAATTACCTTGGCTCGCAAACCATTCGTAATTATGCGCCGGGCTTACCGCGCACTCCTTTAAATGTGGTTGATAGCACAAACTATGGCGGAGGCAAGGTAATTAAAACCTATTCGCGCCCCGAAATCAGGGTATCGGCACGCTATAATATAGATGATGACCTGTCATTAAAGGCCAGCTATAATACACTTGCGCAATATATTCACCAGTTATCAAACACCACTGCCATATCGCCTATTGACATTTATAAACTGAGCGATCCTAATATTAAACCCCAATATGGGAGCCAGGTATCATTTGGCGTATTTAAAAATGCAAAGCAAAATACCATTGAAACATCGGTTGAAGTATACTATAAGCATATTGATAATTACCTTGATTATAAAAGCGGTGCCAAGTTGATAATGAGCCACGCTGTTGAGCAGGAGGTATTAAACACCCAGGGTAAAGCTTATGGTGTTGAACTTTCTGTACGTAAAACAACCGGTAAGTTAAACGGATGGATTAATTATACCTACTCGCGCACATTTTTAAAGCAGGATGATGCTATTGCCGGTCAGCTGATAAATGGAGGGGCATACTACCCGGCTAATTACGATAAGCCCCATAGCTTTAACTTTACGGGCAATTATCGTATTACCCACCGTTACAGCATTTCGCTGGATGTAACTTATAGCACAGGCCGGCCTATTACGTTGCCTATTGCCAAGTATTATTCAAATGGGGCCGAGCGTGTTTTTTACTCAGGCAGGAACAAATACCGGATCCCTGATTATTTCAGGTCCGATTTTTCTATCAATATAGATGGAAACCATAAAGTTCATCAAACTTTCCATAACTCTTGGACGGTGGGTGTGTACAATTTAACCGGACGGCAAAACGCTTATTCAACATTTTTTCAGCAGCAGGGGGGAGTTATCAATTCATACCAACTATCCATTTTTGCGCGGCCGATACCATTTATAAATTATAATATCCGGTTTTAATGTTGATGCTAAAGTATAAGAACTGAATAAAAAGGATTTTGAATTAGTGCGATGAAAAAAATATTATACATTTTATTTGTGCTGGCAGGGGCAACGGGTTGTAAAAAGCAACTCACGATTGCGCCTTCGGCTAAGATAACCAGTTACCTGGTTGTTGATGGCAATATCTCGTCTGGCGATTCTACTACTATAACCCTGCGCCGTACGGTAAACCTGGATAGTAATTCAAGGGCGAACCCCGAGCTGGGCGCTACAGTAACAGTTGAAGGTGCTGGTGGTGCAAGTTATAAGTTGAATAGTAAAGGCGGAGGGGTTTATGTATCCGCACCTTTAAACTTGTCGTCCGGCGAAAAATACAGCCTTAAAATTACTACATCAAATGGCGGTAAATATGCTTCGGATTTTGTACAGGTAAAAAACTCGCCCCCCATTGATAGCGTAAGGACTGCTGTAAAGAATGATGGCTTGCAAATAGGTGTTGATACGCATGATGCGAGTAATAACAGCAAATATTACAGGTGGGAGTATACGGAAACCTACCAGATCCAAAGTGCATTTGAATCGCAGATTATTGTAGTTAAAAACGATTCACCGCCACCACCAGACATTCAGACTCCCAGAACTCCCGAAAAAAAAGTATACAATTGCTGGGTAAGCGATACATCTAACTCCATAATTACAGGTTCATCGGCAAAGCTTGCCGCGGATAAAATAAGCGATGCGCCTATGGCGCTAATTACAGCCAATTCAGAAAAGCTTCGCCTCAGGTATAGCATATTAATAAAGCAGTATGTGATTACGGCCGAGGCCTTTAATTATTTTGAGCTTTTAAAGAAAAACACCGAGCAGATAGGAGGGATTTTCGATCCCCAACCATCGGAGTTAACGGGTAATCTGCATTGCCTTAGCAATCCTAATGAGCCTGTTATCGGTTTTGTGACCGTGGGCCAGGTGGCGCAAAAAAGAATTTTTGTTGATAAGGCTAATCTTCCCGGAAACTGGGTGCCCGAAACTCCATATGGCAGCTGTCAGTTAAATACACTGCTATACGCGCGCAAGGTAACAAGTACTATTCCAACAATTCCACCAATATATGTCAATGAAGTAAATGATCTGATTTATGGGGGCTTTCAGTTAGCGGTTGATTATGCTCCGGGAGGGTACCTGGCATCAACACCATTATGTGTGGATTGTACATTACGGGGAACAAATAAAAAACCATCGTTTTGGAAATAAAAAATTATAAGCTATGAGAAAAATCAGTGTTGTTTTTTTCGCATTCGCGATGTTGACCTTAACCAAATCGTTTGGACAGGTATTGCCCGATGTGCAGAATAGCTTTAAAGAGTATACCTCAAATACCCTGCAGGAAAAGCTGTATGTACATACCGATAAAAACGGCTATACCGCAGGTGAATTGCTGTGGTTTAAGGTATACAACGTAGATGGCATTTTTATGAAGCCGCTTAACCTAAGTAAAGTTGTGTATGTAGAGGTGCTTGACGAAAAACAGAACCCTGTTTTGCAAACTAAAATAGCCATGAAGGATGGTGCCGGAAGTGGCTCTTTATATATCCCGGTTAACTTATCAACAGGTAATTTTGTGTTGAGGGCTTATACCAGCTGGATGAAAAATTTTAGTCCCGATTACTATTATTCAAAAAAGCTAATCATCATTAACCCGTTGAAAAGTCCGGATAAAGCAGATAAGAAAGCATTGCCAGCCTATGATGTTCAGTTTTTTCCGGAAGGTGGTAATTTGGTTAACGGTATTACAAGTATAATAGGCGTAAAGGCCGCAGACCAATGGGGTAAAAGTGTAGATTTTAAAGGAGCGATTTTAAATCAGAGGAACGACACCTTAGTGAGGTTTCAACCTCTTAAATTTGGTATTGGCCATTTTACTTTCAAGCCCGAAAATGGTGTGGCATACCATACTATTATAAACATTGCCGGTAAAGTAATCCAAAAAGAGCTGCCGCCGGTTTACGCCAATGGTTACGTAATGAATTTAAAAGATAATGGCAATGGTCAGTTATCGGTTACTGTGCGAACAAATTTACCATCAAAAGATATTTACCTGTTTGCCCACACCCGAAACGTGATCAAGCTTGTTGAAACCGCAGTTAATAATAATGGCACAATTACATTCACCATTGATAAGAATAAACTGGGCGAGGGTATATCACAAATTACCATTTTTGATGCCGATAAAAAGCCTGTTTGCGAACGCTTATATTTCAAGCGCCCAATTAAAAGTATGGCCATTGAAGCCAATACGGACGCGCTGCAATATACTATCCGCAAAAAAGTTGCTGTTGCTATAAGTGCAAAGGATCAGGGCAATAAGCCTGTGGCTGCTGATTTGTCATTATCAGTCTATAGGCTGGATTCTTTACAACATAATGATCAGGAAAATATACTAAGCTATTTATGGCTAAGATCTGATCTGAAAGGAAATATTGAATTGCCCGGATACTATTTTAAAAACACCAATGCCACGGCAGATGAGGCTTTAGATAACCTGATGCTTACACAAGGCTGGAGAAGTTTTGCCTGGAATGATGTATTGAGTAAAAAAGCGCCGGTATTTAACTTTTTACCAGAGCTTAACGGGCCCATTATTACGGCTAAGATCACTAATAAATTAAATGAGCAACCAGAAAAAGATATTGTTGCTTATTTGGGTATACCGGGCAAACATATACAACTATACTCGGCAAAAAGCGATGCCCGTGGCCGGCTGATCTTTAACATGAAAGAGTTTTATGGGCAAAATGAGGTTGTTGCTGAAACCAATACTACTATTGACACCAATTACAGGATTGATATTTTAACTCCATTTTCTGAACGGTTTGCTCCTATAGCATTACCGCGCCTGGATGTGACCCCTGCTATGCAAACAACATTTGAAGATCAAACCATAGCCATGCAGGTGCAGAATATTTACAACGGTCCCCGGATGAAACAGTTTAACGAGCCATATGTAGATACCAGCGCATTTTATGGCCCACCGTTTAAAACTTATCTTTTAGATAATTACACCCGATTTACAACTATTGAAGAGGTAATGCGCGAGTATATCAGGGAAGTTAACGTATTTCATACGCGTAACCAGTTTAGGGTAAGGGTAGTCAGCGGGATTGGTTTCCTGGGCGAAGAAGACCCCATGGTGCTGATTGATGGTGTGCCATTTTTTAATATGAATAAAGTATTTGCTGTTGATCCGCTTAAAATTCGCAAGCTGGAGGATGTGCCTTTTAATTACTCCCTGGGTGCATCTTATGAAAAAGGGATACTAAGCCTCACAAGCTATAAAGGCGACCTTGGTGGTGCCGAAATAGACCCGCACGCGGTGGTGTTGGATTATGAAGGATTGCAGCAGCAGCGCCAATTTTATTCACCTGCGTATGATACCGATGAGCAAGCTGCAAGTCATATGCCCGATTTTAGGAACGTGTTGTATTGGGCTCCATCTGTAAATACAGGCGCTGCCGGTAAAAAGCAGGTGTCGTTTTATACTTCAGATCAACCGGGGAAATATATTGGTGTGATAGAAGGTATTACCCCTAACGGCGAAGCTGGTAGCCAAACCTTTAGTTTTGAGGTTACACCCGGTTATTCAACACAGGTAAATAAGTAAAACTGTTTTGATAAGATGTTTAAATGGCGGAATTTTAATAAAACTCCGCCATTTGTATTAATTACTCACATCTCTTTTTTTGCCGGTATAGCCGGTTATGGTGATCTTTGCAACATCGGCATCAACCTCCAAATTACGGGATGATTGCGACAGGTAGGTAGAACCATAGTAAAACTCCACCCGTTTTTTGCTGTTGTTTTTATAGGTAATATCAGCAAAAAAATCATCCGGTTTAAGCTTAATGAATTTCTTAGGCTTGGAGATATTTCCTGTTTGTTTATAAACTTTCAGGCTGTCCTGGTTTTGTGTAGCAACAAAAAACTCACCTCCATTTGCCGATTGCACTGAAGCTAATCCTTTAGCATCTCCATTAATAAATAAACCGCTTTGAGCTATGGATAGGGGGGCAAAGCCGCCTTTACCATTACCTTTCATATACAAGCCCATAAAGGCGTCATGGCGGCCGGTAAAAGGCTCCATGCCGAAATCATTACCAACCATTATTAAGTCGAGGTTACCATCCTGGTCAACATCTTTAGCTATCATGCCGTAAACCGGGGCTGTTTGGGTAGCCAAAGGCATGGCGCTTATTTGGAATTTTCCGTTTCCTTTATTTTCAATTAAGCTGGTGTTCATATCGGTAGCTTTCATGATCACCGCGTTTTCTTTATCCTTATCGCTCCAAAGGTCATCCATGGTAGCGTGACCAAAGCCCCTGTAGCTTGGGTATTTTTTACGGATAGAAATAAGCTGACTGATTAAATCATCACGGGTGTGCATCGGGAATGGTTTTTGCGAACCATCTTCGGCTTTCATATAGCAAAATATCATGGCATCAAATGAGCCGTTACCATCAAGGTCTTTCCCCATAATGGTCATAGGTTGCGTAAATGATGCTTTATAGTTGGAGTTTTGACCCAGGTTTCCCGCTATGTAGTCAATATTACCATCATTATTAAAATCGCCGGCCACTATGCTATTCCACCAGCCCACATGGGTATCAATACCCGATTTTATTTTTTTAAAGCCACTTCCGTCCCCTTTGTAAAAGTTGATCGGCATCCACTCGCCAACAACGATCAAATCAACCTTGCCGTCCTTATCAAAATCCGTCCATAAAGCATCGGTGATCATTCCACCATGTACCAGGTCGGGGCAAAGCTGGGCCGTTACATCTGTAAATTTACCACCATCGTTGCGGTATAAATGGCTCGCCGGCGATGATGGATAAGCGCCAGAAACTGAACGCCCACCAACAAATAGGTCGAGGTCGCCATCATGGTCAAAATCTGCAGCACGAACACAGGAACCGTTATCATACTCTACTGGTACAGCTCCAAAGCTTTTGCTAAACTGCCCTTTGCCGTTGTTGATATACAAGCGGTCTTGTGCCGATGTATGATCCTTAGGGAATTCATAACTACCACTTACCACATACAGGTCAAGGAAGCCATCGTTATTGGCATCAAACAGAAGCGCGCCCATATCTTCTTCTTCCTTAAAGCTATCGTTTAAAAAACGCTTGCCGTCCATGGTAAATTTGCCATCACTACCCTGCATAAAAAATACACCTTTGTTGCCGGCAGATCCACCGATGTAAAAATCATCATAACCGTTATTATCAATATCGCCTACAGCAATGGATGGTCCGTACTGGCTTAGTTTATGAGGTAAAGTTGGTTGAATGTTGTAGTCAATCGCATCTTTTTCCTGATGTACATATTTTATACCGAGTTGACTTTCAGCTGATTTAAAAACAGGTTTGGCATTAACCGGTATCCCTGCCGGGTAGCTGCCCCCGCTGTTCTTATATTGCAAAGTAAGGGTTTGGTTGGTCTTAATGTTTTTAATTAATTGTGTTTTACCATCGGCCCAGCGGATGCGCAGCGAATCAACTTTATTTGCAGTGCCAATACCAAAATGTGCCTTGGCATCGTCAGTACTCATATAACCCCGGCAGGGCTGCTGGTCATAAAACTGCTGTTTGCCCTGGTAATATACCCGAATGATAGCGCCTATACCATCACGATTTTTGGTATTGCCCTGTAAGGCAACTGTTAAGTAATTATGCGCTTGGGCTACCAGTGTTTTATTGTTGAGGGTATTTTCATAAATAAAGGCATCGTCGTCAATATTGTTGATCACCAGGTCAAGGTCGCCATCATTATCCAGATCGGCATAAACGCCGCCTGTTGAAAAGGTTGGCTTAACTATGCCCCAGTCTTTTGACTGATCGGCAAACATATAACCGCCCTGATTTTTAAAAGCGTAACTGGCTGTTTTAACAACTGGGAATGAATCGGCAGCGGCCAATGTTCTGTTTTCCTTAACCGTGCGGCCCTGGTCGTTGCTGTAAAGTGCATGGTCAAGGTCGGTAACATCGCGTGGGTATCCGTTTGTGATCACCATATCCCGGTAACCGTCGTTATCAAAATCAGCTACCAATGGAGTCCAGCTCCAATCGGTTTGATAAACACCAGCCATGTAGGCAACATCGCTAAATTGAGGGTGACCTAAAGGCGTTTGCCCCTGGTTTAATTGCAGTACGTTACGAATGTATTGGTGCTCATATTTAAATTTTGTATTGTTGATGTAGGTGATATAGTTATCACCCATCAGCATGGTTTTTTTGCGCACGTTTTCTTCGGGAAGCATCTCTAATGATACCAGGTCGGGGAGGCCATCGTTGTTGATATCTACCATATCTGACCCCATTACCGACCAACCCGTATGCTTAAAATATTCGTCTGCGCGGTTGGTAAATGTTCCGTTTTTGTTGTTGATATATAACAGATCGTTCGATATAAAATCGTTACCCACATAAATATCCGGCCAGCCATCGTTGTTGATATCGGTTATAGATACCGAGTTGCCAAAACCTTCCATCAAAATGCCAGCCTTTTTGGTAACATTGGTAAATGTGCCATTGCCATTGTTGCGGTATAGCCGATCGTTGTTCTCGGCGCTGCCATCACTTAGTTTGAGGCGATAGGCAACCGGTGTTGTTTTACCCAAAAAGTTGGTAAGCAGGTACATATCCAGGTCGCCATCATGGTCGTAGTCAAAAAATATGGCCTGTGTGCTATAACCATCGTCATCCAGGCCGTAAGCCTTTGCTTCATCCTTAAAAATTGGAATGCCGTCTTTATTATTTCCCTGGTTTATATAAAGCATATTGCGGCGCTGTTCGGGGTTCGATTTGAAAGATGCGCACACATAAATATCCTGTTTTCCATCGTTATTGATATCTATTACCGATACGCCCGCGCTCCATTTACCTTCGCCATTTACCCCTGCAATATCAGTAACATCGTTAAATTTCAGGTCGCCTTTGTTAATGTATAATTTGTTGGCAACCATATTACCGGCAAAATAAACATCGGGCAGGCCATCATTATTAAAATCACCTATCCCTACACCTGCGCCATTGTATAAATAAGGATGATTCAGAATGTTGATACTGTCACTGGGGGTTAAAGTGTTTTTGAATTTGATGCCGGTTTGAGATGGATCCAACAGTTTAAAAAGGGTAGAGCCGCCCTGTTTGCGCGAACAACCCTGGGCCAAAAAAAGGAATAGTATTATAAACAGTTTAAACTGGATTGGTAAACTTTTTATCATGAAATTATCGCTACTAATTGAATATTGGTTTATGCTATGGTTAAGCTTTAACTTACTGGTGATTAAACAGTAAGCGTACGTAAAGAAAATGGATTTTGACATAAAGGATTCTGCAAATCATATCAATATTTCGTCAAATAGTATCGTGTAATGTTTGTTTATGTATTTACTATTAGCTTTGATTATTAACCCGTTAGGGCCAATTAACCTCAATTGAATTATTGTTATCCGTTATATGAAGAAATTTTACTTTGTTTTATTTACTGCCTCGTTATTAATTTCATGTTCATGCAAACAAAAGGGATGGCAAAAATTAGCCGAAGATCCTAATTATATCCATCGGTCTGTTAGGGAGGTTACAGAAGTAATGCTGCATGATATTTATTCGCCACCCGTTGCTAGTCGCATTTATGCCTATATCACCGTTGCCGGATACGAAGCGGCGGTTAATGGAAACAAAAATTACATCTCACTTACTGGACAATTAAAAGGGCTCGATTCTGTACCCAAACCCCAGGCCGGTAAACAATACTGCTACTCTTTGGCGGCATCACACGCCATTTTAACGGTTGGTAAGATACTGGTCATGTCAGAAGGTAGGATAGAGGGTTTTCATACTACGTTGATGGATGAATATAAAAATACAGGCATGCCCGATGATGTATACCAAAATTCCATTGCATACGGAAAGCTTATTGCGGATAGGATACTTAAATGGGCTGGTAAGGATAACTACAAGCACACAAGATCATTATCTAAATACGATGTGCAAACTGATGATGCAACCTGGAAACCTACTCCACCAGCCTACATGAAAGGCGTTGAGCCGCATTGGAATGAAATAAGGCCTTTTATTCTCGATTCGGCACAGCAGTTTAAACCGGCAAAAGCGGTTGATTTCTCTTTAAAACCTGACAGCTACTTTTACAAACTGGCTGTAGCCGTACGCGAAGCAGGACTGCATTTAACTCCTGAACAAACAACGATAGCTAATTATTGGGATGATAACCCATTTAAGGTGAATACCAACGGGCATACCATGTTTGCTACAAAGAAGATATCGCCGGGAGGGCACTGGATAAATATTACCGGCATTGTTTGCAGAAAGGTGAACGCAGATTATGTGCGCACTTCAGAAGCCTACGCCTGCATGGCGGTTGTAATTGCCGATAGCTTTATCAATTGCTGGGACGAAAAATATAAAAGCAAAGTGATACGGCCCGAAACCTACATTAATCAATACATTGACCAAAACTGGATGCCCCTGCTGCAAACACCACCTTTCCCGGAGTATACCAGTGGGCATAGCGTAGTTTCAAATGCGTCGGCTATAGTGCTTGGCAAATTATTTGGCAGTAATTTGGCTTTTACCGATTCTACCGAAGTGGAATTTAGCATTCCGGCACGCCAGTTTAAATCATTTAAAGCAGCGGCTGATGAGGCTGCCATGAGTCGCTTTTACGGGGGCATTCATTATATGCCATCCATAGTTAACGGGGTTGATGAAGGCGTAAGGATTGGCGAGTTTGCCCTTACCAAATTAAAAACCCGCAGGTAGGTACTTAAAATGTTTTAATCTTACTGTTTCTCTTATTTTGCTGATACTCAGTTGGGGTAGTGCCAAATTGTTTTAAAAAGTTACGGCCCAGGTGCGATTGTGAGCTGTAACCAACCATATTTGCCACTTCATAAACTTTATAATCACCATCCTCCAGCAGTTTTGCGGCGGCTTTTAAGCGGGTAATATTGATAAGCTCGTTGATGGTAAGGTTTGATATAGCTTTAACTTTACGGTATAAGGTTGGCTTACTCATATTCATCAAATTGGCAATGTGCTCCACATCCAGGTCCGGGTTTTGGATGTTGTTGTTGATAACCGCGTTTAGTTTATCCAAAAAGCTTTCATCAGGTTTGGAGTAGGCCATGGTTTTAATATTGGCCAGCGGCGAACTTGCGAAATGATCTTTTATTTTATTACGGTTGATAAGCAGATTGGCTATTTGCACCTGTAAATGCTCGGGCGAAAATGGTTTTTCGATATAGGCATCGGCACCAACTTCCAAACCTTCAATTTTACTTTGCAGGGTGTTTTTGGCGGTGAGTAGTATGATGGGTATATGGCTGTAATCAAAATTGGTTTTTATTCGTTTGCACAGTTCAAATCCATCAATAACCGGCATCATTACATCACTTATGATAAGCTGAATGTTTTCAATTTCTATCATATCCAGGGCCTCCTGACCGTTAAAGGCTTTTATTACAGCATATTTATCGCTCAGGTCATCCGAAATAAAATCAAGGATCTCGGGATTGTCATCCACTAAAAGTATAATCGGCTTCATAAAATCAAAATTATCTTCTTTAACAGTATCGGTTAGTTCGTAATTGTCTGGAGTGTTGTGCAGGTCAAATTCCTTTTCCTGGTGTATGGGTAATGTGAGGTTAAAAATATTAAAATCATTAATGGATTTGTTTAAAACCAATAAGCCCTTGTGTAATTCGGCCAGCGAGCGTGAAAGCGAAAGCCCAATGCCTGTACCTATCTGCTTCTCCGATTCCTTCATCCTAAAAAAAGGTTCGAATATTTTTTCCCGCATTTCATAGGGTACTATATACCCGTTATTCCTGATTTCGACGGTAAAAGTACAATCGTTTGGTTCACTCTTCAGTAGTTCAATCTCTACTGCTGATGTGCCGTACTTTATGGCGTTGTTGATAAGATTGCTTATGATTTTGGTAAAAGCCTCTATATCCACGTAAGCATACAGGTTTTTGTCAACATGTTTTAGCGAATAATTTTGGTTTTTTTGCTCCGCCATCGGTTTAAATCTCGAAAACACCTCCTCAAGCAATTCGGCAATATCGGTTTTAACAAAACTCAGGCTAAATCCGTTGGTTTCGGTCTTCCTGAAATCCAGCAACTGGTTAGTGAGATCGAGCAAACGGTTGGTGTTTTTTTCCATTATTTTAAGATTGTTCTGGATATCCGGAACATGCTCGGCCCGTTTAATAACTTTCTCCATCGGCCCCTTTATCAAAGTTAACGGAGTGCGTATTTCATGGGCAACATTGGTAAAAAACTCAATTTTGGCATTGTAGATCTGCCTCTCTTTATCGCTTTCCAGTATTTCAATCAGCCGGTTGTTTCTTAAGCGGTTGCGGGTATGGTATTGATTCAGCAGGTAATAAATGGTTAAAATAATTAGTAAAGCATACAGTATATAGGCCCACACACTTTCCCAAAACGGAGGGGCAATATTTATTTGCAGTATGGTTTCTTTTGTAAGCCAGGCACCATTGTTATTTGCGGCTTTAACTATAAAAGTATAATGGCCGGGTAATAATTGAGTAAAATAAACCTTCCGGTTCCGGTTCAGGTCTGTCCACCCTTTATCAAGCCCTTTCATCATGTATTTATACCGGGTCATTTCGGGAGATGGAAAACTTAGGGCTGCAAAATCAATACTGAAAGATGATTGGTTATAATTTAAATCGATTTTTTTGGTGTAGATAATAGAGCTGTTGAGTAATGAATCGCTGCCTTTAACCAAAATCTCCTGGTTATGAACCTGGAAACCGGTAATGTATACGGGGGCCACAAAATTATTTTCTTTAAATGCCGATGGATTAAAACTTACCATGCCTTTTACACAACCAAAGTACATGGTGCCATCGGTATCTTTAAACGCCGAGTTGTAGTTAAACTGATCGCTTAGCAACCCACTTGCCTTGGTGTAAATTTTTATACCATCGTTTATAATGTTTAAACAAACCAGGCCACGGGTAGTGCTTACCCATATATTTTTCTTGTTATCTTCCAGAATTCTGAAAACGTAGTTGCTGGGAAAGCCATTGCTGAGGTCAAAAAATTTATAAGCTCCTGTATGCAGATTGTATTTCCATAACCCAAGTCCTTCGGTTGCAAACCATAGGTTATTGTTGCTATCTTCAAATAAACCATTTACCGTGGTGTTATTGAGGGCATTTTTTACAGTGTACCTGTAGTTAAATTTACTGCCGGTGTTTTTATCGGGATCATAACAGTAAATACCATCATGTACAGTACCAACCCACACTTTGCCGTTATGATCTTCGAGCAGGGAGTAAACAAAATCGTGCTCGGGCACCCGGTCAATAAGTGTAAAATCCTTTTTCTCCGTATTATACCGGTACAGGCCTTGAGTTGTCCCTATCAAAATTGCGCCAGACCGTGTTTTGATGAAACAGATGATGAAATTACTTTTCAGATCGTTTTTTCCCTTGCCTGCCAGGTAATAGCGTACTACCTTGCCGGTAGGTATATTCAGAATATCCAAACCGCGTTCAAACGTGCCTATAAACAGCTCATTACCATTGGCAAGTAAACCATGGATGTTGGTATTGGTAATGCCGTTTTTTACCCCCGGAAAGTAATGTGTCCAGGTGGTTTTATCGGGGCTTAGCTTATTAAGTCCGTTATCTTCGGTTCCTAACCAAAGATTACCATATATATCTTTACAGATTTCGCGTACAACGTTACCATTCAGCGAATTTTCGGGACCCGGATAATACTTGTTAAAAGTAGAGTATTGTTTTGGATAATAATTAAGCCCACCAAAATAGGTGCCTACCCAGATACCGCCCTCCACATCCTTATAAAGTGTATATACTGCGTTGTCGGAAATGGAATAGGGGTCGTTATACTTTTTTTTGAGATTGGTGAAAGTGCCTTTTGCTACGTCATATATAAATACCCCCGATTCTGTTGCTATCCAGAATTCGTTTTCGGTATATTTTACAAAATCCCTTACATAAACAGCCGTTTTATTGGTGTTATAGGTTAAAAGATCTTTATAAGTACCGTTACTGCAATCAAACTCCTTGAGTCCCTGGCTGGTGGTGCCAATAAATATTTTGTTGTTGCCAACTGCAAATATTTTTTCGATAAAGGTTGAGGTAACCCATTGAGAATTTTTAAATACATTAAAGCCAGTAAATGTGTGGGCAACGGTATCCAGTTTGTTTAACGTACCAGTTGTTGATGATACCCATATATCGCCATTGTTAATAGCTATTGAACTTGCTTCGAAATGCTGGTATGATTTGTAATCGATTATTTTACCTGTTCTTTTCTCATACTTCATTAAGCTACCTCTTGATACAAACCAGCAGTTGCCATAGCGGTCGTTTACAATATATCTTATGGCGTTATTGTTTGTGGTAATGTGGGTGAACTTTTCGGTTTTTGGGGTGTAATTATCAAGGCCCTGGTCGGTAGCTACCCAAAAGCTGCCGTCTTTATCAATTGATAAAGCATGTACCATATTACTGATAATGCTGTTTTTATCTTTTGGATTATGCCTGAAAACTTTAAAAGTATAGCCATCAAAACGGTTTAATCCATCTTTGGTACCAAACCATAAAAATCCCTGTTTATCCTGCAGGCTGCAGTAAACTGTATTGTTTGACAGTCCGTTTTCTACCTGGTAATGCCTGAAGTAATAAGGCTGCGCATTACAGATATTAAACGGAACAAGGAGTAATAAATAAAATAAATATATCGGTCTCAAAATGGTTCGCTTAGACAAATATAACCATTCTGATTAACGGTTTTCGTCTGAATAAAAATTGATACTTTTTGACTAATTATTGATATGATTTGGTTAATAAGGAGCACCCAAAATCCTTTTTCTTTACATCGTAATTTAAATATGTCATCCCTACATTTTTAAAAACAACAATTAACCAATAAATAAATAACTTTATGAGAAAATTTTTACTACTCAGGTATGAGGGGTTCTCCCACATGCAATGGCCACCCAGTAAATGGCGCCAAAAAGTAACATTAGTTGTATTTTCCATTATGAGCTGCCTGCTTTTTTCGCTTGGTGCATCTGCACAGGTGAAGGTAAGCGGAACCGTATCTGATACTACGGGCGAGGCGCTTACGGGCGTGGGTGTACGGATACGCGGAGCGCAGGGAGGAACAACAACAGATGTAAAAGGACACTTCAGTATCACCGTACCTGATGCCAACAGCGTTTTGGTATTAAGCTACATTGGTTTTACAACTATCGATTTACCTTTAAACGGTAGAACCGTAATAACGGTACGTATGAAATCAAGTAACGCATCCTTACAGGAGATTGTGGTAACTGGTTACGGTTCGCAAAAAAAGGAATCTATTACGGGTGCAATCTCCAGCGTAACCAGTAAAGATCTTGATCGGGTGCATGCCGGTTCAACGGTAAGTACAGGTTTAGCGGGTAAAATTCCGGGTGTTACTTTCAGAATGTCAGAAGGCCGGCCGGGAGCAAGCGCCAACATCCAGATTCGTAACATGGGCTCGCCTTTATATGTAATTGATGGTATCCAGCAAGATGAAGGTCAGTTTAATAACCTTTCACCAAATGATGTAGAGAGCATTACTGTTTTAAAGGATGGTTCGGCGGCTATTTACGGGGTGCGTGCTGCAAATGGTGTTGTGGTGGTAACCACAAAGAAGGGTAGTGGTGACGCCCGCATCAATATTGATGCTTATACAGGCTATCAAAATTGGTTTAGGTTTCCCAATGTGCTTACCAACTCCTATGATTACATGCGCTATCGGGCCGAGGCAGAGGTAAATGACAATGGTTCAACAAGTATTACTCAGGCCGAACTTGATAAATACAAAGCAGGTACTGATCCGGCTTACCGTAGTTTTAACTGGCGCGATTATGTTTTGAAAAGCAATAATAATGCCCCTCAAAACTCAGTAAATGCCAATTTTACAGGTGGAACAGATAGAGTTAACTATTATGTATCGGCAACAAATTTATATCAGAACTCACAATTGGGTAAAGAGTATAAATTTAATCGCTCAAATATCCAATCAAATGTTTCTGTTAAAGTGGCTGCCGGCTTAAAAGTTAGCCTGGATATCAATGGGCGTATAGAAACCCGCGAAAATCCAGGTGTACCGGGAGGGGACGATTATTTCCTGGCCAAGTTTGCTGTATTAAGGAATACACCTCTGGAGCGTCCTTTTGCAAATGACAATCCTGCTTATTTAAATGATATTGGTCACACCGAATCAAATTACGCGTTTTTGAACGATAAACTTTCAGGTGTATATCATAGCGATTGGCGTGTATTACAAACCAATTTTGGTGCAGAGTATCAGATACCAGGCATCAAAGGGTTAACTTTAAAAGGTTTATACTCATATTATATTGCCGATTATTTACTAAACAACCAGGAGTATACCTACAATGCTTATACTTACAGGCCTGCAACAAACACCTATGATATAACAGGCGGGAGCACCAATCCATGGAGAGAACGCGAACAACGTAAAGAATTTGCTAAGACTTTACAATGGCAGTTAAACTATAATAATACATTTGGCAAGCATACCGTAGGTGCTACATTTGTATCTGAGCGCATTGAGCTGCAGCACTTAAGGAACTGGATTCATGCATCACCGGTTTCAAACAACCTGCCGCTTATTTATTTCCCTACTGCCGATAGATATGAGGATAGCGATAACAAAGAGGCCCGTATTGGCTACATCGGCAGAGTCAATTACAATTACGATAACAAATATTACTTAGAAGCATCGGCAAGACGTGATGCATCATACCTTTTTGCACCAGATAAACGTGTTGGTTATTTCCCCGGTGTATCTGCCGGCTGGAGAATTACCCAGGAAGGATTTATGAAAAACCTGCTGGGAGATCACAGCGTACTTAATGATTTGAAAATTCGTGGTTCATATGGTGTATTAGGAGATGATAGAAATCCTAATAACTCAAGTCAGCCGATTATTGGTGCTTATTCTTATCTGCCTGGTTACAACTACAATACAGGTACTGCCATAATTGATGGTAATGCCGTTGTAACATCCAGAGATAAAGGTATAGTAACTACTAATATATCATGGTTAAAAAGTAAGATAACTGATGTTGGGATGGATTTTAGTTTCCTAAATAGCAGTCTTACCGGTACGGTTGATTATTTTTACAGGAAACGTACTGGTTTGCTTGGTACAAAAAATGACGTGATCTTACCTATAGAGGTAGGTTATGGATTGCCTCAGGAAAATACCAGCAGCGATTCGCAGCGAGGAGGAGAAATCGCACTTAATTATAATGGTAAAGTTGGTAATTTTACTTTTAATGTAGGTGGTAATTTTTCATACAGTCGCCAAAAGAATTTACAGTCATACAACCCATTGTTTTATAATTCATGGGATCAATACCGAAACTCAACAGAAAACAGGTACTCGCATATAGATTGGGGTTACCAGGTTATAGGTCAGTTCACGTCACAGGCTCAGATTAATAACTATACTGTTAACATTGATGGTAAAGGCAACCGTAGTTTACTACCCGGGGATTTGATATACAAAGATCAAAACGGAGATGGTAAAATTGACCAATACGATGATCGTCCGATTGGGTTTGGTTATGGCACACAACCTAATATTAACTTTGGGTTTACTTTGGGAGGAGCATACAAAGGGTTTGATTTTCATGCAGATTTCTCTGGTGGTGCAGGTTATACCTGGTTCCAGAACTGGGAAACAAGATGGGCTTTCCAAAACAACGGTAACTTAAATACCATATTCGAAGATAGGTATCACCATTCAGATCCATTTGATGTAAACAGCACATGGATCCCTGGTAAATATCCCGCAAACAGGGTAAATCCGGGCACCGGTCACAGCGATTACTCACATAATTCAACCTTCTGGTTACACAGCGTAAAGTATCTTAGAGCAAGAACTCTTGAATTGGGTTATTCATTACCTGCTAATTTATTGGCAAAGGTTAAGATCAGGAAAGCGAGATTTTATGTTAACGCGTATAATATGTTTTCATTTGATAACTTGAAGCAATACTCGGTTGATCCCGAAACAACGGACGATAACGGGCTTCAGTTTCCTCAAAGTAAGGTCCTTAACTTCGGTGTTAATTTAACCTTTTAATTAATCCCTTAAGTTTAAATTCAATGAAAAAAATAACAATAATAACTACGTTTGCTGCCCTGTTAATTACGGGATCATGCAAAAAAGATAGCGAGTTTTTAAACGTGCCGCCTAAACAGATTGTAACCGCCGATCTGGCGTTTTCAGATCCTAACCTGGTGCTTTCAATCCTCGGCGACCTATACAACCGAACAGTCGATTTTTCTGGTCTTGATAACGGCTGGTCTTCCTTTGCTGATTTTAGTGAGTCATTCCCTTCAGAAAATGGCAGCTCATTCTTTGTACAAAGAACCGGTTGGGGTTATGGCGAATGGGGTACATGGGATTACACCTATGTTAGGGACCTGAACCTTTTTATTAAGCGCGCAACAACAGCAACTAAACTTACCGCAGCAGATAAAAATCAATTTATTGCCGAAGGCAGATTTCTGCGGGCCAATTATTATTTTGAACTGGTGAAGAGGATGGGTGGTGTACCACTGATTACCGAGCCGCTTGATTATGATTTTTCGGGCAATGTTATTCCTTTGCAAATACCACGTTCAAAAGAATCTGATGTATATGATTTCATAATCAGTGAAGCTGAGGCTATTAAAGGATTATTACCGCCAAAACCTGAAGAAAAATCAAGAGCAACACCCGGTGCTATATTAGCTATGGAAGCAAGAGCGGCTTTATATGCAGCATCAATTGCTAAATACGGCGCTACAACTCCACAGGTTACACTACCAGGCAACGAGGTGGGTATCCCTGCAAGCATGGCAACCGGCTACTATACTAAAGCTTTGGCAGCAGCACAGGCTATAATTAATGGCAGTGCCGGTAATTATTCATTGTACAAACAACTGCCTGATCCAAGTGACAACTTTGCCAATCTATTTTTAGATAAAGCCAGTTCAGAGTCGATATTTGTGGAGGATTTTAAAGCTAACGGAGGCAAAACCCATGGCTTTACTACCAACGATCAGCCTTATTCTATATCTGACGAAGGTTTAGATGCCGGCCGCTTAAATCCTTCATTAAACCTGGTTGAAGCTTTTGAAAAACTGGATAATACTTATGCGCCTTTGGCAACTAAAGATGGCTCTGGCAATCCAATTTATTATGCAGATCAGCTTGATATTTTTGCCAACAGAGACGCAAGACTGGCGGGTACCGTACTTTTACCCAATGGTTTATTTAAAGGTAAACGTACTGATGTATGGGCAGGCTACCAGTTGGCCGATGGAAGCATACTTACCAGTGGTGATGCCGTTCAGTTAAAACCATTGCCGGGTACAACTACGCCCGTACAGGTGGTAGGTAAGGATGGACCGGTAAATGGTTTGGAATTCCGTACTCAAACCGGTTTTTATATTCGTAAGTATCTTGATCCAACTGTAGGTTCTGGTCGTCGTGGCCGTGGTAGCGATGTTAACTTTATTCGTTATCGTTATGCCGAGGTTTTATTAAACGGAGCTGAAGCAGCCTTTGAATTAGGCCAGGCAGGTGTAGCAGCCGGATATATGAATCAGGTTAGGGCCCGCGCAGGTTTAACCATACCATTAACAGCAGCCAACATTACATTTGACAGGATAGTTCATGAGCGCCGGATTGAACTTGCCTTTGAAGGGCATACATTATTTGATATGAAACGCTGGAGACTTGCTCACATAGTTTGGGATGGTAACCAGATGACAGTTGCTGATCTTGTTAGTAATATTGGCAAGGCTTCTAAACACAATACCCAGCCTTACGGATTATGGCCATACAAATATTATAATCCTGGTAATGCTAACAATGGTAAGTGGTTATTTAAGGAAGTTAAGCCAAGCTCGGTAACTGGCACCAACAGGTTTCAATTGGGTAATTATTACTCACAAATTGGGGATGATATATTGTCAGCAAACCCTAAAATTGTTAAACAACCAAATCAATAGTATTAATTAAATTACGATCATGAAAATAAAATTTCATCATATAATTATAGCGCTTTTACTTGCAACCACGGGTTGTAAGAAAGATAATTATGATGCGCCATCATCAACGTTTAGCGGGCGTTTAACTTACAAAGGCGATGCAATAAATGTGGAATATAACCAGGTGCCTTTTGAGCTTTATCAGCCGGGATTTGGTAAAACAGGCGCTATTGTGGGCACATTTGGCCAGGATGGAGTTTATTCAACACTTTTGTTTAATGGCAAATATAAATTTACTATACCGCCAAATCAGGGTCCTTTCATGTGGAAGGAACTGAGTGCAGGTAAAAGGGATAGTTTGGCCATTACCATAAGCGGCAGCCAGAAAATGGATATTGAGGTAACTCCTTACTATATGGTACGCAATGCTAATATAACCGCTGGCAGTAACAAGGTAACAGCTGTTTTTAGTATAGAAAAGGTAATTACCGATGCTAATGCCAAAGGTATTGACAGGGTGAACCTTTATATCAATAAAACTCAGTTTGTGTCTAACGGAGATAATATAGCTAATTCGGAATTAGCGGGCTCGGCAATTACAAGCCTGAATAACATCACTATGAATGTTAGTATTCCTGGTATATCACCTACCCAGAATTATGTTTTTGCCCGTGTAGGTATTAAAATAAGTGGGGTTGAGGATATGATTTTCTCTCCTTTAGTAAAAGTGTCCTTCTAAGTTAATAATTGGTTGGGGTCATGCTATTCAGTATGGCCCCTTTTTTCTTTCCAATAATTTTATTGAGTCTGCTAATCATACGAATGAAAAAACTGAATTTTTGCCTGTCTGTTTTAGTTTCTGCCTGTTTATCGGCCAATGCCCAGCAAGCTGGCTGGCATCTAATAAAAGATAAAATAACTACTCCCTGGGCCGAAAAGGTGGACCCTAAAGCTCCGCTTCCGGAATATCCGCGGCCTCAGCTTGTTAGGGGAAACTGGCAAAATTTAAATGGTTTATGGAACTATACTATCGTTCCAAAAACACAAACCAACCCATCGGCATACGCCGGTAAAATCCTGGTTCCTTTCGCTGTTGAATCTGCGCTGTCTGGCGTGGGTAAAACAGTTGGTAAGGATAGTATGCTATGGTATAAAACCACTATCACATTAAATAAAACTTTAAAAGGCAAAGATGTTTTGCTGCACTTTGGCGCTGTTGACTGGCGGACCGAAGTTTTTGTGAACGGCGTAAGTGCCGGTAAACACGAAGGCGGCTTTGATCCTTTTACATTTGATATTACCCCTTACTTAAAAGGTGGTTCAAAACAAGAAATTAAAGTTAGCGTGTGGGACCCAACTGATGATGGTCCGCAGCCACGCGGTAAACAGGTTAAAACGCCCGAAGGTATCTGGTATACCCCTGTTACCGGGATATGGCAAACCGTTTGGCTGGAAGGTGTGGCTAAAACGCACATAGAAGCAACCAAACAAACCCCCGATATTGACAATCAAACACTTACAGTTTCTGCTGAAGTTATAAATAGCCAGCCTGGCGACAAATTGAAAATAACCGCCTGGGACGGTAAAACCCTGGTTGATGAAAAAACCATAGAGGCAGGTGCAACTGCTGTTTTGGATATTAAAGACGAAAAATTATGGTCGACAACTGATCCTTTTTTGTATGATCTGCAGGTAGCCGTGATCAGGAATGGCAAACCGGTTGATGAGGTGAAAAGCTACTTCGGTATGCGTAAGATCTCGCTTGGCGCCGATGCAAACGGCATACAACGCATGTTGCTGAACAATAAGTTTGTGTTTTAATATGGACCGCTTGACCAGGGTTGGTGGCCAGATGGCTTGTACACCCCGCCAACTTATGAGGCAATGAGTTTTGATATTGATAAGTTAAAGGCAATGGGCTTTAACATGATCCGTAAGCACATTAAAGTTGAGCCTGCCCGTTACTATAATTATTGCGATAAAATGGGAATGCTGTTATGGCAGGATATGCCAAGCGGCGATCTGGGTAACCATTGGGAAAATCGTCCCGGTGTTTTAGATAAGGCTACCGATCAACAGCGTACTCCAGAGTCTGAAGGTTATTACCGTAAGGAATGGAACGCCATCATGAACTCGCTTTATAACTATCCCTGCATTGTGGTTTGGACACCCTTTAACGAGGCCTGGGGACAATTCAAGACTGTTGAAATTACAGAGTGGACGATGAAAAAAGATCCATCACGCCTGGTTAACAGTGCCAGTGGGGGTAATTTTTATGATACAGGCAACATGGTCGATCTGCATAACTATCCTCATCCGGCAATGCCCCGTCCAGAAATATTTGGAAAAACCAAAGCTGTTGTTTTAGGTGAATTTGGAGGCTTAGGCTGGCCGGTTGATGGCCATACATGGCAGGCCAACAAAAACTGGGGTTACCAGAATTTTAAAAACGGAGATGATTTACTTAAGCGATATGTCACTTTTACTGATAGGCTACAAGAATTAATTAAGCTGGGCTTATCGGCAGCGGTGTATACGCAAACAACCGATGTTGAAGGCGAAGTAAACGGTTTCATGACCTATGATCGTAAAGTGATTAAAATGCCGGTGGAATTGTTACATAAAGAAAATGTAAAACTGTATGATCCGGCCTTAGCAAAATAATATATTTAATGATGAATAACTGGAATAGAATAGGTAAAGGGGCTTGCCTTATAAATGCATTCATATGTTTTGGCATTTACACCGTATCGGCACAAGTAAAAGGTACAATTGTAAAGGTTAATAATCAGCAGGTAAATGCCAATTACGTGAGTAACCGCGCCCCGTTACAAAGGGAATACTTTGAAAAGCTACCTGTAGGCAGCATAAAGGCCGGTGGCTGGTTAAAAAAAGTATTGGAATTACAGCGCGATGGCCTTACCGGCAACCTGGGCGAAATAAGTGTTTGGCTTTCAAAAACCAATAACGCCTGGCTTAATAAAGAAGGGAAAGGCGAATACGGGTGGGAGGAATTGCCTTACTGGCTAAAAGGTTACGCCAACATAGGTTACATGCTGGGTGATAAAAAAATAATTGCCGAAGCAAAATTTTGGATCGATGCGGTGCTGAACAATCAGCGCGATAATGGTGACTTTGGGCCCGCCCGCACCAACAAGGGCAACCGCGATCTTTGGACAAATATGCCAATGCTCTGGTGCCTGCAATCGTATTACGAGTATTCAAAAGATCCAAGGGTTATCCCGTTCATGACCAAATATTTTAAGTATGAGTTATCGGTACCTGATGATCAGTTTTTAGAGGACTACTGGGAAAACAGCCGTGGCGGCGATAATATGCTAAGTGTTTACTGGCTTTACAACCGTACCGGCGACAAATTTCTGCTTGATCTGGCTGCCAAACTTGATAAAAATACCGCCAACTGGCGCCAGGCCAATAATTTGCCCAATTGGCATAATGTAAACGTAGCGCAATGCTTTAGGGAGCCAGCTACTTTTTATCTGCAAAGTCACGATCCTAAAGATCTGGCAGCAACCTATAACGACTACAAACTAATTCGTGCCATATACGGCCAGGTTCCCGGTGGTATGTTTGGTGCCGATGAAAATGCCCGCAAAGGCTATGATGATCCGCGCCAGGCGGTAGAAACCTGCGGCATGGTAGAGCAAATGACATCAGACCAAATGCTGCTGGGTTCTACAGGAGATACATTTTGGGCCGAAAACTGTGAGGATGTTGCCTTCAATACCTTCCCGGCAGCCTTTATGCCCGATTACAGATCGCTTCGTTACTTAACCGCTCCAAACATGGTAGTAAGCGATGGTAAAAACCATAGCCCGGGTATTGCCAACGAAGGTCCGTTTTTAATGATGAACCCTTTTAGTAGCCGCTGTTGCCAGCATAACCACGCTGCAGGCTGGGTATATTACGCCGAGAACAGCTGGATGGCTACCCCCGATAATGGTTTAGCAGCACAGTTATTTACGCAAGGACAAGTATCTGCCAAAGTAGCCAACGGCACAGCGGTAAGCTTAATTGAAACCACTAAATACCCTTTTGAAGATCAAATCAATTTTACTGTTAATACTTCAAAAACAGTAAATTTCCCGCTATACCTGCGCATTCCCGAATGGTGTAAGGATGCAACTGTAAAAGTGAACGGTATTGCTGTGAAACTGGGCAGCACAACCGGCGACTATATAAAACTGGCTAAAACCTGGAAAAATGGCGATAAAATAACCCTGCATCTACCTATGCAATTAAAGGTTCGCCAGTGGGAGCAAAATAAGAATAGCGTGAGCGTAAATTACGGTCCGCTTACTTATTCCCTTAAAATTGATGAGCAATATACTAAAGAAGACAGCAGGGCCTTTACCCAGGGCGATTCGCACTGGCAAGCCAGCGCCGATCCGCAAAAGTGGCCTGCGTATGAAATTCATGCAGCTTCGCCATGGAATTACGGCCTTGTTATCGATGAAAAGCATCCCGAGAAATCAATAGAAATAATTCATCATGCATGGCCAAAGGATAACAATCCTTTTACCAATGCCAACGCGCCTATCGAGCTAAAGGCAAAAGGTAAAAAGATTCCAGGATGGGCAATTGATCAGTATGGCATTTGCGGCGTACTACCTCAAAGCCCGGTTAAAACCGACGAGCCGGTAGCTAATTTAACCTTAGTGCCGATGGGCGGTGCAAGATTAAGGATCTCATCATTCCCGGTAGCAGAATAAAAATTGCAATATAGTTATTGCAAACTGTGTGTTCCAGGTGTTCCTGAACACACAGTTTGTACATTATACAGGCTTTGTACTAACCAATAACAAAATATTGATGAAGGTTAAAAATCTAATAAATGGGGTTTTAGGATTGCTTTTGATGGGGTTAAATGCCGCAGCCCAGCCTAAGGATGGTGCTATAAATCAGCAACCGCCATCACCACTTTATCGCGACCCCATTTATGACGGTGCCGCCGACCCTGTTTTGGTTTATAACCATACCCAAAAGGAGTGGACCATGCTTTATACCCAGCGCAGGGCAAATGTGCAATCGCCTGGCGTAGCTTTTTGTTATGGTACTGCAATAGGTGTCGCTATCTCCAAAAACCACGGCCATAGCTGGACGTATAAAGGCGCAATCAACCTGGAGCATGAGCAAGGCCAGAATACTTTTTGGGCACCCGATGTTGTTTACGAAAAAGGTGTGTACCACATGTTTGTGGTGTACATAAAAGGCGTATATAGCCAATGGGGAGGCGATGCCCACCTGGTTCATTACACCAGTAAAAACCTTTGGGACTGGAAGTATGAAGGGCCATTAAACTTGCCCGATCATAACATCATCGACCCAACATTAATGAAATTGCCCGATGGTAAATGGCACATGTGGTACAAAGATCAAAAGTTGCAGAGCATCACCATGACAGCCGAAAGTACCGACCTAATCAACTGGAAAGTTGCAGATAAACCCGCAATTGGTGGCCTGGCTCATGAAGGGCCAAAAATATTCTGGTTTAAAAATTATTACTGGATGATAACTGATGAATGGCATGGGCAGCGGGTTTACCGCTCAAAGGATGCCCAAACCTGGGAGCGCCAGGGCCTTATACTGGATAAACCCGGCCATCGCCCCGAAGACACTCCAACCGGTGCACATGCCGATGTGGTGGTAAGCGGCGGGCACGCTTATATCATTTACTTTACGCATCCTGGCCGTAAAACACACCAGGATGATGGTGGTTTGGATAAGGATGGCACTTATTCATACTCAACTAAACGCACCTCCATACACGCTGCCGAACTGGAATTTGAAAACGGTACATTGCTTTGCGATAGAGATAAACCATTCAACTTTTGGCTTGATGATATTAATGACAAATAATTGCAGCATAATTAAGAACCAAAGCAAGGGATGAAATTGAAAATTATTACAATCATGTTAATGGCGGGCCTGCAATATCTCTCTGCTGCCGCGCAAAACTTTAGGGCACCTGCTTACCCGCTTATTACACATGATAGCTATTTCAGCATCTGGTCAACATCAGACAAGCTTACTGATTCACCTACCAAACATTGGACGGGAGCTAATCAATCCTTAACTGGTTTGATAAAGGTAGATGGCGCTACTTATCGTTTTATGGGCAGTGAGGATAAAAACTATGTTGATATTGTGCCTACAGCTAATTTGACAAACTATAACTTTCAATATGTAGAAACTAAACCTGCTTACGGATGGGAGGGTACTGATTTTAATGATAACTCATGGAAAACCGGTGCTGCTCCTTTTGGCGATAATAAAGGGCAGGATAAAACCTATTGGAAGAGCGATAATATATGGGCCAGGAGAACTTTCTATCTTAAAAATCTCAATTTTAAAAAACTTTATCTTAAGATCAATCATGATGATAACATCCAGGTTTATTTAAACGGAGAGAAAATTTATAATAAAACAGGTTGGCTGAGCAAATTTGCCTGGTTTGAAATAAGCGGCGATGTTATTAAAAAATTAAAAGTTGGTAAAAATGTATTGGCCATGCATTGCGCCAACACTGCAGGCGGCACACACCTTGATGCAGGTTTATCCACCGATCCTCCAGAACCCCGGCGTAAAACTCCCATTTATATTGCCGACCAAAAAAGTGTGGACATGAATGCCACACAAACCATCTACAATTTCACTGCCGGTAAGATAGATTTGACATTAACTTTTACCTCTCCTTTATTATTGAAGGATCTTAACCTGCTTTCTCGCCCTGTTTCTTATATAGCCTATAAGGTTAAGGCGAATGATGGCAAGGAACATAACGTGCAGGTATATTTCGGTGCATCTACTGATATTGCCGTTAATGAGCCGGCCCAGCCAGTAACCACAAAAAAATACGTTACCAGTTCTTTATCCATATTAAAGGCAGGCACGGTTGAGCAACCCATATTGCAAAAAAGAGGCGATGACTTGCGTATCGACTGGGGGTATATGTATGTAGCGGTACCTAAAAGCTATGGCAGCAGCCAGTATATAACTTCGGCAATAGATGCAATGAACAGTTTTTCGGCAATGTTGCCGATTGAAAATACAAAGGATGGAACCCATTTGGTATTGAATACTATTATCCCACTTGGCAATGTAAGCAGTGTGCCCAAAGAGCAATTTATTATGCTGGGTTATGATGATATTTATGCCATTCAATACTTTAACAAAAACCTGAAGGCCTGGTGGAAACTTGGTGTATCGAAAACTATGGAGACGGAGATGGCAGCCGCTGCAAGAGATTATAAAGCTATTATACAAAAGTGTAAATTATTAAATACCGGCATGGAAAGGGCAGCCGTAAAAGCGGGTGGTGTAAATTATGCAAAGCTTTGTGTTTTAGGTTACAGGCAAAGTATCGCTGCTCATAAACTTGTAAAAAGTCCGCAGGGTGATGTGTTGTTCCTTTCTAAAGAGAACTTTAGCAATGGCTGTATCAATACGGTGGATGTAACTTATCCTTCGGCACCGCTTTATCTTACCTATAACCCTAAATTAATGGAGGGGATGCTTAACGGGATCTTCTACTTTAGCGAGAGTGGTAAATACAACAAACCCTTTGCAGCACATGATCTGGGTACCTATCCCCAGGCTAACGGCGAGGTTTATGGTGAAGGGATGCCAGTTGAAGAATCAGGCAATATGCTGATCCTTACTGCTGCGATATGCAAAGCCGAGAGAAGCGCGGCTTATGCCAAAAAACATTGGAAAACTTTAACTACCTGGGCCGAATATTTAAACAAATCGGGTTTTGATCCTGAAAATCAACTTTGTACGGATGATTTTGCGGGTCATTTGGCGCGCAATACCAATTTATCTGTTAAAGCCATAGTCGCCCTTGGTAGCTATGCTTTGCTTGCCGAGCAATTAGGCGATAAAGAAACCGCCGCGAGATATCGTGAAAGTGTTAAGGCGATGGTGCCTAAATGGATGAAACTGGCAGATGCGGGTGATCATTACGCGCTCACGTTTGACAATAAGAATAGTTGGAGCCAGAAATATAATATGGTTTGGGATAAAGTGCTTGGTCTTAACCTGTTCCCAAAATCTGTTTATCAAAAAGAGGTTAAATATTATTTATCCAAACAGAATAATTACGGTTTACCACTGGATAGCAGAAAAACTTACACCAAAGCTGATTGGGTATTATGGACAGCGGGGTTGGCCGATAACCAGGCAGATTTTAAAGCCCTGACCGATCCGGTACTTACATATTCGCAGGAAACAAGTTCAAGAGTACCGATGAGTGATTGGTATGAAACCACTACAGGTAAACAGGTAAGCGGTATGCAGGCGCGCAGTGTAGTCGGCGGATATTTTATGAAAATGCTTGAGGATAAGTTAACAAATTAATAAATACACTATTATAGATTATAGATGAGTAAGATAAGGATCTGGTTAATTTGCTTGTTTGCTCCACAGCTTTTATGGGGTCAGGGTAAAACTCCTGTTCAACAAAGTTCAGCTGCCATCGATATAGTATGGGATCAGTCATCTTTAAAACAGGTATCTGCCGGTGGTGGTGCCTATGCCCGTGCCATACAGCTAAAGGATGGCAGCCTGGTATGTGTTTATGAAGGCGATGGCGGTATTCAATGCACCCGGAGTACCAATCTGGGTAAAACATGGCTTGCACCTGTAAAAGTAGCATCATCGGTTAGTGGTATCAATATGGCTGTTCCGGAGGTGCTTGAATTAAAAGATCATTCCTTATTGGTATCATATAATCCTCGACCGTATAAGATCAATGGTGTTTTGGATACTTCAAAACACTTTGCCATTGTTGTTAAAAAAAGCTACGACCAGGGCAAAACCTGGAAAAATGAACAACTGATATACCAGGCCAGTTCAAAATTTGAAGATGGGTGCTGGGAACCAGCGCAGATACAATTACCCTCGGGCGAAATTCAGCTATATTACTCAGACGAGGGCGTTTATACGCATTCTAACGAGCAAAATATATCCATTTTCAGATCGAACGATAACGGCTTAACGTGGACTAAAAAACCGGAGATAGTGTCATTTACCCCTGGTCACAGGGATGGGATGCCGGTGCCGATTATTCTTCACGGAACAAAAGAGATCCTGTTTTCTATCGAAGATAATGCAAACGGTCAGTTTAAGCCATCCATCGTCCGTAATAGTTTTAGTCAAAACTGGCAAAAAACGGTTGGCCCAAAAGATGCTGAACGAACTTACGCTTTAACACCCAGCTTGCCTGATACGGTTTATGCCGGCGCACCGTATTTGCGTCAGCTGCATGGTGGTCAAACCATTTTATCATACCAAAGCACTGAAAATAGGGGGAATAACTGGGAGCTGGCCTGCATGCGGGTGGCTGTAGGTAGTAACAAAGGGCAAGATTTTGTAAATGTAAACACACCTTTTGCTGTGCCGGTAAATAAACATGGCTTATGGAATTCATTGTGTGTATTAAATGATGATACCATCGTAGCATTAACATCAACCGATGCGTATGGTTACAATGCCGTGTGGATGATAAAAGGGCACCTGGTAAATAAAAAATTGAAATAAACTATTAAACTCTTATACATGCAAACTAAATTAAAAGTATTGGCCGTGGCTTTATTAATGCCATTGAGCATGAGGCTGGCCGCCCAGCAAAAAGCAACAGCACAGGTATGGTCACAACAGAAGGCCAATACATGGTACGCTAAAAATCAATGGTTGGTAGGCAGCGATTTTATACCAAGCAACGCCATTAACCAGCTGGAAATGTGGCAGGCAGATACCTTTGATCCTAAAACTATCGATAGGGAACTTGGCTATGCACAAGGCATTGGCATGAATGTAATGCGTGTGTTTTTACATCATGTGGCGTGGCAGCAGGATCCGGAAGGATTTAAAAAACGGATGGATCAATATCTTGCAATTTCCAGTAAACACGGTATCAAAACCATGTTTGTGTTTTTTGATGATTGCTGGAACAAGGTACCTAAAGCGGGCAAGCAACCAGAGCCAAAACCGGGCATTCACAACTCAGGCTGGATGCAGGATCCGGGGCAACCAGCTTCTGAAGAAATGGCCAATTCACCTGTTTTAGAAAAATATGTTAAGGACGTATTAAAGCATTTTGCCAATGATAAACGTATTTTACTTTGGGACTTGTATAATGAGCCGGGTAACTCTGGCAAGGAGAATAAGAGCTTACCACTTTTAAAAAATATATTTAAATGGGGTAGGCAAATAAACCCAAGCCAACCGCTAAGTGCAGGTGTATGGTCATGGAATTTGGAGGATTTGAACCGTTTCCAGATTGCTAATTCAGATGTGGTTACTTACCATGATTACTCGCCCGAGGCTGATCATTTAAAAACTGTGCAGTTCCTTAAAATGATAGGTCGTCCGCTGATTTGTACAGAGTATATGGCCCGCCCGCGCAATAGCCTGTTCGGTACGGTATTACCTATGTTGAAAAAAGAAAATGTAGGTGCCATCAATTGGGGCTTTGTATCTGGTAAAACCAATACCATTTATGCCTGGGATGCACCAATGCTCGATGGCAGCGAACCTAAATTATGGTTCCATGACATTTTTCGCCAGGATGGCACTCCTTACAAAACTGAGGAAACTGATTTGATTAAAAGCCTGACAGGCAGAGGGAAATAATTTAAAATACGCAGGTGCGGGTTAATACCAGTACTTGCCACGTTAGGGGTTGTAAAAACCCTAACGCCGAATATGAAATAACAAAGCGGCGAAAGATTTACGAAGTTTTAAAAACTTCGTAAATCTTGGCTTCTACAACTTGCAATGGCTGTTATTTATATTGATCTATCTATGAAAAACAAATTAAGATATTTAATGCTATTTGCAACTTTCGGCACTGCTGCATGCAGTCATGCGCAGCCAAAACCAGAAAAGCAGACCCAAACAAAACCGGGTGTTATCAGCGTTATGCTTGATCGTGATTTTCCTGATCCCACGGTTATCAGGGTTGGAGCTAAGTATTACGCTTATGCTACTCAAGCTCCAAGTGATGGCCGGATGATCAATATCCAGGTGGCATCATCAACAGATCATGTGCATTGGACTTATGAGGGCGATGCCTTGCCGCAAAAGCCAGCATGGGCTTCCAATACTCAGAATTTTTGGGCTCCTGATGTTTTCTTTGATGCTAAGCTTAACAAGTTTGTGATGTTTTTTTCTGCCGATCCTAATGAGCTTACAGGTAAATGGATGGGAGTAGCTTACGCAGATAATCCGCTGGGGCCGTTTATTGATAAGGGTACCCCGTTAATGAAAGGGCCGGATTTTCATTGCATCGATCCCAAAGGCTTTGTTGACCCAAAAACGGGTAAGCATTTGTTGTACTGGGGATCAGATTTTCAACCATTGCGGGTAAGAGAAATGAAGGACGATTGGTCGGATTTTAAAGATGGCTCCGAAGCTACCGCGGTGGTATTTCCGGGTAAGGATAAAACTTATAGCAACCTAATTGAAGGATCGTGGCTTGATTACCAGGATGGAACCTATTACCTGTATTACTCAGGTGATAACTGCTGTGGCGATAATGCCAATTACGCGGTGATGATAGCCAAAGCAAGTGATCCATTTGGGCCATTTGTGCGGCTGGGCGAAAGTGACCACACTTTAAATAGCACAATATTGGTGAAAGATGCGGTTTATACCGCTCCCGGGCACAACTCAATATTCGATGATGGAAATGGCAATAAATTTATAGCTTATCATGCAATCGAAATTTTGCATAAAGAAAAAGGGAGAGTAATGTGTATCAGCTCCATTCAATATAAAAATGGTTGGCCGGTAGTCACCAGGTAATAAACAAAGGTATGAGTGTTAAAAAGTTTGATTATTTATCAATAAAATCCGTTTTATTGATAATGCTGGCTGGCATAAGCAATAGCTTTGCCCAAAGTATCATTACCACAGATAAATTTAATACTAAACCGAGTGTAACCGTTAGTGTAGCCGATACCCGGTTTACAATAACCTGGCCTGCGGGCAAAGCCGTTAAAGGCCGTTTGGTTTTAAATTTGAAAAACAACGAACCTTTATTTAGCAATATCCAGCTAAGTAAACATGGCATTTTTCAATCCATCATTCAAAATGTTGACCCACAGTTTATTCTTACTGAAGGAAAGCGCGACCTCATATCTCAGAATGGATGGAACATATTTTTTGATAAAGTACCGCTAAAGACCCATCAATCCTACAAGGTAGATTTTCATAAAAAAGATATTAAAGTGAGTAGTTCAGGTTCAAGAACCCTGATCACACTTAGCGGGGTAGAAGCGCCGGGTTTTAAAGGCGAGCTACAGATAACGTTATATGATGGGCAGCCGCTTTTTAATGTGGCTGCAGTAATATCAACCCAAATTGATTCGACAGCTATTTTGTATGATGCCGGTTTGGTAGGGAAACAGCAACCGGTTAAAAATATAAATTACGCGGATGTGTATGATCATTTGCAAACAGCCAAAATAAGTCAAGCCGATACGGCCCAAAATATCGCGGTAAAATACAGAACCATAACAGGCATAAATGATCAAGGTAGCATTGCCGTTTTTCCTGCGCCGCACCAATATTTTTATCCGCTGGATGAAGCATTTAACCTCAAATTTGTTTGGTGCGGTAACAACTACCGCCAAATGCTTAATGGTTATGGCCTGGGCATAAGGCAGGAGTTAAATGGCGATAAACGCTATGTACCCTGGTTTAACGCGCCGCCGGGAACAAAACAACGCCTTAATTTTTTCTGTTTGCTAAGTACCGATGGCGCAGCCGTATTGCTGAATAATGTTAAACGTTTCACACATGGCGATAGCTACAAGCCACTGCCCGGTTACAAAACCATGGCAAGTCATTTTCATAATGAATTTATCATGAGCGTGGTACTTAAGGGAAAGCCAGTTCCCGATAGCCCAAGCTTTGTTAAGGTGTTCAAAAAGCTGGGGGTAAATATTGTTCACCTTGCCGAGTTTCATTATACCGCTCATCCAAAAGGACCGGATGAACAGCGCTTACTGGAATTAAAAACTTTATTTGAACAATGCAGCCGCCTGTCGTCATCAAACTTCCTGCTTTTACCGGGCGAAGAGCCTAATGAGTTTTTTGGCGGCCACTGGTTGGAGTTTTTCCCAAGGCCTGTTTACTGGATTATGTCGCGTAAGGAGGGTACACCATTTGTAAGTACCGATGCGGAACACGGTAAAGTTTACCATATTGGGGATAAGAATGATATGCTGGCCCTGCTTAAAGCCGAGAACGGTTTGGTATGGACCGCACATGCCCGCACAAAAGGTTCAACGGGTTTCCCGGATGCTTATAAGAATGAGGAGTTTTATCTGTCGGATAGGTTTTTAGGTGCCGCCTGGAAGGCAATGCCTACAGATCTTTCGCAACCCAGATTGGGTAAACGCGTGCTTGATTTGATGGATGATATGAACAACTGGGGTCTGAAAAAAAAGGTGCTTTCAGAAGCCGACCTGTTTAGTATTGAACCGGAAAATGAGATGTACGCCCACATGAATGTAAATTACCTAAAGCTGGATAAACAACCCCAATTTAAGGATGGCTGGCAATCAGTTTTAAATGTGATACAACAGGGGAAATTCTTCTCCACTACCGGCGAAGTTTTGATTAACGATTTTAAGGTAAATGGCCACTCAACAGGCGAAACCATAGCTTTACCTTTCAACGGCCAATGTAATATTACCTTTAAAGCAGATTGGACTTTCCCGCTAAATTTTGCCGAAATTATTTCTGGTGATGGTAAACAAGTTTTTCGCAAACACATCAATCTTGATGCTACCGGGGCTTTCGGCACACAAATATTTACCGTTAACACCAACCTAAAAGGCCGCAAATGGGCACGCTTAGAGGTTTGGGATGTAGCCTCCAATGGGGCTTACACCCAAACGGTATGGTTCAAATAGTGTAGGCAGCTTATCCAAGTTTAGCTGAAGCAGCCAATTTATTTGCCTTTTAAATGTTGATGCTTAAAGTTTAGCCAAAACAGCTTAACTTGTATGCCATATCAGCAAATGGATCAACAAATAAAAATCATAAACGGCCGTGTTATTACGCCATATCGTATTATAAATGGTGGTACCGTACTTGTAAGCGGCAATAAAATTAAAGCCATAAGTGAGCGTGATATTGATGCACCAGGTGCCACGGTTATTGATGCTGCAGGTAAATACGTTTCGCCCGGATTTATTGATATTCATGTGCATGGCGGCGGCGGTCATGATTTTATGGATGGCAGCGAAGAAGCTTTTTTGGAGATAGCCCGCACACATGCCCGGTATGGTACAACATCCATGGTACCAACAACGCTTACTGCCGAAAAAGCAGACTTGCTAAAAACGCTTGATCTGTATACCCTTGCGGATGCTAAAAACACCATGGGCGCGCAATTTTTAGGGATGCACCTGGAAGGTCCCTATTTTGCCATGAGTCAGCGTGGTGCACAGGATCCCCGTTATATCCGTAACCCGGATGAGGAAGAATACAAGGAGATCATCGCTTACTCAAAAGTGATTAAACGTTGGAGCGCAGCGCCCGAACTACCGGGAGCAATTAAATTTGCCAAATATCTGCAGGCCAATGGTATCAAGGCTGCTTTAGCGCATACAGATGCCATTTATGAGGAAGTTGTTGAAGCTTTTGAAAACGGATATACATTGGCCACGCATTTGTACTCGTGCATGTCTGGTGTTAGTCGGCGCAATGCATACCGCTATGCAGGTGTTATCGAGAGTGCTTTTTTAATTGATAATATGGATGTGGAGGTAATAGCCGATGGTATCCACCTGCCTGCACCGCTGTTAAAATTAGTTTACAAAATAAAAGGACCTGATCATATAGTGCTTATTACAGATGCCATGCGCGCTGCCGGCATGCCCGAAGGCGAAAGCGTGCTGGGTAATAAGGAAACCGGCTTAAAAGTAATAGTAGAAGATGGTGTTGCCAAACTGCCCGACAGGTTATCATTTGCCGGGAGTGTTGCTACCTGCGACAGACTGGTAAAAAATATGATCAATATGGCAGGCGTACCCATAATTGAGGTTATAAGGATGATGACAAAGACCCCGGCTACCGTTATGGGAGTTGATAACTACAAGGGCGCTTTAGTTGAAGGAAAAGACGCCGACATCGTAATATTTGACGATGAGATAAATATCCAAACAACTATGGTAAACGGTAAGGTTGTGTTTGAAGCAAATGAATTATTCAATTAAATAATGAAGGAATTTATTAAAGATAGCCTGGTAGTTGAGATTTTTGATAATAAGCATTTAATGGGATTGGCTGCTGCCGTATCAGTTGCCGAAAAGATAAATGAACTGTTAAAAGCAAAGGCTTTTGTAAACATAGTGTTTGCCGCAGCACCATCTCAAAATGATTTTTTAGAGGGGCTGTTAAATCAGAATATTGACTGGAATAGGGTGAATGCTTTTCACATGGACGAATATTTAAAACTAGATAACGATACCCCGCAGCGGTTTGGGAATTTTTTGCGTGAGCGTTTGTTTGATAGGGTGACTTTTAATAGCGTGAATTACCTTGATGGCAACCCAATTGACGCCGGTGAAGAGTGCCTGCGTTATGCAAAGCTATTGGAGCAATTTCCTACAGATATTGTTTGTGTGGGGATTGGCGAAAATACACACCTGGCATTTAATGATCCGCATGTTGCTGATTTTAATGATCCGGTATTGGTTAAAATTGTTGATTTGGATAATTCCTGCAGGGTACAACAGGTTAACGACGGCTGTTTTGCCCGGATAGAAAATGTGCCCACTCATGCATTAACGTTAACTATACCAGCCTTAACAAAGGCGCCATACATATATATAATTGTGCCCGGTGAAAATAAGGCAGAGGCTATAAGGCAAACTTTAAATGCTGATATTACAGAGAAATACCCTTCAACCATCCTGCGGAAACATCCAAATGCCATCCTTTTTTTGGATGATAAAAGCAGCCTGCATATTTAAAATCTCAACCTATGAAAAAGATATTAGTTGTTTTATTGTTATTGGTTTGTTTAACCAATGCTTTTGCACAAAAAAGCAAAACAATACCTTCTTTATTTCCGGTAATGGGTTTTCACCTCGATCTGCGTATTCAGGTAATGACCATGCCGGCTCTTAGAGATTTCGCCCTAAAACTTAAGCAGAACGGCATGAACACTTTGGTAATGGAGTGGGAGGGTACTTATCCTTTCCAAAAACACCCGTTAATACCAAATCGTTATGCTTACAGTAAGGACGAGATAAAGAGTTTTATAAAATATTGCGATAGTTTGGGTATTGATGTAATACCCCTACAGCAAAGCTTTGGGCATGTGGAATATATTCTGAGGCATGAAAGATATAAGCATTTGCGCGAAGACCAGAAAGATGTATCGCAGGTTTGTCCGCTGGAAACTGAAGGCGACAAAGCCCTGTTTACAGATCTGTATTCAGAATTGGCTGCTACCCACACTTCCAGGTATATTCATATTGGTGGCGATGAAACCTATTTGTTAGGACATGATGCCAAATGCAAATTAAAAGCCGAAAAAGAAGGGAAATCCAAACTGTATACCGATTACATTAAAATGTTGTGCGATATCGTGATCAAATTGGGCAAGCGCCCGGTGCTTTGGGCAGATATCGCTTTAAAGTATCCTGAAGCCATTAAATCCTTACCCAAAGAAACTGTATTTGTTGATTGGAATTACGGTTGGGATATGAGCCACTTTGGTGATCATCAAAAGCTGATGGAAAGCGGTTTTGAGATTTGGGGATCGCCGGCTTTACGCTCAAGTCCGGATAATTATAACCTCACGCAATGGGAAAAACACTTTAAAAACATTCGAGATTTTATTCCTGCAGCGGCAAAATTGGGATATAAAGGTATGATCATGACGTCGTGGTCAACATCGGGGCAATATTCATCCGTGTACGAATCTGAGGCAGACTTAGCGGAATTATATGCTATAAGGCATGTATACCCATTATCGGGTTTTAATATTTTGATAGCGGCTTATTTTGAGGCACTGAAAAATAAATCACCATTAGATATAACGCCCTTTGTTTATAAATACGCAATAGAGCAATTTGGATTGGATAAAACGGGAGCAGCCTTGTTTTGGGATGCACTTAAAGTATCGCCTTACGAAATTCAACAGGGTGAAGTAAAATCGCCGATACCTATGTCTGTTCAGCTGCTATTGGATAGTTGCACTGTAGCACAGCAAAAACTTTACGCACTAAAACCATTAAAAAATCAACAGGAATTTGAACATTTTAGGGTAATGGCCGATATCAGGGTATATTACCTGTCTTACCAACTGGTAGAAAAGCAGGTTAACCAACCAACATTTGATGATACGCAAAGGCCGGCGGTTATTGATAAACTAAAACAGTTGTTAATAGATTCAAAAAGCCTTGATGAAAGATTTGCCCGGCTAAATAAAAATTTCTTATATCCCTCTGCTATTGATGCTGAAAATCAGCTAAGAAATATGAGAGTGATTGACTTATTACATCGCCTGTCTGGCGATAAATAGCAAAAATCAAATTCGCTCTTCAATTATTGCCGGCTCATGAGGTACGGCTTTGTTTCGTATATCTTAAAAACTCCTTACTTAAATCATTTAACTGGTAACTACCGGGCTACGAAATATAATGACCATTATCATTAATAAACGATATAACGCTAATGTTTTTTAATGCTTTCGTTATTTAATTTTCTGATAATTAGATTGTTATGTATTTGGCATGATGTTTACTATGCAATGCGTAAGTCTGCAATGGTTTTAAAATGAAGTGTTTAAATTTTAAGGGGTGAAAAGATGAACAGGATAAAACAATTATTCCACGTACGGAAGCTTAATAGTTCACTGACTAACAAAGTGATTGAATTACATAACACCGGTTATGATCATGATTTTCAATTACAGGGACAGCAACAGATACTTTGTCTTCAGGACAACAGACTTTTCAATTTTGATAATGTACTTATCAGGCTTATTGATCAGGGCTATGATAACCTCAGTCATTCTTTTAAATATCTCCACACTATAGATACCGGTTGCGGGCAGAAAGGGATTTTAATGGCAGGAAAAATTGCTACCCTTATTGGTGAATCTAGATCCAAAGAAAATGTATCATAACAATGCAGGTAAACCATATATAGGAGATAGCGACCTGGTATCTTGCCTGTTGCGTGATCGGTTGGAAACAAAGTTATCAGAACTTTATTCAAACAGGTATGAAGCTTTTTTTGATGAAGAGGCCGAAGTATTGAGCTATGAAGATAACACTGTTCAGGCGTTAACAGCAATTGTAAAGCAGGAGCAAAACTGTTATTATGAATACAAACAAGCCTGGAGTATCTGGAGCACCATGCGGGTTGATGACCGTTTGTTTCTGCTGCAAACCTTTCAAAAGCATTTTAATCAGCTCAGCAAACGCAATTCAGCTACTCGTAACATATTGGTTTTTTGTAAGGTGTTTATTAGTGAATTTGTTCCTATTATTTCTACTAATCGTAATTAACTCCACGGAAACTGCTTCTCCCATGTTTTAGCAAGCTATGTCCCTCCAGTCACCTTTTCCATAAAAACACGGATTATCAGTAGTATTATAAGATGAGCCAGTAGGGTTTATTATTAAAGGAAAAGAGGCCTGTAAATATCAAAAATCCGGCATCGTAAAAAATCAAAATATGTACTAAATTGCCTCTGTATTATATAATATGGAAATGTTTATGAAGAAGGTATCTGTACCCGGTTTTTTGTTTGTTTGCCTATCAACTTTAATGGTTAATGCTCAAACGAAACCTATTGATAACAGTAAAAACTGGGTTAGTCGTTCAGATAATTTTACTCAGATGCTCATCGCGTTGGATGAAAAATATTCTCCTGAATTTGGTTCAACAGAGGGCTTAACAATTTACGATAACCAAATAAGCGTACCTACACTGGCCAACCAACTGGCCGAACGAAAAGAAGAGGAAGCTTTGGTTGTTAAGTTTGCAGATGCATTAAAAATAGAAAAAGACGCAAAGGTAGCCCAGGACCTTAAAATCTTGATTGATCATTTAAACCTGGGTTTTCGTCAGCAGGATTTCGCAATGCAACGCCAGGTGCCATTTAATAACGCTGCAAATGCGGTTTATAGCGGCCTTGAGATTTTACTTGATGACCAAACCCCGGCTGAGCGACGCCCTGCTGCCCTGATACGTATTCGCAAATATGCAGGCCTTGAAAAAGGTTACCGTCCGCTAACGGCAATATACCAGGAACGTGTTAACCAGCAAATTGCAAAAGGGAACATGATCTATCCCTCTAAACAACAAATGGAGCTTGAACTTTCCCGTAATGCCAGTATAATGGAAGGCATCCCGGAGCTTTGCAAAAAGTTTAATCTCACCGGGTGGGAAGAGCCTTATGCCGTATTAAAAAAACAGGTACAGGATTATGACCAATGGACACGTGACCATGTACTATCCAAAGCACGTACAGATTTCAGGCTTCCGGCCGAAGAATATGCTTTGAATCTTGAAGCTTATGGCATTGACCTCCCACCAGCTGAATTGGCAAAGCTGGCCCACGCTGCCTTTACCGATATCCAGGAGCAAATGAAACCCATTGCGGCGCAGATTGCTCAAAACAGGCATTTGGCATCTGCCGATTATCGCGATGTGATAGCCGCCCTTAAAAAGGAACAGATTCATGGCGACTCTATCATACCGCTGTATCAACAGCATTTAAAAGATATTGAAGCTATTATTCGCGAACATCAATTGGTAACCTTGCCCAGCCGGCCGGCCATCATTCGTTTAGCAACTGCTGCCGAAACTGCACAAGGTCCTGCACCACATATGGTGCCGCCACCATTTTTAAATAATACAGGTCAGCGTGGTGTTTTTGTTTTACCGCTAAACATGCCACCTGCACCAGGCGAGAAGAGTGGTGCTAAATTTGATGATTTTACGTTTGATGCCGCATCATGGACAATTACAGCACACGAAGCCCGCCCCGGTCACGAACTCCAGTTTGATAAAATGGTAGAAGAGGGCGTTTCAAAGGCCCGTGCTTTATATGCTTTTAATTCAACTAATGCAGAAGGCTGGGGACTTTATTCTGAGTACATAGTTCGTCCGTATATGCCTTTGGAGGGCCAGCTGGTATCACTGGATTATCGCCTGCTAAGAGCCGCCCGTGCATTTTTAGATCCCGAGTTGCAGGCCGGTACGGTAACTCAGCAGCAAGCGCTTGATATTTTAATGAAAGATGTTGTTCAATCCCGTGCATTTGCACAGCAAGAGGTAGACAGATATTCACTAAAAGCTCCCGGTCAGGCTAATAGCTATTTTTATGGGTTTATTAAAATGCTGGCCTTACGCAAAGATGCAGAGGCCGCTTTGGGGGATAAGTTTAATGCCCTGCGTTTTCATGATTTTATCCTTTCGCAAGGTTTATTGCCACCAGCGCTGATAAAGGAAGCTGTTATGAATGAATTTGTTGTTGCAGATAAAAGCCGCTAACCATTTTAATCAGCAGCCGTCGTAAATTCCCGGTTAACGCTTGCAATCAATGTTTTAAATGATGATTCGGCGTTAATATATTTTGCAAGTAGTTTAAACTGGTTTTTAGCCCTGGTTAAATTATGCCCCGGATATTGTGCGCCGTAATAAACATCATTATTCAAAAAATCGGTTAAAAAGCGCAGTCCCTGCATATATATCATCAACTTGCCAGAGAAAATGAAAAGCTGCTTTTCGGTCTCTGTCAGGATGCTGCCCATTTCAGACATATAGCCTTTGTATATGGCCCTGAAGAAATCTTCGCGGATATATATTTTGTCAAGATTGGTTTCTTCTTCATTGGCGGGCGAGAGGTAGGTACGCATCATATCGCCTACATCGCTTAAATAATAGCCCGGCATAACGGTGTCCAAATCAACCAGGCAAAGCGCGTGCTGCTTATCATCAAATAAAACGTTGTTGATTTTAGTATCGTGATGTACAGCCCTTAACGGAATTTCGTTATTGGCAACTAACTGATTATAGGTCTGTAGAATATTATAGTGATTGTAAACCTCTTTTATTTCGGTATCAGCTTGTGCTAATTTAACAGGGTCAGCATGTTGTGACGCAGTTTTAAACTGATCGAACCGAAGTTTCAGGTTGTGAAAATCTGATAAGGTGTATTTAAGCAGGTTTATATCAAAATCATTTAACAAGTGGGTAAATCTGCCAAACTGCAAAGCAGCTTCGTAGGCTTCTTTTTTGTCTTCTAAAAAATTTACGGTATGCGAGCCATCTATAAATGGAAATAACCTATAAAATTTACCATCTGACGATTGAACAATAAATTCACCTGTAATAGTTTGCAGCGGCGCCACAAACAGATAATCGGGGTTGGTGGCATTTAAATATTCTTTTACCAATGCCAGGTTATTAACTATATGATCGGGTTTTTTAAAAACGCTGGTATTTATTTGCTGAAGGATATAGGCTCCACCATCGCCGCTAAGCTTGTAAGTAAGGTTTATTAAACCGGAGCCAAAAGCCTGGACATTGTATTCAGAAGCGCTTAATCCAAAGCTTATCAGTATATCATCAAACATATTATTCTGGTTAACTAATCAAACATACTTAATAGCTCAGTGAAACTGATGCGCAAACGTTTGAGTGTTTTTTTTGATGGTTTATTTCTTGTTCTCGACCAGTTGCGATTCTATAATGATCTTGTAGTAGGCACTTTGCTCATTGGTGCCTTTATCCTGGTGATGAAGCAGGTCCATAAGTATATCGGTAGCTTTTTGCCCCTGTAAATAAGGAAATTGTTCAACAGAAGCCGCGGGTATGTTCTCCATATAATTGATCAAAGGTAAGTTGGCATAGCTTACAAACTCAAGGTCCTTATTTATTTTTATGTTAAGTTTTTGGGCATATTTAATAGCAAAAAGCGCTACATAATCATTAAACGTTACAACGGCTGTAGGCTTTCTTTTGCTGGCCAGCAATTCATCTAACGCTTTTTTTGTACCTTCTTCTGTCAGGTCGCAGGATACAATGAGCGAAGGATCGTACTTTAACCTGTTTTTGGTCATGGCTTTAATATAGCCTTCTTTTCTTTCGCCGGTTGCTACCATGGTTTGTGGTCCGTTTATCATGCCAATTGCGCGGTGCCCCTTTTTTAGCAAATAGCTAACAGCTTCAATAGTACCTATTTCCATGTTACAGGCTACGTAGTGTATGTTGGGCATAGGAGGTATCCGGTCAAAAAACACTACGGGGATATTATACTTCTTTAAATTTTCAAAATGCTGAAACGAAGAAGTGTTTTTACCCAGAGATACCAGCAATCCGTCAACCCGGTGATTTTTCATTTTCTCCACGAGTTGTCGTTCTTTTTGCTCATCATCATGTGATTGTGCAAGCAGTACGGTGTAGTTTTTTTTGTAAGCCGTATCTTCAATCGCGCTTATGGCCGATGAGAAAAATGCCTCAGAAAGCTCGGGTAAAATAACACCTATGGTATGAGTTTTTCCCTTTTGTAAAAATATGGCAGTTTGGTTAGGCTCATAATTTAATTCGCCGGCAAGTTTTTTAATCTTGGCGCGGGTGGTAAGTCCTATGCTGGGATGATCATGCAAGGCCCTTGAAACTGTGGAAACCGATATACCCAGTAATTGCGCTATCTCTTTTATAGTAGTTGGTTTTGATTGCATTATCCCCAGGGCTATTAGTATGTTTTGTGAATTTAAAGTTAGGAGATTATTACGATATTATTGTCAGCGTGTGCCGCTTTGCAAACGTTTGCGTGTTGTTTAGGCATGTAAATCATTTTAATGCACCAGCTTATTAACTAATTTCATCACAGCTTAAAAATAGTCGCTGCTAATTACTATTTTAAATTTTTAATAACCTAAAATATGAGTGCTAATACAATAGCCGTTAAAAACTGGGGCATGGCAAATGGCAAGAACGTTGTGCTTTATGACCTTCATAATAAAAACGGTGTAAGCGTTTCGGTTACAAACTTTGGTGCATCAATCCAGGCAATTAATATTCCCGATAGAAATGGTAATGTGGCGGATATTGTTTTAGGTTATGACGATGTGGAAGGGTATATCAATGACCCATATTACACGGGAGCCATTGTTGGCCGTTTCGCTAATCGTATAAACGGGGGATTGGTTATGCTTGACAATGAACAGCATCAGCTAACTGTTAAGCCCGGGGGATTTCATCACCACGGCGGCGCTATCGGTTTTAATAAAAAAGTATGGACAGCCAGGCATTTTACCCAAAAAGATAAAACGGGCGTAGTACTGGAATATATAAGTCCCGATGGAGAGGAAGGTTTTCCGGGCGAGCTTACCACAACGGTTACATATACTTTAAATAATCAAAATCAGCTTATTGTTGATTTTGAGGCTAAAACCACTAAAACGACATTGGTTAATTTAACGCAGCATGCTTATTTCAACCTATCAGGGCAGGGCGGCAGTTCAATTTTGGGGCATGAGCTGATGATGCCCTTACAAAGTTATCTGCCTGTAAATCAAATGCAGGTGCCCACTGGTGAAGTTGCAAGGGTTGAGGGTACGCCTTTTGATTTTAGGGAGGCAAAGCAAATTGGAGAACGGATTGGACAGGAAAACGAACAACTGATATTAAGTACGGGATATGATCATTCGTGGGTAATTAAAGAAGCCGACTCAGATAAACTGCTCATGGCGGCAAGTGTAGTAGAGCCATTAAGTGGCCGGATACTCCATGTGTACACAACCGAGCCTGCCGTGCATTTATATACGGGTAATTTTATCGAAAATAATTCCCCAGGGAAAAATGGCGCCAAATACATGCACAGAAGTGGTTTTTGCCTGGAAACACAGCATTACCCTGATGCACCAAATCACGCGGAATTTCCATCTACAATATTAAAACCGGGCGATACATTTATAAGTAAAACAATTTTTGAATTTGCTATAGACACCAATTAATGGATAACTATGGCCAGTTTTCAAACGTTTGCGTTGAATTAATACCCTTTATTCTTTACTAAAATACTGAATGCGAGTACATTTATAAAACGGTAAGTTAATACTTTACCAAAAGATCAACTATGAAAAAAACGATCAATAATTACACAGCTATTTTGGGTATACTATTTTTTAGCAGTACGCTTTTGGCTAAAACACCGGTAGCTACAGATACCACTTTACGCAAAATTATACCGGTAGGCGGCAACGCCTGGGCAGAGGCTCCGGCCACTATTACCGACGATGGTTTAACCCACTGGACAAGTGCCACATCTGTAAGCACTGTTTACTTTAGGGTTTCTGTAAAACAAACTATTCAATTGTTTTTAAGATTAAAGGTGCACCAGGGAACGAGCACCATAAGGGTAATTGCAGGCAATACTGTCATAGATAAAAAAATCAGCAATACGGCTTTTGATACCATCGCTATTGGTAAAATAAATGTAACACATCCGGGCCATATCCGCCTAAAATTGCAGGGTATCAGCAAAACGGGTGATGTATATGCCGATGTAAGCGACGTAATCATTAAAGCCCCAAAAGCGGATGACGATGTAGTTTATGTAAAGCAAGGCAGTTCGTTTTATTTTGGAAAAAGGGGGCCATCTGTACATTTAAGATTTGACGTTCCGCGTAATATAGAGAGTAAAGTAAAATGGTTTTATAACGAAATCAGGGTGCCTAAGGGCGGCGATATTATGGGATCATATTTTATGGCCGATGGTTTTGGACAGGGCTATTTTGGCATGCAGGTAAATTCACCTACAGAACGCAGGGTGTTATTTTCTGTATGGAGCCCCTATGAAACACAGGACCCCAAGAGTATTCCTGAAAATATGCGTATTAAACTAATCCATGGCGGCGAGGGCGTACATATAGGTGAATTTGGTGATGAAGGTTCTGGTGGGCAAAGTTATATGAATTATCCATGGGTGGCCGGCCAAAACTATGCCTTTTTATTAAAAGCAGAACCTGATGCGGCTACAAATTCAACCACCTTTACTGCCTGGTTTAAAGATGTTAGTGCTAATAAATGGATGCTGATAGCCAGCTTTAGCCGCCCCAAAGTGGCTACATATTTAACCAACTTATACTCATTTGTTGAAAATTTTGATCCCGATTACGGCGATAAAACGCGCAAAGCATTTTTTACCAACCAATGGATAGGCGATACCGCTAACAACTGGCTGGAGCTAACCAAAGCGATGTACACCGGCGATGCAACAGCCAACGCTAACTACAGGAAAGATTATGCCGGTGGCGCCGATGTTACTGGTTTTTACTTGCAAAATGGTGGTTTTTTTGATGATTATAAGATGCTGCGCACCTTTATTGACAGGAAACCGCTTGGCGTAAAACCAATTATCGACTTGGATAAATTACCCTTAAAATAAACTATTGGCATACACGTGCCGCTAATTATAAAACAATAAATGGAAAGAAGAGAATTTATCAAAAACAGCGCGATAGTTGCCGCAGGATTTAGCATATTACCTACCGGCAGTTTGTTTGCTTCGGCATCAGCTAAAGTAAGATTAGGTTACATAGGTGTTGGCGCCCGTGGCATGAGCCACATTGCGGAAGGTTTGCTGCGCGATGATGTTGAGGTAGTGGCTATTTGCGATACGCAGGAACATTCGCTAAAAATTTGTCGCGAATACATCGCCAAAAAAGGACATGCCCCGGTAAAGGAATACACAGGCGGTTTGGATGCCTACAAAAAACTGTTAGACCATAAGGATATTGATGCTGTGATCATCGCTACTCCATGGCAGTTTCACCACTCACAGGCAATTGATGCCATGAAAGCCGGTAAATATGTAGGCTGTGAAGTTATTGCAGGCCTTACGGTAGAAGATCACTGGGATATTGTGCATACATCCGAAAAAACTGGAATGCCATACATGACCCTGGAGAACGTTTGCTATCGCCGGGATGTAATGGCAGCTCTTAATATGGTACGCCAGAACCTTTTTGGCGAGATTATTCATTTGGAAGGCGGTTACCAACATAATTTAAGACCGGTATTATTCAATGATGGTAAAGGCAGTTACGGCAACACCGGTGTTGAGTTTGGCCCCAACGCCTTAAGCGAAGCACAATGGCGTACCCAGTTTAATATAGATGTAGATGGCGATATTTATCCAACTCATGGTGTAGGCCCATGTATGCATTATGCTAATATTAATGCTGGTAATCGTTTTACCAACCTCGTGTCTTTTAGTTCAAAAGCTCGTGGTTTAGGTGCTTACATCGAGGAGCTATCGCCGGGCCATCCCAATGCAAAGATCAACTACAAAAATGGCGACGTAACTACTACCATGATCAACTGCGCAAATGGCGAAACGGTGATGCTAAGCCATGACACGCATTTGCCACGCCCATATTCCTTAGGTTTTAGGGTACAAGGCACCAAAGGCTTATGGATGGATGTTAACAAGAGCGTTTATATCGATCATCAATCTAAAGAGGATGATTCCTGGGATCCGGCAAAAGTATGGTTCGATAAATACGATCACCCGTTATGGAAAAAATATGAAAAGTTTGCCGAGGGAGCCGGCCATGGCGGTATGGATTGGTTTGTATTCAACGCCTTTGTTGAATCTGTTAAACAGAAAAAGCAAACACCAATTGATGTTTATGATTCAGTTACCATGAGTGTGATCACCCCGTTATCAACCAAATCCTTAAAAGAAGGCAACGCAAGTGTCAATTTTCCTGATTTTACAAAAGGCAAATGGAAGGAAAGGAAAAATACATTTGCATTGGATGATAGCGGGTTTTAGGTAATAATTCAGGCCATAATAGTAAATGTTTATTGCTCCGTGCCTACCTGTGACGTTTTTTTGCAAAAAAAAACTTTTTGTCATCCTGAACGATAGTGAAGGATCTATTATTCGCCATGCATCTTCGCCCTGTAGATCTGCGAATAGATCCTTCACTATCGTTCAGGATGACAAACCTTTTAAAACGTCGCTTCAACCTTTAGAGTTATCCAAATTTTATCAACCACTTATTGCAAATTGTAGAATCTCAGCCTTAGGAAGTTTTTAAAACTTCGTAAGGCTTTAGCCGCTTGTGATTACCCCTTCAGCGTTCCAGGATTTTAAATCGTATCACGTCTGACAGGCGTACGCTAATCTTTCCCAACTCCCTCAAAATCAAAAAATTCCGTCACCTTACCAAATTGGGAAGTTTTTGATCCAAAGCCCCAAAATTCTTCTTTAAAAATGGCTTAAATCCTTGCAGATCTGCGCTCCTTGCGCCATTTATTACCTGCAATTTGCTATTTATCAAACGTTTGCGTAATCAAAGTTTCTTCAAAACAAACGTTTGCGCTGTGTTTGCGTGGGCATTTTTAAGCCTATATCTCTAATTTCCAATATTCAAAAACAATCAAACCATTATTAAAACGCAACAATTAATTAATACTAACACCCAAAATGTATGATTAAAATTTACACACAACTTGATCCGGGTTCCTCAAAAAGTACTTTTTCAAAAAAGAAGCTTTATGGTACCCTTTTTAAAATGATCTGCTGTTACCTTTTTTTGCTGCTGCCAACACTGGCAAGTGCACAGACAGTTATCACCGGTAATATTATTGACAAAGGCGGTCCAATAATAGGTGCTACCGTAACTGAAAAGGGAGTTAAAAATACAACCTCTACAGATCTTAACGGGAAGTTTAGAATTACCCTTAAAGGGAATTCAAAAGTGTTGGTTGTATCATATATAGGATACAAAACACAAATGGTAACCTTAGGCAGCTCAAATGAAATAACGGTAACCTTACAGGAAGATCTTAACAAACTGAACGAGGTAGTAGTGGTAGGTTACGGTTCCGTTAAAAAGAGCGACCTTACCGGTTCTGTAAGTTCGGTAAAAAGTGATGATCTTAACCTTGGTGGTACTACGTCCAACTTAGGCCAGGCTATACAGGGTAAGGCAGCTGGTGTGCAGGTACAACAATCAAGCTTTGCGCCGGGCGGTACTATTTCTATTACCATCAGGGGTGGTAACTCTATTAATACAAGTAATTCACCATTGTATGTTGTTGATGGTTTTATTACCGATAACGGTAACCAGATAAACCCTAACGATATTGAAGACATCCAGATATTGAAGGATGCATCTGCAACAGCTATATATGGTTCACGTGGTGGTAACGGTGTGGTGCTGATCACTACTAAAAAAGGGAAAATAGGCAAGGTAGCTATCGATGCTGATGTATCAAACGGGCAGCAGTACTTAACCTACCATCCGTCGTTATTAAACGGGCAGCAGTATACCGATATTCAGAATGCTACCGCTATTGAAGATGGCAAACCGGCTATATTTCCATCAAACTTTCCGTTGGCTAATACAAACTGGTTAAAATCAGCTACACAAAATGCAACAGTGCAAAATCGTAACCTAAGCATCAGCAGTGCTGATAAGGACTCAAAAATTTACGTATCCGGTAATTATCTGAAACAACTTGGGGTATTAAAAAACACCAGCCTGGAAAGATACACGGCAAGGATAGGCGCCGAAAAAACACTTAACGAAAACTTAAAATTAGGCGCTAATTTTTACGGCGCAAGCTCAAGCTCAACACTGCAATCTTATTCTGGCGATATTACTGCGCCATTGTTTGGCCTTTTAACTGCACAGCCCAACATCCCCGTTTATAATGCCGATGGTAGTTATTATGTATACCAGGGTAAAAACAACGCCTTGGCAAGCCTTTTGGAGCCAACCAACAAAAGCGGCAGCAAACTAATAAACGGTAACATATCTTTAGATTATACCTTATTTAAAAATCTTACCTACCACTTAGGCGCAGGTAGCGAATACAGCCAGGTTACTGCCGGGCAGTACACCCCAAGAACACTGGTAGCAGGTAAAGCAAACGGTGGTATAGCTACCGAGCAAATGTCTACTGCCTTTAGATGGTTGGTTGAAAACTATTTGACTTATAAATATAACTTTAAAGACCATGCGTTTACTTTATTGGTAGGTAACTCCAACCAAAGGGATGTTGCTGAATCATTAAGTGCCGGTGCTAAAGGTTTCCCTACAGATGTGTTCCTGTATTACAATCTGAGCGCAGGTTCAACTGTTAACGGTTACAATAGCGGTAAATCAGAATCATCACTTACAGATTATTACGGCAGGTTAAACTATTCATACAAGGATAAGGTTCTGGCAACATTTACTTTAAGGGATGATGCTTCTTCAAAATTTGGTAGCAATTTCAGGCATGGTATTTTCCCGTCAGGAGCTCTGGCTTATAAATTTACCGATGAGGATTTTATCAAAAACTTAAACACTTTTTCAAATTTAAAGCTTAGGGTGAGCTATGGTGTTACCGGTAACGACAGGATTAACAACTACCAGTACCTGAGTACATTTGGTAACTATAGCACTGTATTGAGTGATGGTGGACCGCTGCAGGTAGGTATTGAGCCTTCGAGCCTATCAAACCCTAACTTAAAATGGGAAAGTACGGCACAACTTGATGCAGGTTTAGATGTGGGTTTTGCCGATGGCCGTATCAACGCTACTGTTGACGTTTATCGTAAAAAAACCTCCGATTTGTTGATCAATATCCCAATTGGTCAGTGGTGGGGCTTTAGCACCCAGTTAGTAAACGGTGGTGCTATCGAAAATAGGGGTATCGAACTTTCTGTAAACACGAACAATGTACGTTCAAAAGGCTTTGCCTGGAATACCAGCTTCAACATAGCCTACAACAAACAAAAAGCGTTGGATTTGGGTGGTATCAAAACAATTAGCAGCAATACTGCCAATCCAAGCGGCACCGTTTCTGGTCGTGAGTTTTCAAGACTGGAAGTAGGGCAGGAGTTAGGCGAGCTATATGGCTATGTTTATGCAGGAGTACTAAAAACGGGTGAAACCTATGCACCGCAGCCAAATTCAAAACCGGGCGATCCTAAGTATGCAGATGTTAACGGGGATGGTAAAATAACCCCTGATGATCAAAAATATTTAGGTAATTCAAACCCGCACTTCACAGCAGGTTTTGGTAACGATTTCCATTACAAAGGTTTCGATCTCAACATTTTTATCCAGGGTGCCTTTGGTTATAAATTATTTAACATGAACAGGCTGGTGTTGGAGTCAACAACAAGTACTGATGCGTTGAACAGGTTTGTTGCCGGCAAAAACGAAAATACAGGTATCCCGCGTGAAGGTTATTTCCTGAGCACTTATGGTGGTTATGTGAACTCCCGTTTTGTTGAAAATGCTTCTTATGCCCGCTTAAAATCAGTTTCATTGGGTTATAGCTTCCCTTCATCATTATTCCAGAACATTAAAATTGTACAGGGTATAAGGATTTATGCCGAAGCACAGAACCTGATTACCGTAACCAATTATAAAGGTACCGATCCAGAGGTGAACGTTCACACTGGTAATACATCAGGCGGATTGGATTTTAACTCTTTCCCCGCATTCAGAACCTTCGCATTTGGTATTAAAGTATCTGTTCACTAATAAATAAGCATCCCTTAGCGGATCAACATAAAATTAAAGCAAATGAAAAAATATAATATTATCCTGATCGTAGCGGCGATGTTTTTGCAGTTGTCCTGTAATAAAAACCTCGACCCAAAGGTATATAGCAGTTTAACCAGTATCAATGCTTTCCGTACGCAGTCTGATGCGATAGCTGCGGTAAATGCAGTTTATGCACGCCTGAAAGGCCCGGCTGTTGGCGATAACTTTGACTATTGGACGGTAAGGCACTTTGCCCTTACAGATTTAACTACCGATGTAGGTCACTGCAGCTACAGTGGTGATCCAGGCCAGCTTTCACTGGTTCAATGGAACTCGGCAAATGGGTTATTAGCTGAGGATTGGAAACAGATCTACAAGCTGATAGCTGACGCAAACAACGCAATATATAATGTTTCGGCTATGACAACAATTGGAGCTGATTCGAAAAATCAGTTCCTGTCCGAAATGAAATTTTTGCGCGCTATTGCCTATCTGGATCTTACCGATGCCTGGGGACCTGTAGTATTGGTTACAGAAAAAGATGTGGCTAATCCTAAATATACCAGCCAGCCACCGGTTACACCTGTTGCGCAGATAGATGCGCTTTTAATAACTGACCTGGAAGCGGCCATAAACACTTTGCCTGTTGATTATAAAAGCAATAAAATTTACGCGACAAATGATGTTGGCCGTGCTACAAAAGGAGCAGCCATGACCTTATTGGCTAAATTATATTTACGCCAGCATCAATGGCAAAAAGCGGCCGACCTGACCAAGCAGGTTATGGATCTTAACGTTTACCAGTTATTTCCAACCTATGCTGGCTTATTTAAGGAAGATAACAAATGGTGTTCAGAAAATATCTTTTCGGTATTGAGCGATGCTAACGTTAATGGTACCGAACTATTAAACCACTTTGGCCCGCTTGATCATCCTGTATTAACCGATAGATGGCAGTATTACGCCGTAACCTGGGATTTTTACAACAGCTACGATGATCAGGACGATCGTAAAAAAATGTTCTTTACAGAGTATGCTGGTGTTGATGGCTTAACGCACAAACAAGCACCAACTTTGGGTGCTACACCACCGGCAGGTATTTTATACATGCCTGATGTGGCAACCATGAAATATGCCGACCCGAATGGCGCAAATACTTATTATGATGGCCACAGTGTTGATATTTTGCGGTATGCCGATGTATTATTAAGCAGAGCAGAGGCTCTAAATGAGCTTAACGGCCCAAATGCCGAAAGCATTTCATTAATAAACCTGGTAAAAGCAAGATCGCATGCTAAATTGCTGGTACAAAGCGCTTTTACCCAGGCAACATTACGCGATGCACTTTTACAGGAACGTGGCTGGGAGTTATATTACGAAGGCAAAAGACGTGCTGATTTGATGAGGTTTGGTAAATATGCCGAGGTAGTAAATGGCTATCTTAAAAGAACCAGCCAAACGCAAACGGTGGTTATGCCTCGTGATCAGTATTTCCCTTATCCTTTAAACCAGGTTAATATTAATCCTAATTTAAGTAATGCGGGCAGGCAATAAGTATTGTTAGCTTATAACCAGCAACAAGAATATACAGCCTGTAAAGGTTGTATATTCTTTTACCATTTAAAGTAATGAACATTAAAAGCCGGTGTATAATGAAGTATAGGTTTGTGTGTATAGCAATATTGATTGTCGGGGCAATTTTTACAGGTTGTTCAAGCAGCAATTTGGTTAAGGAGATACATGTTGGCTTGCACAACAATAATGAATTAAAAATTCAGGTTGATGTAACCACAACCGGTCCCGCCGATGTGTATGTGGAGTATTGGGCTGATAAAACTGACAAAAAAATCAGGTCGGTTCTATCAAAAAACGCAGTTTCACATTCGCTTGTACTTTGCAATATTATACCCAATACAAATTACGCTTATGATATTGTTACCAGCCATAACGATGTTAAAAGTATAAGCAAAGTATATACTTTTAAATCGCATGAGCTGCAACTGTTTTTACAGGATCAGTTTAAAGCCAAAAGCTTGCCTAAAGTACCGCTGCCTGCTGAGTTTAAAGATGGTTTAATGCTTATCAACAAACGCTTTGCACCGGGCGTGGCTTATTTGGTTGACTACCAGGGGCAAATTAAGTGGTACCATATGATTGATAGGCTGGGCTTTAAAGTGCTTCATTTTACAAAGGATAACACCCTGCTTTCCATTTTAGGCAGAAATGACGAGCCTACCAGCTATGGCAGCGAGATACTGGAAATTAATTTACTGGGCGATACGCTGCTGCATCTGAAAAAAGGTCAGGGTGATTTTAAGCAAACCATTCATCACGAGATATTAAAGAATGATAAAGGCCAGCTGGTAACCTTGTTTGTAGATCGAAAAATAATGGATCTGGGTTCCATTGGTGGTGGCAAAAAGGATACGGTAAATGGCGATGGCATTATAGTGATGGATAAAACCGGTAAGCAGGTATGGAAATGGAGTGTGTTTGATGTAATGGATCCTTTGAAAGATCCACATCTGCTTAAAACAAAAAAAGACTGGATGCATGCCAACAGTTTAAACTATGATACCGATGGCAACTACCTGATGTCGTTCTACAATAATGGCCAGATCTGGAAAATTGATTCGAAAACCGGTAAGGTGATCTATAAATTTGGCAAGGGGGGCACCATAGCTATGCCTGCCGAATGCAATTTTACCCAGGCGCATGCCGCGCATATTAATCCCCAGGGAAATTTAATGTTTTTTGATAACGGGGTGGAGAAACACCAGTCGGGTGTATTTGCCATGAAAATTGATGAGCAGGGCAAAAGTTCAAAAATAGCGATGCACTTTCAACTGCCTAAGGAGATTTTTAACGGCCGTATGGGCAGCGCATATATGATTAATGATACAACAACCTTAGTGTGCTGCTCAAAAAGGCACATTATAGTTTTGGCTAACAGTAAAGGCGTTTTACAATGGACGATGGAGACATCCGTACCAACTTACCGAGCCGAATTTATTAAATACAAGCAACTTGATCCTTATTTAAAACCATAGATCATTAAAATGAAAAAGAAATATCAATACATAACGTTCCTGCTCTTTTTGTTTGTTATTGCCAATGCGGCTCAGTTGTTGTCGTCATGTAATAGAGCTAAGGGAGAGCAAGCCGGAGCAGATTCATTAGCTGCCGGTACCGATACTTTAGTTAATATCGATACCTTGAAAATACCACGCGGTAAATATGGCGCCGCCGTAAGGTATGGCCGGGACCTGATGCTGCATACCGCATATTACATTGGCCCCGATGGTGTCAACGGGCATTATACCGGCAATAAAATGAATTGCACCAATTGCCACCGTGATGCTGGTACAAGGCCCTATGCTTTTAACCTGGTGAAGTCTTTTCGTGATTATCCACAATACCGGGCGCGGGAGGGGCGAATATTATCACTTGCCGAACGAATAAACAATTGTGTAATGCGCCCAAACCTGGGCAGGCCTTTACCATTGGATGGTAAGGAAATGATTTCGATAATGGCTTATTTAAAATTCCTGAGCGATTCATCCCATATTGATAATCGTACTAAAGGGTTGAAAAACATGACGGTAGAGTTGCCTGAGGTTGCCGCATCCTCAGATCGTGGTGAAAAGCTATACTTGCAACACTGCGAGCGTTGCCACGCCAAAAACGGAGAGGGTAAAATGCTGGCAAATAATGTATCTTATGAATATCCGCCTGTTTGGGGTTTGTTGGCTTACAGACCGGGCTCAAGCATGCACCGGGTGGTTAAACTGGCGCAGTGGTTAAAAAGCAATATGCCATATGATAAAACCACACCTGGTAACGCGTTTTTAACCGATGCGGAATCATTGGATATTGCGGCTTTTATTAATGATGATAAAAAGCATAAACGCCCTGTTGCTAAAACAACCAAGGAGGAGGATTATCCTAATTACGAAGAAAAAGCCATAGATTACGATAAGGGGCCTTTTAAAGATCCCTTTACCGAGCAGCAGCATAAATATGGCCCCTATAAGCCTATCATTGATTATTGGGAAGGTAAGGGCATTACACCAGCTATTTAAAGTAACAAAAACGTAGTTCAAATAAGCCAGATCAATTTCGTAGAGACGCGTATTTGCGTCTACCGCTAAACAAGGTCGCCATAGTAACAATATAATGCAACGTTAAAATACCTGTCATTTATAGATAGGTGTACAGATACTGACTAAATTTATACCATGAAAAAACTTTCTTTTGCCATCATCTTCCTGTTAACCGGTTTTGGCGCTTCGGCGCAAAAAATACCATATACCAATTGCGAAGGTTGCTGGCTACCCGATTCTTTGGGAAACCATAGGGTGGTGTTAACCTTTAACGGAACCGGTAAAATTGCCAAAGTAATTATCCCCTGGAGACGCAGGGATACCGACCCTGAAAATAAATTTATAATAATTGAGGATGCCAAAACAAAGCAAAAAGTAACCAATATAAAAACCGGATTGATAAGCCGCGAAAGCGGCGAGCTTTACTTTGAGCCAACATCTGGTAAGGGAACATACTTTGTGTATTATATGCCTTATAAAAATGAGGGGCGCTCCAACTACCCTAAAGGTGTATACCTTAAACCAGAAACTAAGGCTTCTGCCGAATGGTTAAGCTCGGTAGGTGCAAATACCAATATCCCTGCCGCCAATGTAAAGGAGTTTCAATCCATAGATGCATTTAATAGTTTTTACCCTATGGAGGTGATTGCTACTAAAGCAGAGACAGATGCATTGATTAGCAAAAATAAAGCAGAATCATTTTTGGTTTTTCCTGAAGACAGGTTGAACTCCATCCGCATGACCAAAGACTTGCCTCAACGCTGGGTTGAGCGTGGTCCGCAGCATACTTATACCGGCGAAGCTGCCCGAGGCGAAAATTTCGCTTTCCAGTTGGGTATTTATGCCTTGCAAAATATCAAAAATGTAAGCGTTACTTTTAGTGGCCTTACTTCGCCAACAGGCAAATCCATCCCATCATCTGCTTTGTTTTGTATCAATACCAATGGTACTACCTATGATGCAAAGCCATTAACTAAAATTGTAAATGTAGCAGCTGGCGAGATCCAGGCTTTATGGTGTGGTGTTGATGTGCCTGCGAGTGCTTTACCTTCAACTTACACTGGTAAAGCTACCATCAGTATTGACGGGAAACCGGCCAAAATAGTTACGATCTCCATAAAAGTTAACAACAAAATATCCAAAGATGGCGGCGTAAGCGAGCCCTATAAAATGACAAGGCTTGGTTGGTTAAACTCCACCATGGCACAGCAAAATACGGTTATAGCTCCCTATACACCATTGGCTATAACAGGTAATACCGTTAGCCTGTTGGGCAGAAAAGTAGAAGTGAATAAGGATGGTTTCCCTAAGCAGATCCAAACTTATTTTACGCCCGAAATGACGGAATATGCAACAACACCTAATAACCTTTTAACCGAGGGGATCCATTTCCATTTCATTAATGCCGCCGGTAATAAAATGAACCTGAAAAGTCAGGGCGTTCAGTTCACTAAAAAGGAAGCCGGTACAGTGCAATGGACGGCGGTAAGTACCAACGATACTTTACAAATGACAGTGTCCGCGTCGCTGGAGTTTGATGGTTTTATAGCCTATACCGTAAAAGTGAAGGCCCTGCAGGATGTGAGCTTAAAAGATATCACCATGCATATCCCTTTTAAAAAGGATTATGCCAAATACATGATCGGCCTTGGTCAAAAAGGTGGCAATCGCCCCGAAAACTTTGAGTGGAAGTGGGATGTGGCACATAAAAATCAGGATGGTGCCTGGGTAGGTAACGTAAACGGAGGTTTGCAGTATTCCCTGCGCGATGAAAAATATGTTCGTCCGCTGAACACCAATTTCTACCTGCAAAAACCATTAATTCTGCCATCATCATGGGGTAATGATAACAAAGGCGGCATCAAAATAGCCGATGACGGCAAGGCGGTGCTGGCCAATAACTACAGCGGCGAAAGAAACCTGAAAAAGGGCGAGGAGCTGTATTATAATTTCACATTGTTGATTACTCCGTTCCATACCATTAATACCGATTTTCAGTGGGCGACGAGGTTTTATCACGCTTACAAACCCATTGATACTATTAAGGAGGCAGGCGCAACACTTATCAATATTCACCATGCTACGGCTATAAACCCTACTATAAATTATCCGTTCATCGCCTGGCAAAAAATGAAAGCCTATGATGATTCGGCTCATGCAGCAGGATTAAAAGTTAAAATATATAATACAATCCGTGAGCTATCCAACCATGCTTATGAAACATTTGCCTTAAGAAGCCTGGGTCACGAGATCTATTCGCCCGGTAAAGGCGGAGGTTTCAGCTGGCTGCAGGAACACATAGGCGATGACTACATTGCCGCCTGGTTTGTTCCCGAAATTAAGGACGCGGCCATTATCAACAGCGGCATGAACCGCTGGCATAACTACTACGTGGAGGGCATGAACTGGTTAACCCAAAATGTAGGAATCGACGGTATTTATTTAGATGATGTGGCTTTTGACCGTGTTACCATGAAACGTGTAAAACGTGTGCTGACAAAGGATGGTCACCCCGGTATTATTGATCTTCATTCGGCCAATCAATACAACAAAAGCGATGGTTTTAATAACAGCGCAAACCTGTATATGGAGCACTTTCCATACTTAAACCGTCTTTGGTTTGGTGAGTATTTTGATTACGAGAAAAACGATCCTGATTTTTTCCTGACCGAAGTAAGCGGTATTCCATTTGGTTTAATGGGAGAGATGCTACAGGGCGGTGGTAATAAATGGAGAGGTATGGTTTATGGTATGACCAACCGCATGCCATGGAGTGATGGTGCAGATCCGCGTCCGATTTGGAAGGCCTGGGATAATTTCGGGATGAAGGGTACTAAGATGATAGGCTATTGGGTTGATGATAATCCTGTAAAAACCGATAACCCTAAAGTACTGGCTACCGTTTATAAAAAAGCAGGGGCGGTTATGGTATCTGTAGCCAGCTGGGAAAACGGAGATACTGATTTTCAGTTAAAGATTGATTGGGCGAAACTCGGTATCAATCCGGCTAAAGCAACTATTACAGCACCAGAGATCAAAAGCTTTCAGCCTGCAAAAACATTTGGCTTGAATGATAAAATTCCGGTTGAAAAGGGTAAAGGCTGGTTATTGATCATTAAGTAAAGCTTAGTTCTCATGAAAAAACGATGGTTGATAGCTGTATGCATTTGCATAGTTAATTTAAATGCTTTTGCCCAGCAGGACGCGAGCATTAAGGAATACAACAAAACTATAACTACTTATCCATTTGCGGATCCTAACCCAATCCCGGCCTTTACCAACATTTATCCGTATTTCCGTTACGATGGATTTACGGATAAGCCGGTGCAAAAGGAATGGAAGGTTGTAGAACTGGAAAACGAATATATAAAACTGACCATCTTGCCGCAGATAGGCGGCAAGATCTGGTCGGCTATTGAAAAGTCAACCGGTAAGCCCATTGTTTATGAAAATCATGTAGTAAAGTTTAGGGATATTGCTATGCGTGGCCCCTGGACAAGTGGTGGTATCGAACCAAATTATGGCATCATTGGGCATACACCCAATTCGGTTACCCCGGTTGATTACCTGGTGCGCAAAAATGCTGATGGAAGTGTAAGCTGTATCATCAGTGTACTTGATCTGCTAACCCGCACTACCTGGACTATGGAGGTGAACCTGCCAAAAGATAAAGCCTATTTTACTACAAAATCATTCTGGTATAATTCCACCCCAACGGAGGAGCCTTATTATCACTGGATGAACACCGGTATAAAAACCAAGGGAAACCTGCAATATATTTTCCCGGGCACCAATTACCTGGGGCACGAAGGAGAGTACAGCGACTGGCCTGTCAATAAGCAAAACGGTAAAGATATATCTTTCTATGAGAACAATAATTTCGGCGGCTATAAGTCATATCATGTGTTTGGCAAGTACACCGATTTTTTTGGCGCTTACTGGCACGATGACGATTTCGGCATGGCCCGCTATGGCGGGCATGAAGATAAAGCCGGCAAAAAAATCTGGATCTGGGGACTGTCTGATCAGGGCATGATATGGGAAAAGCTGCTTACCGATCATGATGGTCAATACTCCGAGATACAATCGGGCAGGTTGTTTAATCAAACTGCGGTAAAAAGTACATTTACTCCCTTTAAACACAAAGGTTTCGCGCCGGGCGCTTCAGATTCCTGGACGGAGTACTGGTATCCTGTGATGAAAACAAAAGGATTTGTACAGGCTAACAACTATGGCGCGTTAAATGTGATAGCTCATAACGGCTGGCTTAAATTATACTTCAACCCTGTACAAAAGATAGGTGATGTACTTGAAGTTAAACAAGGTGATAAGGTTATTTACAACAAAAAACTTTCGTTAAATCCGCTGCAGATCTTTGCCGACTCCATAAAAGCAGGCACCGGAGATGTTGTTGTTTCATTGGGCGTCAACAAACTAACGTATCAATCTAAGCCAAGTGCAGATAATTTAAGTCGCCCGCTTGATTTGCCTAAGGATTTTGACTGGAACAGCGCATATGGGCTATACACCCAGGGTAAGGAGTTTATGGATCAGAAAATGTATCCATCTGCCGAAGAAAAACTACAGGCTGCGCTAAAAAAAGACGCTTACTTTTTGCCTGCCTTGGTACAAATGGCCGAACTGCAATTTCATAATATGCGTTATGCCGATGCTTTAAACTATGCAAAAACAGCGTTGAGTATTAATACCAATGATGCCGCGGCAAATTATTATTACGGCATTATCAATGCGCAGATGGGCAATATAGTTGATGCCAAAGATGGTTTTGATATGGCATCTTTATCGGTTGAATATCGCAATGCGGCTTACTCGGCTTTAAGTAGTCTTTATCTCCGGGAAAAGAATTATTCAAAAGCTTTGGAATTTGCATCAAAGGCTTTGGATTTTAATCGGTTCGATATTTCTGCGTTACAGGTGCAGGCCATTGCTTACCGTAATTTAAATGATCACAAAAATGCCATACAGGTATTGGATACCATATTAACTTACGAACCGCTTAATCATCTTGCAAGGTTCGAAAAGTATTTGTGGCAATCATCCCTGGAAAATAAAACCAGCTTTACATCCATGATCCGCAATGAACAACCTATTGAAAGCTATTTAGAATTGGCAGATACCTATTTTAAAAATGGCTGCTACGATGAAAGCGAAAAGGTTTTACAGCTATCGCCTGCAAATGCTTTGGTTAATTATAAATTGGCTTTTTTGCAAAGTAAGGCGGGCAAACCATTTTTACTGTTTTTAGATAAAGCGAATACTTCAACAGCGGCTTTTGTATTTCCTTTCCGCAACAGTGATGAAGAAGTATTGCAATGGGCCATCCAGCAAAGCAATAACTGGAAACCGAAATATTTCCTGGCGTTGTTATATAAGGATCGAAACCGCATTGATGAAAGCAAAAAGTTGTTTGCTCAATGTGCTAATCAGCCAGATTTTGCACCTTTTTACGCCGCCCGCGCGGCGATGGTAGTGGGAGATGCTAATGATGTGACTGATTTAAAAATGGCGGTAAAATTAGATAAGGGCTGGCGTTATAATAAATTATTGGCCGAATATTATGTAAGCCATAACCAATATGCAAATGCGTTAACTACCGTTGAGCCTTTTTACAAATTGCACCCGGATAATTATATCATTGGTATTTTATACGCTAAAACGCTGCTGTTAAACAAGCGTTACCATGAGTGCGGCATACTTTTATCTCATTTAGATATTTTACCTTTTGAGGGAGCAACCATCGGTCGGGAGCTATACCGGGAAACCGAGCTGATGCAAGCCGTTCAAAAGATGGCATCTAAAAGTTATAGCAATGCTTTAAACTTTATCAATGAGGCAAAAAAATGGCCCGTTAATTTAGGTGTAGGCAAACCATATGCCGAAAACTTGGATGAACGTTTAGAAGATTGGATGAGCTACCAATGTTATCTTAAAATGGGTAAAAACGATGAGGCAAAGCAATCCCTGCAAAAGATCATCGCTTTTAACCCTAAAACAGAAAATACGGTAAGTAATTTTTTGCCGGCTAATCATTTGGTAACCGCATGGGCCATTGAAAAGCAAGAGGGTAGGGACAAGGCAGGGGCCTGGCTTAATGAGGAGATTAAACAATCCCCGGATAATTTGGTACTTCAATGGTGCAAACAAGTATTTGCTTTAGGTCAGCCTCAACAAACTGATATCAGCGATTCGGGGATCCGGATATTGGAAAGCTTAATGCAGTTTAAATAAATATCGACTTTTCTAAACCTATATTACTATGAACAAAAACGGGCCCCAAAAGGCCCGTTTTGTTTGAAATGATTTTGTTTGATTATTTACCAGTAATCTTAAAGTCCGCTGTTAGCTTTTCGTCAGCCGAATTACTGCCCAAAATCAGCTTGTAATCGCCGGGATAAAGCTTCCAATTGTGTTTTTGCAAATCCCATTTCTGAAGTTCTTTAACCGGGATTTTTATAGTGACAAGTTGCTCATTCCCTTTGGAAACGGTAACTCTTTTAAATCCCTTTAATTCTTTTATTGGCATCCTATCCAGGTTTGGATACTTGATATAGGCCTGCACAACCTCATCTGCATCCATGTTGCCGGTGTTTTTAACCTTAACGGTCATGCTAATACTATCTTTCGCTGTGTATTGTTTTGGCAGCGCTGAAACCGCCTCGTAGCTGAAAGTAGTGTAGCTTAAGCCGAAGCCAAAAGGATATTGAACAGGGCCGTTAAAATACCGGTAGGTACGGCCTTTCATGCTATAACTTTCATATTTTGGCAAATCATTAACCGAGTTATAAAACGTAAGCGGCAGGTGACCAGACGGGCTGATTTTACCGAACACAATATCGGCCAGTGCGTTACCGCCTTGTTCGCCGGGGTACCAGGCAAATACAATGGCATCAGCATATGGTGCAATAGCCGAAACATCTACATCGCTACCTGCAGTAATTACGGCAATGATTGGTTTTTTAACGCCTTTTCTAAGAGCTTTCATGAAGGCTATTTCGCTCGCGGGCAGGCTCAGGTTCTTTTTATCGCCGCCAGATTCGGCCAGGAAAGCATCACCTGCTTCACCTTCCAACACGGGTGATAAACCAATTACGGCAATTGTAACGTCGGCATTCCCTGCACCCCAGATACCACCAAAGTGAGTTGTATCTCTATAATCGCAACCAAGATCATATTCCACACGGGTTGCCGGATCAACTGCCGCAGTAATGCCTTCTACAAAATTTACCACTTTACTGCTTACACCATGGTAACTGCCTATCATAGCATCTAAAGCTGCGGCGTTGGGGCCCAGTACCATAAAGCTGGAGTATTGACCTGGTTTGAAAGGCAATATGTTATTGTCGTTTTTTAGCAATACCATACTCTGTTGGGCAACTTTACGCGCCAGTGCTATATGTTGTGCGTTATGGATACTATCCGCACCATATGTTTTAAACGGACTTGCAGCCGCATCATCAAAAAAGCCAAGTTTAAATTGGGTTTTCAGCAGGTGGGTAAGGGCAACGTCAACTTCTTTTTCGGTTAATAATTTTTGCTGGACCGCCTTAACAATGTCATTCTGAAAAATGGACGAGCAATCAAGGTCGATACCTGCTTTAATTGCGGCGGCAGCGGTTTCGGTTGCTGTAGGTATGGTTTTATGAGCCAAAAACACATCGTCCAATGCGCCGCAATCGGTTACTACATGGCCTTTAAAGCCCCATTCGTTCCTTAAAATATCCGTCACTAAATTTTTGTTAACGGAGTTTGGTACACCATTAATACTGTTATAAGCCGTCATTACCGATTCAACCCCCGAATTAACCAGTGCATGGAAAGCATACAGGTAAGTTTCGCGCATGTCTTTTTCATCAACTATGGCATCAAATGAATCGCGGGTAGCTTCTGGTCCGCTATGTGCCGCGAAGTGTTTCGCTGTAGCCGATGCTTTCAAATAACGAGGATTGGTTCCCTGCATCCCTTTTACAAACGCCGAGCCAATGTGCGCCGTTAAAAACGGGTCTTCACCATATGTTTCCTGCCCGCGTCCCCATCTCGGATCGCGGAAAATATTGATATTCGGTGTCCAAAAGGTGAGGCCCATGTATTGCAAATGACGATCCATGGCTGTAGATACATTGTATTTTGCCCTGGCCTCTGTTGATATCACATTAGAAACAGAATCAACCAAACTTTCATTAAAGGTTGCCGCCATACCAATAGCTTGTGGAAATATGGTTGCTTCACCGGCGCGGGCTACACCGTGCAGCCCCTCATTCCACCAATTATAGGCTGGGATGCCCAAACGGGGAACGGCTTTACTCCGGTAACCTAACAAGGAAACTTTTTCTTCTAAAGTTAACTTGGATATCAAATCCTTCGTTCTTGATTCAATCGATTGCGAGGCATCTTTATAAATAACAGTTTTTTGTGCCATAACCGGCAATGATGCCAACAAAAAAGCACTGCCTAAAAAACAGGTGGCGCTTTTTTTTATTAATTTTTGTGCTGTACAATTCATTCTTTGGTGGATGTTTATGTAGATATAGGAAGATTATTTAGTTTGCGGCAAGATACCAGCTTTTTTTATTTTGACGATAATTCCGGCTGCAACTTCTTTACCTTGTTTGTTTCCTTTTTCAATGCTTTCCATATAATGGATGCCGCCGTAAAACCGGGACATTGATGCCTCGGCTGCCGCCTCGCGGAATGATTTAAAATCGCGCTGGCTGCTGCCGAAGGGGATTTCTGTATTATCGGTATAAGTAAAGTTATCACCCAGTAAATAGGTAAGCAGTTCGGCCGATGCATTGGAGATAACCGCATGACCGCTGGTATATTCAGGAAATGGAGGGGTTTGCAAAACTGGCTGCCATTTAACATCCATATACCGGTTAATATAAGTTTCGGGGCGGATGCGGTTACTGCTGAATTTTTCTTCCCAGCAGCTTATAAATGCATCCATCAGTGTAACGCCCTCTAAAGCGGTTACCATTACGGCGTGGTCAAAATCAAGGTGCGCTTGTTTGGTAACCAGGCCTGTTATATGCATCCAGTGCCCACCCGGACTTATTTTTTTATAACCGATAGCCATATGGCCGGAAGTGGTAATGGCGAATGGGTTACAATCCCAAAACAATGCTATATTAATTTGTTCAGTTGTGAGATTTTTAGAGACCTGGTAAACTGCCTTTACCTGTTTATAAAATGCCGATGTGGTATCCTTACTAAAAGGAATTAAAGGCGTTGGTTTATACTGATTGGCCGAATCAATCACCATGGTACGGATAGTGCGCCAGTTTGGTTCAACGGCTTCAAAATAGCCCGGAGGCGTAGGGTACCATTTGCTCTCGTCCTTTATAGGCGTATATCTTTTAAGTGCGCTAAGCTGGCTGTAATGGTCTGATTTTGAAAAGCCTACCGCAACCTTAGATGCAAGCTCTGCCACTTTAACAGAATTGTCAATTATTTTTTGATCGACCTTAGTTTTTTGAAGCAGCTGAATAAACGCGTCTTCATCATCCTTGAGCATAAAGCCTGATGGCAGCATAAGTTTGCCGGTTTCCAGGATGCTGTAATAGGCGGCTATTTTATAATCATACCGGGTTTTGATAGTATCTAAGCTGTTGTTGGGTTTATAATCCTTAATGAATTTTTGCAATTCGGGTATGGTTTTATTGTTGGCGGCAACAATATTGTAAGCACCCAGCATAGTATAGGCATAGTAGCGTGCAGCAACCGGCGGACTAACCACATCATGCACCATCACCATGGTTACGGCGTTCACCGCATGATCTGGCTGCAAATAATCCGGATAATTATTCTTAATGTTTTGAGCATAACACTGCTGAGCAGTTATAGCGCAAAACACAATAAATGATCTTTTTAAGTAATTCATTATTCTTTATAAAATTGAAGCGGCCCATCGCTTATGCCTATCAGTAAGTACGGAGTTTTGTTAACGTTGATCTCTACAGCCGATTTTACATCGCCCATAACCGAAAGCCCGGATGATGACTGGTCTATATATATGAAACCGCCTTTGCCATCGCCTTTAAGCAGGCAGCCGTAGTTGGCATCAATACTTCCAATTTTAAGACGATTGTCTGAATGATTACCTAACAATAGCAAATCTGTATGCCCATCATGATCAAAATCGCCGGTTATGATCTGGCTCACCGGTGCAAACTGTGCTTCCATTGGTAAAGCAGCAGCAGTGAACTTGCCATTGGTATTGATGAAAAGTGTAGTTTTTATGTTATTAATAACCAGCTTTCCGGCTTTGGCCAGGTCATCGGCACTAAAAATTTCATTAATGGTGGCATCGGCGTACATCTTGTAGGAGTTGAACTTCCTGCGCATGGGGTAAATCTGTTCGTTCAGTTCATCCCTGCTTACAAAAGGGTAGCTTTTGCCCTGGATATAAAAGTTAAAGAAAGGATCAATTGAGCCGTTGTTGTCCAGATCGGTAAAATACATTTCCGCAGGTTCCTTATCAGTTGCCCTGATCTGGGTGTTTAAGCCCAGGTTGCCAGCTATCAAGTCGGGCTTACCATCACCGTTTACATCGGCGAAGGAAATTTTATTCCAGAATCCTTTTTGAGGAGTATCAAAATAATCACTGGTTTTATCTATGAATCCCTCTTTGGTATTTATAAAGATAGTTATCGGCATAAATTCACCACATAATACAAGATCTTTGCGGCCGTCATTATTCATATCAATCCATTGTGTATCGGTAACCATTCCAATTTTGTTGAATAGGATAGGCGCGGCTGTGAATTTACCTTTGCCATCATTTACCAACAGATAGCTTTGCGGGGCAACCGGATATTGGCCCGGTATTACCCTGCCACCTACAAAAAGGTCGATATCTCCATCGCCATCAAAATCGCAAGGTTTTACAACCGATTTACTGTTGGCATTAAGTATAGGTAAGGCAGTAGGAGAGAGTACAAATCGACCGTTACCTTCATTAATATAAAGCTCATCCTGTAAATCGGCAGTATTGGGCTCGTATAACGAATAACCGCCTTTTGCAATGTACAGATCGGGTTTGCCATCGCCATTGGCATCAAAAAATGCCGCTGCCGACGTAGTACCGATGTTATCAGTATTGCCGCGAATGATATCTTTGGCTATGTATTTGCCCCCTGCCTGTTGCAGAAACAATTTACCCGGACTATCCTTTTCTCCGCTGACAAACAAATCCTCCAGTCCGTCGCCATTTACATCGGCTTTTGCAATAACAGGCGCAGTTTTGGAGTACATGAACAGCATCAATAACTGGCGTTTAAAATCGTTAAGAGTGATCTCATCCGGTTTAAAATCGATAATAGGCTCCGTATGTTTAAAAACGGTTTTCTTTACAATACTCCCCTGGTTAAATGACTTTTCTGTTGGTTGATAGTTGATGGCCAATAATTGATTAGCATTCACATCCCTAAGCAACTGCGAAGAGTTATCGGGCCAGATAACGCGTACGGAATCGACTTTTTTTATGTCGGCTAAACCGAAATTTAATGTTGTAGATACACATGAAAGATATCCCCGGTTTGGGTTTACTTCCTGGTATTGTATGTTTTTACCTGTGTAAACACTAACCTTGGCGCCAATAGCATTGGTGTTTTTACCTGTGCCTTTTAATTTAACAGCCATGTAAGAGGTGTTGTTATTATCCCGGCTCATGTTTTGATAAACCGACGCTGGCTGATTGATGTTATTTACAACAAGGTCCAGGTCGCCGTCATTATCCAGATCCACATACACAGCTCCGTTTGAAATATTTTGTTGATTAAGACCCCACTCTACCTGTTTGTTGGTAAAGGTAAGGTCGTGGTTATTTCTGAAAATGTAATCGGGTACCGATGTTGAGGGCATTGCCATTACCAGGTCCATCAGGCGGAATGGTTCGCCGGCCACCGCTTTTTTTATTTTATAATCGCCCCAGTAGCGTAAAAAGTCTTTGTTGGTATAATCTCTCAAATATCCGTTGGTGATAAATATATCCTTGTATCCGTCGTTGTCAAAATCGGCAATGAGGGGGCACCAGCTCCAATCGGTATTGGAAACGCCGGCTAATTGTGCTATTTCGCTGAATGTGCCGTCGCCATTGTTAAGCTGCAGCATATTGCGCATATATTGTTTGTAAAGTCCCTGGTTTTGCATCAAAGCAAAAGACTCATAGTTTTCTTCTAATTGTAATGATTTTTGCCTGTGGTTATCCTCGGGCAACATATCAAGGGTCATAATATCGGGCAAGCCGTCATTATTAAAATCGGCAATATCAACACCCATAGAAAAGTGCGACATGTGCCTGAGCATATCTTTTGATTTTTCGCTAAACGTACCGTCGTGGTTATTGATGTATATGTAATCAGGTTCGTTATAATCGTTGGTTACATAAATATCGGGCCAGCCATCTTTATTGATATCGGCAATGGCTACACCCAAGCCAAAGGTGAGTGGATTTTGTACTATGCCGGCTGCTTTTGATGCATCGGTAAAATGTCCGTTATCATTTTTAAAAAGTTTATTACTGGCTAAATCATCAGTTTGATTTTTATAACGGGCCAGTTCCATATTATCTATCTTTTTGATGTTATGATTTAGCAGGAACATATCCAGGTCGCCATCATTATCATAATCAAAAAAAACAGCCTGCGTACTATATCCGGGGTCGGCCAAGCCGTAGGCTTTGGCTTCTTCCTTAAATTTGTTATTTCCCTGGTTTATAAATAATTGGTTGCTGCGGGTTTCGTTATCAGTTTTACCAGAGTAGCAAACATAAATATCTAACAATCCATCGCCATTAACGTCGGCCATGGTTACGCCTGTTTTCCATGAATCTGGTCTGCCACCCAATTCGGGGCAAGCATCGTTGGTGATATCCTTAAATTTCATGTGTCCCAAATTCAAATAAAGCTTATTTGGCTTCATATTCCCGGTGAACATGAGGTCGGGCAAACCATCGTTATTAATATCGCCAACAGCTACGCCACCACCATTGTAAAAATACTCATATGATAAAACGTTAAGCGATTCGGTCTCATTAATATCATTGCTGAATTTGATATTGGTTTCTTTACTGTTCAGCAGTTTAAATAAGGATTGCTGGGAGTAGGAGGTAAGAGATGACAAACAAAGTGCCGCAGTTGCTACAGCAACGGGGCTGAACATACCTTTAGGAGAATATAAATTAAAAAGGGACATAAGTACTTTAATAAAAACTCATGGTCGGGGATACGCAATTCTGTGAACAGAATTATATATAAAGGTAATAAAACAAACAGGGAGACAATAATGTCTCCCTGTTTGTTAAGGAAATTAAATTTTACTTATCCCAGTAAACACGTGTTAGGAATGTGTCGCCACCCATTCTTGCAACAGCGGCAGCATAATTTGCGCCGTTTGTTGAAGGTAAAGTAACTGGATAATCAATTCTTCTTGGAATATCTGTAGCAAATTGGTTAGCGTAAGTAATTTTGGTTAAAACGGGGAACCCGGATCTTTTCCAGTTGTTCCAGTTTTCGTTAAAGTTAAATACGGTTGCAGTTTCAACATAATACTCCATATTGATTTGCTGTAGTGCAGTAGCTGCAACTAATGGATGAGCGGCTACATAAGCAGTAATAGCAGCAGCATCAACAGATGTTGTACCAAATTGAGATAAAGTTTGCATGTCTGCAGTTAGCGCGTTAGCGTAATGAGTAGCTGCAGTTCCTGTAGCCCATCCTCTTGTGGCCGCCTCAGCTAATAAAAGCTCAGTTTCGCCATAAGTTAACAGGAAGTTGTAACGATTACGATCATCATATACCAAAACTTTAGGGCGTGAGTATTTGCCAACCGGAGCAGCAGCATCGCCGGAAACCGAAGGATCGGCAGGAGAAGTACCTGGATATCCTAAAGCTTTAGATATGTCTGTAGCGCCGCCGTTAAGGTCATAGCCATTAGGCATACCAAATTGCAGGGCCGCTGTAGAGATACCTGCTACAGTAGTTTCATTAGCTTTTTTACCCGTACCGCTTGATATTTCGGCTATAGCGCTGATGCGTGGATCAGCGGTTAACTTCAGATAATCTATCAGCGTTTTTCCCCATCTTACTTCCCTGAAATCATCAGGCACTAATAATGCAGCTGCATCGCTGTTACCATTACTATTGGTATAATCAGCTTTTACTTTTGCATTATCAGCTATGCCAGCCATTGTACCACCGGTATATGCTTTTTCGGCATATTTTTGTGCTGTGGCTGCATCAACTTTTGTTAAACGCATAGCAGCTCTTAGCATCAGTGAATAGCCAAGCTTTTTCCATTGTGCAACATTGCCGTTATAGAATAAATCGCTTGTAGGGCCTGCTTTTGAAGCATCAAGTGCAGCACAAGCTTTATCCAACTGATCAAGCATGGATGCGTAGATATCTTTTTGAGCATCAAATACAGGTGTAAAGATACCAGCCTTTGCCTGTCCTTCCTGTGAAAAAGGTGCATCGCCGTAGGCATCGGTTACCCGCTCTAATATCAACACACGCAATATGGTTCCGCAATTGTCAAGGTTACTAAGCGCAGCATTGCCCTTAACCAAATTTTTCATTTCATCTATCAATGTTGATGAACTGTAACCGTTATTCCACGTACGGGCTTTGTAATCCTGGAAACTACCGCTGGCAACATACTTATCGCCATTTCTGTAGTAATCATATGTTGAAGCCAAAGCCTGCGACCACATGCTTTGAAATAATAACTGATCATAACCAGTGTTTGAAAACTGGATCTGAGCCTGCGCCATTAAGAAGTTGGGGTTAATTAAAGTCGCGCTTACTTTAGTTGGATCAGTATTGATTTTGTCAAAGTTTTTAGTACAACCCGCTATAAAGGTGGCACCTACAAGCAGGCAACTATATATAAGTCGTTTTTTCATCTTTGTTATTTTTTAAATTTAAAGTTTACATTTAACCCATATGTTCTAACTGCAGGCACACTTGTACCTTCAATACCTGCATAATTAATTCCTGGTGCAAAGTTTGACTCAGGATCAATGTTATCGGTATGTTTCATTATTGTCCATAAGTTTCTGGCCACTAATGCTACAGTGATAGAACTGAATGGAGTACGGGCTATAGAGGTCTTTGGAATAGCATAACCAAATGTTACCTGGCGCAGTTTAATAAAGCTGCCGTCTAAAACGTTTAGGGCAGATACGCTACGCGCCAAGCTTTGGTAGTAATCTTCTGCAGGAACATTTTTAGTATTTGGCGTGCCTGTCTCAGTAACACCTACACCTACAACACCTGTTTCACGACCTGTAAGGGTCATTTTATTTAAACCACGGAAGATGCTGTAATAATTGGTTGCTGATAATACTTTATTGCCAAAACGATAATCGATAAGGAAACCAAGGTTAAAGTTTTTATAAGTAAAGTCGTTATTAAAACCACCATAAATTTTAGGTACAACACTACCCATTGGTATACGTGCAGTGGCTTCGGCGTTACCATTCGCATCAAAAATGATGTTACCGGCGGAATCGCGCTTATAGTCGTTAGCCATAATTTGCGGGCCGGCCAAACCAACAACAAAAGCAGTTGTTGCATTTAATGGGCGGTAGGTACCTAAGCCTATGTTTGCATTGTTTGCATCTGTACGTAAAATTTTGTTTTTTACGTAGGTGAAGTTGAAAGCAGGTGTCCAGGTGAACGTGCTGCTTTTTAGAGGCGAGCCATGAAGCTCAACTTCCACACCTTTGTTTTGAACAGATCCGGTAGCAATGTAAGCATTGGTGTAACCACTTGACCAATCTATAGAACTGTTAAGAATTTCCTTTGTCGTTTTCCTTTGGAAGTAGGCGACATCAAGACCTAAACGATCGTTGAAGAATTTCATTTCGGTACCAATCTCAAGTTCTTTTAAAGTATTTGGAGGTAACAAAAGGTTGGGTAGTTGTGAGCTGAAACCACCAGCGTTAACACCATTGACAGCATTGTTTACAGAATAATACACCTGATTGCCATAGGTAGGAGCTCCAGCGCTTGTTTGCGAAAACGCAACACGCAGTTTTCCAAAGTCGAGACCCTCAACATGAGCAAGATCAGAGAAAATAAAGCTGGCTGACACAGATGGCGAAAATATACCACGCCCAACTGCACTTGATATACTGCTGTAGGCATCATAACGCCCCGTTGTACTTAAAACCAGGAAGTTTTTTATGGCAAAATCAGCAGTGTAGTATGCAGAGTTAACCTGCAAAGCAGATACGCCCTGGTTGCCACTGTTTCTGCTTGGCACGTTAGATAGGTCATAAAAATATGGAATGATGAAGTTATCACCATTAATAAATGTACCTGAGGTATTAGCTTTACGAATGTTACCACCTATAGACAAGTCAAGGTTTAAAAAATCCTTAACAAGGTCATGTTTGGCACCTATCAAAGCGTCAGCGTTAAACTCAGTGATTTGTGTAGTTTGGGTTTGTATTGACCCATTTCCACTTGCATAGGCAGTACCGGTAGGGGTGATACCTAAACGAGCATCGTTAATTTTATCATAACCTATACGGCCTTGAGCATAAGCCCATGGTGTAATAGCATATCTTGCCGAGATAGAAGATATTAAACGCTCCCTTTTTGTGTTTGTAATAAAGTTGTAAGCAGCAAAGTAAGGGTTAGTTACATAAATATCATTAGTGAATGATTGTTCTTTACCTCCTGCCAAAACACCAGGCGATAAAATGCTTTGTGCCTCATTTGGTGCTAAAAACTGAACGTTATTAGGGTTACCCGGTCCATCACTTAAACCAGAACGGTTTTTTTCATTATCTATAATGTAGTTGGCAACAAGATTTATATCAAGGTTTTTAATAACAGTTTGTGAACCGTTAAAGTTGAATGTCTTCCTGTTCAATCCGCTATTTGGAGTAATAGCGTGGTTATTCATATCAGATAATGACAAACGGAAGGCTCCTGTTTCGCCACCGCCTGTTAAAGAAACTGTATTGGTAAAGGTGTTACCTGTTTTGTAAAACTTGGTATAATTGTCGCTGGTTTTTGAATAAGCATAATTTTTGCCGTCAAACTGAATTACCTGCGATCCATCCAATTTTGCGCCCCAAGCTAAGTTTCCTGAAGCTAAGGCACCTGCAGCGTTAGTAGGTTTTAAGCCATTTTCGCCCTGGCCATAAACTTCTTGAAAATCGGTGTTGTCATAAATTTTATCCATTTGATAATTGGTATTGTATTCAACACCAAAGCCTGAATTTTTTTTACCCGATTTTGTAGTGATTAAAATTACACCACCAGAGGCACGTGTACCATAAAGTGCAGACGCTGACTGGCCTTTTAAAACAGTCATGGATTCAATATCATCAGGGTTGATGTTAGAGATACCATCACCATAATCAGCACCACCCCATTCGCCGGACTGACCTCTTTGTGTATTATCCATTGGCACGCCATTAATTACAAATAACGGACCCTGTGTAGCGCTTGTACTGGTTACACCTCGTAATAAGATACGTGCTGATGAACCCGCACCACCGTTAGTACCACTTACACTCAAACCGGCTACGCGACCTTCTAATGAGTACGCAACGTTTGATTCTTTTGCTTTATCCAATACATTGCCACTAACGGTTGATACCGAGTAGCCTAATTTTTTTGATTCTTTTTTGATACCTAACGCAGTTACTACCACTTCGCTTAAGCTTTTGGCAGATATGGTTAATTTAACACTTAGTTCTTTTTTGCCCGCAACCGCTACTTCCTGGGTTTCGTAACCTAAGAACGAAAATACCAGTATAGCATTATCAGGAGCATTTACCGAGAAACTACCATTTGCATCAGTAATAGTGCCGGTTGTAGTGCCTTTTACCCTTACTGAAACACCAGGAGCCGGAGTGCCATTTTCGTCAACAACCTTACCATGAATAATAGCTGCATTTATGATCTCATTTTTTTGAGAGATAACGATCAGGTTATTTTCCAATTGGGTGTATGTGAAATCAGAATTAGCCAACAGCTTGTTCAATACCGAAGTAACCTCTTCGTTTTGTACGTTAAGCGTGATCTTTTTTGTTGAGGGGATCTTACGCTCGCTGAAAACGAAATGGTAGTTGGTTTGCTTTTGAATGGCGGAGATAACTTTGTTAAAATCTACCGATTTTACATTAAAGGTGACTTTTTGTTGTGAGTATACTTTCGCCATGGTTTGCAGGCTAAAGAACACTGTTAAAATAAATGTCAATTTCATTATTAATATGGACTTAAATAGCCAATAGTTATCTCTTACACCCTTGGGGTGTTTAAAATATTTCATACTTTTACTTAATTAAAGGTGACTTGATTAAATGGCAATGTTCTGTTCGAGAGAGCATTGCATGATTAACTAACAGATCTTCATCTTCACGGGGATTACCATTGGTAATTCCCGTTTTTTGGGTATGTAAAGGTTACTTTATTTCATAGGCTTATTTAATTCAGTAGTTAGGTTAATAAATATATACGGTTTCATTTTTGTACTTATAGGAAAATGATTCAATCAATTGCAAAGCGCTTAACGCTTGTGTAACGCTTTCTTTTTCAAAAACACCGGTAAAATGAAAGTCTTTCGCCGCTGAGTTTTTAAATTTCACTTTTATGCCATACCAGCGTTCCATTTTGTTTGCTAATTCATTAAAGTCTTCGTCTTTAAAAACAAGCCTGTTATTTACCCAGGAGGTTTCAACAACTGTAGTATCGTTTGATCGCAGATACGTAAGATTGGTTAAAGCATAGCTGGTTTTGGCAGTATCTGGAGTTTGGGCTACTAAATTTCTATTTATAATGTGTTTTTTAAAGGTGGTACTTTTTAAAATCAGCTTTTCATTTGGTTTTAAAATGATGCGGTCAGATGGTCTGTCGGCCAGGGTTACTTCAATAGCACCTCTAATGAGGGTGGTTTCGCTTGTTAAATCATTTTTATATGATTTAACGTTGAAGGCTGTCCCTAAAACTTTGATACTCATGTTGCCCGCGTGCACAATAAACGGATGTTGATGATCCTTGGCCACGTCAAAAAAGGCTTCACCATTAAGGTAAACCTCGCGGGTTGATCCTTTAAATGTAGGGGGATATTTCAATGTCGTTTCTGAGTTTAAAGTAACAATTGAACCATCGCTTAAATAGATCTTCGACTTAACGCGGCTCGGCGTTTTTTTTTGTTGCAAATCAGCAACTCTAAGATCCTTTAAATTATAACCCCAAAAATTGTACGCAGCGAATATGCAAACACCTGCAATAAGAATTGCCGCGATACTACGTATCACTATCCGACTGCTTTTGTAACTATTTGCAATCACTCCGGTTTCAGTTTCTTCGGTATGTTTTTCGGGAACTTCAATTTTGCTCCTGATCCGTTGAAACATTAATTCGGTATTTGAATATTGTTCCTCGTTTTTAACCCAATAAATTTTAAAAAAATTATTTTGCTGCCTGCAAGCCTCGTCGTTCGCGATCAGGAAACTGAATTCTTCTAATTCTCCTGCATCGATCTCGTCCGAGAGTTTTTTTGCGAGCAGTTCAATAAATCTTTCGTTAACCATTTAATTGCGTAAGCGGGCTTGTTTTAAGATAGGACAATACTTTTTTAAAAATTGCCTACAAGCTTTTAAAAAAAAATTAAAAAGAATTTTTATAAAAACAGAAAGGCTATGATTTGGCTGTCGGATGAGCTTTTTTTAAAATTACCTGTAAGCTTTAAAAAAAAATTTAAAAAGAATGACTATAACAACGGAAGCCCTATGATGTGGTGACCAGAAGAAGCCCTTTCAGACGATTTTGATGCTAACTGATGCCCCGAAAGTATGATGCTCAGTTTTTTCATTGATCTGAAAAGTTGGGTTTGAACAGTACGGGGAGATATGTTTAAAATTTCGGCAACTTCTTTGTACTTCATGCCATCCTCTTTAATGAGTTTGAAAATTATACAAGCTTGCTGCGGTAAGGATCCAATAGCTTTATCTAATAAAAAGTGAAGTTCTTTGCGTTCCAGTTCCTTTTCGGGGTCAAAGGTGTTTACAAACTCAATTTCGTCCGAAGCTTCTATCTGTACAAGATGGATATTGGAGAATTTTTTAAGGTAATTGAATGATTGATTTTTTACCGCTACAAATAAGTAGGTTTCCGGATTAGCAATTTCGGTAAGGTTTTTACGCGATTCCCAGCATTTAATAAATACATCGGATACAATCTCTTCTGCTGCCTCCTTTTGGCGGATGTAAAATACACAAAACTTTATAAGCCGGGTATTCAGCGCGTGGAACAGTAATTCAAATGCTTTGATATCGTCATCAAAACAAACTTGTTTCCATAAATCCGGAGTATCAGTTTTAGAGATTTTCAATAGCAAGTCAGTTATGTGTTTTCAGAACAGTTATTATGATGCAATGTAATAATTTGATAACAAAAAGAAGCATTTATTTTAATTTCGACAAGTAATTAATGAAAAATTCATTCTTCTCGAAATTTATTTACTTAGTGTGTAGGCAAATTGAATAAAAAAGTTGTCAATAGGGTGTTTAGATGCCATATTTAGCTATTTTAAAATGTAAAAATGACATTTTATATCTCAATTTATACTAAAATAGTAGGGTAAGTATAGTGTATGTATACTATTTTAGCATTTTAAATTTCAAACTCATCATTGTATTGTATACACTAAGTGCTGTTTTTGATGAATTATTACGCATTAAAAAGCATATAAAATGTTCGGATTTTATCCTTTCATTTACGAATTTTATCCAGAAGATTTTATTATGGCGGTTTAATTGGTTACCTATATAAAGAAACAAAAAATACAATTATAAATGAAAAAAATCCTTGTTTTTCTCGCATTCCTTTTGCCACTAAATAATCTGATGGCACAACAACATAATATGTCAAAGGATTATGTAATACCCCAAGACTCACTGGTTCAAAAGAAACTGCATAAATGGCAGGGACTAAAATTTGGATTATTTATGCACTGGGGCACTTACAGCCAGTGGGGGGTTGTTGAAAGCTGGAGTATTTGCCCCGAGGATGAGGGGTGGACACAACGCCGTGGCCCCTATGGCGGCGATTACTACAATTACAAAAAAGCTTACGAAAATTTGCAAACCACTTTTAATCCTACAAATTTTAACCCCGAAAAGTGGGTTGCTGCTGCAAAATATGCGGGGATGAAGTATGTGGTTTTTACTACCAAGCACCATGATGGTTTTTGCATGTTTGATACCAAACAAACCGATTATAAAATTACCAGCTCAAAAACGCCTTTCTCGGTCAACCCCAGGAGTAACGTAGCTAAGGAGGTATTTAACGCGTTTAGCAAGGAGAATTTTATGATTGGAGCTTACTTTTCAAAACCAGACTGGCATACAGAAAATTATTGGTGGCCATACTTCCCGCCTAAAGACAGAAACGTAAATTATGATCCTGCTAAATATCCAGAGCGCTGGCAAAAATTTAAGGATTTCACCTTTAACCAGATCCAGGAGCTTATGACAGGTTATGGAAAGGTAGATATTTTGTGGCTTGATGGCGGCTGGGTTAGACCAAAGAATACGATAGATGCAGCCGTGGATTGGCAGCGTACTATTCCGTATGATCAGGATATTGATATGGCAAAAATAGCCGCGGCGGCAAGAATAAAACAGCCAGGTTTAATAGTGGTTGATCGTACTGTTGCCGGGCAATATGAAAATTATACTACGCCAGAGCAACAGGTGCCGGATGCGCCTTTGGATCATCCCTGGGAAAGCTGTATCACTATGGGTAATTCATGGAGCTATGTACCCGGTGATCATTATAAATCTGCCAATGAAATAATAACTTTATTGGTGAAAATTGTATCCCGTGGCGGTAACCTGTTAATGAATATAGGTCCCGGGCCTGATGGTGATTGGGATCCTGCTGCATATAGCCGCCTAAAACAAATTGGCGACTGGATTAAAATTAACGGTGAGGGCATTTATAATTCTGACGCGATAGCACCTTACTCCGAAGGAAATATATATTATACCAAGGCTGGCAAAAGCACATATGCATTTGTTTTGGCCGAAAAGGATAAAGAAGCCGTGGTTTTGCCTTCAAATATCTCACTACATCTAAAGGATGCTGATAAAATAAAAAAAATAAGTTTGCTGGGTATCAGCAAAAAACTGAAATGGACAGTGGCCGAAGGTGTAATTAAAATAAATATACCTGCATCTTTACAAACACAAAACGGTTTGGCGCATGCTGCCGTATTTAAAATTCAGTAGTTATCAACTTATATATTTACTATACATATAACACATCTATAATTAAATAAAATGCCCCAACTATTAATATTCAGGCCCGCTAAATTATTTTGTACGCTCATCTTATTTTTAATCGCAACCAATATATATGCGCAAAGCAGCTATGAGCTCAACTCAGGCTGGATGTGTGCACCTGTAAGCAGCGTAAAGGATAACGGATTGGTACTATCAACAACAGCATTCAATAACAGCAGTTGGATGCCGGCTACAGTGCCTGGCACTGTTTTAACTACGCTGTTAAACAATCAAAAAATACCCGACCCGTTTTGGGGCATGAATAATGAGCATATACCTGATATTTACAAAACCGGAGCAGATTACTATACTTATTGGTTTACCAAAGATTTTAAAGAAGTACCGGCACTAAACGGTGGCCAGGTTTACCTTAATTTTAGAGGTATAAACTATAGCTGTGATATTTATTTGAATGGACACAAACTAAATAAAACCATTCAAAAAGGAATGTTTTTAAGGTTTACCTATAATATAACATCCTTTTTAGCCAAAAATGGCAACAATCGTTTAGCCGTATTAGTGCACCCGCCTGATGTATTAGGTAACCCGAATGGCGGTCAGGGTGGTGATGGTACCATCGCCAGGAATGTTGGGTTGCAATATACAGCAGGCTGGGATTGGATTCAGCCGATGAGAGATAGAAATACCGGGATATGGGATAAGGTTACCATCCAAAAAACCGGCGCAGTGCGCATTACCGATGAACATGTTATTACATTGGTTCCGGGAGTAAGGCTTCCTGAAGGTGCCCAACAGCCTGCAGTTATTAAAGTATCGGCCGCATTAAGTAACCCTACAACAGCACCCGTTAGCGGTACTTTAAGTTTTGAGCTGGGTGGTAAAGTAATTTCAAAAAGCATCAGTCTGAAACCAAATTCAACTGCTGATGTAAGTTTTAATGATTACAGTTTGCCTAACCCTAAACTATGGTGGCCAAATGGTTACGGACCGCAAAATTTGTATGATTTTAAGTTGAAGTTTGCGGTTAATGGCAAAGTGATATCTGATCAGCATTTGCTTAAAATAGGGGTAAGGCAATTAACCAGCGAGTATAATGAGCATACTGGCAGCAGGCAGATAGCGGTTAATGGTCAACGGATATTTATAAAAGGGGGCAACTGGGTTATATCTGACGCCATGCTACGCTTGTCGGATATGCGTTACGATGCCGAAGTTCGTTTTCATCAGGACATGAACCTAAACCTGATCAGGGTTTGGGGAGGAGCGATGATTGAACGACCTGAGTTTTACGAAGCCTGTGATAAATACGGTATGCTGGTTTTTCAGGATTTGTGGGGATCTGGCGATTGCAACGGCCGTTGGCAGGATCCTCAGAAACTTGATGATCAATGGACACGCCGCAAATACCCGGATGATCATGGCTTGTTCCTGCGTTCGGCAGTCGATCAGATAAAAATGGTGCGCAATTATGCGTCGCTGGCTATTTGGTGCGGTGGCAATGAAATTACTCCGCCCGAGGACATCCTTATTGCTTTACGGGATACCATTTTGCCTAAACTTGATAATACCCGCTGGTTTGTTGATTATTCTAATTCAGATAGCATGTCGCACAATGTACTGGGTGGTAATGGCGATGGGCCTTACGGTATTCAGCCTTTATCGGTGTTTTGGGAATATAAAACTTTTCCTTTTAATTCCGAAGTGGGTTCTGTTGGTGTAGGCGATTATGAATCATTGAAAAGATTTATCCCAACGGCAAACATGGTTCCGCCGGTTTATGATGAAGATACACACAAAAATAAAGTAGACAGTGTTTGGGATTACCATAAATACATTGGTTATGATACCAGCATCAATAAATATGGCAAAGCCAAAAGTGCTGCGGATTTTACTATGAAAGCACAACTGGTAAACTATGATCAGTACCGCGGTCTTGCCGAGGGCTTCACCTCGCACATGTGGGATTGGTATACCGGTTTTATCATCTGGAAAACCCAAAACCCATGGACAGCCATGCGCGGGCAGATGTATGATTATTACCTTGATCCTAATGCCTGTCTGTATGGTTTACACAATGGCAGTGCGCCATTCCATATTATGTACAACCCAATTAATGGCAATATAATGGTAGCCAACAATACCTTTAAAGCCCGGCGCAGCATGATGATGGTGGTAAAAACCTATGACATGCAAGGTAAAGAGAATTTACTGACCCAGGTTTTTGCTGATATAAATGCCAATACGGTTAAAAAATACTTCTCTGTTAAGGGATCTGTTGATAAGCTTGCCGCCAAAGAGGGCGTTTTTCTGTCATTACAATTACTGGATGAGGATAAGAAAGTTATAACGGATAATACTTACTGGATTCCGGATAGTAAAGGCGCGTTTTCTGGTCTGCAAAAAATGAAAACCGAAGAATTATCCGTTAAAGCAAAATATTTAAAACCAGGTAGGGTAGAAGTTACGTTAGTTAATAAACAGAATAGTGTACTTGCTTTTTTTAACAGAGTTTCATTAGTGGATGCGGACAGTAAAGCAAGGATTTTGCCTGCATTTTACAGTGATAACTATATCACAGTTTTACCGGGAGAAGAAAAAAAGGTGATAGTTGAATACAATGGCGCCGCAAATAATAAAAAATTGGTGGTGAGTGTTGACGGTTGGAATGATGGAAATAGCCCCCAAACGATAAGTATTGATCAATAAAAGTAAATTATGAATATCAGACTGATCATCTTAACGGTGCTTTTTGCGATAACGTTGATGATCGGTCTGAATTCATTAACCTATAGCCCTGTTACTGCAAGGGTGAAGCCGGTAAAGGTAGATGACGGGGGGAAGGCCTTGTTCACTACTTTTTGTGCTACATGCCATATGTTGCCAGATCCCACCAGTTTAACTAAAGATGTTTGGCGCTTGCATGTGCTGCCTGTAATGGCCGCCAGGATGGGGATCATTTATCCCAACTATGATCCGTTGCGCGGATTATCTGATGAAGAAAAGATAATCGTAAAAAAAAATAACATCATTCCTGATGCCCCTGTTTTAAATTTGGATGAATGGAATAAGCTGGTAGCGTATGTGATTAGTTTAGCGCCTGATTCCCTTATTGCCGATGACAGCAGGCTAACCCGTAACAGCCCGCTAAAACAGTTCATCAGGCAGGATATTCAAATTGATGACCAGGTACCATCATTAATAACCGGGTTAGAGTATAACTCCGAAACTAATACCTTATGGATAGGGAATTTTCTTAACAAGGTTTACAACTGGAAATATAATATCGGCGTTACAAAAACAATAACTACAGAAAGCCCGGTAGTTGATTTTAATTTTTATAAAGGAAGCACTTATTTTACCGAGATAGGTAAACTATACCCAACCGAGCTGAGTTTAGGCTCATATGTAAATTATAAAGACAGTACCAGCTCTGTACTGCTAAGTGCGTTGCACAGGCCCGTTAATTCTCAAATAGTTGATCTGAATAATGATGGCATTCCTGAGATTGTTGTTTGTAATTTCGGAAATAAAACAGGGGGCTTATCGCTGTTTAAAAAGAATAAAGCCGGCAAATATGTGGAAACTGTTTTACTGCCGCTTGCCGGGGCCATTAAATGCTATGTGAAGGATATGGATGGCGATGGCAAAAAGGACATTGTAGCTATGTTTTCGCAGGGCGATGAGAGTGTTTACATTTTCTATCAGAAAGATAATCTGAAATTTAAAGCCCAGAGAGTGTTGCGGTTTCCGCCCAACTATGGTACTACAGATATGACGCTGGTTGATTATAACCACGATGGACTTACCGATATAATAACCGTGCACGGCGACAATGCTGATTACTCACAGGTATTAAAAGCATACCACGGCATCCGGATTAATATTAACCAGGGCAATAACGTTTTTAAAGAGCAGTTTTTTTACCCAATATACGGTGTAACCCGTGTTTTGGCCGAAGATTTTGATAAAGACGGTGATATAGACCTTGCCTGTAGTGCTTTCTTTCCCGATTTTGGTAAACTGGTGGATGAATCTTTTGTATACCTAGAAAATACAAACCAGAAGAAGTTTACTTTTAAACCTTACATTCTGAAGAGCGAGATCCCCCTGAAGACTTTAACCCTAGAGAAAGCCGACATTGACGGCGATGGCGATATAGACATTATAGCGGGTAATTTTGCCCAAAGCCCCGGTGCTGTTCCTAAAGATCTGGATGCTAAATGGAAAGGCGCAAAGTATGGCATCACTGTTTTTATGAATCAGCTTTATCAGCCAAAGAAATAACCTTATCTAAAGAGATAAAGAAAACCCTGTTTCCTAAATAAAAACCCGGTATCTACCTAAAGATAACCGGGTTAAAATATACTACGGGAAGATTTTAATGCACAGCAAATGCTTTAACAAAAATGCCGCTGGCATCAAATACTACGGCATATTTGGTACTGTTTGATGTAATTACCACATCATACCCTTTTAAGGTACCACTTACACTGTAAGAAAATGCCTTGTCAAGCACATAGCCTGGGTAGGTTGTTGTTAAGTAAGTTGTGATGGCAGCTGGTAAACTGGTTTCGGCAATTGCTGTATGTTTACCTGCATGTTTATCAATTTGGGTGCGTTTAATTAATGTACCGTTTGCTTTGATAGCAGTGGCAAACAAGCCGTTATTTTTACTGATGAGCACGTAGGCACTATCGGGAGTGATGGATGCATGCAGCAGCGTATCTGTTGGATAGGTGGTTTTGAAGTAGCTGGTCACCGCAGCAGGGAGAGCAGATATAGCAATGGTATCGCGGTGTTTGCCATCACGATTATCAAAGGGGCCGCCATAGTGCCATCCCTGTCCCATCAAATCATGCCCTGCTCTCTGCTCCAATATACTTACAAATGTTCCATCAGTAGTAAATTTTAAGCCTACCAAAGCACTGTTGTATTTAATCACCACTATGTAATTAGTAATTGCTTTGGCGCTATCAGCAATTGAATAGGCTTTTTTAAAGGTATAACCGCTGTAGTTTGCAGTTAAGTAAGTGCCAATTGCGGATGGTAGCGCACTGGAAGCAACCGTGTCTTTTTTGCTATGCTTGCCGTAGCAGCCAACCACGTAAACGGTATCTGTTGTGCCAGATGCCAAACTAATGGCGATAGCCCCTGTTGACGTGATGGTAGAGGAAGTTGTGGTGGTAGCGGAAGCTGATTTGGAAGCGCTTTCCTTTTTACACGATGCCAGGCACCCTGCAACACTCAACAATAATAACAATTGGTAAATTGATCTCATTTTCATCTGAATTAATTTTAAGTTGATAGTTAGTATGGCCTTGATGGCCATTTTCTTATCTAAAATTAACTCAGCAGCAGCAGTGTTGAAATTATGTGTCGATGAATAGCTATTATAAATCGACGAATAAAAATCGCCTCCTTTAATTGTTTTTTAACCCAATTTGGTGATTGTCATAATCAGTTAGGTATTCATTCTTTATAAAAAAGTCGATACTTAAAATGGTACGGTAATCGGCTGTATTATTAGGGTTTTGTACCTCGGTGAGGTTGCCCGTATTTGATGTAGTGTAAGTATATGTGAAACCCCTGTTGGTAGTTATTGTTACCACTGAATTTGCCGGCAGCGCCCCTATGGCGTTTGTGGCTAGCCTGTCTTCAATAGTAGTTACAGAGGGTGTTCCGGTATCAAACAGGAACTGTGCTGCAATTGTTTTTCCGCTGTAAGTTATTGTTCCGGGTATATTTGGCGAGTAACCGCTGGTGGTATTGGTAAGCGGGTGCATAATAAAATTTGATGAGGAAAGGTCTGATGCTGTAAGGCCTATAGTAAGCAGGCCGGAAACGTAGGTCGGCGTGCCCAAAAAACTGGTTGTATTTAAAGTGGCAATCTTAAAGCCGCTTGTAAGACCGGTACCATATTCAAAAAACCTTAATGGACTTGAAATTTCGCTCCGGGTGTTGCTTAATCCTGGCCCAACGCCAAAAACATCAGCCGAGTGGGCACTTAGTTGTTTGCCGGTTCCGTCAATTATTTTATAATATAAAAAAATGGGTACCCGCTTCAAATTCAGGCTTCCTAAGGAGTTGCCTACCTTAATGTTGGCATAAGCAAGGTTCCCGTATTCTTTAGTAGTACCGGTAGCATCGCCAAAACTTATCGTGGCAGTTTTGGGAGTTACGGTAATACCATTAACAACTGTAGAATCGCCGGTAACGGTGATTCCGGCTGAAGTGATCATGGATGCTGGAAGTATCCCTGTGGCATCTATGGTTAATCCCGGCGAGCCGGTATCAAATATAGTTCCATAATTTACCGTTTGCGTACCAACCTGGGTAATTGGAATAAGTACTCTTTTGTTTTGGCCGAGGGAGTATTCGTATAAGCCCAAAGTTACTGGCGTTGCATTTACTACCGCAGGCGTGGCTTTGTCTTTTGTACAAGAACTGAATATTAAAGTAAACGCCAAAAAACCAATGATTTGCGCTTTTAAATATATTTTTACTTTCATGTATATAGTATATACGGTTATATTAAATTGTTAGATTGAGTGGAAACTTAATTGTTTTAAATCATGATAAAATTGACCCAATCAAAAGTATAACATTATTCCCTGAACATCGCCAGGAATCGATAAACGGGCTTAATGACCCGATTAATTGCACCTGTTTAAGCCATCGGTACTGGAAGCATCCGCGGGCTTAATGATTAATGCTCTTTCAAAAAGGGGTTTGGCTTCTGCTTTTTTACCTGTCATCAGGCTACTCCAGGCCAGCATGTGGTTACCATCATAATCAAAAGGATAAAGGGTAACTACTACTTTAAAACACCTAATGGCCGCATCATATTGCTTTCGGTTATAATAAATTACACCAGCCCAATAATTGGCCTGCGCATTTTGAGGATCAATCCTCAATATGGCCAAATATTGTTCAAGTACTTTATCCCAGCTCTGTAAAAACGATAACGGCTTTACATATCCAAATTTTGCCTCAATAGCGCCCGGTTTTATACTGATGGCTTTTTGATAATAAGATTGCGAAGCAGTATAGTTTTTATTGAGATAATGGAGCCAACCTAAACGGATATTAACCTCATAACTGTTATCACTAAGATAAGGATAAATATCATTAATAGCAGCTATATAATTTTTGTTCTGCTCATCGGCGTAGCTATTATGGAAAGCTTTTTGCAGCACAACATTGGTTTGCGCCTGCAATCTTATCACCAGTAAAATTAAAAATGCTGCTATAAACGTTTTCTTTAAAATTTCCATGTTATACCTAACGTAACAGAATTTTGATTGTAATTTACAGCGCGGTAAACGTCTGTTTTATTTTCATAAATATAGTTCAAATCCAATAGCGCGTGAGAACTCAACTGGTAAAAAACGGTTTCTCCGCATTTAAATTTTGTTGGATCGATAGAATTATAAACGTAAAGTCCATCAGCATCTAAGTAATCATCCTGGTTACCAAAAGCAGCCAATGTTTCAAGCCAGGTTTTATTCAATACCTTAAACCCAATAGCCTGGCTATAAATAAAATTATTTGCTCCGCTTAAATTTAAAACGGATGCCCGGCTAATGGTATATAAGTTAAGGTTACCTAATGGATAAAAATCCATCCTGGCGTTATATTGTTTTAACGTTTTATTGATCAGTTTTCCAAAATTAATATCCCCCTGTAAATCAACATAGCGGCCAAAATATTTTATGCCTAATAAACCAAGGTTGCTGTTATTAATATTACTCCTGTAAGTAGTATATATGTAATGGTATGAGCCTACAATAGCCAGGTAGTTATTAAACGCAAATTGTGTTTTAATAGAATATTCCAGCTGTTTATCAGTTTTGCCCAATAGGTCTTTATTATTGTCTTTGTCTTTATATGATGACCGGAATATATTTTGGTTAAATGAAATTGCCGATTGTTCCAGTTGCAGGCGCCAGCCTAAACGATTACTGATGCCTATACGTTCAAAAAAACCATTATCGCGCTGGTTGTTATTGGGCAGCTTTATACCGCTTTCTGCATCGGCATCAACTAAGCCTAAAGGAGAAAGTTTTGTAGAATGCAAGGTTTCCTTATCAAGATAAGCGGCGTGATATGATGCGCCTAAATCATTATTAAGATAAGTATTACAATAGTAAGCGTAGAGCCGTGCTGTTGAGTTAAAGGAATCCTTATTTAGTACCTGGGTAAACTGGCTGATGGCAGCTTTATAATTACGGGTAACCATGTAAGCATATCCAATTTTAAAACGCAGGGCGGGGAAATCCAGGCTGTCAGCAATTGACTTATTTCCGAAAACAATCAGTTGTTTCCAGTCGCCGGCATTGTATAGTTGTTCGGCAGTGCTATCTGCCAGTGCAAATTTGTTGTCCTGCGCGTAGGTGGCAACAGTGGCAAATATTAAAGCAAGAAATAATATTAGTTTTCTGTACTCCATTGTGCCTTAATGTGTTTTCCGTTTAAATTGATGCTCAAAGCCTGTAAGCTATCATTATCTATACAAAGTGTTGCTTCCATTATTGGAGTTTTTTTACCGGCAAATGCCATGTATTGCTCAGATCTGATACTTAGGCCCGTTTTTTTAACCTGGATACTGTTTTGGTAACTTATATTGATAAACCTGTAAAAAGGTGCTGCAAAATCCTGTAAACAAAGCAAGGCCTTATTGGTGGTTAGATGCACAGGAAATTCATCATTAACCAACATCGTTTCGGTATTATTAAAAATGATCTTGTAAGTAGCCAGGTAAAAGTAGTATAGCAATGATTGCTGATCGCCGTAAAAGCTGGTGAAGTAAAACATAGCGCCATTATTTATAAAATATGCCGCGGCACCTGTGGTTTTGCTGTAGATGCAGGATTGTCCTAATTCATCTTTAAAAACTTCCCAATTCTCGGTTACTCCGTTTTCGCGGGTAAGTTTTGCTGTGTAACCCGGTTGCAGGTCGAAAGCTTTTTTGATGGATGAATTAACTTCAGAGTTACCAATTAACTCCCCTTCGGAGGGAACGCTATAGCTCACCAGGCTGTTTTTATTATCCACCCGGTTAAAATAATAAGCAAATGGATAGCTCAAAGTTTTTGAGCCAATATAAGGGGTAGCCTGTATTTGGAAATGTAAATGAGGCTGTGGCGAGCGGCCCGAGTTACCGCAAAAGCCCAGGAGGTCGCTTTGTTTAATCACATCGCCTGGTTTTACTTTGATGGAATTTTTTTTAAGGTGTGATACTTTGGAATATAACCCGGTAGCATGAAAAATAACTACCGTATTGCCCCAGTTATCTTTCAGGTTTTGTTCGCCTATGGCATTATCCTCAATATGGTTAACTACCAGTTCTACAATGCCGTCGCCGCAGGCTAATACGGGCTTATTGTAACAATAAAAATGCTCAGGCAGAGTGCCGGGATATTGAAAAGTGTTTTGTTCCTCATCACAGATTACAAAATCCAGCGCCTGGCCCCAGTCGCCTTTGTGCGTAATGGTGCCGTTGTAACCCTGTGAAACTGTCCAATAGCCCATAAAAGGCAGGGTCAGTTTAAAGTATTTTAAATCATTAAGCCTGTTCTGGAGGTTTAAAAACTGGTACAGGTTTCTTTCAGGAGCGTAATGCTGCACCCGCGCTAACTGCAATTTACCGACATATCCGCGTAGCGTTAAAAAATATAGCAAGCTGATATTGACTAAGCAAAACGGAAGCGAAAAAATTGGTAAAGCATGAACCGACATAAAGCCTGTAAGCGCATTGATGACGATAAAGCCCAGCGGGATACATAAAATAGCCAGCAAATAGGAGCGCAGGGAGGGTAAGGTAAAAAAACTACCGATAGCCACAGACGTCATCATAATATTTGCGCCTAAGTGGTAATAGCTGATACCTTCGGGATAGGTATGCGTGATGCTGTTGAACCCACAGGCAGCTATGAAGCTGATGATAAGTAAACTAAAGGCAATGCGCGAATGGATGAGCATGCCAATAGTTATAAGCATGCCTGCAAGAATATTATGCTGAAATAAAATGGCACTTAACGACCGGAAAAATAAGCTTACAAATGGTGGCAGTACCAGGGCCAGGTAGCCGTCAATCCCTGCCAGGTTACCCGGACCGGCATAAATTTCGGCTAAAAGGTAGCTGCTTTTTTGCAGCAAGCCCATATTAAAAATGCTGTTTGATGCCAGCAATACCATCCAGAATACCAGGATAAATGGGAGAGATAGCATAGGCAGGCCAATTTTGCCGAGGCGATGCGCAAAAATAACAGCAGCAATTATAACCAGTATGCAGGCAACAAGCAGCCATATAACAAATAGCAGGTTAACATGGTAAAATGCCCCAAAGGCTATGCCCAGTAATAAACTGTTAAAACTATAAATACCCCTTTGAAGGTCATCGCCCCCTAACTTGAGTAGCTTGCAAACCAGCAGGGAGAAAATGACACAGCTTAATCCGGCAAATCCTGAAGTTGTGTTGAAAAAAGAAACCACCAGTAAAATGATCCCCAATACCCGGTTCTGCGAAAAAAACAGTACCGAATAGGAATTGATAACCGATTTTATGAATGATGGAATTTTCTTCACTTACTGGCTTTTAAATGAGTTGGAACAAGCTCTGGTTCCTGGGTATAATCAAGTGTTTCATTAGCGCGGATCAGGTGTGGATGCTGTTGCTCATCTATCAAAACAACGGCTGGTCGCAGGGTGATAAACTGCATCCACTGGGTCATGTTGTAGGCGCCTACTTTGTGCACCACTACCTGGTCGCCGGGGTTAAGCAGGGGCAGGTTGATGCTCTCCCTTATTACATCTATATTCATGCAGAGCGGGCCATATATTACCATGTTTTCGCTGTGTGGCATAAAATCCTGCGCGGGGCTTATCTGGTGCTCATACCAAAACGAGGTGAATAAAATGTTTACACCAAAATCCATAATGGTAGCCCTTTTGCCATTGCTCAGTCGCTTATTGGCTATAACAGTACCCAAAAGATATCCGGCATCATCAATTAGTACCCGTCCGCTTTCTAAAATAAGCATGGGGAGATCTTCATTGGCAAAACCGAAGTTGAGCAGGGTAGAGGATATTACTTCAGCAAAATCATCTACCGATGGTACGGTATCATTTCCCGGCAGGTAAGCCCCTTTTAGAGTATTGGTTGATGGAAAACCACCACCCATATCAATGTATTCAATTTTGTGGTTTAATTGAGTTTGGCAACGCATAGCCAGGGTGCATAGTTTGGTAGCTGCTATACCGTATGCATCTGTAGTAAGCATATAAGTGCCTATGTGGCAATGTAAACCAACTAATTGCAGCTTGCCCGAATCAATAACTTTTGATAAGGCCGTCCAGGCTTCGTCGTTTTCATAGTTAAAGCCAAAGCGATCCCAAAGCGGGTATACACCGGTATCCATATTAACACGGATAGCCACGCGCGGTTTATTGGTAAACTCCTTAGTTAAATTAAGTAGTTGGTTAAGTTCTTCAAAATGATCTATATGGATGAGTGAATCATTTTCGATGGCCATTTTTAAATCATCATTTGATTTACCGGGGCCGTTAAAAATGATTTTATTGCCCGGTACGCCATTACCCAATGCCTTGCGATACTCAAAACCTGATACCACTTCGGCCCAGCTGCCTTCCTGGTGAAATACCTGGCAAACTGCGTTGAGGTAGTTGGTTTTATAGCTCCATGCAAACTGTACTTTGGGGTAACGCGTGCTGAAGGCGCGGTATGCCGAGCGGTAATTTTTACGGATCTGTTTTTCGGATAATACAAAAACAGGAGAACCATAATTTTCAATCAGGCTTTTAACCGAAACCCCATCGATGCTTTTAACAGGCTGCACACCGGTACGGGTGCCAAACTTGTTCATAACACCGGTGTGCAGCTTTTTAATATATGGTTTTTCGTATTCCAGCTTTTTCATTGTAATCAAATTATAGTTCGCCAAATACCGAGAATTGTTGAAAATCGGTAATGTCGGTTACGTGGTCCCAGGAGTATCGCACAAATAATTTACCGGCCTGGTAGTCATCAAAAGGAACGACCATATCTCCCAATGCCATTTTTACCAATGTTTCCGGTTGATTTTGCCCAGCCGCCGCCGTTAAATAAATCCATGCCGGAAACCGCGGGTTAATCTCCAGGATATATAAATGTCCCTCCTCGCTGCTCATGATCTCTATTTCATAACCACCTTTCCAACCGGTTGCCAGCGCGAAATTATTAGCCAGTTCAATAAACTTTTCATCCTTAATGGTAACTCCCGCCCAGGCTTTTCCTTTATCGGTAATGTATAGCTTGCGCATGGCCACTATACTTGTGTTATTGCCTTTACCATCGCCAAAGGCAGCTATATTAATCTCAGTACCTTTTATAAACTGTTGCGCTATCACCGGCACACCCCAGGCCGCGTTTAACTGATGAAATGCTTTAATAGCCTGATCCATAGTGTAAACTACAGAGGCCTCATAAAACTTTCCCTTTATTACCATAGGGAAGTTGAACTCATCGACCGCTTTTTTTATATCATCTACGGTATAAAGTTTATGATCGGCAGGCACGTAAAACCCATGCTTCAATCCAAAATCCTTTAAATTTACCTTATCCCTCACTGCCAGCTGCTGATGCGATGGCAGGAAACTCGTTATGCCAATCTGCTTTAATTGCGGGGCTATCTTTATGAAATTAAATAGCTCCGAATCAAAATTGGGGATAATAACATCCAGCTTTTCCTGCTGGTGTATGTAAGTGAGCCGTTCAAGTAAAGCGTTTGCTCCTTCGGTTGGATAGGGGATCTGGTAGGTTTTATTGACATGATCGTGCAAATAGATGCCCGGCTCCAATGGTTCATAGGATAAACCGATGATCCTTAGCCCGGCTCCAAAGCTCTCCTTTAGTGAACGGATAACGGCCATTCCCGGACCCGGATTGTCATTGGCATTTATACCGGTAATGGCAATACATAAATTAGCGTATTTATCTGCCATTATCCTTCAGTTTCAAGCAAATTAGCTTCCTTCAGTTGTATCATCCAATCTTCCCAATCGCGCTCCAGCTGGTCTGCACCTACATCATATTTGTCAAGAATATCTTTTTTGATCTCGTGCCCTGTTTTACCACTTTTCATGGCCATTAAAAGATGCGCGGCCATGGCATTACCAGAAAAGGAATCGCCGGTGGCAGGGTTAAAAATAAACCCATTTTCGCTGGTTGCTATGTTACTCTTTATCTTCATTTATAATTGCAGGGAATGTAAATAATAAAGGTTAAACTTAACTGGTTTAGGTGAGTTTTACAAAAGCAATACCCAATATGGTGTTTAATTATAAAGTGTTATTTATGATGCCATTAAATATTGCATCCGCGATGCCAGTAGTTCCATATCCAATGGTTTAACAAAAAGAGCATCACATTTATAGGATTCCTGTTGTGCTTTTTTTGTTTTAAAAGCAGTAACTACAATGATAGGGACACCCTTTAATTGCTCATCCTCTTTAAAATCCTGGCATACCAGGGCACAATCCATATCAAGTAATAAATATTCCAGGATAATAAGGTCGGGATGGATCAACTTTGCTTTATCGTAAATTGCATTGGGATCATAGGTTAAATGAACATCAAAATCACCATAGTACATAATGTCATCAATTACTGATAACATCCTGCTGTTTTTATCGAGGATCAGGATCTTTTTTTTGTTTCCGGTAGTTTTCATGTGCTTAGGGGGAATTGATGCAGGAATCAAGACAAAAGGTCTGTTGCCCTGGATATCAATATGGCTGGTTTTTAAATAGTGTTAACTCTGATATAAAATTGAGCTTATTTTATGCTGTATTAAACAATGTGTCGTTAAATACCATAAATGTGCCGATGAATGGCTTAATGCACAGCTATTTGGACCAGTCTTTAATGAAATCGGCATAGTTGGTGCCAACAGGCAACTCTATATTACGCAGTTTAACTTTACGGTTATATATTGATCTTATCTGCGCTTTAGCAACCACAAAGCTGCGATGGATACGGATGAACTGGGCAGCCGGTATTTTTTCCATAATGCTTTTTAACGACATGAGGGTAAGCACCGGTTTTTCGGCACTTAGTAAATGAATCTTGATGTAATCCTGCATACTTTCGATGTACTCAATATCCCTTACGCTGATCTTGATCAACCGGTATTCTGAGTGTACATAGATGTACTCATCTTCGCTGGTTTGGTTGGTATTCTTAAACTGGTAATAGTCAATAGCTTTATGTATTGCAGCGCCAAAGCGGCTACTGTTTATCGGCTTTAACAAGTAATCCAACGCTTCCAGCTCAAATCCTTCAAAAGCAAATTTTTTGTATGCTGTGGTAAATATGATCATTGGTTTTTCTGGCAGCGAACGCACCAGATCAACACCGGTAATATCGGGCATATTGATATCTACAAAAAGTACATCTACTTTATTGCTTTTTAAATATTCGGCGCCGGAGATGGCATCTTCAAAAGTGTTTACCATTTTCAAAGCTGGATAGTCGGATACATATTTTTTGATGATTTCCAGCGCCAGTGGTTCATCATCAATGGCTACACATTTTAACTGCATCATGGTGTTCATTTAACTATCAATTTCCAACTCCACCCGAAACGTAGTGCTATCCGAACTAAGGTTGAGCTTGTGCTTTCCGGGGTAAATATGCTGCAGCCGCTGCCGGGTATTGGTTATGCCGATACCTTTACGGCTGGACGTGGGGCGATTATCGAATATGGTGTTCTCGCAGGTGAACAATATTTTACCAGGGGTTACCTCCAGGTTTATGTTGATCACAGATGGGGCATGTTTACTTACGCCATATTTAAATACATTTTCAATAAAGGTCATCAATACCAGCGGCGGTATTTTCTGCTGATCGATATCGCCCGAGAAATTAAAATTAAGTGTTGTTTTTTTACCCAGCCGCAGTTTTTGCAAGTCGATATAATCATTGATGCAATCTATCTCACTTTGCAGCAGCACAAAATCTTCTGCAACTTCATCAGTAACATAGCGCATGATGTTGGAGAGTTTCATAATACTCTCTGAGGTGTGTTCGCTATCGGTTACAGATAGCGCGTATATATTATTCAGTGTATTGAACAGAAAATGCGGGTTGATCTGTGCTTTAAGAAATGATAGCTCTGCATGAGCCTTTTCAGCCTCGGCCCTGATCACCATTTGCTCGGCAAGCTGCCATTTTTGAACCGTGCTCATGGCAATACCTAATCCTATAACAATGACGAAGATAAATAGGCCTACCATATCAATATTCGCCGATTGATGGATGAAAATGATTTGGTTTGACGGTTTCACCAGGCTTGGATCCTGCATCCGCAAATCTTCATGAGGCAGCGGGCCAAAAGGCATGTTTTTAGGTGCCGAGGTATCGCTATCCGCTCCAGTCATCGGCTGCGGCCCTATGGTGTTTGTGGTAGTATGTCTTTCCTTGAGTAAATTATGCAGTAAGAGGTTATCAAAAGGCTGTAAGTAATACACAAAACCCGAAAGTAAAAGCACAATAAGCCCATACACTATATATTTTTTGTGGAATACAAACCGTGGCACCAGGTACCAGGCATTAAAGTAAAACATAAAAATATAGGTAAGACAAAACAGCCAGTAATAGGGCGATAATATAACGTTATAGGTGCTGCCGCTGCTTTGTTGCGTACGGTTCATAAACAGCAGGGGAAAACCAAAAAATACCAGCCAACCTGCAGCGTGAATAAATATGTTGGTGGCTTTTTTGGAAAGGATCATCTGGTTAAAAAATTTACTAAATATAGCAGCCGTTATGCTGCCAATTAATGATCATCTTAAATTAGTTAAACTTTCAAATAAAGCCCTTTTTCATTTGATGCCATCTACCGATTTGTGCAGGTTTATAAATAAGCGCCCCATACATGTACAGGGCGCTTTAAACTTTATGAAAAACAGAACACAATAACCCAGCGGATGTCCCTATTCCTGAATCATTGGCTCAAAGGTGATGAATGATGGGGCCGCAACCAATGGTTTATCGGTGAACCGTGGTTTTGTATAGATGAATGGGGATATGCAGCTTATTTCATAGTTGAAAAACAGGTATGGATATATAAAATGAATTGAACACAACTGTTTATTATTCTTTAAGCGCATTATCCCAATGCTCGGCTATTTTACCATCCTCTACACGCAGCATTTCAAAGGAGGCGGTTGTGTATTTTTTGCCGGGTGCTTTTGGATCGGGGTGTTCCTCTCTAAAGCTCAGTACAACCCAATCGCCTTCGGCAACTATAGAGATCAGGTTTGCTTTAATAGTTGCACTGATTGGCAGTGGTTTGGCAAACTTGGAAAAGAAATCAATAAAACCCTGCCTTCCGGTAGGTACGTTTGGGTTATGCTGGATGTATGTTGGGAGAAGATATTTAGAAGCCAGGTCCAGGTGGCCACCTTCTAATACCTCGCGCCAGAAATCATAGACCAGTTTTTTGTTTTTGGCAAGCTTAGGGTCCTTACTGTAAAGCATCGCCTTTTGATCCTGACCAAAAGAATTAAAAGCCAATAAAAGTGTAAAACTTAACAACAGCAGTGCTTTTTTCATGTGATCAATAATTGGTTGTTTAAATTGGTTGTTTAAATATATTTAAATTTTTGCTCCGGTTAATTCTTTAATCATAAAACGCTGGTGATGCTTTTATAATAATCAAAGTTTTAATAAAGAATAAGTATTTGAACGTTAGTTGATTACGTGTTTTTACGCATTGTTGAATTTTTTGAAGTGAAAATAATTTAAGATAAGGAAATATTGCATAACTTGCTGAAAACCTTATAGTAATGAAGAAAATCGCCTTGCTTTTTGTGGTTGTGAACGTCACAGGAGCTGTGTATGCCCAGGTTCCGGCAACACCCAAAAAAACAATTGTTGATAATTATTTTGGTATGAAGGTAAGTGATAATTATCGCTGGCTGGAAAATACTAAAGATAGTACCGTTCAAAAATGGTTTAAAGCCCAAGCCGATTACACAAATAGTGTTATAGATAAAATTCAAGGCAGAGATAGCCTTATAAAAACACTAAAATACTATGATTCATTGGAACCCTTTAAAATTCGCGGTATAATTAAAAAGGGTGGCCGTTACTTTTACAAGAAAACCCTTCCTGCAGAGAATGTAGGGAAACTTTATTACCGTACGGGCGAAAATGGCAAAGAAATTCTATTGTATAATCCATTGCCAATCAAGGGTAAGCAATATTCTATAAACTATTTTCAACCGAGCGAGGATGGTAAAAAGATTGCCTTTGGTATATCTGTAAGCGGTTCAGAAACCTCGACCATCTATGTAATGAATGTCGATACCAAAAAGCTATATCCCGAAAAAATATATCCGTCGTGGTTTGGGGTAAGCGGGTGGTCGGCTGATAATAAAGGATTTATTTATACCATTCAAAATAGCGGCGATAATACGGCCATGAACTCTATGACGGATACCCGCAGTATGTATCATGTAGTTGGCACAAAGCCGGCTACTGATAAATTAATTTTTAGTCGTAAAAAATACCCTCATCTTGGTATAACGCCAGAGGATCTCTGTTTTGTAGGTTACTCTGAAGATCTGAAATATATTTTTGGCATTTTAGCAGGGGTAAACCGGGAAATTAATTGCTTCTATGCACCCACAACAGAACTTTTTAAATCTACTATCGGCTGGAAAAGGCTGTTTAAAATAGATGACCATGTTACAAATTTTGTTTTTAAAGGCGATGACGTTTATATGCTTACTTATGAAGGCGCTACTAAATTTAAGATCACCAAAACAAACGTGAAAAAATTTAGCGTTGCCGATGCGGAAACCATTATACCAGAGCAGCAGGCTACTATTGATAATATAAGCCGAGGAAAGGATTTTATGTATTTTACTACTAACGATGGCATCAATTCAAGAGCATACCAATATGATTTTGTAAAGGGAAAGTCGGAAGAAATAAAGCTGCCGGTTAGCGGTACAGCTTATGTTGGCCCTGTTGATATTAAAAGCAACGAGGTACAATTGGGTATAACCGCATGGAAGCAGCCCTTTACTATTTACGACTACAACCCGCTTACCGGTGTTGTAAAACCATCTGTATGGACGCCTAAAGTGGAGTATCCGGGTGTTGAAGATGTTGTGGTAGAAGAGAAAGAGATAAAAGGGCTTGATGGCACCACAATTCCCCTTACCATTATGTACAATAAAAATGTAAAACGCGATGGTAGTGCCGTTTGCTACATGACCGGTTATGGGGCTTATGGCATATCCTCAACCCCATATTTTAGCATCTATGAACTGGCCCTGATGAACAAGGGTGTAATAGTTGCCGAAACCCATGTGCGTGGCGGCGGCGAAAAAGGGCAGGATTGGTATAAAGCCGGTTATAAAACCACCAAGCCTAATACCTGGAAAGATTTTATAGCATCGGGCCAGTACCTTGTTGATAATCACTACACCAGCACCACGCACCTGATAGGCGAAGGAACCAGTGCCGGAGGGGTACTGATAGGACGTGCCATTACTGAGCGGCCCGATCTTTTTGCCGCGGCTATCAGTAACGTAAGCTGTAGCAACGCCCTACGAATGGAGAACTCGCCAAATGGATTAAATAACACCAAGGAGTTTGGCACCGTAAAAGATTCTGTTGAGGCAAGGGGGCTTTATGAAATGGATGCTTTTCAGCATGTAAAGGAGGGTACAGCCTACCCGGCAGTAATTTGCATTGGCGGGATGAATGACCCCAGAGTAATTGTATGGCAGCCGGGTAAATTTGCAGCCGCACTGCAAAACGCAACTACGTCTGGCAAGCCTGTTTTAATGTCTGTTAATTATGATAACGGCCACTTTACCGAAAATAAGGAGATCTCCTATCGTAATTTTGCTAATCAATACGCCTTTGCCTTGTGGCAGGCAGGGCATCCGGATTTTCAGCCGGCTAAATAAAAAACTTTAAAAATAATCTAACAGATATCTGAATACGCCAGGACGGAAGTTTTTAAACTTCTTGTCCTGGCGTATAATAAAACTAAAAAACAAATCCCCGTTGCTTTGCCTTTTCGTAAATTAACGCGCCGGCATCTGCATCTAGCAAAATTTCGCAGTTGGGATGTAATTGAACTACCGAGGCTGGAATATCTGTTGAAACCGGGCCTAAGATGGCCTGCTCAATAATGCGGGCCTTGTGCGCGCCTTTGGCTATCAGGATGAGTTTACGGGTATGCATAATGTTTTTTATGCCGCGCGTTAATCCGCCTAATACCACATTATTCGGTACTTGTGTTTCGCGGCGTACACGGGCTTCAAAATCAGGATCCATTGGTGATACCCATGTTTCGCTTTCAAATGGCGTACCGGGCTGGTTTATGCCTATGTGACCATTGCTGCCAATGCCAAGCATCTGCAGGTCGGCGCCGCCACGTTCGGCAAGGCGTTGTTCAAATAGCAGGCTTTCGGCCTCAAAGTCATCACTCATGGTAGGGGGCATAATAAAGTTTTCATCGGGTATGCCCAGCGGCCCGGCAATCTGGTTCAGTATCATGGTATAACAGCTTCCTGCATATTCGCGTGGCAGGTTGGTGAGTTCGTCCACATTAAAAAGCGTAACGCGCGATACATCAAAAGGGTATTGGGTGTAAATATCAGATACAATACGGTGCATATCCATCGTAGTTTGGCCTGTTGAAAGGCCTATCACAGCGGTAGGCTTTTCCAGCATTTGGCCTATAATGCGCCATGCCGCTGTCTCATTAAATTCACGTTCGTTTTTGGTGATCGTTATCTTCATTACAAATGTTTTAGTTCTTCGTGAAAAAATATATCAATGGCTACCATGGCGCTTACCTCGTCCTCACCATCAATAATAATTGTGATGGTATCATCGCCCTTTGTTGCCAGCGAAAGTATGTTGAGGAGGCTGTTAAGCCTTACTGTACGCTCGCCCTTTTTCATGCTGATGGAAGATGTGAACTTTTTAGAGAGTTTTACCAACGCGGTTGCCGGCCGGGCATGAATCCCCTCGGCAGCGGTGATCTTATATTCTTTTGAGATCATTTATTTACCTCCTTTAAATATACGGCAATAGCAATTGAATTATCCATAGCCATGACCTGCTGTTTTACCTGTTTTGCAAACTCCATATCGCTTTGAATAATCGTGTTTTTTATATGGGGTATGGATGTAGCGCTCATAGAGAACTCCCTTAACCCCATGCCTAATAGCAGCAGGGTGGAGTCGGGGTCTGATGCGAATTCGCCGCACATGCCAACTTCAATATTGTTTTTGTTTGCCTCATCAATTACATAGGCTATCAGCCTGAGTACCCCCGGGTTGTAAGGGTCATAAAGGGTTTTCACCTTCTCATTCATCCTGTCAACAGCCAAAGTATACTGGCAAAGATCATTTGTGCCGATGCTGAAAAAATCAACCTCTTTGGCCAGCAGATCGGCTGTGATAGCTGCAGAGGGGATTTCGATCATGATGCCTATCCCGATAGTTTTATCAAAACCGATACCAGCTTTATCCAGTTCTTCCATAGCCTGGCTCAATATTGCTTTCGCCGCGCGGATCTCCTGTACATTAGCTATCATCGGGAACATGATCTTAAGTTTTCCAAATGTACTTGCCTGTAATATAGCTTTTAACTGTGTAATGAAAATATCAGTTCTGTCCAAACAGATCCTGATGGCGCGGTAGCCCAAAAAGGGGTTTTGTTCGGCAGGGAAATTAAAATAGGGCAATTGTTTGTCACCCCCAATATCCAGTGTACGCACAATAACCGGTTTGCCTTTTGCTTTTAACGCTACTGCTTTATAAAATGTAAATTGTTCTTCCTCTGTTGGTAACGAATCGCGGCCCATAAATAGTAATTCAGTACGCAGCAGCCCGCTGCCTTCAGCTCCAAAGCTATGGGCATGTTCCATATCATCAGCATTGGCAATGTTTGCAAATAGTTGTATCGCTGTGCCGTCGGTAGTCATCGCCGCTTTATTTTTCAGCGACTTTAATAAAGCCGTTTCGGCAAGCCAGTTCTCCTTTTTTACCTGGTATTCAATAATGGTTTCCTCATCCGGGTTTATGATGATTTCACCGGTTTGGCCATCAAGAATCAGGTGATCGTTGTTTTTAATGTTTGCCAATGTGTCTCCGCAACCAACTACTGCCGGAATACCTCTTGATTTGGCAATAATAGCAGCATGCGATGTTTTGCTGCCGGCCTGCGTTGCAAAACCAATAACATGGGCAATATCCATGCTAATGGTATCAGATGGAGTAAGGTCTTCTGCAATAATTATAGTGTTGGGCTGATATATCCTTGCAGCGGTTTTGCCGGTAAGGTTTAAGTTTTTTAAAATCCTGTTGCCAATATCCTGTACATCTGCCGCGCGGGCCTGCAGGTATTCATTGTCCATGCCTTTAAACATGGCAACGGCATCAGCAATTACTGCTATAACCGCGTCGTTTACGTTCCTCTTTTCTGTCGTTATTTTTTGGGTAACATCTTCTTTAATTTGCGGATCGCTCAACAACTCTACATGAGTTTCCAATATTTCCAGGCCCTCATTGCCATTGTCTTCATCATAACTATCAATCATGATGTTTATTTCTGTTAAGGAACTATTTACAGCCGTGTCGAATTTCTCAATTTCGAAGGCGATGGCCGAGTCATCAGTCAATACCAGCCCTGTTAAGGCGGCTTCCTGCTTTTTAAGCACATAAGCATTGCCTATTGCAATTCCGGGAGATGCGCCTGTGCGAGTTAATATCATACAAACAAATGGATTATACTGCCTATAAAGCCCAGCGCCAATAAGCCTAACAACAGCCATGTGGTTTTAACCTGCTTTTTTACAAAATAATATACCAAAAAGGTAAGTGCAAGCGGTATCATGGCAGGTAATATCTGGTCAAGGATACCTTGAACCGACACCGCCGATGATGAACTACCAATGCTCAGTGGTGTTTTGATAACCATTAGTGTGGCTGGCATGGCGCCGACCACCATTAGTCCTAAAATAGCCGCGCCTGCTGTAAGCCTGTCCATCACATTGTTCTTCGCAAGGTTTTGCAGAAATCTGGTGCCGGTATTGTAGCCTATAAACGTGAGATTATACCTCAAGAGCAAATGAGGTACATTAAATATCAACAGGAAAAGCAGAGGCCCTAATATATTGCCTTTTATAGCCAGCGAAGTACCCACCCCGGCAGCGATAACCTTGAATGTACCCCAAAACAAAGAATCAAACACCCCGGCCAGTGGCCCCATAAGACCTAATTTTACCGAACTGATAGAATCCTCGTCAAAATCTTTATCTGCCTTATTTTGCTCTTCCATGGCTGCAGTAATACCTATGATTAACGTTGAGCCGTACGGGCTTGTGTTGAATAATTGCAAATGTCTTATAAGTGCTTTTGACATTTCGGTCTTGGTTTGATAGAGTTTTTTTAGCACGGGTATCATAGCAAATACAAAGCCTGTATTCTGCCATGTTTCAAAGTTAAAGTTGGCCTCTAATGTAAGCGAGCGGAAAAATAATTTACGCAATATACCCTTGCTTAACATGTGTTGAGGTTGTGCCGGGATACTTTCGGCAGGAGGATCGTCAAAATCAAAGTCATTATCCGCGGCAGTTACTGGTTTAGGCGGGGCCTGGGTAACTATCAGCGCTATAATTACACCAAGCCCTCCAATGGCAATTATGGGCAGCTTTAAAAAGGCAGCCAGCATAAACCCCAGGAAAAAATATGGGGCAACTTTTTTATTGAACATCAGGTTCATCAGCAGCGCGAAACCCAGCGCAGGCAGCATATTACCCGCCACCTGCAGGCCTGATTGTACCCATGCGGGTATGAGATTTAAAAATGATTTAATAGCGGTTGAGCCTGTTTCAAGGGCTACAAAAACGATGATCCCCATGAGCAGGGGTTTTAACAGGCCGGATAGAATATGCAGCCGTTGAATACTTTCATAATCTCCATGATCTGCATATTGTGCAAATTTTTTATTGTAGATGGCCCGGAAAACAAACAGGCCGCTAATTACCATTTCGGCTAAAATGGATATTGGCACAGCCAAAGCCAGGGCGATGGCGGGCCCTTTGTGCGATAGAATGGCAAAAGCAGTACCCAGCACACCACCGGTAATAATATCGGGAGGGATAGCAGCACCCACCTTAATATTGCCCATGAAGATTAGTTCCAGCGTAGCACCAATCATTACCCCCTGTTTAACATCTCCCAAAACCAAACCCACCAGCGGCCCTAATACTAAAGGCCTGCTCAAAAGGGTAGTTCCCAAAAAATCCTCCAAATGCCCAAAAACGGCTATCAGGGTAAGGAGAAGGAATGTTGTAAACACTTTATTGGGGTATTAATGTTTCTATCATTACTTTTTTATCGGTAGGTACTTGTCTTACTTCCAGCTCAAGTCCTTTAGCCAGCATTTCTTTTATAATTAAAATATCTTCGTCGGTAAGAGCGATGGCTTTTGAAATTGATCGGGTGCCTTCCTTAGTACGGATCCCTCCAAAGTTTATCGATCTGATGCCGCTTATTTCATCAACCAAAACAGCCGCATCCCTTACAGAATTAACGATGAGTAAAATTTTAAGGTTTTGGGCGCGGGGATCATTCAAAAAAATAGCGGCATCAGCCAGTGATTTGATCAGCAACTTTGCCGATGCGGGTTTAGCCAGGCCAAGCGTCATTTTCATGAACTCGTCCTTTGCCACTTTATCATTGGCCACAACTAAACAATCAGCATTAAGGGCAGGCGTCCAGGTAAACGCTACTTGCCCATGTACCAATCTGTCGTCTATCCGTATCAGTTTAATCATTGTCAGGGTTGTTTTGTTGTTCTTCTATGAGTTTATTGACATAGGCAAGCTGTGCTTTGGCATTTTCAATGGCGCTTTCTATCACTTCGGCAACTGGGGTATCATTATCGCTTAAAATAACTTCAATTAACAAGGGTAAATTAAAGCCCGAAAGGATGTGTACATTTTTGCGCAGTGCTTCCCTTAGCATAATGTTATTTACGCTTCCGCCAAGCAGATCAGTAAAAATGATCAGTTCATCATCATCACTAAGGCTATCCAGGATAGGTTTCAGCTCATCTTCCACAGAAACGTTCTGGTCTAAATAAGCCCCGATCAGGAATAGGTTTTCGGTTTCGCCAATGATAATTTCAAGGGAGGATTTTACCCCATTGGCAAAGGCTCCATGTGTAGCTATCAGGAATTTTCTCATACTTTAAAGGTTACAGCGGTTTATTGCAAGCCAACACTGGGCAGCAATAAAACCGTTTTATCAAACTTATGGGTAAACGCTTTGGCTGGCGCTTAATTCAGGTTCTAATACGGTGCAAGTATGCTATAAAGTTAAACTAATTTATAGTTTGCATACACTACATTACCACTACATATAATTTAACAGTCTTATTTAAAGGTATTTATCGCTTAGTAAATGGCGATTTACAGCACTACAGGTAAAAATAGTAAATGGCTTATTTAGCTTTCAATTTTGCCCTGATAACGGATTGTTAACGGATATAAATTGGCGGCTGTAATATTTATATGGGTAGTGGTGATGTAGGGCTGTGCAAATTAGCAATGGAAAATACTTATGATGATTTTTGTTTGGAAGAAGAAATAGATATAACATCATTAAAGTTTAAATACCAATTAAACCAACCTAACATTTACCAACGTGAAAAACACCTTATTACTATTTTTATTATTGGTTTTAACCTGCTTTGCAAGTTTTGGCAAACCGCCCGCCCATCAACCTGGATTTGGTGTAGGCCGGTCATTTTACCAGCAGCGTTTAAATGATAAGGAGGCCGTTTATTTTACGCCTGATAAGTATGCTATTAAAGCAGATGGCAAAACGGATGTATCTAATGCCTTGCAGCAGGCAATTAATGATGTAAAGGATAAAAATAATTTTGGCGTGCTTTTTATCCCCGAAGGGAAGTACCTCATCAGTAAAACCATTTTTGTGCCAAGGGCGGTACGGTTAATTGGTTACGGTAAAACGCGACCGGTTATTATCCTGGCCAAAAACTCCCCCGGCTTTCAGCAAGCCGATACTGCAGATAAAGGGAAGGCTAAATACATGTTCTGGTTTGTGAATAATATCTCCAAACCAGGCGAAGAGGTTTACGATGCCGGGGCATCTACCTTTTATAGTGCGCTATCAAACGTCAACCTGAAAATTGAAGACGGCAACCCGGTTGCTGTTGTCCTGCGTACGCATTATGCCCAGCATAGTTTTATTGCCCATGTGGATATTGATGCGGGCAAAGGCAAGGCAGGCATGTTTGATGTGGGTAACGAAATGGAAGATGTGCGCTTTTTTAATGGCGATTATGGCATTTACACCACCAAACCATCGCCCGGCTGGCAATTTATGATGGTGGATACTTATTTTGAAGGTCAGCGTAAAGCCGCGATACGCACACAGGAAGCCGGGCTTACCATCGTGCGCATGAATGTTAAAAACGTGCCAACGGTGATTGATATTAACCCAAACTATCATGAAAAACTGTTTATGGAGGATTGCAGTTTTGATAAGGTAAGCGGCCCGGCCATTATTATCAGCAACGAGGATAACGCTTTTAACCAGATCAGCCTGCGTAATGTGCTGTGCCGCGATGTGCCGGTTTTGGCCAGCTACCGCCGCAGCGGAACTCAGACAAAGGGAGTGGGGCCTATCTATAAAATAAGAAACTTTACCTACGGTTTGCAGATTGATGACCTTAACGCCGATCCTGTTTATAAAACTACTAATGAAATTGAACCATTGCAGGTATTTCCTCCGCCTGCAATAAAAGATATACCGGATTTTCCTGCAATAGCCACCTGGGCAAACCTACAATCGCTTGGCGCTAAAGGTGATGGTGTTACCGATGATACCAGGGCTCTGCAGGATGCTATTGATAAATATGCAACCATTTATTTGCCGCAGGGTCAATACCGCATTACCGAAACTTTAAAGCTTAAATCCAATACGGTACTCATTGGCTTAAACCCAATAGCAACCCAAATATTGATTGCAGATAATACGCCGGCCTTTGGTGGTTTTGGCAAAGCTATCGCTATGATTGAAACCTCAAAAGGTGGCTCCAATATTATTACCGGTATAGGTATTTCTACGGGCCGGATTAACCCAAGGGCGGTGGCGTGTAAATGGATGGCCGGCGAAAAATCATACCTCAACGATGTGAAATTTTTAGGTGGGCATGGTGGGATGAATAAGCCAGGCGTAAAAGATGGTGCTGGATTGTACCGCGGAAATGATAGTGACATGTGGGATACCCAATACTGGAGCCTTTGGATAACTGATGGAGGAGGAGGCACATTTAAAAATATTTGGTCGGCAAATACTTATGCTACTGCCGGTGTTTATGTGTCTAATACCAGTACTCCCGGCAGAATTTATGCCTTATCTGTTGAGCATCATGTACGTAACGAAGTACGGTTTAATAAGGTAGCTAACTGGAAGGTTTACGCCCTGCAATTGGAAGAAGAAAGCCGCGAAAGTACCGAGTGCCAGCCTTTGGAGCTGGAGCATACCAGCGATATGGTTTTTGCCAATTTGTATATGTTTAGGGTGATCAGGGTGAATAAGCCTTATCCTTATGCCATCAGGAGCTGGAACAACAAAAACGTAGAGTTGCTTAACATGCATAATTACAGCCAGATAAAATATACTACTACCAACCCCTTATATGATATTGGCACCAATATGGAGGTGCGGCCCTGGGAGTTTGCAAGGCTGTTTATTAGCGGGAAGCTGAAATCGACTACCGAAATTGGCAATGTAAAACAGTTGGCCAAAGGGTTTGAGTTTGCTAGCAGTATTTGTGCCGATAGCAAAGGCAATATTTATTTTAGCGAAGCCCGGATGCGCCGCATTTATAAGTGGGATGTAAATACAGAAACCATTAGTTTATTGGCCGATTATCCATGGGAACCACTTTCACTGGCTTGCGATCAGAACGATAAACTATTGGTGGTTTTTAAATATGTACCCAAACCAGGCTATTTGATCAATGGCCGGCAGGAAGAGTTTAAGAATCCAGCTGATGCCGCCGGTACATCATTCAGCGGATGGGGAAACTCCGGCTTTGCCAGTATGGCTTATAGTATTGACCCCGAGAACCCCGATGAAACTATTAGCGCCCTTAAAAAAGAAGCGATGCCGATTGGCAAATCCATTTATCGTGCATTGTACCCTGCACACCGCTGGAGGGACTATCATGATTTTAATACCGTATCAGTAAATAAACCAACCGAATGTTTTGTAGCACCAGATGGGGTAACTATTATCCCGGTGGTATATGACCTGGCCCGTGCAAGCGCTTTGGCAGCGGCATATCCGGGTAAACCGGTTTACACTACTGATGAATATGATAAGCGTACCGTTCAAATGGATGTGAGTAAGGAAGGTTATTTAAGCAACCTGAAATACTTTGCCGAGCGTGGCGAGTTTGCATCTGCAACTGACGCGGCTGGCAATGTGTTTATTGCTGATGGTGAAATTTATGAATACAATAGCGCCGGCAAGCAGATCAACATAATAAAAGTACCGGAACGACCAACAGGATTGGCATTTGGCGGTAAGAGTGGTAAAACGCTGTACATCACCGGGCATAATTCATTATATTCGGTAGAGGTAAAGTGATGGAGCGAGAACTAAACAAGAAGTAAAAGCAAGGGGCGGTGCGATTCCCCTCTCGAGAGGGGCGGAGGGGTGTGTTTCTGAAGGCGGCCCTATAGAAAAGACTTGAAATAGATATGATTAAAATAAGCATATGATCAATAAAAAAATACAATCTTTCCTAATAACGATAGCGCTGCCGGGCATTGCCCTGGCGCAAAACGTAAAAGTAGTTACCAACCAGGTGGGGTATGAAGATACGCAGGCAAAAAAAGCAATTGTGGTAACTGATAGGCAGTATACCATCAGCTCGTTTGAATTGTTGGATGAAGCTGATAAAACCGTATTTACTGGTAAGCCTGTTTACAGTGGTAAGGTGAATGGCTGGAAAGGCCGGGAATTTTATACAATTGATTTCAGTGGTTTTAACACAGATGGTATTTACAGGGTCCAGGTAGATCTGCCTGGAAAAAAGATAAGTTCGTACCCTTTCAGGATTGGTAAAAATGTTTTGGAGCAGGCAACTATGTCCGATGTGGTTTACTATTTTAAAGGGCAGCGCAGTGCGGGGGAGATAGATAAGGCCGATCATCACCTGTTGTTGGCAGGTAAAACTACCGATACCGTTGATGCCCATGGCGGCTGGTATGATGCTACCGGCGATTATGGTAAGCATCTTTCGCATTTGTCGTTCTCCCTGTATTTTAACCCACAGCAGATCTCCCTGGTGGTTTATAGTTTATTTAAAACCAACGAATTGCTTAATAAAAAAACGGTAACCGATTTTAGGCAAATCAACCGCAGGGTTTTGGACGAAGCTATTTACGGTGCAGATTACCTGGTACGGATGCAGGCGAAGGATGGATCGTTCTATAGGTCGGTATCGGCCCCGGGGCCGGGCAAGCTGGCGAAAGACAGGGTGATCCGGGCCGAAGATGCATCATACCGCATCAAACAAACCAAAGATCAAACGCTGAAAAATGATGCGCAAAACAACGACTGGCATCGCTACCAGACCAGTTTTAGATCGGGCGGTGGTATAGCGATAGCCGCACTTGCTATGGCATCATCTGCAAAAGCAAGCGGCGATTTTACCAATGCCCAATACCTGCAGGCTGCCGAAAACGCCTTTAAATTTCTGCAGGCCAACAATAAGCTCATGACCTTTGATGGTAAAGAAAATATTCTTGATGACTACTGTGCCTTAACTGCAGCTACAGAATTATATAAAGCCAGCAAAAAACCGGAGTATTTAGTTGCCGCAACCAAGCGCGCTAATAACTTAATAAACCGTTTATCCAACTGGGGTGATTATAAAAATTATTGGCGGGCAGATAGTACTGATCGCCCTTTCTTCCACCCGTCTGATGCAGGTTTGCCGGTAACCAGTTTGATCTATTATTACCCTTATGCCGATGCGGGCATGCAGGCTGCCATAAAAAAAGCCATTAAAAGCTCTTTTGAGTTTGAATTAAAGGTGACGCAGGAGGTGAATAACCCGTTTGGTTACAGCAGGCAGTTGGTGCAGGATACTTTGGGTAAAAGGCGCACATCATTTTTCTTTCCGCAGGGCAGCGATGCCTCGCCATGGTGGCAGGGCGAGAATGCACGTTTATCATCAATGGCTACCGCAGCAAGATTAGCTGCCAGTTTGTTTATGGATGATAAGCCCTTTCATGATCAACTGGAAACATTCGCCATTGACCAGTTGAACTGGGTATTGGGGCTCAATCCATTTGATGCCAGTATGCTGCAAGGCACGGGTCACAATAACCCGGCTTACGGCTTCTTCGGCACGTTTGAGTATACCAATGCGCCCGGTGGTATAGTAAACGGTATAACATCGGGCCTCAATGATGAGAATGATATCGATTTTAACCTGTCATACGCCCAGATTCACAAAGATTATGACTGGCGCTGGGCCGAGCAGTGGCTGCCGCATACTGCCTGGTATCTGCTGGCTGTTGCCTTACATGAATAATTAATTTGATGAAACATGAAGCTAATTAAAAATGCCCTACTATTGTTTTTGCTGCTATTTTCAGCAGTTTTTGCAACAGCGCAGGTAAACCACACCACGCTGGCAACCGGCTCTCCGGCGCCCGATTTTAATTTGCCCGGTATAGATGGCAAAACGTATTCCTTACAGTCATTTAAAGATGCCAGGGTGCTGGTCGTGGTTTTTATCTGTAACCATTGCCCCACATCGCAGGCTTATGAGGATAGACTGGTGAAGCTTAACGGCGATTATGCCGGTAAAGGCGTAACGGTGGTTGCCATCAATCCCAACAATCCGGCCTCTTTGCGTTTAGATGAATTGGGTTACAGCGATGTGGGCGATTCATTTGAAGATATGAAAATAAGGGCTAAGCAAAGGCATTTTAATTTCCCGTACCTGTATGATGGCGAAACCGAGATTACCTCAAATAAATATGGCCCCGTAGCTACACCGCATATTTTTGTTTTTGATCAGGATAGAAAGTTACGTTATAACGGCCGGATAGATGATATGGAAAACCCGGCCAAAACACCCAAATCGCTGGATGCCCGTAATGCTATCGACGCGTTGCTGGCGGGCAAGGAAGTTGCTGTGCCGGTAACTAAAACCTTCGGGTGCTCTATTAAATGGGCCGAGAAGCAAGATTGGATCCAAAAAGCTGCGGTAACCTGGGCCAATGAACCTGTTAAGTTGGATACTATTGACGCCGCAGGTATTGTGAACCTTGTTAAAAATAAAACGGATAAACTAAGGCTCATTAACCTTTGGGCAACATGGTGCGGTCCCTGTGTGGCCGAATTTCCAGACCTGGTAACCCTGATGCATCTGTACCGCGACAGGGGCCTCGAACTTGTAACTATCAGCGCCGATGATCCCGCACGCAAGGATAAGGCGCTGAGCTTTTTGAAAAGCAAACAGGCATCCGGCCTTAATTACCTGTACACCGGCGATGATAAATATAAAATGATTGAAGCCGTTGACCCTAAATGGGACGGCGCCTTACCCTATACCATGTTAGTTGACCCGGATGGGAAAGTAGTTTATCGCCACCAGGGAGCCATAGACATAGAAGAATTAAAGAAAGTAATTTTTGACGATGCGACGATGGGTAGAATATACAAGTAGTTTGTATTGAATTACTTGATATCGTTATATTTCGCACTGTTTCGGTCGATAGGGATAAATCCTGTGAAAAGTTTAGGGGCAGATTAGCAGATGTTTATTTAGTTATTTCGATCAGGAAATCATACAAATTAATCTCGGTAGTTAAAACCAGTTTTTTTCGAACCCGGTATCGGCTGATTTCGACTCCTTTGAGCGAAATGTTCATCAGCTGTGCTATTTCTTTAGAGGTTAGGTTGAGTCGCAGGTAGGCACAAAGCTTCAGATCGGTAGCACTTAGGCAGGGAAATTTGGCCTTCATGGTGGTGAGGAAATTGTTGTGAACCTGGTCAAAATAAATGGCGAAGCTGTTCCAGTCATCGTCTTTTTTCTCAGAGTCAGTCAGTAAACGAAAAACGCTCCTGAACTCGTGGGTAAGATCGGGTTGTTTTAGTTTTTTGATGATATTGGTTAATTCCTCTTTTAAATTCAGCAGGATGCGGCCCCGTTCTACCTGCTGCATGGTGATGGTAGCCAATTCTTTGTTCTTGAAGTTCAGCTCAGTTTGCAGGTTATCATTTTTAAGCGCGATGATCTCTTTCTCATTCCTATCCAGTTCCAGGCTGTGCAGGTAACTTAGGCGGCGTTGTTCTTCCTCGTGTTTTTGTTGGTGTAGTTCAAAGCGTTTGTGTTGTGCCTTGTAAGCATAATAAAGGGCATAAACCGCTAATAAAATGTAAAAGAAGTAAGCCAGGATAGTTTGGTACCAGGCCGGCTCTACAATAAAAGTGTAATTAACTGCAGGAGATGAGTTGCCCAGATTGTTACGCACCCTTACCGAAAAGGTGTATTTGCCGTAAGGCAGGTTGGTGTAATCTTTCTCGGTTTTTATCGACCATTTTGACCATTCGTCATCAAATCCTATCAGTTTATAGGTAAACTCCTCATTGCTTTTTTGTGCGAACAGGGTAGATGAATATTCAAAATGAAAAGAGTTCCAATGTTTGGATACACTGATTATCTGCCTGGTGTTTTGCAAGTTAGTAATATGGTCGCCTTTCATAAAGTAGCCTCCGAAGATCAAACTGTCTTTTTCGGCAATGGCTTTTACTGAGGTGAGCAGCACGTTTAGTTTGGTTTCTGATTTAACATACTGACGATAATTGAGGTGGAAAATGCCATTATTTGAACCGATGAAGATATTCTCCATATCATAGGGATATAAATAAGCAGCACCTTTAATAGTTTGCCCCGCGAGCTCAGGAAAATAAATCACGCTGTATGGTTTACCTGCTGATGGCTTGCTGAAATCCATTACCCCAATCCGTTGGTCGTTAACAAACCAGATGTTGCCGTAGCTGTCTGCTGTCAGATTTTTTATAGGCGAAATACCAAAAATAGGTTTAAAATAGGCCGATACTTCAAATTTATTGCTGGCGGCATTGTATTCGTAAACGCCCTTTTCGGTAGCAACAAGTGTTTTATTTTTAATAAAGTATACCTGGTTATTTAATACTGACGGCAATCCGTTTTTATCGGTATACTGGGTATAACGGATGATCTTTTTTCTATCGGCAGAAAGCTGGAATTTGTAAACGCCCCTATAGGGATGCGATGCCCATATCACATTGCCATTATCCCTGGCTAAGTTCGATAGCGACTCATAAATGCCTTCAATTTTACCATCATTTTTAAATTCTGCACCATTATTTTTGAGTAACTGCAAGCCAGTATAAGTGCCCGCAATAATATCTGGTGATAAGGGAATTGAAACAAACTTCCAGGCGCCCTGTCCGGTAGTGATAGGTTCGGCCTGGTTGCCTTTGATTACAAAAGCTCCATCTTCATGGGCCATTAAAAGGTAGTTATTTACCTGTGCTAAACTCCATACCTGGCCCCGGGTATTCTGTACTTCGGTAAATAAGCTTTTACTATTGCTGAAATCTTTTTGCTGCTTATCTAATGAGGCACTAAACAGTCCATCGGACGTACCGACGTATAGTTTGTTGTTAAATATGCCAATGGCGTTACTTTTTACCTGGTTTTGTTTACTGGCGTAAATGTGTTTTATAGCTGAACTGTAATTAATGAAATCCAAACCGTTCTCTAATCCAAGCCATAGATTTTTATCCTTATCGGGGAGTAGCGTGAGGATGTTATTGCTCTGTAAGCCATCTGCGGTAGAAAATCTTTCAATAAGCTTGCCTTTTTCGTCAATTATAAAAAGCCCCTGGGCCTTTGTGCCGATGGCATAACGGTTGTTATCTATCTTTCTGGCACAACTTACCAGGTCGTTGTTTAAAAATTGATCAATGGCCGTTATTTTTTTGATGAGGGTATTACCAGTAAGTAAGAATAATCCTTTTTTTAAGGTAGTTACCAATACCGTATCCTGTTTATAATTCATTACCCCGGTTATATGCAATTCTGCAGTAAGCAAATTTGTTTTGCATGGCTGCCATTGCGAACCCTTAAAAGTCATTAGGCCCTCATCCTTATCCTCTGCAAGTAATTGCCCGCCTGCATAGTCAAGCAAGCGCCATCCACCGGGTGCGTCAAAAGTTTTTATTTCGTTATTACTGTATTCAAACACACATTCAATGGTACGGAAGAAAACTTCGTTTTTGTAGAGTACTATGCCCCATATATCTGCAAACTGCCTTGCTTTTTGCGGCATGAGTTGTTTTATGGAGTGGAAATGTAAAATACCATGAGCATCCGGGAAAAAGTAACCAATCTCATCCTGTCCGCCTGCAAAAATCCGGCCCGATGGATCAATAGCTAATGATTTTATAGCCGCCTTGTTGGGCAGGGGATAAATTTTCCAGTAACTGCCATCGAAAGTGAGTAATCCATCATTATTTGCAAAATATAAGATGCCGTTCCTGTCCTGCTTTGCATCGTAGATTTCGGTGCTGGCATTAAAATCGGCATGTGTGTAGTTTTTAATTGCCGGTATTCCGATGGTAGTTTGCCCTATCGCAGTAAAAATAAAGGCATTGTAAACAAGAACAAGCAGGGCAATTTTTTTCATCAACAGGGTTATTACGGCTTATAAGGTAATCTGGATGAAATTTAATTAAAGATTTTCAGATAATGTGCCTTAGAATAAAATGTAGGGGAGTATTTAGCTATAAATGGTGTTACTTGTAGTATTTATGTAGAGGAATTGTCGATGTTATCATTAGTGCACACCCCGCAATAAGGATGAAAGACAGCTGTTTAAGCTGGCTACTTTTTCACTGCCCAAAATATTGAATTTATCACGAGTGTGGTAAAATTATTATCCTGAAAAAGTTCTGGAAAATGCCCCATGGCAATATAGATGTTTTTGGCCTTTAGATGATCATTGGTCCAGATCACGGGATGATCTCCCATTTTAATGTTGATGTTTGGCACAAAGGAATTTTCGTCAATACTGGCCAGCACATGTACATTGGCGCGGGGGCTTTTATTATATGTATACCATTCATCTTTAGTGCTAAAGGTAGTAGGTAAACCTTTTAGGGCTGGGTGGCTTAAGTCTTCTATTTTAAGAGAGGCGGTGGTCCCGCCATGAATACAATCTTTAAACTCGATGCCGCCCATAAATTGCGAGTACCACTGCCACATAGGGTAGCCATCAAAAAAACCCAGCAAGGTGGGGTGATGAAAACCTATCCAGCCGCCTTTTCCCTGTTCCAGGTAGTTTTTAAAAGCCTCCTGAGCTTTCTTTCCCCAGGGATATGGTGGATAATCTAACTGGATGAAGAGTTGGTATTGCTTCAAAAAATCTTTGGTGATAGGTTTGGTATCACTAATGTAATCGATTGTGAAATTACTGTCGATAGCCAGTTTATTGAGCCAGATGCGGGCAGCCGTATCAAACCGGGCATGGCCGCCACCTGTTTCGGCAATGGCAATAGCTTTAAAACGGGGTTTAGGGGTTTGACCTAAGAGCGTATAACTGCTGAAAAAGATAATTAGAAGGGTAAGAAGTGATAAGGTTAAGGTTTTCATAACTGCAGCATTGTTGCTAACTGAAAACAATTATAGGCGAAACTTTTTAATCAGAAACAGCAAACACCTCATCGTAGTGGTAAAGTAGGGCGTTATCCCGGGCTTTTTGTAATAGTTAATATTGATATTTGAAATGCAGATACGGCGCACAGTATAAACCTTATACCCCAATTATGAAGCAAAAAATAAAATCCGGGCTATTGCTTTTTACTTTATATATGCTGACTCCATTGGCAAATTATGCCCAGCAGGATACCGCAAAAATATCCATCCCAATGAAAAATGGAAAGATCAATTATGAGCAAGCGTTCACCACAAATAAAAGTAAAAGCGAGGTATTTGCACGCGCCGAAAAATGGTTTGCCAAAACTTTTCCTGATGAACCACCAAAACTCTATTCATCTGATAAAAATACCGGAGAGATAAAAGGTATTGGCGTGTTTAAAGTGATCACCAGCGACACAGGTAATTATTACTGGCTTAAGTTTGATGTAAACATCAAGTTAACAGATTCGGGTTACGCTATAGTAACCAATAATTATTATGAAAAACCTATAGAGAAAGGTATCAGTAACGAATATTCAAAAATATCATACCGCTGGTGGGATTATCGTCAGGGGCATCCATGGTCCTTAGAGGATAAAAGACTATTCACCGGGCTCGATCAAAATACATTGCAGCTCATATTATCATTAAAACAAAGCATCGACCAATAATCATATCAAATGAAAAAAATACTGTTTCTCATCTTGCTTTTGGCTTCATTTAATTTGATGGCCCAGCCCAAACATTTTAAGGTATTGGCATTATATGAGAATGGTGGGCATCATATTGAGTTTTCAAAACGGGCCAAAGTATGGCTGGATAAGCTGGCTACCGAAAAGGGTTTTACCATTGATTATATCCAAAACACTGATAAAATTGATGACGCGTTTTTAAGTCAGTACCAACTTTTTCTCCAGCTTGATTATGCACCATACGCCTGGACAGATAAAGCGATGGCTGCCTTTAAAAAATACATTGATGAGGGTAAGGGGGGCTGGGTAGGGTTTCACCATGCCACGTTATTGGGCGAATTTGATGGCTATCACGAATGGCAATGGTTCTCGGATTTTATGGGCGGAATAAGCTGGAAGGCATACATAGCCACCTTTGCTAAAGGAAAAGTAAATGTGGAGGATAAACAGCATCCTGTAATGAGTGGCGTTCCTGCCTCTTTCCTTATTGAACAAGAGGAGTGGTATACTTATGACAAAAGTCCGCGTACTCATGTGCATGTGCTGGCCAGTGTGGATGAATCAACCTATGAGCCCCAAGGTGACGTTAAAATGGGTGATCACCCGGTTGTTTGGACCAACGAACATGTTAAAGCCCGCAACGTATATATTTTTATGGGGCACTCGCCAAATCTGCTGGATAATCCTGCATGGGTCAGGTTGGTTACCAATTCAATTTTGTGGGCCGCCGGTAGGTAATTAATATTAGAACAAGAGACTATGCTAAAGAAAATTTTAAGCCTGATCACAGCTGTGGCGCTATGCTCATTAGCGCATGCCCAAACTCCAAAATTTAGGGTGCTGGCGCTTTACACCACAACGGTGGAATCGGATCATGTGGATTTTGCCAATGATGCCATTAAGCATTTTACAACCCTCTCTGCTAAAAATGGTTTTGTGTTGGATACCACCACCAACTGGAAGAATGTAAATGATGAGTACCTCAAAAAATATCAATTAATCATCTGGCTTAATGATTTTCCGCAGAATGAAATGCAGCGCGCAGCTTTTGTAAAATATATGGATAATGGCGGAGCCTGGCTGGGTTTTCACGTAGCGGGCTATAATGATAAATACACCAAATGGCCCTGGTTTGTGAGCTTTTTGGGTAGCGCTGTATTTTACAATAATAGCTGGCCTCCATTGCCCGCAAAACTGATAGTGGATGATCCCAAACATCCAATTGCAAAAGGTATACCGGCTCATTTTGTATCGCCCATAAATGAATGGTACGGATGGTTACCCAGTCCGCGGTTAAACAAGGATGTAAAAGTGTTGTTAACGCTCGATACTGCTAATTATCCTTTGGGAAAAAAGGATATCCTGAGAGGGGGAGATATCCCTGTAGTTTGGACTAACACCAAATACAAAATGCTTTATATCAACATGGGGCACGGTGATATGATCTTTACATCCGATATACAAAATAAGTTGTTTGAGAACGCCATAATGTGGTTGGGAGAGAGGAAGTAGTATTTAAGCTAATAAATATTAAGAAAGCTTTTGTCGTCATGGCGGGAAGGATCTGTTATTCGGCATGGATATTCTTCTTGTACAGCCTGCGGAAATCAATAGGTTACCAATGATATGTGTTTACAAAAAAGCTTTTGTCATCCTGAACGCAGTGAAGGATCTATTGTTCGTCATGCTTCTTCGTTCTGTAAAGTCTGCGATTAGATCCTTCACTGCGTTCAGGATGACAAACCTTTCAAAACGTTATTTTCCTTTAAATGTCCTCTGGGATTTTATGCCCCAAGTATGATAATGTTTTATTTAGCCTCCAGCCGCTCATCTATCGCATCCAACAAATATTCTTTTTTATCATCGGCATACTCCCAGAACATTACACCGGCCATTTGGTGATCAACCATATACTGGCATTTATTTTTTACCGACCATTCGTCGTCAAAGGTGATAAACTGTTTGGTGCTTGCTTTAAATAAGTAAGGGGCACCGGCAGCATTGTCACGGTAATAAGTGAAACCATTTCGGTTGAGCAGACTATCTTTTAAATGGGTATAGCCGCCAACCCAGATATGTCCACCGGTTTTCATGCCAACGCCATTTTGGGCCGAATCCTTTACCATTACCGACCGGCCATAAAACGCGATGCCCATAACCAGTTTGCTGGCGGGTACTCCCTGTGCAAGATAAGCTGATACCGCTTTATCGGCAGAGTTATCGGTTTTGTACTTGTCAGAGGCAAACAGGTTGGTATGATGTACAGCAATACCCAGGGTATCCTGGAAATAATCATAGGTCATGAGGTTAATATAGTCAAGGTATTGGGAAACTTTACCCATTTCTGTGTGCTGCAGAAAACGGCTGAAGCCACCTACTGCCGCGGTTAGGAGTTTTTTATTGCCGGTTTCTTTTTCAAGTGCATCAAGCTCTCTTCTTAAATCGGCAAACATGAGGGTATAGTTTTGCTCGTCTTCCTTGCGTACTATGTTATGATCACCCTGCAAACCGGGGTATTCCCAATCTATATCAACACCATCCAGTTTGTATTTGCGGATGAGATCAACCGCGCTGGCCGCGAAAGCCTTACGAGCGGTATCGGTAAGTACCGCATCGGAGAAGTTTTTACTCCAGGTCCACCCGCCGATGGAAATCAGGATCTTCAGGTCCGGGTTTTTCTTTTTTAACATTAAAAGATTTCGGAAGTTGATGGTATCGGTACGTTCATGCGTGAGCCATGCCCGATTGTTGCGCACATTTACAAAGGCATAATTAATATGGGTAAGTTTTTCGGGGTTTACCATGCTCATATCGGTTAATCCCCGATAGCCGCCAACGTAGCCAATTACTACGTATTTGGATTTTTTAAGCTGCGCTTGAAGGATAAAAGCAGGCGTTAAAAATAATATAAGGCAAAAGGTTGCTTTTATTGTTAATGTCTTTTTTCTTAAAAGTAAAGTGATCATGGTTAGGTTATTTTAAAAGGTGATATGAGGATTTAGGGTTTTAAATTTTTAAACGGATGCGTTTCTTTTCCATTAAGCCAACTATGGCAATCAGTATAAAAGCAGTAGCCATGCTTCGCACTAAACCGATGATCCCGTTATTTAATATCTCTGGGTATTTGATATGGAACAACATCAGAATAAATACCTGGAAATAGGGCATCAGGTAACAGGTAAGCGTACTTGTTCCTGCAGGCCAGATTAGTTTAAACCAGTCTTTTTTCCCTTTTACATCAATCAGGAAGATCATTAGTTCGAAAACCAATATGGTAATACCACTGCAAATAAAAATCCAGGCAGGGGTGGAGTGTATTTTGGAAATACCTTCGGCATAGGGGCGCACCAATAAACCCAACGCGATTAGCAGTAAACCAATGCTGCCAAATATTATCCACAGTAATTGTGTCTTGTTTTTTGATACCAGCAGGCTATATATTCCCGAGATCATAACACCACCCATTACCAATGATACTGCTGATGCATCGCCCAATAAAGGGATTTTAAAATTGATGATATCAGTATGTTTGGCAATATTTATAGCTACAAAAACTATGAGCGCAATTACCAGGATATTCATTTTTCCTTTGGCTAAAAGATAGATCAAGGCACAAACAAGGTAAGCCCAACCAATGATGCCTAAAATACCCCACCAGGAAGTGCGCATGCCGTGTACTAATCCTTCATTGCCACCTCCTTTATATATAACAGCCATGGCGATGAGCAGTAATATTCCAACCCCCGTAAAGGTGTATCGCCTTATTTTGGTCATTGTGGTAGGATAATCAAGCCAGATAAGGAAGAATGCAATGGTTATCAATATGGCCCACAAAGCTTTAGGTATAATGCTCGCTGCTGAGTTATAGCTTTCCAGGTTTACATGATAAAAGCCCATGATAATAAGCGCTGCGCTGCGGGTGAGGATATAGATCAATATAGATGAAAATGAATTGCCTTTAGCCATCCTGTTTTTGATAGCGAAAGGCAGCGAAAGCCCTACAATAAATAAAAATGCGGGAAAAATGGTATCTGCAAATCCCATGGCATCAGCATCGCCATCCGCATGATCTATCCACATGGGTATATGCTTTACGCCACTGGCATCATTTACAAATATCATGAGCAGCATGGTAATGGCGCGCAGTACATCAATAGATAAAAGGCGTTTGGGAAGTTGGTTCATTGCGATGTTTTGATTTCGGATTTATCTTGCAAACAAAGCTATAAGGTAATATTCTTCGGGCGTATTGGCAAGCCACTACATTACTACTACCCATGGTAAAAGACAGGTATTTTGAAATAAAAGCTTTGTATTGGAGTAGAAGATTGAACAAGCCACCAATCAATTATAATTAAACGGCATTGGCAAAATACTCCGCAGGAATATCATCGTTATCGAATTAAGCAGCAATATTGAAAAAACTTAATTAACGGTATAATTATAAATTTGCCGGCCAATATTGCCTTTGTTATCGATTCCCTCAATCAGGAGGCGATAAGTTCCTGTGCCATCTGAATTATAAAAACTAAATGTAGAGTTGCCGTCCTTATCGGTTAGTAGTTCAGGGTTCCAGTAAATGGTTGATCGTAAATCCGGTTGATTAATTATTTTACTTTCATATTTTGGTGCGTAAAATTCTCGTGCTTTATAAAATCCATCAACTGTAATAGGTAATATTCCTTTTGAAGGAATATCCTTCGCTTTTTTTCCTTCGCCCTGCCTTGTTGTTATCACCCATACAGCATTGCCATTTTTAACCCTCATCCCATAAATAGTTGCATTTGCGCCATATAATGCTTCAACTGTTTCTACATCATTGATATTAACACTACTGAAATTATCTACTTCTAAGCCATCTATAATAAACATCCCTGCTTTTTTAGCAAGGCCATGAAATTTTTGAGACAAAACAGAACCAAGATCTGGCCCCAGTTTTTCTAATTCTTCGCGATGAATAACCTGGTCTGCATGGCCCGCCCCACCGTAATTAGATGATCGGTAATTATCATTTCTTTTTACAGATCTTATTTTGACCTCTTTAAGTGCAATTGGCCGGCGGCCAATATATTTCAATGTATTTTCCTGTTGCTTTTTGCTATTATCTAAATAAATGGCCATTAGCTGGTTTATATCACCGTTATTATTAAGAGTAGGGCGGGTAAGTACAGGCGGATTTTTATATTGATTATAAGTAAGCACTGTGTTATTACCGGCTTTAGCATTGATAGCTTGTAGTATAAATTGGGTGCTATCAGTAAAAATCAGGTTGCTGAAAGTGAAGCTTCCGTCATTGCCCGTAATCTGACTCAAAATATCACCGCCGTGCCGTGGCAAAAGTGATACCGTTGCGTTTACAAGTGGCTTGCCCCAGATGCTTTTTGCGATGCCGCTTATTTCAAGTCCTTTCTCGGGTTGGTAAGCAAGCGCAGGGTAACTGTTATCCAACAGTGGTTTCCATTGAAACCTGCGATAACCATGTGTAAGCATTACCAGATCAAGGTTTCCGGTTGTTTCCTGGTTAATGTGGTTAAAATAATAGTTAGGTTGTTCTATAAAGCCTTTTAAATCGCTCTTTAATAACAGCTGGGCAAATATGGAGTTCTCTGCATTATCATCAACCGGTACTTTGCCCGCATCAATCACTGATACCGAGAAATGTCCTTCGGATGGTTCATCTGCCCTGTTTTTTACATTTAAACTGATACTTACCTTGTCACGGTTGGAGTAAACCAATTTATTACTGTTGATCGAGATATTCAACCGGTCGTAATTTTGAACAAATATTAAGCGCTCACACAAAGGTTCTCCTTCTGGCGAAAAAAGAGTAACCGTGGCAATGCCCGTATGTAATCTTCTTTTCAGGATATCAATATCAACTACGGGTTTATCCAGCTTGCAAGCTATAGAAGTAAGCACACCGCCAGACCAGATTAGCAGCCTATACTCCTTATTTTTATTTTCATCAAAATATAGCTTATTAGCCTGTAGCCTAACTGTTGCTTTGGGTATGGAATCATTATCAATAGAAAAAGCCAGACCCTTGTTTTCAATAACGGGCAGGTTTATGATATTTTGAGTTCCGTTTGTGTAGGTTAGCCTGGCCTTATAAGTTTTGCCTTGTTGCGGGGTTAAATAAAAATACCCCATGCCCAGGTGCGCAGACACAAAGGTTGAAACTATATTATTTTCATTATCCACGATCACACCGTTAACATCAACGCCTAAGCCCGATGGGGATATCGACTTAAAAGCTATTTTGGATTTAACATCAGCAACCAGCTTGCCTCCCTCCGGAAAGAATTGTACATCGACTTTGTTATTCGCGGCCGATGTTTTTTGAGTACTGTTTTCTGGTATTTTATAGTCACGTATAGAAGCAACCGGTATAATCTGTTCAAAATAATTGTCTTCGCCATCGTTTCGCATCCAGTTGGTATAGGCCCTTATCCTGTAATTTCCTTTTGGCAACGAATCGGCCAGCGCGAAATCGCCCCAGGCCACACCATCTGCCAACTGGAGTTTTATTGATCTATCAATCTTGTTGGTAGTATTGATCAAATCAACATGGAGTACACCGCTCAAACTTGTAAGCTGGTGGTCATCATCCTGCGTAACATAGGCCTTAAAATACACGGTATCGCCGGCGGCATAATAAGGCTTATCAAAATGGAGGTAAGTTTTTTCATTAATATGCTGGTCGGTAAAGGTTTTTAGTTTAGCTATGGCATTTTCTGCAAAAGCAGGAGCTGGGGCTGTTGGTAAACTTTGTGGGGCCTCATAATCAACCGGCAAAAGCTCTGCAACGCGGTAATGCCCCCAGGCTCCGCTAAATGATAAACTGTTAGGGTCGGCAAGGCCTCCATTATTATCAACCAAAGCGTTTGGTGTATTAAAGCTTATTAAAGTAGTTTCGGTGTTGATGGGGTCGTTTATATGGTTTAAAGCACCGTTTTTACTAAAGTGGCCATCTTCATTATAGGTAACGTGTAATCCGTCCAGTTCGCAGCTAAGGGCATACATTTTGGGCTGGTCGGTAGGTTTTAGTATATCCGTTTGATCAAGAGGGAAATTCCTTAAGGTTTGGAATGTTTTATCCAGCTTTGATTTTTTAACCCAATAGGAGAGTGAATCGGCATAGTGTTTATTGCTTGCTTGCAGTTTGGTAAAGTGATCTATTTTTGTGGCAATTATATCGTCCGCCGGTCTTAACGGGTTGGGCTCATAAGCATATTGAAAAATCCGGAAACCTTCTTCATTAATCCGGTTGGCTATAACCGACCGTAAAAAGTGTATGGGTGAATTCTGATAAACACGCTGGCGTTGTTTTTCCCATTTTTTTTGCTGCGATGGTGTGCCCTGCATTTCCTCAAAAAAAACAGACCCTTCATAATGTGTTTTAAGCGTATTAAAATAGTTGCTTTGTTTATAAAAATTGCCAAGCAGGTATTTTAACCGGTAACCCAACGCCTGGTTTTCAATAACCAAAAAATCAACAGATGATGCGGTGAGGGTGTTGGTTTCATCATTATATTCAAGATCCAGCATTTCGGGGTTAATGATTTTACATTGCCTGGCCAGTTGGGATGTACCTATAAATGCATCCCTAAATTGCTGCAGGTATTTTTGCCGGTTGGCATCATTTTGTGGTTTTATTTTAACTTCCATCAGGCTGATGGTTTTGGGCGCGATGCTTAAATTGGGCAAAGCAATGCTGATGTTATTCACGATGATTTGCCTGCGATAGGTTTCGAAACCAACAATAGATACGATCAACTCATATTTGCCACTTTTAACCTTGTTTAAAATGAACGTGCCATCATTGGCGGTTTTAGCGCCTATGGTGGCATTGCTTAAAAAAACACTTGCATTGGCCACCGGCGATTGATCTGCCTGGTTTACTATTTTGCCGGATATATTTACCTGCCCAAGACATGTAAACGGGAGTAGCAGAAAAATATAGATGATAAGGTTTCTGATCATAATAATATGGTTATAATTATGGTGTTATTTTCTTTTTTACCGTAAAGTTTAACTGCTTGCTCCAAACTTCTTTTTCATCTGCACCCTGTATTATTACCCTGAACCGGCCTGTGATATCGCCGGTGTAAAAGGAAAGGTCAACTTGATTATTGGAATCTATTTTAACACCGTAATTCCAGTAAATGGTAGAGAAGTATTCAGGCTCGGGGGCGGCTATTAAGGTTGAGTCGATAGGGTAGTACTCCTTGGGCGTGTTTATTCCGGCAACGTTAATAAAATTTCTTTTTTCATTTTCTACAAAAACAGTGCATCCGCTATAGGTAATAGTTGTCATATTGTCCCCCTTAGAAAAGGCATAAGTTTTGCCTATCTCGGGTTTACGATAAGAATATGGATGGTTTTTACAATTTAATATATTATTTATGCATACATAGTCTGGGCATTTACTGTTGTACCTCCAGCCCTTTATGCCAAAAAAGCCATCATCGTTATGATCTTTAATAATAACCTCTTTTAAAGCGATGGCTTTCTCAAATCCGTTTAATACCTGCATTTGGGTATTTGTTTCTTTAGATAACTTTCTCTGCTCAATAAGTAGTCGATCAGCAAGGTCAATGTTGATTTTCTTATACGGATTAATTACATCAATAGTGTAAATGTCAGGGTTTTTATCAGCTACCATTAGGGTAAGTTTTTTGTCTGGTTTTTTTAATAAGTTTTCATGTTGTAGTATAAATTTACCATTATTAACTGTTTCAAGTATTCGAATTTCACTTAGACCTCCCATTGCCATCATGGCTTTCTTTTTTATTGGCTTGCCTGCTATCGTTACATTTCCTATAAACCGCGCGGATGAGTCGTTATTCAGCGTGTCATTTGCCGTTGTTTTAACCATGTCAGCCCAACTATACCTTCGCCAGCCTTTTACCAAAAGTAAGTCCTGTACATAATCCGGGTTGGCATAATTTTTACCCAGGGGATCGGCAGGTAATTGTTGCAGGTCATGCTTCAGGTAAACATATGTATCAATATCAGTTTGCCTGGTGCTTTCAATACGGTTGTCCTGCACACAAGCAACAGATACAAGACCATGAGTAAGCAGGCCATCAATGTTATTTAGTTTGAGTTTCAGGTTTACTTTTTCGCGGGTGCCATATTCAGTCCTATCTGTTTCCAGGGAGATGGTGGTCTTTTGTTTATAATGCGCAAAAAACAAGCGTTCGGCAAAGGGCTGGCCCAGGCTATCTAACAAAGTAACCGTTGCCAGGCCTTTTGGTGCTTCGTTCAATAATATTTTAACAGTTGTTCCGGTTGGGATTGCCGTTAATTCCTTATAAGCAATGATGTTTTGGTAATTGTGCGCCAGCAGGATTACCGTTTGTGATTTAGTGCTTTTTAACTGAATATTTAAGGTGTCTTCGGCCAGTACATTGGTTATATGCATAACCGGTCCATAAGGCAGGGCCTGTGGTAAATTATAGATGGTATCCTTCTGGTTAATGAAACTGCCCGATTTTATCAGCCGGAAAGTATACCTGCAATTTTTTTGGGGAGCGAACTTAAACCTACCAATGCCGTAATAGTTGGTTTGTATAGTATCGGCAGGTTTGTCGTTTTTATACAATACTCCACTTAGTTTTAAGTATTCGCCTGTTGATGAGCGGGCCTCCCAGCCAATAAGATTACTAATACCCTCAACCATGTTGCCGCCTTCGGGGAAAAAATGAATTACGGGTGAGCCCTTTATCAGCGGTAAATTGAGGCTGAGGAATTGCAGATCCTTGTCTTGTTTTATAGCTACTCTAAGTAAATTGCCTGCAGTTTTAGGTATAGTTATTGCGTATTCGCCATAAATATCGGTTTTAGCATTGTTTATCTTTTGGCCGAAGGCGTATTCGATATTGGCGATGGGCTTTATTTTTGGATTTTTATTCTCTACCCTTATAATTGCTTTTAAATTGCCTGTATCATCCCGCACCGTATCAACTAACCTCAGCGAAGCACTGAAGCCTGCTTCCCCGGTTGTTTTAATGGTAATAGGTTGACTAAAAACATCTGCCGGCTTGCCATTTTTATCTAACACATTACTGTAAGCCAGCAAATGATAATTGCCTGGTGGTATAGTATCGGGCAGGGTAAGGTGACCAAATGATAAGCTATTGGTTATCGCGAATAAGTCTTCCATGGCTATTTTCCTATCGTCGTCGTTTACCAATGCCACAGAAAGCGTGTGGTGTTTTTCTTTATCAGCGCTGTTTAAAAGATAGGCCGTAAACCACACATCTTCGTTGTTGGTGTATACTGTTTTATCGAGGTGTAAATAAAAAAGGCCTTTATTATTAATAGCATTATACCGATCTATTTTTTTAATGATGGAGTCTGCTGAAAAAGATGCGTTATTGGCATGCCTGTAATAATTTGCTGCTTGTATTTCATCAACAGCCGTTAAAGCCCTGGTTGCAATAGAGCTTTGCCCAAAACATGTAAACGGGAGTAGCACTATAAAACAAACTATAGTTTTGATCATGGCAATTGCATAAGGTAACCAGGCCCTATAATTTGCTTATAAAAACATGAACCACCAATGAAAATATCGGTAGTTAAATGTTGTTATCTGCCTTATTATTAAGCTTGTATTTTTAGGTTTATTAGATTTTACTAAAGTTATGAAAAAGATTTAATTCATTCACTTATTAGTTGTTGGAAGATCTTTGAACCGAATGTGGGCTTTAGCGGTATTGGAAGCGTTTTATTAAGGAAGGCTTATCGATAAATTATCGAGGTGTGTGCATCGTGTTTGTATCGAAATTTATCCCTAAATTTTATATTTATCCTATTGTTTTTGGTTTTATATGATATGTCTTTGTTTTTTTATCTATTTTTTTGTTTTTAAATTTAATTTATCTTTTTGTGTTAAATAAAAGGCATTTTTAAGATTTATTTTTAAGTTAAATAGATTTTTGTATTGAAAATTTTAAAGTTTTGTGTTTTATTTTAAGTGTTTTTCAAATAAATATAAAATTAAATAAAAATTTAACCTGTGTTTATATTGATTTTATGTTAAAATAATAATTTGTGAATAAATAATGCTAATTTGTAGGTTAATCAACAGAGTTAATTAATCCAATCAAACAAAGCATGAATTTAAAACTACATTTTTTTCTTTTTGGAGCGTTTTTACTGCTCTGTTCTCCAACTTTCGCGCAAAAGTTAACAGGTACTGTATTAAGTGCCGGGAAATCTATAAGTGCCGGTACCATTAAGGTATCGCCAACAGGTATAGGTACCACAACCGACATTGATGGTAAATATACCTTAACCTTAAAAGCGGGTTCATACCAGGTAAGTTTTTCAGCCGTGGGCTTCGAAAAGAAAACCGTAACTGTGCAGCTTGTCGCTGGCGAAACCAAGGTATTGGACATTGAACTGGCTTCTTCTCAGGAATCTTTAAAAGAGGTAGTCGTGGTAGGGAGCCGTGGTGGTGGCCGTACAAAAATGGATTCGCCGGTACCGGTAGATGTGCTCAAGATGAATCAAATTGGTGAAACTACAGCAAAGCCCGATTTGATGAGTCAGTTAAACCAGGCTGTGCCCTCCTTTAACTACAACAAGCAAAGCGGCGGCGATGGATCTGATGCTATTGATTTTGCCAGTTTGCGCGGCTTAGGCTTTGATCAAACATTGGTGTTGATTAATGGTAAACGCCGCCACCTATCGGCCTTTGTAAACCAGGTAGGTACTCGCGGGCGTGGTAATAGCGGTACCGATTTAAATGCCATACCTGAAGCAGCTATTGACAGGATTGAGATTTTGCGCGACGGCGCTTCTGCACAATATGGTTCTGACGCCATTGCGGGTGTTATTAATATAGTTTTGAAAAAAGATGTAAACAAACTGAATATCAACATTGGTGGTAGCGGTTACTATGACCATAAATATAATACACTGAATAATGTTGACCCCAGTCAGTATTATACAGGCTCACAGGTAGACGGTAAAACATTTACGTTAGGGATGGATTATGGACTGGCGATAGGTAAAAATGGCGGCTTTATCAATTTTGGCGGCAACTTTTTGAAGCAGGGTAAAACGTTTAGGGCGGTGCCTGATACCAATTGGGCTACTAATCCAAAGGCTTTAAGCGTTGATGCCTGGAGAAGAGCCTTTGGCGATGGTTCTGTCACATCTGGCGGCGGAATGTACAATATGGAAATTCCTATCGCCGGCAGCCAAACTACTTTTTATTCTTTTGGTGGCTACAACTATAAACATTCAAATGTTTATGCCTGGACACGCAGGTGGAGCAGTAGCAGCAATCATATAAAATTCCCTACCGATGATAAAGGTAACCTCATATTTGTACCCGGTATTATGCGGGTGTTTGACCCCACACCAGGGGTTTTAGATACAGCCAATGTGTATTACAATCCACAGGAAGATGTTTATATCAAAGATATGTCCAGTGCTTTGGGTTTCAGAGGTACCATAGGCGATGGCTGGGACTGGGATTTGAGTAATAATATTGGCTATAACGATTTTCATTATTGGGGTAACCAAACCTTTAATGCTTCCCTGCCTTTACCAGAGCAATATACCAAAACCAGGTTTAATGACGGGGGCTTCAGTTTTTTACAAAATACAGCCAATTTAGATATAACCAAGCATTTTGACCATGTGGCGCAGGGATTAACACTGTCTTTTGGTGGCGAAATGAGGTATGAACGCTATAAGCTATATGCAGGTGAGCCAGACTCCTACAGAAATGGCGGGGCCACTTTAGATGGTGTTTCTAAAGCTTCCGGATCAGAAGGGTACCCCGGTTATCAGCCAACGGATGCAACTACGGCAAACAGAACCAATGAAGCGGGTTATATAGAAGGTACCTTAGATGTAACCAAAGCATGGCTGGTTGATGGTGCTGCCCGGTTTGAACATTACTCTGATTTTGGAGGGGTAAGTACATTTAAATTAGCAACTCGTTATAAAGTAAGCGACAATTTTAATTTAAGAGGCTCTTTCAGTACAGGGTTTAGGGCGCCTTCTTTGCAACAAATGAATTTTAGCAATACCAATACCAACATCATTGCAGGCGAATTGGTTTATGCTAAATTAATTCCAAACTATTCTGAAGCTGCCCGCCAGGTGGGGATTCCAAAACTTAGCCAGGAAACATCTACTAACACCAGCTTAGGTTTTACATGGAAACCTGCTTCTGGTTTTAATGTTACTGTTGATGGTTATATTATTAAAATAAAAAATAGGATAGTAATTACCGGTAGTTTTGATACCACTGTAACCGCCATAAAAAGTTACTTAATAGCTAATAATGTAACAAGCGCCAACTTCTTTACCAATGCGGTAAATACAACCAACAGAGGGCTTGATGTTGTATTGGATTATCGCAAGTCATGGGGAAAAAACAGGTTCACGGCATTACTTGCCGGGAATATTCAAGGGATAACTATTGATAAAGTAAATATCCCGGCCGCATTAAATGATACTTATGCACACCAGCAAGCTTACTTTAGTACAAGGGAGGCCGCCTTTTTAAAAGCATCTGCTCCACGGCAAAAATTTTCTTTAGGGCTTGAATACGGATACGGCAAATTTGCGGCAGGTTCTCACATTACTTATTTCGGTCAATTGACAACACAGGGTTTTGGCTATAGCAGTGTGCCGGGTGCAAACCCAGACGGACCGGGAGGCGCTAATACTTCTGCTTCGGGCAATGGATGGGATCCTTATGTTGATTTAGATAATGGTAAAGGCGTTGTTCCCGAAAACTTTGTTTTCCACGGAAAAGCTACTACTGATTTATATGTATCATATAAAGTATCTAAACAAATATCGTGGACTGTTGGTGTAGATAACATATTTAATGTACACCCAGACTTAGCGGTTACAGAAGGTGCCCATCAATCATCCTGGGGTGATAGTGAATCAGGAGGACCTTTTGATGCTGTACAAATGGGCTTTAATGGCATGAGAATGTTCACAAAACTGGCATTCCATTTTTAATCGAACTAAGTGTAAGTATTATCCCCCGACTCTTTTGAGTCGGGGGATTTTTTTTTTTAGTGTTGCTGATTTTTTACAAATATTATCCCGTATATTGAATTAATAAGAAATTTTATGGTAATATTTGCTTGTTAATGAGCGAGTATATATGAAGGTTTTACAGTTTACCATTCCTGTGCCCCATGATAAAAGCGTAATTGCCGATCAATTTAGTCTGCCTTATTTTTATCCATATCTGCACAGGCATAAAGAAACGCAGATAACCTGGATACAGCAGGGTGAGGGCACCCTCATTGCTGGCAATAATATGCATCACTTTGCCCCTGGTGATGTTTTTTTATTGGGCGCCAATCTGCCTCATCTGTTTAAAAGTGACCCGGAGTATTTTGAAAATGAAACGGAGGACGCTGTAAGTGCATTGAGTATATTTTTTAATACGGAGGGGATACTTACCGCGCTTTTTGATTTGCCCGAAATGCGGGGCTATAAGTTATTTATCCAGCAGCATCAACAAGGTTTTAAAATACCGGCAGATGATGCGGAGTACATTTTAACAAATATGACCTTGCTGCGGGATGCCAGTGGGGCGGATCAGCTCATGCAATTTATGAAATTGTTGAAAGGACTAAGTGGTATAAACCAACAGCTGCAACCGCTTTCATCCTACGGAAATTTGCCGGGCATCACCGAAAATGAAGGAATTAGGATAGGCAACATATACAATTATATTATACAAAACTACGCCGAAGCTATCACGTTGGAAGACGTAGCCAAAGCGGCTTTTATGACGTCCGAATCTTTTTGTCGTTACTTTAAAAAGCACACCGGCAATACTTTTATAACTTTTTTGAACGAAGTGCGCATCAACGAAGCTTGTAAAATGCTTACAGGCAATAAATCAGACAGCATAGCTGCGGTAGCTTATAGATGCGGGTTTAAAAGCATCACCAATTTTAACCGGGTATTTCGATCAGTAACACAAAGTTCGCCAAGGGAGTACCTGGAAAATTATAATGGGAAAATCAATTAGTTCACTTTACCGTCAATCTTACCAAATACTGTTGATATTCATCTTCCAGTAAAACTTCCATTTCAAATCCAGCTTCCTGAACAATAGTGGTCAATGTTTTTTCATCAACGTAAAGCCATGGAAACCAATCGGTTTTTGCACGATTGTATTGATACTGGTAACTGAGTTCACCATAGTATTTGCCGGTATCGGGCAGGTTTCCCTCGTAGAGGTACGCAATATCCGATGAATCGAATAATAACTGACCGCCTTTATTAAGCAAGCTTTTTACATGCTCTAAAAACACTTTAAGATTTTCTAAGGTTCCTGTCAGGCCGATGCCGTTCATTAGTAACAGCAGTGTATCGTATTTGCGTTCTTTAAATTCAAATATATCGGCGGTGATTATCTTTTTTACACCACGCGCCTGCATTACGTCTGCGGCAAATGCCGATATCTCAAGGGCAGTTACATCAAAACCACGTTCCTGCAGTACCAGGGCATGGCTGCCGGCACCTGCGCCAATATCAAGTAATTCGCCACGGCACTCGTTAAGTGCAAGCCATTCTATATCAGGCATATCATCCTCATCGCGGAAATAAGTTTCAATAGGCATTTCTTCCTTTGGGCCATATTGGTTGTTGATCCAAAGCTTATGTGGAGGATTCTTGTAATAATGATCGTGTATGGCCTGACCTAAAATATCTTTCATGCAGAGGCAAAAGTATGAATTGGCGGCATAATTATCGGCACAATAAATACCTTTGGTAATATGTTTAGCGGCTATACTTTATTAATACTCATTATAATTACAGGAATAATTTACAGCGTGGCCGCTCGGAAACTAACTTTTGCCGCAGCCTTAACCGGTGGGGTAGTAGCTTCCAGCGTTTTTATTGGCGCTGGTTTCACCGGTATTGCTATGATGACTACCTTTTTTATCTTAGGATCGGCGGCTACCTCGTTCCAGCAAAATAAAAAACAGGCTTTTACCATTGCAGAAGAACGAAAAAGCGGGAGAACAACCGGGCAGGTGCTGGCTAATGCAGGGGTAGGAGGAATAGCGGGGTTATTGGTGCTGTTATATCCTCAATTAACTCATTTGCTGGCGCTGATGATGGCAGCCAGCTTTGCTTCAGCTACGGCAGATACGCTGTCATCAGAATTGGGTACAGTTTATGGTAAGCGTTTCTATAACATCATCAGCCTGAAACCGGATCAGCGTGGATTGGATGGGGTGATAAGTATGGAAGGGATATTAACAGGCATTGCCGGAAGTTGTGTAATCGCGGTAATTTATGCTATCGGCTTTGGGTGGGATTTAAACCTCATCTGGATTGTTGTTGCAGGAACAATAGGGAATTTAAGTGATTCTGTAATGGGCTCGTTACTGGAGCGTAAGCTTTACATCGGCAATAACACCGTAAACTTTTTAAATACCTTGATAGCTGCTTTAGTTATGCTGTTGCTTTACTTTATTTAATACTGATATTTACCAAATGACTTTTATTTTAATAGGTTTTATTGTTTTTGCGTTGGTTGCTTATTTCTTTTTAAAGAACAATAAAGCAAAAACAGCCAATAGTATTTCAAATGCAGGTTACAGATCAATATTAGCGCAACATATTCAATTTTATCAGCAGCTTGATGAAGCAGGCAAGCAGGTATTTGAGCAGAAAATAAATGTATTCCTGAGCGGCATTACCATCGAAGGGGTAGGCACTATAGTTGATGATACGGATAGGGTGATGATAGCCTCAAGCGCGGTAATACCCATCTTTGGATTTAAGGATTGGAGGTATCAGAATTTAACTAATGTGATATTGTATCCAGATACTTTTGATAGTGAGTTTCAGTTTGAAGGTGAAAACCGGAGCATATTGGGGATGGTAGGTACCGGATATATGAATGGGCAAATGATTTTGTCAAGGGCGGCATTAATAAAAGGTTTTTCAAACTCAGCCGGAAGGGAAAATACCGCCATTCATGAATTTGTGCACCTGCTGGATAAAAGCGATGGAGCAACTAATGGTGTGCCCGAAAATCTACTGGCGCACGATTATGTTTTGCCCTGGTTAAAAATGATACACCAGGAAATTCATAAAATAGAAGAAGGTAAATCTGATATTAACCCTTACGCTATTACCAACGAAGCCGAATTTTTTGCTGTGGCGGCCGAGTATTTTTTCCAAAAACCTGACGAACTAAAGCACAAACACCCGGAGCTATATGAAATGCTGAGCACGATATTTATGCAGGATAGGGCGGCGGATTGAATTTTACAGAGAGTTAAAACCAAAATCCAGTTGACCGGCCACTTCTAAAGTATTGCCGGTATGGCCAATATAATAAACCGGTGTTTCCTCATGCCTTGATGCAACTACTATTTTAATCCCATCGGCACAGTTTGTAAACAAGTCTTCTACCAGTTTGGGGTCGTTATTGTTTTTGGATAGGTGGGCCAGTAGTAAATGCGTCATGTGGGCCGGTCGGTGCGTCATGAACAGTGCTAATGCCTGTTTGTTGCTCAGGTGGCCTTTACCTCCGCGGATTCGCCTTTTCAAGTGATAAGGGTACCCGCCATTCTCCAGCATGTCTTCATCATAGTTAGCTTCCAAAAAAGCTGCATGGCACTGGCCAAAATAGCGGATCAGCTGATCGCATACAACGCCCAGATCGGTAAATACACCTACTTTAATATCGCGGCAGCTAACAATAAAACTATGTGGCTCGGTAGCGTCATGTACTTTAGGGAAAGAAGTAACTTCCAGTTCACCTATGGTTACTGTTTCAAATTCCCGCAGATGGTGAACCAATTTCTCATCCACAGTATTACCTAAATGGAGCAATGTACCGGGCGTGATATAAACCGGGAGGTTAAATTTTTTGGCCAGTACCGGGATTCCGCGAATATGATCGGAGTGCTCATGCGATACAAAAATCGCTTTTACTTTGCTCATGGAAAGGCCAAGCCGGGCCATCCGTTTTTCAGTTTCACGGCATGATATGCCGGCATCAACCAATATAGCTTCCCGCTCGTTCCCTACGTAATAGCAATTGCCATTACTCCCCGAATTTAGTGATGTAATGAATAAAGACATGTTTTGGAGCCAAAAACTGAAGGCCGAAAGCTAAAAGCTGGCCTTCAATTGTATGGTACAAAGTAACGAATTTGAGCCATATTTTTAGCTGTTACAAGCCCTTCCTTTTTAAAAATAAGTATCAATTTTTTGAGGTTATAAAAAGCTGCTTATATTTAGCCATGGATTCACCACAAACTTTACCCATACTTGATGCAGTTGAACTGCGCGTGCTTGGCTCGCTAATGGAAAAAAGCAAAACCACGCCAGATTATTATCCAATGACTCTCAATGGTTTAACTGCAGCCTGTAATCAAAAAACATCGCGCAAGCCGGTAGTGAATTATGATGATGGTACGGTTACCGATGCCTTAAATACGTTAAAAAGGCGCGGACTGATTTCGACAGCAACCGGCGGATCTATCCGCAATATCAAATACAAGCACAATTTTGCCATTGTTTTCCCGGTGATCCCGGCCGAGGTAGCATTAATTTGCCTGCTGATATTGCGTGGTCCGCAAACACCGGGTGAGCTGAATACCAATTCGGGCAGGTTATATGAGTTTGAATCGATAGAAGAAGTACAGGAAATGCTGGAGAAACTGGCTGATCCGGCTATGCCTTATATTGTACAATTGCCGAAACGCCCCGGTCAAAAAGAACAGCGGTATGCTCATTTATTAGCTGGTACGCCGGTGATAACCGACGATGACGAAATGGAAGAAACCGGTGGCAGATCATCCGGTGGATTAGAAGCGCGTGTTGTTAAATTGGAGCATGACCTTGCCGAAATGAAGGAGGCTTTTGATAAGCTGATGAAGGAATTGATGGGATAGATTACATTCAAAGAAGTTTTAATTTAATATATGAATTGGATTATCCGGAAAACACTAAAGCTATCCTGTCACACGTACTTAAACGAACTTTTAGTCCCTATTTTAGAAGACCTGGAACGATTTAATTGGTTGATAACTGATTTAGAATATAATACTTCAGGTTTGTTTGAAGGCCAGAAGTTACCTATAAATCACGAAGATGATTATTTTTTGTTGTCTGAAAATGAATTGCATCAATTGCTCGATGCGCGTGTGCAAATTTATTGGGCGGTTATTTTAGGTATACCTTCGTTTACGAAACCCTTAGTGGATGAGCAGAATTTGCCATTTGCTGAAGGTAATCCCCTGATCTGGAAAAATGGAAATATACAGCACCCTAATGCAGAGATAGAGATTGTTTGTTACGACAGTGGATATACGATTGTAAAATTCAGGGATCTATACCTTTCCGAAAAATTTAAAAGTTATTTCACCGAAGCTATAGATTTGGAACGTTTTAAGAGTAAAACACTGCCATATTATTGATTTAATTAACCTTTCTTGTCCACCAAACTCATCATCTTATAAGCTGCCTTCAAAACTGTAATTAATCCCTCCGGTTTCATGGGTTTGGCAATATAATCATCCATACCTTCACTAATGCACAGGTCGCGGTCATCAGGGCCGGCATTAGCGGTCATGGCTATGATGAAAGGCTGTAGCTTACGGTTGCTTTCGCGGATGGAACGGGTGGCCTCAAAACCATCCATTTCGGGCATTTGGATGTCCGTCAGTATCACGTTAAAGTCCTGTTCATCCAGTTTTTGCAATACCTCAAGCCCGTTTTCGGCTAGTGCAAATTCATACCCCAATTTGTTTAGCATGCGGCTAATGAGTTTTTGATTTACCAGGTTATCTTCCGCAACCAGGATATGGAGCGGGAACTCAGCGGCGAATTTTTCATCAAGAAGCTTTACAGCTTTAGGTTCAATCTCGGGCGTATTTCCATATCCCCTTAATTCGGCCTGGATGCTTTTACCCAGTTGATTTTGCTTAACAGGCTTGGTTAAAATGGCCGAGAACAGTCCCGGATATTTTGTTTTTGAACCGTCGCCAATGGAGCTCAGCATGATAATAGGCATCTGTGCATATTTAGCCTTAACGGCCGTAGCAAAACCAACACCATCCATAAATGGCATCTCCATATCTGTAATGATGAGATTGTAATCCTGGTTATTGGCCAGCAAATCAAGACCCTCCGCAGCTGATGAGGCAGTTGTGGTGATTAATCCCCATTGCTCCAATTGGGTTTTAATTATAAAAAGGTTGGTTTGGTTGTCATCAACAACCAATACTTTTTTGCCCTCAAGAAGAGAAGTGTCAAAAACCAACGGTACATGTTTGGATTGCTTTTTACTTACCGCAACTTTAATGGTAAACACAAATACCGAACCTTCGCCGTAAACGCTTTCTGCCCAAATATCTCCTCCCATCAGCTTTACCAAACGCTGGCTGATAACCAAACCTAAACCGGTACCGCCATATTTACGTGTGGTTGATGAATCTGCCTGCCAAAATGCATTGAATAGGCTGGATACCTTTTTTTCGGGGATACCAATTCCTGTATCCATTACGCTAAAACCTATTTCAATATCACCGTTGCTATGGGTTTTTGAAAGAAAAACCTTTATAAATACTTCGCCTTGCTGGGTAAACTTTAAGGCATTGCTGGTTAAATTACTCATTACCTGTTTCAAGCGCAGGCTATCACCCACCACCTGGTTTGGCAGGGCAGCATCTATCTGGTAAACCAGCTCCAGTCCTTGCTGCGAGGCTTTAGGTGCAAACAGGTCAAGTACATCTTCAATACAATGGCGCAGGTCGAAATCTTCTTCCTCCATCTCCATTTTGCCCGATTCTATCTTTGAAAAATCGAGAATATCATTGATTACGTTAACCAGGCTATCGCCGCATGATATAATCGTATCTGTGTATTCACGTTGTTCCATATTCAGTTCGGTTTCACTTAAAAGTGAAGCCATACCAATTACACCGTTCATGGGCGTGCGTATTTCATGGCTCATGGTAGCCAGGAATATACTTTTGGCCTGGTTGGCCTTATCTGCTTCTTCGCGGGCCTCTTTTTCATGGGTCATGTGAACTTCCAGCTCTTCTGATTGCGATAGTAATTCTTCATTAAGAGCCTGCAATTCTTCAGATTGCGCCTGCAGATCGGAATTTAGTTGCTGCAGATCGTCGGATTGTTTTTTTATCGCTTCCGACTGGTATAAAACCTCGGCGGTACGTTCAGATACTTGTTGTTCCAATAAATATTTTTGCTTTTCTATATTGTTTACCTTCCATCGGTAAAGACTATAAATTATAGCAAACACACCCAATAAAGTACCCAAAATAAACCACCAGGTTAGCCAGAAAGGAGGTAAAACGGTAAGATTTAAACTCAATTCGTGTTTTGACCATTTGCCGTCGCCGTTACGGCTTTTTACCTTTAATATGTAGTTACCGGCTGGCAGGTTGGTATAAGTAGCTGAGTTTTTGCTACCAACATAATTCCAGTTTTTATCGAAGTTTACTAACTGGTATGCGTATTCTTTTTTATTGGCCTGCACAAAATCCAACGATACAAATTCAAAAGAGATAACCGATTGCCTGTGGAGCAGCGTAATCGATTTTGTTTCAGAAATGTCCTCTTTTAAAGGGGAGTGGTCGTTATCATTTTGAGCTACAGGAACCGTTTTATTAAAAATTTGGAAATCTGTTAATATTAGTGGAGGATCATAGGTAGTTTCCATTACCTTATCCGGATCAAACATATTGAACCCGTTAACGCCACCAAAATAAATAATACCGTCATGGCTCTTTACTGCCGAGTGAGGCTTAAATTCATCTGATTGCAAACCATCTTCGATATTGAAATTATGGAATTTTTTTGTTCGCGGATTAAACCTCGATACGCCATTGTTGGTGCTTATCCATAGGTTGCCATTATTATCTTCCCTTATAGCATAAGTATAATTGTTTGGCAGGCCATCGCTTGCTTTATAGGTAAAAAACTTGTTTGTTTTTGGATCAAACCGGGTAAGGCCATCATAAGTGCATATCCATATGGTTCCAACATGGTCTTCAAACAAATCAAGCGCCGCATTATTACCCAAACTGTTTTTTGAAATGTTGTATCTGAATATCTTAAAGGTATTGGTCTCTGGCTCAAACAAGTCAAGGCTGCCATCATTGGTGCCCACCCAAAGGTTTCCTTTAGTATCACTTAAAAGGGAGTTAATATTGTCGCTGCTAATGCTTTTCGGGTTATTAGGATCGTGCCGGTAATGGATAAAGCCATTTGTTTTGGGGTTAAACAATTCAAGCCCCTGGCCAAGTGTGCCAAACCATATTTTATGATCGGGAGCAGCAGCAACGGCATAAACATTGTTTCCGCTTAAACTGGTCGAGTCATTGGGATTGTTCCTGTACGATTTGAATTTATGGGTTTGCAGATCCATTACGCTTACTCCATCTCCCCAGGTGCCTATCCATAAATTGTTTCGGTCATCTTCTTTTAATGCCAAAACATAATTGCCGCCGATGGTTGTTTTGTCTTTATCACTATACCGGTAAGCTTTAAAACTGCCTGTTTGGGGATTAAATTGGTTCAGTCCGCCGCCATCGGTACCAAGCCATATATTGTTTTCTTTATCTTCAGCAATACTCAGCACAAAGTTGTTTGATAAGCTATTGGCCAACGAATTATGATTGTAGTGAGTGAAATTTTCTTTTACTTTTTTGTATAAACTGATACCAGCGGCAAAGCCGCTTATCCACATATTACCTACTTTATCCTTCAAAATCACATCAACAGAATTGCTGGATATGCTGCTGTTATCCACCTCGTCCTGGGAATGGTTGCTAAATGTTGCTTTCTCGTAATTAAATATGCTCAGACCTCCGTTTTCTGTACCTATCCATAAATTATGATTGCTGTCTTCGCCAAGGCACTGTATGTTGTTATGTGATAGCGAATTGCTATTGTTGGGATTGTTTTTGAAATGCTTAAAAGTTAAAGTATTGGCATCGTAAAGGTTTAAGCCGCCCTCGGTAACACCAATCCATAAACGGTGGCTGCTATCTTCAAAAATGGAAGTTATTTTATTGGCAGATATTGTTTTTCCATCTTTTTCATCATGTTTAAAGCTGGTGAAGCTTTTGGTTTTTGGATCAAAAAGATTAAGGCCGCCATTTGATGTTCCTATCCATACATTATTTTGAGTATCAACATATATTACCCTCGCATTATCGTCACTTAAACTACGTGGATCATTCTTGTTGTACTTGTAATGAATGAATTTGTTTTCATTGACGATGTATTCATCAACGCCATCCTTTAAAGTGGCTATCCATAAATTACCATTCTTATCCAAAGCAATATTTACGATGAAATTATTGGTAAGGCTGTTTTGTAGCTTATCGTTATGCAGGTAATGGTAAAAGCGATTTTTTTTACGGTCGTATTTATTAACCCCTCCGCTTGTAGCTATCCACAGATCGCCGTTTTTATCTTCAACAATATGGTTTACATAATTGTTGCTGATGCTGGTGTTGTCATTAATATCATTCCGGAAGATCTTGAATTTACTGCCATCGTACCTGTTAAGGCCATCACGGGTACCTACCCATATAAATCCGCGGTGGTCTTGTATCAGGGAGTTGACATTAAGTTCGGAAAGGTTTTCCTTACTGCCAATACGCTGGAAATGTATGGGCCGGTCCTGGGCAATTACAAACAATGATATAGCTTGAAAAAGTAAGATCAGATAAAGCTTATAGCCATTCATTGATATCAGGATGTTATAAAATTGGATGTATTGTGTAAATAACCCAGATCTTGGAAATTAAGTAATTAACTGGAACGCCGGGGTATACCTGTTTAAACGTGGAACAACCTGATTTAGTTATGCCTAAGCTAAAGTTAAATTAATAGATACCTTGTAATTTTGCACATTGCGACCCAATAAACGAACTTGAAAACTTCCTGTTTCCTTTGGTAGCTATGCGCGTTGCCTTAAAAACAATATAGAGCTATTTTTTTACCTTTGCATATGCCTCAACAAGTAAATAACCCGCTACACGGTAAAACATTAGAGATGATATTGAACGAGCTGGTGGCCCGTTTCGGCTGGCCGGAGCTTGGCTACCAGATACGGATAAATTGCTTTTTGGAGGATCCAAGCATATCGTCAAGTCTTAAATTTTTGCGCAAAACGCCCTGGGCCCGCAAAAAGGTTGAGGACATGTACATTCATTACTTTACAAAAAAGAATTAGTGCTTGCGCTTATTGTTCATTTTGGCCTTTTGCCCCGAACTAAAGTTGTAAGTTTTTGAGTTGGCTGCTTTTTTTTCATGAAAGGCAGCACCTGCAACAGGAGCTTCTGGATTTGGTTTAGTTGCTTTCTCTTCTTTCTTAACTTTCAGCTCTTTTTCAATAATTAGCTCTGCAGGCAATTCGGCAATTGATATTTTTTTGCCAATAGCTTGCTCAATCTTCTTTACCTGGCTAAGCTCAAGATCGGTAGCAAAGGTTAGGGCCATTGTTTCGTTTTCGCTATCGGGCAGGTGATTAGTGATACGCTCAATAAACATGTCCTTTTCTGCAGGCAAATCAAAATGGATCAGGAAGGGGATATCTGTAAGGTTGATGGTTTCCTCGTTTTCATTGGCAACCAGTAGTACTCTTGAACTTTCATCAGCCTTAAAATCTTCGATGCTTTTAAAACCAGGGCTATCAAAAAACTGTGGGTTTAAATAGGCAACTGCTGTACGTAAGCGTGTTTGAAGGCTTTTGTATACTTTTTCGGCTGTAGCGCGTGTGTTTACAAACACAACGGTTTTGGTAAACAACTCCTCATCGTACATGAATAAATTAAGCAGGTTTAGTTTGGTGCCAAAGTTTGGTACATTATATAATAACTGCGGATAGGTTTCTATTGGTTTCTCTGCCAACGCTTCTACCTCGATGATAGTGGGCTCATGCATAAAAGGAGCTAACATTTTTTCCAGCTTGCTGTGCATTACCTCGGTAAATACCAGTTTTTGACTTTTGCCAATGCTGTTGGCCAGTTCAACTACAGGTAGTTGCATGCCTTTTTTAATCATCTCATCAGCATCATCAACCACAAACAGAACAACCTTGTTAAGGTTAAGAGCAAGTTTCAGGTAGATAGCTCTTGCCCTGTCAGGAGTGGCAACAACAATATCGGCACCATCAGCAAGTGCATCCATCTGTGCTTCTATACCTGGCGCTACATACAGGCCAACAATTTTAATGGATTTATTTTTATTAAGAAGATCAAATTGTTCAATTACGCTTAATACATCTTCTTTCTCGGGTACAAGGATCAATACATGCGGAACGCCTTCTGGTGCATAATTAAAGCGGTTTAACACCCCTAAAACATAAGTGGTAGTTTTACCGCTGCCTTCATGCCCTATGGCGATAATATCCTGGCCGCCAACTATTCTTGACAAGGTTTTTAGTTGCAGTTCTTTAGGGTTTGTAAAACCAGCTTCATTTACCGACCGAACAAGTTGCTTTTTTAGCTTCAATTTTTCAAACCACACCATCTGAGAACCTTATTAAATTATATTTAAGAGGGCGAATTTACCTAAAATACTGCTCATATCCATTATGAGAGTCAATAAATTAGAATCAGGAGACAAGATAGGCGTAATTTATCAGCATTAAAGTGATTGCCAAACCGTATCATCATCCTTTTGCAGCAGGCCCGAAAATGTTGGCTTGGCCGGGATATCAAGGTAAGGATAAGTTATTTTTGAGAGGTATAAACCCTGCGGATAGGCGGGTATAATGATCTTTGGTGTTTGCCCACTGACGAGGTGACCCTCAAATTCATCAACAGTCATCTGGCCGCGACCGATTTCTAACAGGCGGCCAACAATTATCCTGATCATCTTACTTAAAAACCGGTTGGCAGAAATATGGAAACGCAGCCTGTCGCCGGTTTTATCAACGTATAGCGCAGCCGAGCTCACATGGCAAATAGTATGATCAATCCTGTTGGGCATTTTGCAGAAGGCACGGTAATCATTGTAAAGCGGTAACAGTGCAACCGCCTTTTTCATTTCTTCAATGTTAAGATTTGTTTCCGGGTACAAGGCACTGAAACCACTTAAAAAAGGGTCTTTATAGGTGTGGATGAAATAATCATAGGAGCGCTGTATGGCATCGAAACGGGCGTGGGGCAGGCCCTGCATTGGTATAATATCAAATACAGCGATATCATCAGGCAATATTTTATTCAGCCTGAAGAAGAGGTCGAAATCCCATTCCTGCTCAATGTCAACATGGAAAAAAAACTGGCTGGCATGCACCTGGGCATCTGTGCGGCCACAGCCGTTAACTGCAACCACGGTTTTTAAAAGCTGGCTTAGTGCAGTTTCAAAAATATCCTGTACGCTTGCAACGCCTGCATGTTTTTGCCAGCCGCTGTACCGTGTGCCATGATAACCTATATGAAAAAAATACCGCATCTTCTTTTGCCAAAAATCCACAAAAAATGTGGTAAAAATGTCTGTAAAAGTAAAGGCCCGCGGTATTTAACTGCGAGCCTTTATAAATATGGTAATAAACCGTTATTTAAACTTTTTTAGGAGGGAGGTCAAATGCGATTGCATTATGCTCAAAATGACCTTTGTGCGATCCATCACAAAACGGTTTGTTTGCTGATAAGCCACAACGACAAACAGAAAGCACAGTTCTGCCTTGTAAGCCGTAGTTGTTGCCCTGCATATCTACAATTTCAAAATCGCCTTCAATTTTTACAGATCCGTTGTTATTAATAGTAAGTTTAGTTGTTGCCATTCGTTAAAATTTTGGTGCAAAGGTAACCAATGACGGGGCGTCTATGAAGCCTATTTGCTATTTAGAAGTGTTCCTGATTGGATTGGAAATAGAATCGAGAGTCAAGAATCAAGAATTAAGACGGTTGGCGTTTTTTTCTTGTTACGGCTACCTAACTAAACTACAAATGACAAAATGATGATGTATAGAGCCCGCTCTTCGCAAACATAAATTTTAGCTTTGTTATGTACCTACATCATGTAATTACTTATATTAAAAAATACCACAATGGAATACAGACAATTAGGAGCATCGGGTTTGAGAGTGCCCGTGTTAAGTTTTGGCACTGCCACTTTTGGCGGTGGAAATGAATTTTTTAAAGCCTGGGGTAATACGCAGGTTGATGAAGCTAAAAAGCTCATCAATTTATGCCTTGATGCCGGCGTTAACTTTTTTGATACCGCGAATGTGTACTCAAGGGGCGCCTCTGAAGAAATATTGGGTAAAGCTTTAGATGGATTGCGCAATGATGTGCTTATTAGTACCAAAGCAACCTTTAGCATGGGCGATGGCGCTAATGACTATGGCTCATCTCGTTTTCATTTGATCAGGCAGGCCGAGGATAGTTTACGCCGCCTGCAAACAGATCATATTGACATATACCATATGCACGGCTTTGATGCCACAACGCCGGTTCAGGAAACCCTGCGTGCCTTGGACGACCTGGTAACCAGCGGCAAAGTACGGTACATTGCCTGTTCCAATTTTTCGGGCTGGCATTTAATGAAGTCGCTGTCTGTATCTGAGCGTTATGGCTGGAGCAGGTATGTGGCTAACCAGGCCTATTATTCGCTGTTGAATCGTGAATTTGAATGGGAGCTGATGCCTTTAGCCATTGATCAAAATGTTAGTACCATAGTTTGGAGTCCTTTAGCATCAGGTCAGTTGAGCGGCAAGTTCAGGAGAGGTCAGCCTATACCAGAAAATTCAAGAACGGTACAAGGCGGTGCGCATGGCCCGGCCACCAACTTTGATCATTTATACAACATTGTTGATGCTTTGGACGAGGTAGCCGAGGAAACAGGTAAATCTGTTGCACAGGTGTCAATCAATTGGTTATTACAAAGGCCGACTGTCGCCAACATTATTATAGGTGCCCGCAACGAGGAGCAGCTTAAACAAAACCTTGATGCCGTTGGCTGGAACTTAACTATAGACCAGGTTAAAAAACTGGATGCTGCCAGTGAGGTTGCGCCAATTTACCCATATTGGCACCAGCGCCAGGATACTAAATTGGTGCCGCTGCCAATACAATATTAAACCATATAAAGTCAAATACCTTAGCGATAGGTCTTAAATCTATCGCTAGGTATCTATTGGGGTTCATTATTGTTTACGTAAAATTACGTCTCATCAATCCCCAAATTCCGTATTAATACTATTTTTTTGGTAGTGGAAATTAACTACTTTTATAATGAAAACGGTTAGTATTAAGGTCTGCTTAAATTCCTAAACCTTATCATTTTAAACAAGCCTACTTGCTGAGGCTTGTTTTTTAGAAATAAACATTCGCGATAATTATACTCCATAATTAAAGTAACAGTTAAATTACAGTGGCTGTTAAAAAAAAACTCCTATTTTTTTTCAGGCTTTACAAAACTTAGCTAATTTGCCGCCCCTGCCCGCCGGGCAATGTGTTATAAACCAATTAACCCATTTTAGCTATGCTTAACCGTAGACAGTTCATTCAAACTACATCAGTTGCCGGAACCAGTTTCCTGCTTGGAACCCAGGTATCAAAGGCCGCCTCATTTTTTAAGGGATCGCCTAATGAAAAAGTAGTTTTAGGTATGATGGGAACCAATAGTCGTGGCCTTTACCTGGCCCAGAACTATGCTAAAATCCCCAATGTAGAGATAGGGTATATTTGTGATGTAGATTCAAAGGTGGTGGATAAAACTATCGACGAGATCTTTAAAATAACAGGTAAAAGACCTAAAGGCATTACTGACATCCGCAAGATGCTCGAGATAAAAGCCATTGACGCCGTAGTTGTTGCCCCGCCCGATCACTGGCATGCACCTGCAACTATTATGGCCTGCCAGGCAGGTAAGCATGTGTATGTAGAAAAGCCCTGCAGCCATAATCCTCATGAAGGCGAAATGGCTGTTGAGGCAGCAAAAAAGTATAATCGTTTGGTGCAAATGGGCAGTCAAAGACGCTCATTCTCAAACGTGCAGGCAATGGTTAAGGAATTGCATGACGGCGTTATCGGCAGAACTTATTATGCAAAAGGATGGTATACCAACCATCGTTTAAGCATTGGTCATGGCAAGCAGGTTCCTGTGCCAGCTAACCTGAATTACGATTTATGGCAGGGCCCTGCACCAAGGAAACCATACCAGGATAACCTTATCCACTATAACTGGCACTGGTTCTGGAACTGGGGAACCGGCGAGGCCCTCAACAACGGTACCCATGAGCTCGACGTGATCCGTTGGGGATTGGGTGTTGATTATCCTAATAAAGTAGTATCAACCGGTGGTCGCTTCCACTTTAATGATGACTGGCAAACGCCGGATACCCAAAATATCCTTTATAACTTCCCCAATAATACTGCCGCCGAATGGGAAAGTCGGAGCAGCAACGGCTTTAACATTGAACAATTGGGCCGCGGTGTAATATTTTATGGGGACAAAGGAACACTGTTTTATGGCAGCGGCAATGGTTACCAGGTTTATGATGGCGATAACAAATTGGTAAAGGAAATTAAAGATGATACTAAAGTTGATGCCACCAACAAAGTAAGCCCTACCGAAGCGCTGGATGGTTTTCATATGAAAAACTTTATTGATGGGGTTAGGGGAGTAGCACCACTGAATTGCCCTATCGAAATCGGCTTTAAATCAACCCTGCTGCCACAATTAGGAAATATATCCTATCGTGTAGATAGGGTATTACATATTGACCCAACCAATGGCCATATCCTGAATGATCCCGAAGCTGAAAAGCTTTGGAGCAGGGAATATGAAAAGGGCTGGGAAGTGAAGGTGTAAAGAATAAATCCTTTGTCATCCTGAGCGATAGCGAAGGATCTAATCGCAGACTTTACAGGGCGAAGAAGCATGGCGAATAATAGATCCTTCACTATGTTCAGGATGACAAAACGTTCCTCTACACCATGTCATTGCGAGGAACGAAGCAATCGCGAACTTGAAAGGTTCCCGATTTTCACGTTGCACACGCAATTACATAATTTATAAATTTTGAACAATAAAACCATACTATGAAAAAATACATCTATCCAATAATTCTCTTATTAAGTACAGCCTCGCTAACCCAGGCTCAAACTAAAATATTTGATGGTAAAACACTCAAAGGCTGGAAGCGCCTCGCCGGTACCGCCGACTATAATGTAGAAGATGGGGCCATTGTAGGCACTACCGTTTTAAACTCTGGCAACACCTTTTTAGTTACTGAAAAGGAATATGGCAATTTTATTTTAGAGCTTGACGCGAAAATTGAAAGCAAACTAAGTAACTCGGGAGTACAAACCCGCAGTCACTACAATCCTGCCGGGCATGATGGTAAAGGCCTGGTTTATGGACGCCAGTTTGAAATTGATCCGTCTGATCGTAAATGGACAGGCGGTATTTATGATGAGGGCAGGCGTGATTGGCTATATCCCGTGGATTTAAACGCAGCTGCAAAAGATGCCTTTAAAGTCGGAGAATACAATCATATCCGCATAGAATGTATTGGTAACGAAATGAAAACATGGGTAAACGGCATCCCAACGGCCGATGTGGTAGATACCATTGATACAAAAGGTTTTATTGCCTTACAGGTACATGCTGTTACTGATCAGAAACAAGCAGGCAAAAAGGTGTACTTTAAAAATTTCAACCTGCAAACTATCAATTTAAAATCAAAACCCTTCCCTAAAGATGTTTACGTGGTAAATCTGCAGCCTAACAGCATCACGCCCGCCGAGAAGGCTGCCGGATGGAAGTTGCTTTACGATGGGAAAAACAATACAGGCTGGCATGGAGCAACCCTTAAAAGCTTTCCTGATCATGGTTGGGAGGTAGCTAATGGCACTATGCATGTGCTGCCTTCTGCAGGTAAGGAAGAATCTGGTGGTGGTGATATAGTTACCAACGAAAATTACAGCGCTTTTGATCTGTCGTTTGAGTTTAAGCTGACACCTGGCGCCAACAGCGGTGTTAAATATTTTGTTACCCTTAGCGAAGTTACCACAGGATCGGCCATAGGCCTGGAATACCAGGTGCTGGATGATAAACTGCACCCCGATGCAAAACTTGGCCGGGATGGCGACAGAACTTTAGCTTCGCTGTATGACCTCATAAAGGCCAATAAACAGGACCGTTTTGTTCATCCTATTGGCGCCTGGAATATCGGCAGGGTAGTTGTTTATCCAAACAACCATGTAGAACATTACCTGAATGGTGTTAAAGTACTGGAATATGAACGTGGTTCAAAAGCCTACAAAGATCTGGTAGCCTTGAGTAAATATACCATCTGGAAAAACTTTGGCGAAGCCCCTCAAGGACACCTGTTATTACAGGATCATGGTAACGAGGTGTTTTTTAGAAGTATAAAGGTTAAAGAGTTGAAATAGGGGCCACACAGGCCTTCTCAAGAGAGTTGGTGTGTGGATACGTCTTTTAAAATAAAAAAAAATGTCATTTCGACGAACAGTGGGGTGGCACGAGCAATGGGGTGAGGAGAAATCTTATATAAGCGACAAGCGAACATGCAAGTCGCATAAGATTTCTCCTCGTGCCTCGTTCGAAATGACGACGTTTTTAATACAAGAGGGGGGGGCCTTCTACAACGAACTCCTCAGCGTTACATTAAATGGCACTGCAAAATGCTCATGGCAATTGCTTAATGCATACTCGGCGGTTTTGCTGCCCATGAGCTTAAAATCGGTAGATATGGTGGTGATACCATCAAGTATGATCTCCTTAAGTGCAGTTTCATTATAAGATATTACCCCTACATCCCTGGCTACCTTGAGATCAGCCGCAATGATCTTTTTGATCAGGACAACCAGGTCATCTTCCATTAAGCTGATATAAACTGTATTCATTTTAATGGTTTCAGAGGCTAAAGAATCAACTACTTCATAATCAAAAGCATATTGGCGGCAAAAATTAAGAAAGCCTTTCAATATCTCTTTGGAATGATACGTTTTGCCTGGGAATATGAGCTTAATGGTGTGGTATTTGGTAAGCTTATCCAGTAGTTTTTTAAGTGCTTCATAAACATCAGATGCGAAATTCTCATAAATGGCCGCGAATTTTCCGCCTACACCAGGTACCAGGTTATCAAGCAATATCAGTTTATCTTTTGGAATGGTATTGATAATTTCGTGAGCTTTGGTTTCATTATCCAAAAAGTGTGGTATAATGATGTATTTGGCATAGTCGCTTTGGAAGCTCTCGGCAATTATCTTTTTAAAAAAGTAGAAGTCGTTGTTATAAATATAAAAATCAATTGTTGCCAGCTCACCGATGGTAGCCACAAAAGCGTCGTATATTATCTTCTTGTGAGCGCTTAGCTTATTGAAAAGTAAAAATATTTTTAACGGTTTCTGAAAATCGGTATTCGAGATAAAAAAACCTTTTCCCGGTACCGAGCTTACAATGCCCTTATCTTTCAATTCCCTATAAACCCGCTCAATGGTATTGCGCGAAGTATCCAGCGCAAAGCTGAGGTCATTGATCGATGGCAGCATATCATCTTTTACAATATCACCATTTTCAATTGCCCTGATAATGGCATTTGATAATTGAAGGTATTTTGGCGTAATGGAATACTCATCAATGGATAATATTTTCAGGTAATTTTTCACACTTATATAATTGGGCCTGGCACAAATGTAATATTCCGCATTTATATTTTTAATTTAAAAAGATAGTAAAGGATGGTTGATGACGGCGTGTTTTTACGTTGAAGGAACCAATAATTTCTTTGCCTGGTTTTCTCTCCTGGATCAGCGTAAAAAACAAAAACTAAATTAAACTGCATATGGGATCCATGTCTGGAGCTGTACCCCGGTTTATTTTATAACGAAGTATCCCGGGATATTTCAGCAATAGTTTTTTGTCTGAACCGGAATTTACCGAATTAAAGAATTTGCAGAATTTTAGAATTCTAATAATTCAACTAATTCGGTAAATTCCGGTTCAAGCAATTTTACCTGTCCTTCCGCTGAAAACTGTAATATAAATACCCCAATGCAGGCAGTATAAACATACTGCCAATCAGTAATCCGATGCCAAGATCATCAACGGTATTAACATTGGCATGATCGGTTAATAACGACATGGAGCTGCCGCCTTTAAAGATCACAAAGCGGGGGAAACGGCTTGCCCCAACCGAGATCAGGATCATGCTTACCTGGAATGCTGCCAATACCCTGATCCATTGACGGTTCTTTTTGTCGGATATGATAAACCAAAGTAATACCAACGATAGGATAGCTGCTATTACAGCTGTCAGGCCAATCGGATTGCCAAAAATCCACTTTGATAAGCCCACATGCTCAATATCCGAGGCTATGAAAACCAACCCGCCGCAAATAGCAGCAACAATGTTTGATACTTTTGCTTTTTTGATATAGCGTTTAATATCATCAACATTATCTGTTTCGCCTACTATATAAATAGCCGCAAGGAAACCGCAAAGTGCTACCGTGAAAAATCCAACGGCTACAGAAAACCAATTAAACCAACTGAAAATATAAGCATGCACAAAATCTTTTGCTGTGGGATCAATTTGGCCCGATAGCGCGCTGCCGGCAATAATGCCCAAAAACAAGGGCGTAACAAAGCTGGAATAAACAAACATGTGGTTATAAAATCCCTGTGTTTTTTCGTCCTTAATAGCATCGTAATTACGGAAGGTAAACGCGGTGCCGCGGGCAATGATCCCCAATAGCAAAATCAACAATGGAATATGCAGATAAGTGCACATTTCACTGTAAATATCCGGGAATCCTACAAAAAGAATCACCACGGTAATAATAAGCCACATATGATTGGCTTCCCATATGGGGCCAATGGCCTGGTACATGGTTTTACGGGTTCGGTGTTTATTATCGGTTGAGGTAAAAAGCTCGATAATGCCAGCGCCAAAATCTGCTCCCCCTAACAGGAAGTACAGGGTAATTGAGGCAAATAAAAAAAGGATAACAACGTATAACATAATATCGGCGGGTTAACGGTCGTACAATTCAGGTACCATTTGGATCTGTCTTTTCAGCAGGAAAATAACAAATACGCTTAGGGTAAAGTAAATAAAGGTGAACAGGTAAAAAGTATACTGGATGCCCGGCATTTTGGTTACTGCATCACTGGTGCGCATTACACCCTGGATGATCCACGGCTGTCTGCCAACCTCTGTAACTGTCCATCCGGCCTCAAGGGCAATAAAGCCCAATGGTGTAGCAACGATAAATAGTTTAAGGAACCAACCTTTGTTGAACCAATCTGTTTTTTTCCAAAGGGCAATAAAATATAGTATGCCGATAAACATCATCAGCGTACCAATACCAACCATGATTTGAAAAGCATAATGCATAATGGCGACGGGAGGCTGATCTTTTACCGGGATCTTATCCAGCGCATTTACTGATGTTTTAAAATTATCATGAACCAAAAAGCTCAGTAAACCCGGAATCTCCAGGCCATAATTTACTTTTTTTGCAGCGGTATCCGGTATACCGCCAATAACAAGCGGAGCATATTCCTGGGTATGAAAGTAGGCCTCCATTGCGGCAAGTTTAGCGGGTTGCCTTTTTGCTGCCCCTTTTGCAGATATATCGCCGCTAAACGGTTGTAAAATAGCTGCTGCTGCGCCAAATATGATGGCTATTTTAAATGATTTGGTATGAAAAGCAACGTTTCTTTTCCTGTAGATCATCAGCGCGTGGATCCCCGCTACCGCGAAACCGGTGGCCGAAAACGCCGCAATGGTCATGTGCAATGATTCAGAAAACCAAGCCTCGTTAAACATAGCCTTTAATGGATCAATGTTGAGGTATTTACCGTTCAAATAATCAAACCCGGATGGACTGTTCATCCACGCGTTGGCCGATACCACTAAAATTCCCGATGCTATTCCACTTATACCTACCACCACTCCGGTTACCCAATGGAACCAGGTGTTAAGTCTGTTCCATCCGTATAGGAAAAATCCAAGGGCAATGGCTTCAATAAAAAACGCAGTACCTTCCAAAGAAAATGGCATCCCGAAAATAGGACCGGCATGCTTCATAAACGAAGGCCACAGCAAACCAAGTTCAAATGAAAGCATAGTGCCGGATACTGCACCTGTAGCAAAAAATATGGCTACACCCTTACTCCAGGCAATGGTAACATTTTTGTAAACAGGGTCTTTAGTTTTTATCCACTTGTAATGCGATATGGCCATAAAAACAGGCATAACCATACCGATGCAGGAGTAGATGATATGAAAACCTAATGATAAGGCCATTTGCGACCTTGCTGCGATAAAATCATCCATAGTCGTGATATAAATTATGGTTGAAAGTTAAAAGCTATATCGCACAAATGTAACAGAAATGTTAATTGATATTGAATATGAATTAGCGGTTTTTTATTGTAACGTATTGTATTAGTGGATAGAATTTAGTAAAAGTGACAGGGAAAAGCAGGGCATTCTTCCGTTGAGGGGGCTGTGGTACTTGTTATTTGGCGGATATAGTGGAGAGCAGATCCCGCCATATGGCAATGCAATGCGCCCTTTCCCGGGCTATTGTGTGGACACCCAAAAAATGCAGCTTGCACCGTTAGGTGCTACCTGTTGTAGAAAAATATGCCATAAACCTTTGCCTCGGAGAGGCTACCCTTTTAAAGTTTATTTACCTTGTCAATTTAGGGTAGCACCTACGGCGCACATCCGTCTTCTGTCAATTATTTTCTACAAAAGGTAGCACCTAACGGTGCACGTTCGTCTTTTTTCAATTATTTCTACAAACAGGTAGCTCCTGACGGAGTATATATACTTGTGTATACACGGTTGCAAACTTGGCAGAAGAACAAAAATGCCCTCAAATTTTCCTAACCTTTAGCATTCCTCGCTGTTGATCCCCTGATGATCAACTCTGGCTTTATACTGATGATCTTTGGTTTAGCAGTGGTATCGGTATTACCCTTTTCCTGGAAGTACAGATTGGCAACGGTATTGCCCATATAAACACTAAACTGATCTATGGTGGTAATGGACGGACTGGTGATCTCCGAAAAACTTTCATTCGCGTAGCCGCAAACACCCAATTCAGCCGGTACTTTGATTTTCATGTCATTAGCTACTTCCAACACACCCAGGGCCGAGAAATCAGATGTGGAGGCAAATATGGCATCAGGAGGCTGGGGGAGTGTGAGCAGTTTGCGGGTTCCCTCGGCACCAAGTTCTTTTGTCCAGGCGTTTTCAACTATCAGCTCATCAATAACGGGAATATTATAATCTTTTAAGGCCCGTAAATAACCCACCTTCCGTTGTTTAAAAATGCTCAGGTTTTGTGGGCCTTCCAGTAGCGCTATCCGTTTATAGCCGCTTTCAATCAGGTGTGATACGGCTTCGTACGATGCCTGTTCATTATCGTTAATCACTTTAAGCGTTTCCAGTTCTTCGGCCACACGATCAAACTGGATAAGCTGGATGCCGTGGTCTATTACATTTTGAAGGTGCTGGTAATCATTTCCATCGGCCGATACGGATATCACAATACAATCCACATCCTGGTTTATTAAAGTGTTTACGCATTGAATCTCCTTATCATGCAACTCGCCCGATTGGCAGATAATTAAGTTATAACCCTTTTGATAAGTAGCTTCTTCAATACCTGCTATCACATTCGCGAAAAAATTCTGATTAATTCGTGGTACCACTACACCAATGGTTTTGGAATGTCCTTTACGCAAGTTGGAGGCCAGTATATTGCGCTTGTAATTTAACTCATCGGCAGTTTTGATGATGAGCTCTTTGGTTTTTTCGTTCACCTGGTTGCTGTTGTTCAGCGCTCTTGATACCGAAGAAGCAGTTATGCCCAGCTTGGCGGCAATGTCATAAATGGTGGTGCGTTTTACTTTTTTCATTATAAAGTGCAAGTTGGAAAAAAAAATTTACGCAATCGATTGCAATTTCAAATATTTCTTTAATTTCGTGGCGTTAAGTTACCAAAAAATAAACCTGTTTTAATGTTCATGTTAATAACCCAGAAAAAGCTATGTTGTTATTAGGGATCGATATAGGTACCTCGTCTGTTAAAGTTAGCGTTGTTGATGCTGCTACGCAACAAACTGTTGCCTCGGCACAATACCCGGATGAGGAATCGCCAATAAAAGCTGTACACCCCGGTTGGGCCGAGCAATCGCCGCTCATGTGGTGGGAACAAGCTCAAAAAGCTTTGGAAATATGCCATGCTAAAAATACTTACCATTCGCAGGATATCGCCGCCATAGGTATTGCTTACCAAATGCACGGTTTGGTTTTGGTTGATAAAGACCAGAACGTTTTGCGCGATAGTATTATTTGGTGCGATAGCCGCGCCGTAGAAATTGGCGATAAAGCGTTTGCATCCATTGGCGAAGAAAAATGTTTGTCGCACCTGTTAAATTCTCCGGGAAACTTTACTGCCTCTAAACTGGCCTGGGTAAAGGAAAACGAGCCCGCTATTTATGAAAAAATAGATAAGATCATGCTGCCCGGTGATTATATCGCCATGAAACTAACCGGCGAGATCACTACGTCTGTTTCGGCATTGTCCGAAGGGGTTTTCTTTGATTTTGTAACCAACAGCATATCTAAAGATGTTATCAATTACTTTGGCTTTGATGAAAGTTTGTTCCCGGTAATAAACCCGGTATTTTCATCACACGGAACCTTACTTGCTTCGGTTGCAGAAAAGCTGAAACTAAAAGCGGGTATCCCTGTAACTTATAAATCAGGCGACCAGCCCAATAATGCCCTTTCATTAAATGTATTGAACCCAGGTGAAGTAGCAGCAACCGCCGGCACGTCGGGAGTGATATATGGGGTGAGTGATCAATTGGCTTATGATCAGCAATCGCGCATCAATACTTTTGCGCACGTAAATTACACCGAAGAAGAAAAACGTTTGGGTGTATTATTATGTATCAATGGTACCGGCAGCCTGTACCGTTGGGCAAAATATAATTTCGGTGCAGGCTTAAGCTATACCCAGTTAAACAACGAAGCCCAAAAAGCACCCTTAGGCAGCGATGGCTTGCGTGTGCTGCCCTTTGGTAATGGAGCCGAGCGAATGCTAAACAACAAGCAGGTGGGCGCCCATTTTCAAAATATCGACCTTAACCTGCATACCCAGGCTCATATTTTTAGGGCGGTACAGGAAGGCATTGCTTGCGCATTCCGTTATGGGTTTGATATTATGCGCAGTAACGGCATGAATCCTACAGTTATCCGTGCGGGTAAAAGCAACTTGTTTTTAAGTGAGCTATTTACCGAAACTTTTGTAAACTCAACAGGTGTACCCGTTGAGTTATATAATAACGATGGCAGCGTAGGTGCGGCATTGGGCGCTGGAATAGGAGCAGGTATTTTTAAATCGCCGGCAGAGGCTTTCAGTAATACTAAGGCCATACAGTTAATAGAGCCCCATGCAACCCAACAATTTGAACCGGTTTACCAGGAATGGAAAGAACTTTTGGACGTTAGGTTAACGGCGGTTAGAGGTTAAAGGGGTAAAGGCGAAAAGTCAAAGGCAAAAGGTTAGAGGCAAAAGGTCAAAGGCAAAAGGTTAGAGGCGAAAGGTCAAAGGCAAAAGGTTAGCGGCGAAAGGTCAAAGGCAAAAGGTTAGCGGCGAAAGGTCAAAGGCAAAAGGTTAGAGGTCAAAGGCAAAAGTTAAAAAGGGAAAAATCAATAATTCATTAAATCAGTAAATCAATAATTAAAAATATGAGTATTATCACCGGAGAAAAGGAATTCTTTAAAGGAATAGGCGAGGTTAAATTTGAAGGCCTCGAATCAGACAATCCGTTAGCGTTTCGTTGGTACGATGCTAACAGGGTAGTAGCAGGCAAAACTATGGCCGAGCATTTACGCTTTGCGTGTTCTTACTGGCATTCATTTAACGGTAATGGTGCCGATCCGTTTGGCGGCCCCACCCACATTTTTGCATGGGACGAAAAAGCCGATGCTGTTGAACGTGCCAAAGACAAAATGGACGCGGCATTTGAGTTCATCACCAAAATGAACATGCCTTACTACTGTTTTCACGATGTAGATGTTGTTGATTATACCAATGATGTTAACGAAAACGACAGACGCTTACAGGCATTGGTGGAATACGCTAAACAAAAACAAGCCGAAAGTGGCGTAAAATTGCTTTGGGGAACGTCAAATCTGTTCAGTCACCGCAGGTATATGAACGGTGCTGCTACCAATCCCGATTTTCATGTACTGGCCCATGCTGGTGCCCAGGTGAAAGCAGCTATTGATGCAACCATTGCTTTGGGTGGCGAAAACTATGTATTCTGGGGAGGCCGTGAAGGTTACATGAGCCTGCTGAATACCGATATGAAACGCGAGCAAGAGCATTTAGCAAAATTTTTACATACAGCTAAAGATTATGCCCGCAAACAAGGCTTTAAAGGTAATTTCTTCATTGAGCCAAAACCTTGCGAACCTACCAAGCACCAGTATGATTATGATGCAGCTACTGTATTTGGCTTTTTGCAGAAGTACGACCTGTTGAACGACTTTAAACTTAACCTGGAAGTGAACCACGCTACTTTAGCTGGCCATACATTCCAGCATGAGTTGCAGGTTGCAGCCGATTCTGGTTTATTAGGTTCGATAGATGCTAACAGGGGCGATACGCAGAACGGCTGGGATACAGATCAGTTCCCTAATGATATCAATGAGATCACCGAATCGATGATGATTATATTGGAGGCAGGCGGCTTACAGGGTGGCGGTATTAATTTTGATGCCAAAATTCGTCGTAACTCAACCGATCCGGCCGACTTGTTCTACGCTCACGTTGGTGGTATGGATATTTTTGCCCGTGCTTTGGTTATTGCTGATAGCATCCTGCAGAAATCAGATTACAAAAAGATCCGTACTGACAGATATGCATCCTTTGATGCCGGTTCTGGAAAAGATTTTGAAGAAGGCAAGCTTTCATTAGAAGATTTGCGTACCTATGCAATTACCAATGGCGAACCTAAAACGCTAAGTGGTAAACAAGAATATTTAGAAAATTTGATAAATCGCTATATATAGCTTATAATTGTCAATCTAACATTATTAAAACCAATTTAACCAACCAATGAACCTGAAAACCCTCTCAATCGGCGATTATGCTGTATTTTTAATCTACTTTGTTATAGTTTCCAGCTATGGCTGGTGGGTATACAAGCGTAAGCATAACGCAGACGCGACCTCCAAAGACTACTTTTTGGCCGAAGGGTCGCTTACGTGGTGGGCAATCGGTGCTTCATTGATCGCATCCAATATATCTGCAGAGCAGTTTATTGGTACCAGCGGATCGGCATTTAAGATGGGCTTAGCCATATCAACTTACGAGTGGATGGCGGCCATTACATTGATCATTGTGGCTGTATTTTTTATACCGGTGTATCTTAAAAACAAGATCTTCACCATGCCGCAATTTTTGCACCAGCGCTATAATGGCACGGTAGCTATGATCATGGCCATCTTTTGGCTGTTGTTGTACATTGTGGTTAATTTAATGTCAATCCTTTACCTTGGCGCATTGGCTATCAGCGGTATATCAGGATTGGATATTCACTTGTGTATCTGGTTATTGGCTGCATTCTCTGTTTTTATAACCCTGGGTGGGATGAAGGTAATCGGTTATACCGATGTTATACAGGTTGCTGTGCTTATATTAGGTGGTTTAATGGCTACTTACCTTGCATTAACGCTATTAAGCGAAAAAGAAGGTACTACCGGCTTATTGAATGGTTTCAAAATCCTGCATACCGAAGCTAAAGATCACTTCCACATGATATTCAAGAAAGATAATCCAAACTATATGGATCTTCCGGGTTTATCGGTGCTGATAGGTGGTATGTGGATCACAAACCTTAACTACTGGGGCTGTAACCAGTACATTACGCAAAGGGCATTGGGTGCAAACCTTAAAACTGCCCGCGGTGGTATCCTGTTCGCGGCTTTTCTTAAATTGCTGATGCCGGTTATTGTAGTACTTCCGGGTATTGCTGCTTACCTGCTGTATCAAAAAGGTATGTTCCACCAGGAAATGATGAGTTCATCGGGTGTTATGGATCCTAATAAGGCCTATCCATCGTTATTGAACTTGTTGCCAACCGGATTGAAAGGACTTTCATTTGCCGCTTTAACAGCTGCAATTGTGGCTTCGTTAGCAGGTAAGGCAAATAGTATCGCTACTATTTTTACGTTGGATATCTACAAAAAAGCCATTAACCCAGGTGCAACCGATAAAAAACTGGTGAATTTAGGTAAATGGTCTGTTGTGGTAGCTATGGTATTGGGTATCATTTTATCCGAGCTTATTGGCAAGGCATTAATGGGCGAGGGTAAGCAAGGCTTTCAATATATACAGGAATATACAGGTTTTGTATCTCCGGGTATATTTGCCATGTTCATCCTTGGTTTCTTCTGGAAAAAAGCAACTTCAAACGCGGCCATGTTTGCTACCATCGGTGGTTTCATCATGTCGTGCTTCTTTAAATTGCTACCTCGTTTTGCCGATCTAAGCTTCCTGTCGCCATATGGCTTCTCGAAATTGGCCTTGCAGGATGATAAGGTAACCCAGCTTTATGAGATCCCTTTCCTTGATCGTATGGGCTTTGTATTCATCATTTGCGTTGTTGGTATGTATATCATATCAAAAATTGACCAGGCAAGAGGTATTACCACTAATGGATTGGAAATTGATGCATCTATGTTTAAAACCTCAAAAGGATTTTTGGCTGGCGCGTTAATTATAACAGGAATAGTTGTAGCGCTTTATTCTGTTTTCTGGTAGCAGATAGGATTGTTTAAATATTAAAAGAGCGGCGGGTTAATTTCCTGCCGCTCTTTTTTTATGAATGAAAATTTCTCTAAAGCTCGTTATGATATGTGCCGCCAGTTTATCACTGCTGTTACTTTCGCATTTCACGCAATCGTTATCGTAGATTGTTTCAAATAAGGCTTCCATCCTAAAATAATGATGTGTAATTTGCCCCTTACAAACTACAATACCATTAACCTATAGTGAATAATTTAGAACAAACATTTAGATGGTTTGGCCCCGCCGATCCGGTTACACTTAAAGCAATCTCCCAATGCGGAGCTACAGGCATCGTTACTGCACTTTATCATATTCCGGTAGGTGAGGTGTGGGAATTGGATGAAATCATCCAACGCAAAAAATTGATTGAAGAGGCCGGACTGCGTTGGTCGGTTGTGGAGAGTGTAAACATCCATGAAAGCATTAAAACTGCCGGGGCAGACAGAGACAAGTACATTGAAAACTACATCAGTACACTTCAAAATTTGGCAAAGGCTGGTATTGAAATTGTATGTTACAATTTTATGCCAGTTTTGGATTGGACCCGTACCGATCTTGATTACCTGTTACCTAACCAGGCAACTGCTTTAAGGTATGATGCAAAAGCACTTGCCGCCTTTGATCTGTACATATTGGAACGCAATGGCGCCCGGGATGATTATAGCAGCGCACAGCAGCAGATTGCCAAACAGTACCTTGATGGCATTACTGCTGATGAAAAAGCACAGCTCATCAACAACCTGATGGCCGGCCTTCCGGGCACCAATAAAACATTATCCATTGCCGAATTTAAGGAGCATTTGCAACGTTATGCCAATGTTGATGCAGCTGGATTAAAGGAAAATCTCGCCTACTTTTTAAGAGGCATTATTCCGGCTGCAGAACAGGCTGGAGTTAAAATGTGTATTCACCCCGATGATCCTCCTTTCCCAATATTAGGTTTGCCAAGGGTGGTATCTACCGAGCAAGATCTGGCGGATGTTGTAAACTTTTGCCCATCACCAAGCAATGGCTTAACTTTTTGCAGTGGCTCGCTGGGAGCCCGGGCTGATAATGATTTGCCCGGTATTGTTGAAAGATTAGGAGAACACATTCATTTTCTGCACCTGCGCAATGTACAGCGCGAGGCCGATGGCAGCTTTTATGAGGCGGAGCATTTGGGAGGAAGCACTGATATGTATGCAGTAATGAAGAACATTGTTCTGGAGCAACAAAAAAGAGAAAAGGACGGTCGCCAAGATATTGCTATACCTATGCGCCCTGATCATGGGCATAAATTGCTGGATGATTTTAATTATAAAACATACCATGGATATTCTGCCATAGGCAGGTTGAAGGGTTTGGCCGAATTACGAGGTTTGGAAATGGGTGTTAAACGGTCTTTATTTGATAGGGCATAAATTTATATAATGAAAGGGTTTTTAGATCAGGACTTTTTGCTAAATACAAAAACGGCGCAGCGTTTATACCATGATTATGCTGCCGATTTGCCAATTATAGATTACCATAGCCATTTACCGGCCGATCAGATAGCGGCGGATATTAATTTTGAGAACATCACAAAGGTCTGGCTCAATGGCGATCATTATAAATGGCGTGCTATGCGTGCTAATGGTGTTAATGAGGCATACATAACCGGTAATAAATCAGACCAGGAGAAATTTGAACAATGGGCAGCAACCGTTCCGTATACTTTACGCAATCCACTTTTCCATTGGACACACCTGGAATTACAGCGATATTTCGATATAAACGAATTGCTTTCGCCGGCAACAGCTCTTGAAATATATACGGATTGCAACAACAAACTGCAATTGCCGCAATACAGCGTTCGTAATATCATCAGAAATAAAAATGTAGAGGTTATCTGTACAACTGATGATCCGTTGGATGATTTGTCATATCATCAACAGATTAAGGCTGATGGCTATGAGGTGCAGGTATTGCCAACTTTCAGGCCGGATAAAGCTATGAATGCCGATGATTTGGCTGCATTAAATAGCTACATTGATAAGCTGGAAGCCATAGCTAACAATCCAATGGATTCTATACAGGCTTACTTGGCAGCTTTAAAAAGCCGCCATGATTATTTTGCCAAAAATGGTTGCCGTTTATCAGACCATGGTTTGGAACAGATTTACGCGGAGGATTACACAGAAACAGAAATTGCCGCCATATATTTAAAAATAAGAAGCGGGCAGGAGTTATCGGCTGATGAAATCCTGAAGTTTAAATCGGCTTTGCTACATAAGTTTGCCCTTTGGAATCATGAAAAAGGTTGGGTAATGCAGTTACATTTAGGCGCATTACGTAATAACAATGCACGCGGTTTAAGTGAACTGGGGCCTGATACAGGTTGGGATTCCATTGGTGATTTTTCACAGGGTAGGGCATTATCTAAATTCCTGAACCGGTTGGATACTACTAATCAATTGGCCAAAACCATATTGTATAATTTAAACCCTGCTGATAACGAGTTGATGGCATCAATGACGGGCAACTTTAACGACGGCTCTGTTGCCGGTAAAGTGCAGTTTGGATCGGCATGGTGGTTTCTGGATCAAAAGGATGGGATGACTAAGCAGCTTAACGCGCTTTCCAATATTGGCCTTATCAGCCGGATGGTTGGTATGCTTACAGATTCGCGCAGTTTCCTGTCTTTCCCCCGGCACGAGTATTTCCGCAGGTTAGTTTGTAACCTGTTTGGTGATGATATTGAAAATGGCGAACTGCCAGATGACATCACATGGACAGGTAAGATCATCCAGGATATATGTTACTATAACGCTAAGAATTACTTTAATTTCGATCAGTCAAAATGAGCCGGGCACTTGAAATAAAATCTCCGCAGGGCAAAATACTTTCATTTGGTGAGCTGTTGTTAAGGATATGCCCGGATGCTGGTGGCGAATGGCTTAATGATAACCAATTACCATTTTTTATCGGCGGGGCCGAGCTGAATGTCGCTACCGCCTTAGCATTATGGGATCTGCCATCGGCATATTTTACGGCATTGCCAGGTAATGCGATGTCCAAACAAATAACCGATTATCTGCAGCAAAAAAAGGTTGATTCATCTTCGGTTTTCACAACGGGTGAGAGGATAGGACTATATTACTTAACCCGCGGAAAGGATATCAAAAACAATGCGCTGATATATGACCGGGCGGGTTCGGCATTTGCTACCCTGAAACCGGGACAGGTTGACTGGGATAAAGTTTTGGATGGTGTAAGCTGGTTTCATTTTAGTGCGATTTGCCCGGCTATTAGCCAGGATGCAGCAGATGTTTGTTTAGAAGTACTGGAAGCTGCTTCGGCAAAAAATATCACCATCTCTATTGATCTCAATTACCGTTCAAAGCTATGGAAATACGGTAAGGAGCCCATTGATATTATGCCAAAATTGGCAGGATATGCCGACCTTATGATGGGCAATATCTGGGCCGCCGAAATGATGCTGGGTATACCTATCGCACCGGATATTCACGAATCGGGGCAAAAAAGCATCTACCTCAAAGAAGCCTTGCAAACATCAGAAAGTATCATGGCACAATATCCTAAATGCAAGGCTGTTGCCAATACTTTCCGCTTTGACGCAGGTAAGGGAATAGAATATTATACTGCCCTGTACACCGGAGACAAGCTATATAACTCCAACCAATACGATACAGATGAGGTGATTGACAAAGTAGGCAGTGGCGATTGTTTTATGGCGGGATTGATATATGGGTTTTATAATAACCTGGATCCACGACAAACATTGGAGTTTGCTACCGCAGCCGCATACACCAAACTATTTATTGAGGGCGACGCCACCAATAAAACAGTTGAAGAAATTATTAAAGCCATTAAATCATGAGCAAAAAAGAAATAGTACTTGATGCTATACTAACCCAGGGTACATTGCCGCTGTTTTTTTATGAAGATGCAGATGTGAGCCTGGAAATTACCCGTACCCTATATAAAGCAGGAGTAAGGGTGTTTGAATATACCAACCGCGGCGCTGCCGCCCTGGCTAATTTCAAGATTTTGAAAAAAGCGCAGCAGGATGAAATGCCCGATTTGTATTTGGGTATAGGTACTATAAAAACCGGTGCAGAAGCTGCCGCGTTTATCAGTGCAGGAGCCGATTTTATTGTATCGCCAATTGTTAATCCCGAGGTGGAGAAAATAGCCAGTCAGCATAAGTTGTTGTGGATACCGGGCTGTATGACACCTACCGAGATCCATACCGCGCAGCAACATGGGGCGGCGCTGATCAAGATCTTTCCGGCCAATATTTTAGGGCCGGAGTTTGTTTCTTCAATCCGGGATTTATTTTCGGGTCAATTGTTCATACCTACAGGTGGGGTAGATTTGAATATTGATAATATCAGCACCTGGTTTAGGGCAGGGGTTTGTGCTGTGGGCATGGGCAGTAAGCTAATTAGTAAAAATGTACTTGAAAATCGTTTGTATAACCAATTGTATAACGATACTATAAAGTTGCTGGAGATGGTACAAACCTGCAAATAACCAATTTAAACCAATTATAATGAGAGAAACCAAAGTTGGAAACTACAGATGGGTTGTAGTTTCACTTTTATTTTTTGCTACAACAATAAATTACCTCGATAGGCAGGTGATAGGCTTATTAAAACCTGTACTTGAAATTCAGTTTAAATGGACAGAAACCGATTACGGTTATATCGTAATGGCATTTTCTACCGCATATGCTTTAGGGTTGTTGCTTTTTGGTGGTTTTATTGATAAAATAGGTACCAAATTAGGTTACACGATATCATTGATTGTATGGAGTATTTCGGCCATGCTTCACGCCATTGTTACAAGTACATTTGGTTTTGGGGTGGTTAGGGCCGCCTTGGGCTTAGGCGAATCGGGTAATTTTCCGGCTGCAATTAAAGTAGTAGCAGAGTGGTTTCCAAAAAGGGAGCGGGCATTTGCAACGGGCATATTTAACTCAGGGGCTAATATTGGGGCAGTAGTTGCGCCTATAATGGTGCCCTGGATATTGGGTGTTTATGGGTGGCAGATGGCATTTTTAATAACCGGCGCTATTGGTTTTGTGTGGCTGATATTTTGGTGGATTTTTTATGAAATTCCGGCAAAGCATAAAAAGGTAACTCCAGAAGAGGTTGCATATATTAACAGTGATGCTGATGAAGCTTTATTAGCAGAAAACGAAAGCAAGATAAAATGGATACAGCTTTTTGCTATTAGACAAACGTGGACTTTTGTGATTGGTAAATTTTTAACTGATCCTATATGGTGGTTTTTCCTGTTTTGGTTGCCCTCGTATTTTTCAAGCACTTTTAATCTCGACCTTAAAAAACCAAGTCTTCCTTTAATCCTGGTTTATACTGCTACGTCAATAGGTAGTATTGGTGGTGGTTATTTATCATCGTATCTTATAAAGAAGGGATGGCCTGTATTTAAAGCGCGCAAAACAGCCATGTTTATATTTGCGTTGTGTGTTGTGCCTATTATATCGGCCATGTACGCCACTAATGTATGGCAAGCGGTGGCTTTAATAAGCTTGGCTGCAGCTGCTCACCAGGCCTGGAGTGCTAATATTTTTACCACTGCATCTGATATGTTCCCTAAAAGGGCACTTAGTTCTGTAATAGGTATTGGTGGTATGGCCGGTTCGGTAGGTGGTATACTGTTCCCGTTTTTGGTTGGGCATATATTAGAATTTTATAAAGAGAGTGGGCACCTGGTAACGGGCTATAATATCATTTTCCTGATATGCGGTTGTGCTTACTTGCTGGCTTGGTTTATCATGCATTTGCTTTCGCCTAAAATGAAACCCGTTAATTTATAATTGGGTTTAAAGATCATTGATTCATTTGTTCGGGAGAATTTAGCTCCAGAACAAATGAATCAATTTATACTAATCTATTTTAATGAACTTACCTGTTCTGCCAGTTCATCTATCCAGCTGGATAAGTACGGCTCGGTAACTGTTAACCTGATCCATTCGCCATCATTATCTTTAGCTATAATCAGGTGTAATGTTCCGTCGATAGATTTAAATTCATATGCTTTTGTAAAGTTGCCATATGTAATAGATTGTAAGATGCCATCAATTTCACTATCGGTGCCACTTAGCGTAGCTTCAATTTGCTGTTCCATAGTTTGTAATTTTAAAGGTAACACATGGCAATGCTTTGTGTTTGCCCCTCTTTTGGATTGAAAAGATTTACAGTTAATTCCTGGTAATCAGTTAAAACAAAAGACTAAAATTCCTTTACCTTTGCTTCTGTGGAAAACTTACAGCCCGATCCTAAAGTACTGATAGATATTGTACAAACCCCTATGCCTTACGGTAAATATAAAGGCACTATTATAGCCGATATACCAATAAGTTACCTGGAATGGATGGCCGGCAAGGGTTTTACTAAAGATAAACTAGGTATGATGTTGTCAACTGTTTTTGAGATTAAAACAAACGGCCTGGGTGACATACTGTTTATGGTCAGAAAATCGCTTCAGAAAGGATCAGGTATCAGCCCTAAACTCAAGTAGTTCAAGATTACCTTACGGTGACCATCCGGCTGTAAGGCTTGTTGCGTATATACGTCTAAGTAATTAAAAATATAATAATCATGAACAAGTTAATATTATATATCGCAGGTGTATTTTTATTTGTTGGCTGTGTAAGCGGTCAACCAAAACAGGGTGGCAACGCAATGGCAACTCTCCCTAAACCGAAAACCGGTGAAGCCCTTGCTACTTTTGGTGGTGGCTGTTTTTGGAGCATGGGCGAGGCTATGTCTGAACTGAAAGGCGTTAACAAAGTGGTATCCGGATATGCAGGTGGTAATACAAAAAATCCAACGTATGAGGAAGTTAGCACGGCCACTACTAACCATGCCGAAACGGTGCAGATCTACTATGATCCAAAAGTGATCAGTTATGCTAAGCTGGCTGAGGCGTTTTTCTTTGCCCATGATCCTACTACATTAAACCGCCAGGGACCTGATGAGGGTACCGATTACCGTTCAATTGCATTTTATAGAACACCTGAAGAAAAAAATATTTTGGAGGCCACCATTAAAAAAGTGAATGAGTCAAAGCATTACATCAACCCTGTAGTTACACAGGTTGTACCTTTCACCGTATTTTATGCCGCTGAAAATTATCACCAGGGATATTATAAAACCCATTTGGATCAGCCATACATCGCATCGGTTTCTACACCTAAAGTAATGAAATTCAGGAAAGCAATGGCTGCCGATTTAAAGCCGGAGTTTAAGAAATAACGATTTGGCACTAATGAAAAAGCCGTTTCATTGATTTGAGACGGCTTTTTTGTGTTTTAAGCATAGCGGATGCTCAATTCGTGAATTACAGCTGGTAAATATGGGTGCCGCAAAATAACGGCCCGTCGGGCTTTTGTGTAAACCCCAAAACTGTATTACAATTTATTAAACCACCCCTTTTTCCAAAATACAACAACCTGTACAATCGCTATTAAAAACATAAAGACAATAGCATATATGTAGCCGTGATGCCAGTAAAGTTCGGGCATATTATCTGGTAAAACGTGGCCTTTGTCATCTTGCCTCGAAAAGTTCATCCCGTAAATACCCGCGATAAAGGTGAGTGGAATAAATATAACCGAGATGATAGTTAGCACCTTCATGATCTCGTTCATCCGGTTACTCACCATGGATAGGTAAAGATCAATAATGCTGGAAGTTACCTCCTTGTAATTTTCAATCAGGTCCATCGCCTGGATGCAGTGGTCATAAGCATCGCGCAAAAAAAGTTTTACTTCGGGGGGGATCAGCACACTTTCTGAGCGGATCATATCATTGATCTTATCACGCTCGGGCCAGCTTGCACGGCGTATAATGATCAGGGTACGTTTAATTTGCTGAGAATTGAACATGATGCTTTTATCGGCATCGTTATAAACCTTATCTTCTATGCTATCCAGTTTGTCGCCTATCTGTGCAAGCAAAATAAAGTAAGTATCAATGATGGTATCAGTAAGCGCATAGCACATGTAACTTGGTCCTGCAGTACGTATGGCTCCTTTACCTGCTTTTAGGCGGGCTTTAACTGCTTCAAAATACTCTTTGTGGTCTTCTTCAAAGCTGATAATGAGGTTATCCTTTACAATAGATGAAAACTGGTGATTTACCAGCTCATCCTCACTGTTAAAATGTACAATGCGACTGGTGCTAAACACGTAATCTTCGTACTCATCAAACTTTGGGCGCTGGTGAATGTTGGCAATATCTTCCAGCACTAAAGGATTTATATTAAGATGAACACCTATCTGCTCTATCAGTTGGGCATCGCCGAGGCCATTGATCTTTATCCAGTGTGTATGGTTATCACACTTTTTTAACTGGGAGAGGATTACCTTAATGTCTTTACCCTCAGATGTGATCAGCTCATCTTTATTATAACTAAAAACAGCTATATGAGGTGTAAGGGCACCTTCCGGTACCACAATCAGGCCCGGACTATCGCCTACGTTACCGCTGCGCCTGCGGGCGTTATAGCGTACTCTTTTAATACGATTATCCATTTATAAATAATTTAAGCTTTGTGGGCCCTGGTTAAAAAGCAAATCAACAATACTCAGATTTTTCAGGAACCCTTTTCTGTCCTCAAAAACCTGGAAGTAAGGTTTTTGTTCCCACTCTGCATCTTTTTTAGGGTGGATTGATGCCCTGAAGTCTGGAAGGGATGGATACGCTGCATGGTATTCGTCGGTATATTTTATTTCCGTTTTTATTTTTATAAATTTAAGCAGCAGTTGCAAAAGCTGTTCATTATAATCAAACAAATAAGGGATCTGCTTTTTTTTATCATAAAACACGGCCAGGTCATCCTCATAATATTCAAAATAAGCCGACCGGCGATAACAGGCCCCAAGGCTTTGCCAATGAAGGCGTTGCCAGTCAAAATCATAACTTATTTTAGCGTCTTTAACTTTTGTATGTTTTTTTGAACCTTTTACAACCGGCACCACCAATGTAAGGATACCCTCGGGCGAGTAAATATTGGCACGGTTACGGTAAGTTTGTTTAGKGAAATGTTCTTCTCTTTCTATCAGTATATCAGGCTTGTAAGTATTTAATTGTACAAAATACTCAACCGGCGGAAGATAAAACATTGGCAATACAGCACCTTTTTCAATCATATATTTTATGTTTGTGTTCAAAATTGGTTAAAATAATGGTAAAAAAAGGGCTTTTAAGGTTAGGTATAGTATTTTTATACCTGATATCGTTATTGCCCTTTTGGTTTTTGTATCTCATATCTGATGTTTTGTTTGTAGTTATATTCTACATCGTACATTATCGCCGTAATGTTGTGCAACAAAATCTGGCCAATGCTTTTCCAGAAAAGTCGGCAAAAGAACGCCAGGATATCGAGCGTAAATACTATCGCTACCTGGCTGATTTGATTGTTGAAACGGTTAAAATGATCACTGTATCTGAAAAACAAATCCAGAAGAGGGTGATAGCCACAAACGCCGAACTGGTGCATGAGTACTTTGCCAAAGGTAAAAGTATTATTGCAGTAGCCGGCCATTATTGCAATTGGGAAATGGCGGCGCTTAATTTTAATTTTGTTACCGATAAAAGGTTTATGATAGTTTATAAACCTTTGTCGAATGCAATTTTTGATAAGTTTTTTATCCAGATCCGTTCGCGTTTTGGGGGGCAGCCGGTAGCTATGAAGCAAACGTTGCGTAAAATGGTAGAGTATAGGAAAGAGTTAACGGTAAGCGTGCTGGTTGGCGACCAAACACCCGTAATGCACGAGGTTACTTATTTTGCCAAATTTTTAAACCAACCTACAGCGGTGTTTTTAGGTATCGAAAAAATAGCTAAAACAATTGATGCCGCTGTTGTTTTTTATGACATGAAACGCGTTAAACGCGGTTATTATACTTACACATTAGTTCCATTGACTGAAAATCCCAAACAAACTGCCGAGCATGAGATTACAGATATGCATGTGCAATACCTGGATGGCATGATCAGGAAGGAGCCACAATATTGGCTATGGTCGCACCGAAGGTGGAAATTCAGGCCGGAGGATTTACATAGATGATTAATAAACCAAAGGTTGCCGTAGTAATTTTAAACTGGAACGGTACTAAATACCTTAAGCAATTTCTTCCCTCAGTTATGGCATCCACCTGGCCAGGGCTTGAAATTGTGATGGGCGATAATGCCTCTACCGATGATTCTGTAGCTTTTGTGAGCGAGAATTACCCAACTGTCAGCATTATTCAAAACGACAAAAATTACGGATTTACGGGGGGCTATAACAGAATTTTGGCCCAGGTTGATGCTGATTATTATATCCTGCTAAACTCAGATGTGGAAGTAGTACCCGGCTGGATAGAGCCTGTGATCAGCCTGATGGAAAGCGATGAGCTAATTGCCGCGGCAGCGCCAAAATTATTAGCTTATGCACAGAAAGATACTTTTGAGCATGCGGGTGCTGCGGGTGGTTTTATAGATGCTTATGGATACCCGTTTTGCAGGGGAAGGCTATTTAACGAAGTTGAAAAGGATCATGGGCAATATGAACTGTCGGGTGAGGTGTTTTGGGCCTCGGGCGCTTCTTTGTTCATCAAAAAGAAATATTGGGATTTGGCAGGTGGCTTTGATGAGCGCTTTTTTGCTCACATGGAAGAAATAGACCTATGCTGGCGCCTTAAAAACATGGGTTATAAAGTGATGTACTGTGCACAATCAACGGTATACCACGTTGGGGGAGGCACATTAGACGTAGAAAACCCTTTTAAAACCTACCTTAATTTCAGGAATAATTTAATGCTGCTTAGCAATAACTTATCATTTTGGAGAGCCTTTTGGGTGATTAGCCTGCGCATATGGATGGATCTGCTGGCTTTGCTGCGGTTTTTAGCCGAAGGTAAGCGCAGAGATGCTTGGGCGGTAAGCAGGGCACACCAGAGTTTTTTTGCAGGGCTATTTAAGTCAAAAGCGAAAAGTGAAAAGTCAAAAATTACTTTGGGCGATTCACCACTCACCGCTAACTTAAAAGGTACCTTCAGAGGTAGTATTGTATGGCAGTTTTTTGTTAAAAAGAAAATCAAGTTTACCGATCTGCCGCAGGCCGATCTACTTTAGTATTGGCAGTTTCGGTGTCTTTTAATTTTCAATTTCAGCAAAATTATTATCCAATTAAATTTTCAATAGCCAGCCTATAAGAGTCCATGCCAAAACCTGCAATGACGCCTTTGCAGCTTGCCGCCAGCATGGAGTGATGCCTGAATTCTTCGCGCTTGTAAACGTTTGAGATATGTACCTCGATAACGGGCGTATTGATGGCCGCGATGGCATCGGCAATTGCAATAGATGTGTGGGTGTAGGCACCGGCATTTATTACGATCCCATCGTATTCAAAACCAATTTCGTGGAGTTTGTTTATAATTTCGCCCTCAACATTACTTTGGTAATAATTAATGGTGATGTTTGCATAACGGGTACGCAGTTCCTCAAGATAACTTTCAAAGTTGGTGTTACCGTAGATGGATTTTTCGCGTACGCCAAGCAGGTTTAAATTGGGGCCGTTAATAATTTGTATCTTCATTGGTTCAAACTTAACTATAAAACATTAAAAGTAAAATCAATTGGATTGGCATTCGGCAATTAAAGGTTTCCAGGCGTATTTGAAATTAGAGAAATCGCTGGCAGATAATTCCGTTGAAGCTTATAGCCGGGATATAGAAAAACTGTACCAGTTTTCTGAAATACAGGCAATTAAATTAAAGCCCGAAAGCATTACACTTGGCGATCTGCGCCAGTTTATAAACTGGGTTAATGAGCTGGGCATGATCCCGTCTTCCCAAGCCAGGATATTATCGGGCATCAAAGCTTTTTATAAATATATGCTGATGGAAGATATTATAAAAAATGATCCATCGGAATTATTGGAATCGCCCAAAATTCAGCGTAAACTGCCTGATACGCTGAGTTACCAGGATATTAATAAGCTGATTGCAGCTATTGATCTTTCAAAGCCCGAAGGCCCCCGCAACAAAGCCATACTGGAGACTTTATATGGTAGCGGATTGCGGGTATCTGAACTTACAGAGCTTAAACTATCAAACCTGTATCTTGATATTGAATTTATAAAAGTTACAGGTAAAGGAAATAAAGAACGCTTAGTACCCATTGGAGCAGAAGCCATTAACGCCCTCCAAATATATACCGGGAGTTTGCGTGTTCATATTCCTATAAAAAAAGGCGAGGAAGACATTGTTTTTTTAAACCGACGGGGAGCAAGGCTAAGTCGCCAGATGATATTTTTGATGATCCAAAGCCTGGCGCAAGTTGTGGGATTGAAAAAAACGATCAGTCCGCACACTTTCCGCCATTCATTTGCTACCCACCTGGTTGAAGGCGGAGCCGATCTGCGCGCCGTGCAGGAAATGCTGGGCCATGAAAGTATCACTACTACAGAGATTTATACCCATTTGGATAGGGAGTATTTAAAGAGTACGATTAGCCAGTTTCATCCGCGTTCATGAGTTGGCGGTGAGCAGTTTGCAGTGGGCAGATGGCATTTGGCAGTTTGCAGATAGCAGTGTGCTTGTAACAGTTGGCGCCTACCGCTTAAAACTGGCTACAATTATTAACTGCAAATTGCCCACTGTAAATTACACACAGCCCACCGCCAACTGCTATATGTCAACTGTCAACCGCGAGCTAATCATCCTATCTCTACCACTCATGTCTTGCCTTAACTCAATTTTTTTGAATCCTTTGTGCTGTAAGAGTTCAACCGTTTCATTACCCAGATTTTCATTGATCTCGAAGAATAAATAGCCGTCCGGTTTTAAATTAGCTAAAGCAAAATCAGCTATAGCCCTGTAAAATATCAACGGATCATTCTCGGGTACAAACAGCGCTGTATGCGGCTCAAAATCAGTAACGTTGTTATGCATCTGCTTTTTATCATCCTCGGTAACGTAGGGAGGGTTGCTGACGATGACATCGGACTTTGGAATGGTGTTGTCTGGTAAAAAATTAAGGATATCCAGGTTTAGGAAATTAACTTCTGTTTCATTGAGTTCGGCATTGTCTTCGGCGGTACGTAACGCATCCTCCGATATATCTATTGCAAAAACAACAGCGCCTGGTAAATTCTTTTTTAAGGTGACAGCGATACATCCGCTACCGGTACCTATGTCAATAATGCGTCCCGAAAATCCTTTGTTTTTCACCTTTTGCGTTTCGCTTAAAATCCATTCCACCAATTCTTCTGTTTCGGGGCGGGGGATCAGTACGCTGGGGTTTACTTTAAATGGTAGTCCATAAAATTCGGTAACACCTAAAATATATTGGATAGGCTTGCCTGTTAGCAGTTCGGCTAAAATATTTTGCAGCCTTTCCAGCTGTTCGGCAGTAAGCACTTTTTCAGGAAAAGCTTTGATTGTTGCTTTTGATGTTTGTGTTATTTCGCTGATAGTCAATAAACTAAGTGCCTCGGTTTCATTGGAGCTATATATATTGTTCAGCTTTTTGTAATCTTCAAAAACTTCCTGGATAGTAATCATACAACAAAGTAACATAAAAGCTACTTTTGCAGCATGGTTCAACATGAAAAATTTATGCGGCGTTGCCTGGAACTTGCCGAATTGGGGGCAGGGCTGGTTAGTCCGAACCCGATGGTGGGTGCCGTTGTTGTTCATGATGGCAAAATAATAGGCGAGGGCTACCACCAAAAGTATGGTGAAGTACATGCCGAAGTTAATGCTATTGCACAGGTTACCAGTAAGTTTGATAACCCGGCTGAGCTATTAAGGCAGTCTGTAATTTATGTTTCTTTGGAGCCATGTGCGCATTACGGTAAAACACCGCCCTGTGCCGATTTGATCATCAAGCATCAAATTCCTTTGGTTGTGGTTGGTACCCGCGATCCATTTGCGCAGGTTGATGGCAAGGGTATTGAAAAGCTTAAAGCTGCCGGTATTGAAGTGATTACCGGGGTATTAGAAACAGAATGCCAATGGCTTAACCGCCGTTTTTTTACCAAGGTGCAAAAGCACCGGCCGTATATCATTCTGAAATGGGCACAAACCAGTGATGGTTATTTTGCGCCGGATGATAGCAGTCAGCTTTGGATAACCGGTCTGGAATCGCGCAAGCTGGTACACAAATGGCGTAGCGAGGAAGATGCCATACTGGTAGGCAAGAACACTGTTGCCATTGACAATCCGCAGTTGAATGTACGTTACTGGGAAGGGCGGTCGCCCAAACGGGTGGTGATTGACAGGCGGCTGGAGTTAAATAAACAGTCAAATGTATTTGATCAATCGGTTGAAACATTCATTTTTAATGAAGTTGAGTTCAACGTAGATGGAAAAAACAGGTTCATTGCCTTGGAGGATTTTGATCGGTATGTACCGCAATATATTTTGTACCAGTTATACCTGCAGGATATTCAATCTGTAATAATTGAAGGGGGCGCGCATACGCTGCAAACATTTATTGACGCCGGACTTTGGGATGAGGCCCGTATTTTTACCGGGAAAACTGTTTTAACAAAAGGTATAAAATCACCGCAAATAACCGGTATAATTGCGGATGAGTCTGTTATTGGAGACGACCGCTTGCAGGTGCTCCATAATAAATAAGAATCGAGACGGAAGAATCAAGAATTAAGAGTCAAGAATCAAGACGGAAGAAAACAAGACATACAGTAAATCAACTAAAAAGCTGGATTAGTTAAGGTATTAGCTTAAGTAATCTGATTTTTAGTTTCTTATCTTGATTCTTGACTCTTAATTCTTGCCTCTTTCAATAAGCCAATTATATAAAATGCTATACGTTTTTTTAAGTATCTGTTGCAGTGTTATTGTGTCGGTTATGCTAAAGCTGGCCAAGCGTTATCATATCGATGTTTTCCAGGCAATCACCTGGAATTACTCCATGGCTATATTGCTTACCTGGATATTTTTTAGACCATCTTTATCAAACCTGCAGCAGGCGCCCATTTATAATTACCTGGCGCTCGGGATATTATTTCCGTTGCTTTTTGTAATTATGGCCTCCTCGGTACGGAAGGCCGGTATAGTGCGTACAGATGTTGCACAACGTTTATCCTTATTCATTCCCATAATTGCAGCGTTCCTTTTATTTGGCGAGGCAACAACCTCAGTTAAAATAATTGGTATTGCGTTGGCTTTCATCGCTATTATATGCTCAATCCCCTGGCAAAAAGGTGCCGGCAATAGAGCAGAGAAAGGCTCCTGGCTTTACCTGCTTATTGTGTTTTTAGGCTTTGGAGTTATTGATGTATTGTTAAAACAGATAACAAAGGTTAACAATGTACCGTTTACCACGGCTATTTTTGTCATATTTATCCTGGCGTTTATACTATCGTTAATAGGGTTGTTGTACCAGGTCTTTACCAAAAAAATGCGTTTCTCCTGGCCCCATATTTTTATAGGCTGGGTATTGGGTATGTTTAACTTTGGTAACATACTATTTTACTTAAAAGCGCATAAAGCACTGGCAAATAATCCTTCGTCAGTATTTTCGGCAATGAACATCGGCGTTATTGTTGTTGGTGCTTTGGTTGGCATGCTGGTATTTAAAGAAAAACTAAGCCTGCTTAATAAAATAGGTATCGTAATAGCTGTATTAGCTATTGTAATTATATACTTTCCGCAAACGTTGGGATTTCTGCACATTTAATGATATACATTACGAAGGCAAATTATTGCTCTTGCTGTAAGCCTTCTGCCTTTAGTTTTCTAAAATGCTTTTTGACGATACTTATCAAACTATAGAAAAAACAACTGAAAGTCTTTTTCGCGACAGGGGCAGTAAGTTCCTTGGCTTTGCATACCCTATCAGTTCAGAAAATGATATTAAAGGCATAGTTGCTAAACTAAAAGCCGAACATCCTAAAGCTAATCATCATTGCTGGGCTGTGCGCTTAAGTATTGATAGGTCGGTATTCCGGGTAAATGATGATGGCGAGCCATCTGGCACGGCCGGCCGGCCAATTTTAAATACGCTATTATCTAAAGATCTTACCAATATCCTGGTTGTAGTGGTACGCTACTTTGGTGGTACTTTGTTAGGTGTTCCCGGTTTAATTAATGCCTATAAGGTTGCAACCGAGGAGGCCCTGAAGCAGGCTGTAATAATTCAAAAAACAGTAAATGATATTTATACCATCACATTTGATTATTTGCAAATGAATGATGTAATGCGCATAATTAAGGATGATAACCTGGTTGTGCTTGAGCAGCAATTTGATAATGATTGCAGCATGCAGCTTTCTATCCGCAAAACACAGGTTGAACAAACCTTGGGCAAATTGGGCAAGGTAGGCGGGCTAAAATTTCGGTTTAACTTTAGTCTTTAATTGATATGTATACTGTTTCAGGAAACATGGAAAGTGCAGATGGTAGAAGTACGTCAAGTAATGTCGTAGATGATTTTGAATTTAAACTTGTAAGTTTTTGATAGTTAGTTCATTGCGAGTTAAAAGTTAAAAATCCCAAAAAAAACCACTAATTCCTCCCCATTTGTAAATGGAACACACACCAATACCTATTTGGCACCTATGTTCATGTTGTTACTAATTGGTTAGTGTCGTGTTTATTTTAACGCTCAATTAATACCTTTTTAATTCCTGTTTTGTGGCTTAAATGTTTATTTTAGTCGCATATGCAATCTTTTGAATTAGATAAAACCGATCTCCTCCGCATTAAAACCGCCCTTGAAGGCGATGATGCTGATTTAGAGGCTGTTTTGCAAGATTATCACGCTTCGGAGATTGCCTTGCTGTTTGAGCAACTTCCGCAGGAAGCAAAAGAACGCATTATCAATATCCTGCCAACCGACGTCGCCTCAGAAGTAATTTCGGAAATGGATGAGGAGCATCACCCCGAAGAACTACTCATTAACCTGCATCCCGAGAAAAGATCCGAGATTGTGGAGGAACTGGACTATGACGATGCCACCGATATTATTTCTCAGCTTGATAAAGATCAGCAACACGAAATATTAAAGGATATTGACCAGGAAGATGCAAGCAGCATTCGCGCCTTGTTAAGTTATGACGAGGATACGGCTGGTGGTTTGATGAACTCCGATATTATTAAGGTGAACATCAACCTTGATAAAAAGGCAGCGTTGGACGAGATCATCCGTCAATCTGAAGAAATGGAAGAGTTTTACACCATTTACGTTGTCGATGATTTTGATATCCTGAAAGGAATATTATCCATAAAAGATGTAATTAAGGCTCACGCCGATGTAAAAGTAAAAGACCTGGTAAGGCGCGATCCTGTTTATGTAAAGGCGGATCTTGACCAGGAAGAAGTTGCCCGCTTGATATCCCAATATAACCTAACCACCATACCGGTTGTTGACGATAACATGAAACTGCTGGGTCGGGTTACGGTTGATGATATTATCGACGTAATGGAGCAGGAAAATACCGAGGATATCTTAAAGATCTCCGGTGTATCTGAAGATGAAGAACTGAGCGGTAACTGGAAAGATGCTGTTAAGAGCCGCCTGCCTTGGCTGGTTATTAATTTAGCCACTGCATATTTGGCGGCTTCCGTAATTCGTCATTTTGATGATACTGTATCGCAGGTAAAGGGTATTGCAGCCTATATGACCATTATTGCAGGTATGGGTGGTAATGCCGCCACACAGGCCCTCGCGGTAACCGTGAGGCGTATTTCATTAAGTAACCTTACCGATAGCCAGGCATATAATACTGTTATAAAAGAGTTTTTAGTAGGCATGCTCAACGGCGCGGCTAACGGACTTGTAGTTTTTTGCATTGCTTTGTTCTATGATGCTAACCCCATGCTGGGCCTGGTTTTGTTTTTAGCGATGACAGGGAACTTAATTATAGCTGGCATTACAGGCGCATCAATTCCGCTTGTGTTAAAAAGGGTAGGGATTGACCCGGCAGTTGCATCATCTATCATCATAACTACTTTTACAGATTGCGCGGGATTTTTGCTGCCGCTTTATCTTGCAACCAAGCTTTTGTTGAAGCATTGATATTGCCCAAAAACAAAAGGGCGGACTGTAAATAATTTTTAAAGCGCTGCATCTAAGCACCTTTGCGATAAAATAAAACAGAAATAACCAGAATAGTAAATAATCTTTGAATCTTTGCGTCTTAGTGCGAGCTAACAATAAGATTGAGATATTAAATTAAAACTTATGACTGAAGTAAGAAACGACTGGACAAAAGAGCAAATAGCCGAAATATACCATACCCCGTTACTTGACCTTGTTTATAAAGCGGCAAGTATTCACCGTGAAAATACCGACTACGCCGAGGTGCAGATCAGTTCGCTGATCTCGATCAAAACCGGAGGGTGCTCTGAAGATTGCGCTTATTGCCCGCAGGCTGCCCGTTATAATACAGGTGTTGATGTTCATGCGATAATGCCAAAGGATGAAGTTATTGCGGCTGCCGAAAAGGCAAAAGCAGGCGGTGCTTCAAGATTGTGTATGGGGGCAGCATGGCGTGAAGTGCGGGACAATCGTGATTTTGATAAAGTGATTGATATGGTAAAGGCCGTTAATAGCCTTGATATGGAAGTTTGCTGTACACTGGGTATGCTTACAGAAAGCCAGGCTCAGCGTTTGGCTGATGCAGGCCTGTACGCCTACAATCATAATCTGGATACATCTGAGGAGGATTACAAACGTATTATAACCACCCGTACCTATGATGACCGCTTAGAAACATTGAAACATGTTCGCAAAGCAAAGATCACTGTATGTAGTGGAGGTATCATTGGCTTAGGCGAAACGGTTGAAGACCGCATCTCGATGCTGAAAACCTTATCAAACTTGCCAAAGCACCCGGAATCAGTGCCAATCAACGCTTTGGTTCCTGTACAGGGAACCCCTCTGGCCGATCAGCCCAGGGTATCTGTTTGGGATATGGTTAGGATGATAGCTACTACCCGCATTATTATGCCTAAAACGGTAGTGCGTTTATCTGCCGGCCGTACAGAAATGAGCGTGGTTGAACAAGCGTTTTGTTTTATGGCTGGTGCTAATTCAATTTTTGCAGGCGAGAAGTTACTGACTACGCCAAACCCGTCTTTTGATACCGATATGGCAATGTTTGAGCTGCTGGGCTTATCGCCGCGCAAGGCATTCAAAAACGGTCGTCCTAATGAAGTTAAAGAAATGGAAACAGCAGGTTAACCTGCTGTTTTAATGGAGATTTTATTAGAGAGGCGCATATTTGCGCCTCTTGTTGTTTTTAATCATTCGTCATTGCAACGACGGGAGGGGTGCACAATTAGAATTAATCCCTCATATTAATAAATTGCAATGGCTGACCAAAGTTTTCGCCACGGCAAAGACTGATCACTGCCTGCAGGTCATCTATTTTTTTACCCTGCACGCGCACCTGGTCGTCCATGATGGATGCCTGAACTTTTAAGCCGCTGTCTTTTATTTTTTTAACCAGTTTTTTGGAGGTTTCTTTGTCAATACCTTCCTTAACTTTGATCTCTTTACGGATCATATTGCCCGATGCATATTGTTCTTTACCAAAATCAAGCGCATTAGGATCAAGATGTTGCTTTACCATACGGCCTATTATAGAATCCTGGATGGCTTTCAAACGCATATCGTTTTCGGTAACAATGGTTATATCGTTTGTTTTTTTATCCAGATCGATAGTACTTTTAGAGTCGTTAAAATCATAACGGTTTAATATCTCTTTTTTAGCGGTATTGATAGCGTTATCAAGGGTTTGGCCGTCTATCTTGCTTACTATATCAAATGTTGGCATAAGTTTGTGTTTATAAATGTTTACAAAACTAATGTATTGTAAACATTTACGCATGATGATTATTAATTTGTTTACATAACGTAATAAATAATAATGAATAAAAACCTTCAAAATGCAGATGAGTTAATATTAAGTTAACAAATAAATAAGCAGCTTTGTAAATGTGGCCCGGGGGCACAAATTTTTATGGATAAACAGGCACCATTAATAAACAGGGAAATAAGTTGGTTATATTTTAACGATAGGGTTTTGCAGGAAGCTGCTGATCCCACTGTTCCATTAATTGAACGGGTGCGTTTTTTAGCGATATTTTCATCCAATCTTGATGAGTTTTATAGGGTGAGGGTAGCAACCATGAGCCGCCTTGCCGCTTTAAACGAAAAATCGAAGGAGATTTTAGGATATAACCCCAAAAAACTTCTTAATCAGATAAAAAATATCGTTGTACGGCAGGAACGTAAGTTCAATAGCCTTTATGAAAATATTATAGTTAAACAGCTTGCCGAGGAAAAGATCTTTATCCTGAATGATAAGCAGCTTAATGTATCCCGTGGGGCATTTGTTAAAAACTATTTCAGAGAAAAATTACTGGCTACGCTGGTACCAATTATGTTGGATGACAGCCTGCCGCTACCCGAACTGCGCGACAGAGCCATTTACTTTTTTGTTAAGCTCACCAAAAATAAAAAATCAAGGTTCGCGCTTATTGAGTTTCCTGATACGCTATCAAGATTTGTGGTATTGCCCGAAACCAATAACCTGAAGTTTATCATCCTGCTGGATGATATCATCAGGTACAGTTTGGAGGATATATTTTTCATTTTTGATCATGACAGTATTGAGGCCTATTCATTGCAGCTTACCCGCGATGCAGAGCTTGATCTGGATAAAGAACTAAGCGGAAAATTTATTGACGCGCTATCCAAAAGCCTTCAAAAACGCAAGAAAGGTACACCTATGCGTTTGCTTTACGATACCGAAATGCCGATGGACATGTTAAAGTACCTGGTAACCAAAATGGGGCTGCATGGTGAGAGCCTGATCCCCGGTAACAGGTATCATAACTTTAAAAATTTTATATCATTTCCTAATGTTGGTTCGCCCGAACTGGAGTTTGTTAAATATCCTGCTCTGCCTGTCGAAGATCTTTCTTTCGGCAAAAGTTTGATCGAACTGATTGCTAAAAAGGATTATATGGTAAGCACACCTTACCAGTCATATGATTACATTATTCACTTTTTACGCGAGGCCGCTATTGATCCTAAGGTTAAAGAAATCAGTATAGCGGTTTACCGGCTTGCCGAGAATTCAAGAATCATTCACGCATTGGTAAACGCTGCCAAAAACGGTAAAAAGGTTAATTGCCTGGTAGAGCTTCGTGCACGGTTTGATGAGCAAAACAACATATTCTGGAGCAACAGGTTAGAAGAAGAGGGTGTAAATGTGCTTTATGGAGTGCCAGGCTACAAAGTGCACTCAAAAATATGCCTGGTTAGCCGTTTGGAAAAACAAAAGGTGGTAAATTATGCCTGTTTATCAACAGGAAATTTTAATGAAAAAACTGCTAAGATCTATGCAGACCATACGCTTTTTACAGCTAACAAAAAGATAACTGATGATCTTGCTGATGTGTTTAAAGCCCTTAAAAGGAATGTGCTGCCGAAAGGACTAAAGACGCTGATTGTATCGCCCATTGATTCAAGGCCGGGCATTTACAAACTGATAGATAACGAAATAAAGAATGCTAAAGCAGGCAAAAAGGCCTACATGATATTAAAAATGAACAGCCTTGCCGATGAAAGCCTGATTAATAAATTATACCAGGCCAGCAATGCCGGTGTTAAAATAAAAATGATCATCCGTGGTATGTGCTGCCTTGTTCCCGGTGTAAAAGGTTTCAGTGAAAATATTGAGGTGATAAGCATTGTAGATAAATATCTGGAACATGCACGTGTACACATTTATTGCAACGGTGGTAGCGAGTTGATCTACCTTACATCGGCCGATTTTATGAGCCGGAATATTGATAACAGGGTAGAGGTTGGTTTCCCGATTTTAGATGAGCACTTGCGTAAGGAAGTGAAGGATATGATCAACATACAACTGCAGGATAACACCAAGGCACGCGAAATAAACAGCACCAACAGCAACAAATATCATAAAACTAATTCGGCCGATTCTCATCGTGCGCAGATAGAGATATATACTTACCTTAAAACTAAAAACAAACAAAATTGAGATACGCAGCTATAGATATTGGCTCCAACGCAGTAAGGCTGCTTATTGCCGATATTATTGAAAATCATGGTTCTTATTCTTTCAAGAAAAACACTTTAATCAGGGTGCCGTTGCGCCTCGGCGATGATGCCTTTATCCAGCAACACATTTCTGATAAAAAAGCCGGCGACCTGGTAAAATCAATGAGTGCATTCCGCAATCTTATGGATGTTTATAAGGTGACGGATTACCTGGCTTATGCTACATCGGCCATGCGTGAAGCTAAAAATGGCGATGATGTAGTTAAACTGATAAAACAGGACGCCAATATTGATCTGGAGATCATTCATGGTTCAAAAGAGGCTAAAGTAATATATGCCAGTCATGCCGAGCAAACTATTGACAAAAGCAAAAGCTATTTGTATATAGATGTTGGTGGTGGCAGTACCGAACTTTCACTTTTTTCGGCAGGGGAACTGATGGCTTCCAAATCATTTAATATTGGTACTATCAGGATATTGGATAACCAGGACTCTGAAGAAACCTGGAATGAGATGAAAGATTTTATCCGCGAGCATACACGTGGCTACAAACAATTGTTAGGCATAGGAACCGGTGGCAATATCAACAAAATCCATAGATTGGCCGAGGAGGGTGACGATGCGCCAATGGCATTTGGTAAGCTAAAATCGCTTTACACTTATCTCAATTCATTTTCACTGAAAGACCGCATAAACGTACTTGGTTTAAACCAGGATAGGGCGGATGTAATCATTCCTGCCTGTGAAATTTATATGACTGTGATGAAAAACGCCGGTATAAAGCAGATCTATGTTCCCCGGGTAGGTATGGTTGATGGAATTATACAGCTTCTAATAGAAAAGAATTTATCTTAATAGAAAAATAACGTAAAATTATTTTTACAAATTTGTTTTTTTATATAAAAACTGTTAGTACATTTGTATTGCCCTCTCAAGGGCATGTTTTTCATAGGTAGATGTAGGGTCGGGTACAAGTTATTCGACCCTTTTTTATGCCCGTAACTTTTATCTGTTTGGGTAGTTATTGATGAGTCATGAAGAAGAAGATTGTAGTTGCTATTACGGGTGCAAGCGGCGCTATTTATGCCGATCTGTTATTAAAGAAGTTAAGCCAGTTAGAAGATCAAATACAGGAGGTTGCAGTCGTAATGTCTGATAACGCCAAGGATGTTTGGCGTTTTGAGCTTGATAATGAGGACTACAGTAAATACAATTATAAGTTTTACGCCAAAAATGATTTCATGGCCCCTTTTGCATCAGGGTCGGCTAAGTTTGATACTATGGTTATTGTTCCATGCTCCATGGGCACCCTTGGCCGGATAGCGGGAGGGATCTCTGATGACCTGATCAGTCGTGCTGCCGATGTGATCCTCAAAGAACGCCGGAAGCTTATCCTGGTGGCGCGCGATACACCGTTTAATCTCATCCACATCCGTAATATGGCTACAGTTACGGAAGCCGGTGGTATTATTTGCCCGGCTATTCCCTCATACTACAGCAAACCGCAAACCATAGAAGAGCTGGCCATGACGGTCGTGAACCGGGTTATTGATCTGATAGGGCTGGAGAACAAGAGCTATGAGTGGAAAGGAATTTAGCTGGTGAATTGGCGATTTAGTGAATTTGTGATTGGATTTACCTGGTTAATAATTAAGCCCAAAGTAAAAATAGCTAATTCATCAACTCACTAATTCACAAATTGCTTACCTTTGCAGCTTTGAAATGAATAAGAAAGTCGCTTTTTATACTTTAGGCTGTAAACTGAATTACTCAGAAACCTCATCTATCGGCAGGCTGTTTAGCAAGGCTGGTTATGATACGGTCGAGTTTTCCGATACTCCCGATGTTTTTGTTATCAACACCTGTTCGGTCACCGAAAACGCTGATAAAAAGTGTAAAAAGATAGTTAAAGAAGCGCTTAAGATTTCACCTAACGCGTATGTAACTATTGTGGGATGTTATGCCCAATTAAAACCTCAGGAAATTGCCGAAATACCTGGTGTTGATATGGTGCTTGGTGCTGCAGAAAAATTCATGATCATTGATCATATTACCGATCTTACTAAAAAGCCCAAAGCTGTAGTTTATAACCAACCGGTAAGTGAGGCTAACCAATTTGTGCCGGCTTATTCTGTTGGTGGCGATCGTACCCGTACTTTCCTGAAAGTTCAGGATGGCTGCGATTATTCATGTACGTTTTGTACCATTCCTTTAGCCCGCGGCTCCAGCAGGAGTGATACTATCCAAAACGTTATTGAGCAGGCAAAGGAAATTGCTTTATCAGGAGTAAAGGAAATAGTGCTGACAGGTGTTAACCTGGGCGATTTCGGGATCAGAAACGGTCAGCGTGAAGATAAGTTCTTCGACCTGGTAAAGGCATTGGATGAAGTTGAAGGGATTGACCGTATCCGCATATCATCTATAGAGCCAAACCTGCTTACTGACGAAATTATTGCGTTTGTTGCTACTTCAAAACGGTTTGTTCCGCATTTTCATATTCCATTGCAATCAGGCTCAGATAAAATATTGGGTTTGATGCGCCGTCGTTATAAACGCGATTTGTATGTAAACCGCGTAGCCAAAATAAAAGAGCTGATGCCAGATTGCTGCATTGGTGTAGATGTGATTGTTGGTTTCCCGGGCGAAACCAGGGAAGATTTTATCGATACCTATAATTTTCTGAACGAACTAAACGTTTCATACCTGCATGTATTTACTTATTCTGAAAGGGAAAACACCCTGGCGGCCGAAATGAGTGGGGTAGTACCCGGTTCAACCCGTAACGACAGGAGTAAAATGCTGCATATTTTATCTGATAAAAAACGCAGGGCTTTTTACGAAACCCAACTCAATAAAAACGAAGAAGTTTTGTTTGAGCGCGATATAAAAGAGGGGTACATGCACGGGTTTACCCGTAACTACGTAAAGGTAAAAGTTAAGTATGATCCTATATTGGTTAACGAATTGAAAACGGTTTACTTAACAAATATTTCACCCGATGGTGACGTCGAAATAACAGAAGGCCAGGAAATATTAATGCATTAAAACATTATCTTCGCTTCAAAATTTAACCTATGTTTCCTACCATAACATCGCTTCTTCAATACCTTTTTGGCTTTAATTTACCATTACCTATTCAAACTTTTGGTTTTTTTGTGGCGATAGCTTTTATGGCAGCTTATTGGGCTTTTGCAAAGGAGTTTGATAGAAAAGAGAAACTTGGCGTAATTCATAGCTTTAAAAAAACTGTTACTATTGGCCAGCCAGCTACTGTTAATGAGTTGATAGGCAATGGGATATTCGGCTTTATTTTAGGTTATAAAATTATTGATGCAGTACTAAACTATCATCTGCTTTTAGATAACCCACAGGAGTTTCTTTTATCTACACGTGGCAATTGGCTGGGTGGAATTATAGGCGCGGCCGCTTTTGCTTACTGGGCCTATTATGAGAGCGATAAACAAAAGCTGGCTCAACCCAAAACAGAAGAAGTAACAGCTCATCCGCATGAATTAATGGGCAGTATTTTGCTATGGGCTGCAGTGTTTGGCTTTGCAGGCGCTAAATTATTTAATGCCCTTGAAAACTGGGGTGATTTTATGAAAGACCCGGTTGGCATGCTGATTGGCTTTAGCGGATTAACCTTTTATGGGGGCCTTATTTGTGGCGGTGCTGCGGTACTTTACATAGCCAAAAAACATGGTATTAAACCACTGGATATGCTGGATATTGGTGGCCCTGGTATGATGCTGGCTTATGCTCTGGGGCGTGTTGGCTGCCAGATGTCTGGTGATGGCGATTGGGGTGTTGTTAACCTTAATCCAAAACCACAATGGTTAAGCTGGGCTCCAAATTGGATGTGGTCGTTCAAATTTCCGCATAACGTTAATGATGAGGGAGTAGCCATGGTCAATTGCGTTGGCAAGTTTTGCCATGAATTACAATATCCTGTATACCCTACTTCATTTTATGAGTGTATAATTGGCTTGTTGTTATTTGCTTTTTTGTGGAGCATTCGCAAGCGAATAAAAAGTTCAGGTGTATTGTTTGGTATTTATATGATATTGGCGGGTGTTGAACGCTTTTTTATTGAGCTAATCCGTGTAAATACAAAATACCACGTAGCCGGCGTCAGTTTTACACAAGCAGAAATGATTTCATTGATTATGGTAATTGGCGGTGCTGCTTTAATTATAAACGGGTTAAAAAACAAAAAAACAGCTACTTTGCAGCATGGCTAATACAAAGCAGGCATACAGGCTTTTGGATAACCAGGTGTTCAGGTTTGTACTTTCGGCAGGTGCCGGTTTTTTGGTTGATATATCTGCGTTCTATCTCTTTTATCATAATTTACTGGTTCGGCACACTTACCCTATAGGCTCAATTACAGTTCGTAATTCCACATTGTCATTAGCCATATCGTTTGCGTTGGGAGTGATCGTTAATTTTTTAGTTACCCGTTACCTCGTTTTTACAGAATCAAAACTATCGGCACATAAACAGTTTTTTCGCTTTGCATCTGTGGCCTGCATTGGTTTCTTTGCAAATTTGTTGGTAATTAAGGTATTGATACAGTTTTTCGGAATCTATCCGCCTTTAGCACGTATCGGTGCCGCATTAAGCTTGTTTTTTGCAAGCTTTTTTATACATAAGGTATTTTCATTTAGCTTATCATTAAGACATCATGGCACTCACGAACATAGCGAACCAGGTAATTGAAATTGCTAAACAGGCAGGTGATTTTATTAGGCAGGAGCGTAAAACTTTTGATTCTGATAAAATTGAATATAAAGGACTCAACGATATGGTATCATACGTTGATAAAACTGCCGAGCGAATAATAGTTGAAGGCCTAAGGAAAGTATTGCCCGAAGCCGGCTTTGTTACTGAAGAAAAAACCACAACCACAATTGGAGAACGTTATAACTGGATAATTGATCCGTTGGATGGAACCACCAATTTTATACATGGATTACCGGCGTTTTCGGTAAGTATAGCATTGAAGGAGTATGACGAACTGGTGTTAGGGGTAGTATATGAAATAAACCAGGATGAATGTTTTTATGCCTGGAAAGATGCACCTGCTTATTTAAATGGCAAGGAGATAAGCGTAAGCAAAAACACAACAGTAGGCACCAGCTTATTGGCAACAGGTTTTCCATATTATGATTTTGGGAAGCAGGCAGCATATATTGAACTATTTGCCGAGCTTATGAAAAGCAGCCATGGGTTAAGGCGCATAGGTTCTGCAGCCGTTGATCTGGCTTATACCGCCTGCGGTAGGTTTGATGCCTTTTATGAATATAATTTAAACGCCTGGGACGTGGCGGCAGGTATAGTAATTGTAAAGCAAGCCGGAGGCCAGATAGTAAATTTTAAAGGTGGAAGCGAAGTGCTGGAAACAAGAGAGTTGCTGGCAACTAACGGAAAGATAACCGAAGAACTGTTAACTTCTATTCAAAAGTACTTCAAGTAAAAGAGGAGTAGGGATCTTAATAAACACCAATTTTAACAAGCACGAATTTTAACAAACACGAATTTCACGAATAAGAACGAATTTTTTCAAATGAAAAAGGCACAAATTTAATCGAACACAGATTAGTGTAAGTCGATTAAGTTTGTGCCTTTCATGTATCTGATCAATTCGTGCAATTCGAATAAATCAGTGTAATTCGTGTCTATCTTATAATGCTTCTGATACCACTTCGGTAACTTCGGGCACCATACGTTTAAGCAGGTTTTCGATGCCGGCTTTAAGTGTTATGGTTGATGACGGGCAACCACTGCATGAACCACGCAGCTCAACGGTAACCACACCTTCGTTAAATGAACGGTAAGAGATAGCGCCACCATCCTGCTCAACAGCCGGGCGAACGTAATCATGTAAAATCTGCTGTATTTTAACTTCAGTTTCAGAACCTTCAAAGTTTGTTTCTTCAGATTGCTCTTCTAATTGGATCTTCAGTTCTGATTCAACCGCGCCTTTTACAAATTCCTTCATAATAGGCTCAACATCTGCCCAGTCACTATCATCAGTTTTGGTGATAGTAACAAAGTTACTGGCGAAAAAAACACCGTTTACAAAAGAAAACTTATATAATTCTTTAGCGAAAGGTGATTTTTCGGCACTCTCTTTTGTAGCATAGTCGGCACTGCCATTAATTAGCAACTTGTTCACTATGAACTTCATAGTTGCCGGGTTTGGCGTTGATTCTGTATATACGTTGATATTCATCGTGAATTCTATATTTAAAATGGAATTAACAAATTTAAGTAGCTTTTTTGTTTAAATGCAATAGTTAACGTGTTATGACGGGAAGATTGCAAATGTGCAAACATGTAAAAAAAGTGCGTCATTGCGAGGTGCGAAGCAATCCCCTGCTTACAGAGAAGCTTTGTAAATCCGCTCTGTATCGTTTGGGATTGCTTCGTACCTCGCAATGACGGGTTTTTAGAATTAAATCCCGGTATAATTTAATGGTGTTATTTGCTTTAATTCACTCTTAACTTCATCACTTATATTTAACGTATCAACAAACTCCGATATTGTTTGAGCATTTATCTGTTGGTTTGTACGGGTTAAGTCTTTCAGTGCTTCGTAGGGGTTAGGATAACCTTCACGTCTTAAAATAGTTTGGATGGCCTCGGCAACAACGGGCCAGTTAGCTTCCAGATCGGCAGTGATGGCGTCCTGGTTAAGTAATAGTTTGTTTAAGCCTTTGATAGTTGATTTTATCGCAATCAAAGTATGGGCCACCGGTACGCCTATATTACGCAGAACGGTTGAGTCGGTTAAATCGCGCTGAAGTCTTGATATTGGCAGTTTAGCAGCCAGGTGTTCAAATAAGGCGTTGGCGATACCTAAGTTACCTTCGGAGTTTTCAAAGTCAATTGGGTTTACCTTATGTGGCATGGCTGAAGAGCCAACCTCGCCGGCTTTAATTTTTTGCTTAAAGTAATTCATGGATATATATGTCCACATATCACGGTCAAGATCAATCAATATATTATTAATCCTTTTCAGGGCGTCACACTGAGCGGCAAAATTGTCATAATGCTCAATTTGAGTGGTGAATTGTGAGCGGCTTAATCCTAAAATGTTATTTACAAAATGGTTGCCGAAAGCTTTCCAGTCTTTACCCGGATAAGCTATATGGTGTGCATTGAAGTTACCTGTAGCTCCGCCAAATTTTGCCGAATAATTAACCGATTTTAATAAGACTAATTGTCCTTCTATACGTTCAATAAACACTTCAATCTCTTTACCCAAACGTGTAGGCGATGCTGGTTGCCCGTGGGTATGTGCAAGCAAGGGGATTTGTGCCCAGTCGGCTGCGTAGCTTTTTAAGGTATTAACCAATTCGGTTATAGCGGGGTAGTAGGTATTGTTGATGGCCAGCTTAAAAGTATAAGGAATAGCTGTATTGTTTATATCCTGCGAGGTTAATCCAAAGTGTATAAACTCTTTATAAGGGTCAAGACCACCTAATTTATCAAACTCATTTTTGATGAAATACTCCACCGCTTTAACATCGTGATTGGTTGTTTTTTCAATCACTTTAATGCTTTCAGCATCCACTTCAGTGAAATTTCTGTAAATGTCGCGTAACTTTTCTGTTAGATTACTATCAAATTGTTGTAGCTGAGGTAAAGGATATTCAACCAATGCGATGAAATATTCTATCTCAACAAATACACGATACTTGATGAGGGCAAATTCTGAAAAGTAACCGGCAAGTTCAGCAGTGGTGTTTCTATAGCGGCCATCAATTGGCGAAATTGCTGAAAGTGGAGTAAGGGTCATATAAAATATAAATTTTTGCAAAGATAAGAAAATAGATGTGCAGATATGCAGATGACAGATATGCAGATTTTAAATGAACAAATTAATTTGCGTTTGGATGTCCAATTTGCTGATGATCGATAGTTAATAGAATAAAATCGTACGGCAATCATCTGTACATCTGGAATTTGAGATCTGCACATCTGCAACCTTTTGTCTGAGAAAAGTAATTTCGTTTGGAAACTTTGAAATCATAAAATGTTTCCTTAGTTTTGACCAAGAAAGTCAATGAGTCAAATAGAGAGAATAATACACGGGGGCGAAGAGCTGTTTTTAAAGGCAGGCATCAAAAGCGTAACCATGGATGATATAGCCAAACATTTGGGTATGTCGAAAAAAACCATATACCAGTTTTTTAAGGATAAGAATGAGCTTGTAACAGCACTGGTAAAAAAGAAGCTCAAAGAAGATGAGGAGGAAATGGTTGAATACATCAGCAAATCTGCCAATGTGATTGAGGAGATGATTGCCATGACCAAGTGTTCAGAAGAGATGTTTTCAAGGATCAACCCGATAGTGATCCATGATATGCAAAAATATCATCCGGAGGCCTGGGCCGAATTTCAGCGGTTTAAATCAGAGGTTTTAATAAGTACACTGGAAGAATTGTTAACAAAAGGTATTAAGCAGGGTTACATCAGATCTGAAATTGATGTAAGGATAGTTGCCCGGATGAGGGTAAATACAGTTGAGTTGGGTTTTAATACCACCATTTTCCCTGTAGCCGAATTTAATACCTGGAAGGTGCAGGTGCAGTTTTTAGATCATTTTAACTATGGTATTTGTACACTTAAAGGTTACAAGCTTTTAAATCAGTATAAAAATATAAAGGAAGAATAAAAGTCTGCTGACATACGGCTGTCACAGATGGCAGGGATATTTGAGGCCGTAAAGTGTATTAAATAAAAAATCAACAACAACAATATATACAATGAAATATTTACTTTTTACGGCAACATTTTTTTGTGCCATAGCTATTAAAAGCTATGCCCAGGAAACGCCACCTAATAACCAATCTTTCAATTTTAGCGTACAGGACTGTATAAATTATGCTTATGAACATCAGGATTCAGTGGTGAATGCCAAGCTTGATGTTAAAAGTGCAGAATATAAGGTTAAAGAAACAACAGGCATAGGTTTGCCACAAATAAGCGGGCAAGCTTCATTTCAGGATTATTTGAAAACCCCTGTTGTAATATTCGGCGGAAATAAATTTAGTATTTATCAAAAGTATAGTAACAACTTTGGCTTAAATTTAAATCAATTGTTATTTGATGGTACTTACCTGGTAGGGTTGAAAGCCTCAAAAACCTACAAAGAGCTTTCACAGCGCAGCTATACGCGATCAAGAATTGAAGCAAGCGTGAATGTTACTAAGGCATATTATCAGGCACTGGTAAGTAATGAGCAGGTGAGGTTGCTTGATGCTAATATAGCTCAGCTTAAACAACAATTTGATCAAACAGTGGCTCAAAATAAGCAAGGCTTTGTTGAGAAAATTGATGTGGATAGAATAACTGTGCAATACAATAACTTAATTACTACCCGCGAAAATACTTTGCGTTTATTGGTTTTGAATTATCAGTTCCTGAAATTTCAAATGGGTATGCCAATTGAATACGAAGTAACGTTAAAAGATAGACTACAGGATATAAACCTTAATGAAAGTGTTAACGATATTGCAACAGACACTACATTTTACCATAAGAGAATTGAATATGGTTTGACTGAAACTTCCCTGAAATTAAATGAACTTGACTTAAAACGTAAAAAGGCACAGTTTTTACCTTCTTTATCATTTAACGCAAGTACTGCCGTTAATTATCAGGATAATAGCTATAATAAATTATATAATACAAGCTATCCTTCAACATTTATTGGGCTTACTTTAAATGTGCCCATCTTTAGTGGAGGCCAACGTATTAACCAGGTTAGGCAATCCCAGATCAGTGTATTGAAGTCGAAAAATGATCTTACAAACGTAAAGAATGCATTGAGCCTGCAGGCCAGCCAGGCACGTATAACTTTTATCAATGGGTTACAATCACTTAATAACCAAAAAAGTAACCAAACGCTTGCCCAGGAAGTTTTAAGGGTATCCAAAATTAAATATCAACAAGGCGTAGGCTCAAGTATTGAAGTTACACAAGCTCAAACATCACTTGAAGATGCTGATAATAAATACATACAAGGCCTTTATGATGCCCTTGTAAGTAAAGTTGATCTTGATAAGGCATACGGACGTATTCAATAAAACAATATAACTAAACTCACTATTATAAAAAAGACATGAAAAAAATATTATACATACCGGTCCTGGTTCTTTTAGCGGCAGCTTGCACCAACAAACCAAAAGACAAAAAGACGGAGCTTGCCGACCTGCAGAAACAACAGGCTGATATAAATTCAAAAGTAGCCAAGCTGCAATCGGAGGTTGGTTCCGCTGATTCGGGTAAAACTACTGATGTAAGCACTATTGTTATTAAACAAGTCACTTTTACTAACTACGTACAATTGCAGGGTAAAATTGATGCGCAGGATAACGTTACCGCGTATCCACAGGCTTCTGCAATTATTACGGGCCTGTTTGTTAAACCTGGGCAGCATGTAACTAAAGGGCAGGTACTTGCACAATTAGATAACAGCGTAATGCAACAAAATGTAGCGCAGTCTGAAGCGCAGGTGGAATTAAATCAGACTTTATACAATCGTCAAAAAAATCTTTGGGATCAAAAAATAGGTACCGAAGTACAGTTTTTACAGGCCCAAACAACATTGCAAAGTAGCAAGAAGGCTTTGGCTGGTTTAAAACAACAAGCAGGTTTATACCGTATTGTATCGCCAATAAGTGGTACTGTTGACCAAATGGATCTTAAATTGGGCCAGGTAGCAAGCCCAGGTCAAACAGGTATCCGTGTTGTTAATGCTGATGTTTTAAAGATAAAGGCCGATGTGCCTGAATCTTATTCAGGAAGTGTAAATACTGGTAACGAAGTGAAAATTTTAGTACCCGATGCAAAGGATTCATTAGTTACCAAGGTAACATTTGCCGCCAAGGTGATTGATCCAACATCAAGAAGCTTTGGTGTTGAAATTAAGTTGCCTGTGCGTAAAACCTTACGCCCAAATATGACAGCCATTATTCAAATAGCTAATTATGCCAAGGCAAACGCAATTGCGATACCTGTTAAAGCCATCCAAAAATCAGAAGATGGAGATTTTGTTTACATTAATGAAAATGGAATTGCTAAAAGAGTTAATGTTAAATCAGGAACTACTTATGGCGGGCAGACTGAAATACTTTCAGGCTTGAAAGCCGGCGATCAGCTGATAACAGAAGGGGCTTCAGATATTGAAAATGGCGATAAGATCAAAGTTTTACAGAGTGCTAATTAATTATATTAACAATTGATCTGTCAATTATGAAAGATTCAACTAAAGAATTCGGGCCCTCAAGCTGGGCCATTGATAATAAAACTGCCATATATGTGCTCATAATTTTGATCACAGTATTGGGGTTGATCAGCTATAACAATCTGCCAAAGGAGAACTTTCCGGATATAGCGCAATCTAAAGTATTTGTTACCACAACTTTTGCGGGCCAATCTCCTCAAAACATCGAGAACCTGGTAACAAGGCAAATTGAAAAGCAGCTAAAGTCATTAAAGGGACTTAAAAAGGTTACTTCAAATTCGGTACAAAACGTATCTATAATAACAGCCGAATTTCAGGCTAATATTAAAATTAAAGATGCCAAAATTGATGTAAAAGATGCTGTGGATAAAGCCAAACAGGATCTGCCTCAAAATGATAATAACCTTAAGGAATCTGTTATATCTGATATAAACGTAGCCGATCTTCCAATCTTATATATCAATATATCCGGCGACTACGATCTCAAGAAATTAAAAGAGTATGCTGATCTTTTGAAGGATGAGATTGAAGGCTATAAGGAGATTTCGAAAGTTGATGAGGTTGGTGCTTTAACGCCCGAGATACAGGTGAATGTCGACCTGAATAAGATGGCCGCAGCACAGGTTAGCTTTAATGATATTACCCAGGCAATTGGTAACGAAAATATTTTAACAACCGCGGGTACTGTAAAAACTGATGGTATTCGCCGTAGTATTGATATTAAACAGGATTTTAAAGATGCCCAGGAGGTATCTGAAATGGCTATTCGTAACCCCAAGGGACAAGCAGTTTATCTGCGCGATATTGCCGAAATAAAAGACTCGTTTTTAGAACAGGAGAGCTATGCACGTTTAAAAACGCCAGAAAATCCTAAATTTAAAAATGTAATTACCCTTAACGTAAGTAAAAGGGCAGGAGAGAACCTGATCCAGGCATCTGATAAGATCAATGAGCTGATCAAACTAAAACAAAAAACAGTTTTCCCTAAAGGATTAAATATTACGGTAACAGGAGATCAGTCGGACAAGACGCGTACCACACTTAATGACCTTATCAACACCATTGTAATTGGTTTTATATTGGTTACAGTTATCCTGATGTTCTTCATGGGGACAACTAACGCTATTTTCGTGGCATTATCTGTACCGCTATCGTGCTTCATTGCATTTTTAATAATGCCGGCCATTGGGTTTACACTAAATATGATCGTGTTATTCTCGTTCCTGCTGGCTTTAGGTATTGTGGTGGATGATGCCATTGTGGTAATTGAAAACACGCACCGTATTTTTGATAACGGAAAAATACCCATTAAACAGGCAGCTAAAATGGCAGCAGGCGAGGTATTTCTCCCCGTGTTTTCAGGTACCATGACCACATTGGCGCCATTTGTTCCGTTGGCATTCTGGAATAGTTTGATTGGGCACTTTATGTTCTTCCTGCCAATAACACTTATTATTACCTTATTGGCATCGTTAGTGGTGGCTTATATCATGAACCCGGTTTTTGCGGTTGATTTTATGAAACCACACTTTAAAGGCGAACATGATAATCCTAAATTTGATAAGAAAACCTTACGTGTATTGCTCATTTTGGCGGTACTTGCCATACTTAGCTATGGGTTGTTTTTCGCGGGTATATGGACTATGGGTATGGGCAATTTACTGGCGCTTGCTATTGTGCTTTACCTGTTAAACCACTTTGTGTTATTAAGGATAATAGACAAGTTTCAAAACAATGTATGGCCGCGTTTTCAAAAATGGTATGCCAAATGGTTGGAGCGTGCTGTTAAAAGGCCTGTAATAGTGCTGTTGGGTACATTTGCACTGTTTGTGTTTGCTATATTATTGATGGTGGTAAGAGGCAAAACGCCTGAGTTTTTCCCGTCTGGCGATCCAAACTTTGCATACGTTTACATCACTATGCCTATAGGTACCGACCAGGCTACTACCAACGAGGTAACTAAAAAATTGGAGCAGCGTGTTGCACAGGTTGTTGAACCTGATAAGGATATTGTATCATCCGTAATATCAAACGTTACCAAGGGCGTAACCGACCCTACTGATGAAGATCAGGGCGATTATCAAAATAAAGGTAAAGTAACCGTTGCATTTGTTGAATTTGGTAAACGTAACGGTAAGGATACCAAGGAGGTTTTGCGAAAGATTCGCGCAGCTGTTCAAGGCGTACCAGGAGCTAAAATTGCTGTAGCACAGGAAAATAGTGGTCCGCCGGTACAGAAAGATATTAGTATTGAACTAATAGGCGATAACCTGGATTCGTTGGTAAACACCAGCAATCGTTTAAAGAGTTACCTGGCTAAGCAAAATATTGCCGGTATTGAAAACCTGGTTGCCGACGTTCAAAACGATAAGCCAGAAATTGTTTTTGATATTGACCGTGAAAGGGCTAACCGCGAAGGTATCAGTACATCGCAAATAAGTCAGGCTCTTGGTACGGCCATTTTTGGCGCCAAAGCAGGCGATTTTAGGAATACCAAAGAAGATGATTACCAGATAAAGGTAAGGGCATTGGAACAACAGCGTGGTAATATAGATGAGTTACGCAACATGAAAATAACTTATCGTGACCTTGCCACCGGTGGTGCCATACGCCAGGTGCCTATATCGGCATTTACTGATATAAGGTATACCAATACCTATAGTAACATTAAGCGTAAACAACAGCGCAGGGTATTAACTTTAGGTTCAAGCGTAATTAAACCGTATAATGCCAACGAGGTAAATGCTAATATCTTAAAGGCTATAGCCAACTTTAAAAAATCTGATGATATCATCATCAGGCAGGGTGGTGGCCAGGAAGATCAGCTGGAAGCGGTTACTTTCCTTGGTGGTGCACTTGCTACCTCTTTTGGGCTTATCCTGATCATTTTAATGATCCAGTTTAATTCCATCGGTAAAACATTCATCATCATCAGTGAGATCTTCTTTAGTATCATTGGGGTGTTATTGGGTGTAAGTATCTTTGGCATGACCATGGCTATAGTTATGACGGGGGTAGGTATCATCGCTCTTGCCGGTGTGGTGGTCCGAAACGGAATCTTGCTTGTAGAGTTTACAGATATGTTGATAGAGCAGGGTGCAAACGTTCATGATGCCGTAGTTGAGGCAGGACACACCCGTATGACGCCAGTTTTATTAACGGCCACTGCAGCCATATTAGGTTTAATACCATTAGCTGTAGGCTTTAATATCGATTTTGTGGAGATGTTCACACACTTTAAGCCACATATTCACTTCGGTGGTGATAACGTTGCCTTCTGGGGACCGTTGGCCTGGACAATGATATTTGGTTTAGGTTTTGCAACCGTTATTACTTTAATCCTTGTGCCATGTATGTATCTTATCCGTCACAACCTTAAGGCAAGGCTTTTTGGTAAAAAAGAAAAGAAACATATAGAAGTATTAGAAGCCGAGACCGTTTAATAGGTAAAATCATAAACAAATAGCCGCATGCTGAAAAGTGTGCGGCTATTTTGCTTTAAAGGGGTCTGATTTATGTTTTTAATTAGAACATAATGAGATGTGTATAGTTTTATATGTATAACAAACATCAAACGTCAATTATGGAACTCAAAATATCACATCCCTTTTGGCAGGTTATTGGTCTTGGAGCCCTGGCCGGTATGCGCTCAACATCGGCACCGGTTATTGTCAGTCATATATTAAGTCATCACCAGTCAAAAAAACTTGATCATTCACCTTTGCAGTTCATGCAATCAAAAAATGTGGCGCTTGCATTGAAGATTTTAGCCGTAGGCGAAATAATAGGCGATAAATTACGTTCGGCACCCAATCGTATCAAGCCTGCCGTACTTGCCTTCAGGATGCTTTCGGGAGCGCTTGCCGGTGCAAGTGTTTATAAGGCAACTGGCGGTAAAGTTGCAATGGGCGCTTTAATTGGTGGAGCGGCTGCTTTTGCTTCCACATTTGGTAGTTATTTTCTGCGTAAAAATGCGGTTAAAACCAGTCATGTTATTGACCCGATTGTAGGCGCTATTGAAGATGCGCTTGTAATTGGCAGTGGAGTTGAAATATCAAATGCAGCTTAATTATCAGTTTTAGGCTGCAAGTATTTTTCAAGATTGCTAACCTCGGTACGAATTCTTGGCAAACTACCCGGGTAATTCTGTTGGATAAAGGTTACCAGGTTTTCCCTGATGTAGCATCTCAGGTCAAACGCATCGGATGAATTGTGTGCACTCATCAGTACGCGTACTTCAATATTGTTTTCTTTGGTATCGGTAACCTGCACCACTTTAACTTTCTTATCCCAAAGCGGCGATAGCTCAATCAACCGGTCAAACTCTTTACGGATAGCCTCAAGCGGAATGGTGTAATCCACATATAAAAATACTGTTCCCAATATTTCGGACGAAGATCTTGTCCAGTTTTGAAAGGGTTTTGTAATGAAATAGTTGATGGGAAGAATCAACCTGCGTTTATCCCATATATTCAACACTACGTAAGTTAGGGTTATTTCCTCCACGCGCCCCCATTCGCCTTCAACTACTAAAACATCATCAATCCTGATGGGTTGTGTAAACGCTATCTGGAAACCGGCCAGTAAATTTCCTAAAGAGTTTTGCGCCGCGAAACCTACAATAATACCACCTATTCCCACACCGGTTAATAAGCCTGTGCCAATTTTACGCATACTTTCAAAACTAAGCAGGATGATAGCTATGGTAACAAATACAATTACAACCACTAAAAACTTACGTATAAATTGAATTTGTGTGCGCACTTTGCGCTCCACCAGGTTGTCGGCTTTATTAAGATCGTAGGTGTGATAGATGTAATCTTCTAAAATCCGGATGGAGCGTACAAGAATGCCTGCAAAAGATATTGTCAGTAAAATTTCAATTGTTTTATCAAGCGGAGTAACATAAATTTTATCCATCCTCATGATGGGGATAAAGAGATTTAGCAAAAATAATGGGATAAAGTAAGTTATAGCGGGGCCTAAATTGATTATCACCGACCTAAAAAAGGAGTAGGATTCTTCCTTTTTAGCGTAAAATTTGAATAAGAGGGTAACAATATACTTTATAATCAGCCCTGCAAGGATAGCTATTACAGCTATCAGGAAATTCCATACTATGGCTGGAAGTTGTTGGGAAAAGTCAAGCAGATCAGGGGGTAACCTGTTTTCGATATTCATGTTATTTTATATTAATCAACATTAGTTAAATACTACGAATGTAAAATTGTTTTAACAACACGTAACGAAATGGGGGTTGCCATATTTATATGTAGATTTTTTGATAGATTTGTTTAAAAAGTCAGGAATTTAGGTTGCTGATTACAGATTGTATAATTTATATAACAAATGGCTGCAGTGAATGACCATCAGGATATAAAAAGGGAAAAGATTTTAGAAGCCTCATATGAGCGATTTTTACATTATGGTTATTCAAAAACCACGATGAATGAAATTGCCGGGGACCTCTCTATGTCGAAAGCTTTGCTGTACTATTATTTCCCTGATAAAAGCCAGTTATATATAGCTGTAATGCGTAAGCTGGCTAATGAATACTTAAAGTTGCTTGAAGATAACATTGATACTTTTAATAATTTAAAAGAAGCCTTTGTTTTCCAGATCAATACTCATCATGATTTTATTGTAAAGAATTATAATTTCTTCGATTTTTTCAGGCTTAATGAACAAAATTTACCGGATACCATTTGGGAAATTGTTGAACAAGTGCACAAAGCAGAACTTACTTTGTTGAGTAATGCCGTTAAAGTTGAAATTGAAAAGGGCACTATAAAACCTATTGAAAACTCCGAAGAGGTAGTTGACCTGCTTTTAGATGCTATGCATGGTATCAGGGTGGGTGCCGTGTCTCAAAAGAAATCCAGTTTTCCGCGTAAGGAACATCTCGAAGAAATTAGAAGCAAAAAGCTATTGCTTACTGATATATTCATAAAGGGTTTAATGTATTGCTAATACAATCGATTAAATTCAATTTGTGCTGTGTCAGTACCCCGTAAAAATGATGGGTGGTCGATAAAGTCCCAGTATATTATAGATACCTTTGTTTAAACATTTAATTAATAGGCTCTTGTAAAAGTATCTATATATTATTGTTATAACTTCCTATTTAATAAGAGGTGATTGTTTTAGAGTGATTTAGCCGGATGGAGATTTATTTCCATCCGGCTTTTTTATAGTTTAATATTTTTAAGCAAGGCAAAGGGCACCTGGTCCAATATGATGTTCATTTTGATAACCAAATTATGCTCTGATGCTTTGTCGCATAATAGATTATGCCATTTTAGTGGGGCCTTAACAGGCAATTCTATATGTGTATCTTCCCAATTGATGGAGCCTGGGGCGTGGTGGTCTGGGCTTATTTGATCCAAATGAAGAGGTATAATCACTATGTACCAATCTTCGTGATATTGCCGGGCAAAGGCCATTACATTTTTCTCGAATTTTCCTGTAACTGTCAAGGGTATATATAAGCCTTTTTCAAAAGTTATGGAGTTCTTTTTTCGCTCACCAAACAGTAATTGAGTGAGCCAGAGTTTGATATTGGCATTTTGCCTTTTATTCCATAGCTCATCAAAGGAGACATTATCTTTAGTTAGTTGGTTTAAATTATTGGCTCTTAATTCATAATCCACCGGGCGGCGGTTGTCTGGGTCAACCATGCTGAGGTCCCAATATTCGCAACCCTGGTAAACATCCGGCGTGCCGGGGCAAGTGAATTTTAGAATAGTTTGCGCTAATGAGTTTATAATGCCATAATCAGCGATTTTATTTAGCAATGGTTGAAAGCTGTCATTGAAATCACTTTTTGGTTGCAGTATTGATTCAATGAATCTTTTACAACTTTCTTCATATTCTTCATTTGGCTCTGCCCATTGTGTATGGCGTTTAGCTTCGCGCAAACCTTTAATCAGGTATTCTTGCAGACGGTTTAAGAAGTCGTCATCTTCCCCTGGCATGGGGAAACTTCCGGTTATGCTTTGGTAAAGAAGATATTCGTCGTTGGCATCGGGTGCACCATCAGTTTTAAATTTGCTGTTAATATTTTGCCAGTGCACGACCATTTTTAACCAATCCTCAGCAAGGTCAGTTAAAACATTTAATCTCGCCCTTACACCTTCGCCTCGTTTAGTATCATGAGTTGATGTCGCATTAATAGCCAGCGGATATTGCTGGTGTCTTTGAATCATCGCATTGTGAAATTCATCTACCGATAATCCGAAAGTTTGTGGCGTATCACCAACTTCGTTGTGGCCGATAAACCGGTCATAGGTATACATTAGGGTATCTTCTACTCCTTTGGCCATCAGCGGGCCTGTAAATTGCATACAGCGTTGATAAAACTGGAGTATATGCTGGCTCACACCATCATCATTTTCTTTAATCAATATGTTTTGCAACAGATCTGCGCCTTTTTCAAGTTCCGGCTTAGCATCACGGATACTTTTAAATATTTCTGTAACCGCTTTTTGTTCATCAAGTGGCAGGGGGAAACTATTGCCATAATATCTGTAAACCGGGCACCTGATCAAAAATTCGGCTATTACAGTTTTGATGTCATTTGTTTTTATTGCATCCTGATCTGCAAGTTCCAGATCACAAAATAACTGGTACAGGTTTTCCAGTTCGCCGGCCATGTGCTCATGTAAAATGAGCGACTTCTTATTAAAAATCGCTTTGGTTATAGGTTGTTTTTCTTTAGTAAGCTCGCGGTAAAAATCTGCAAAAGCTTTTTTATTTTCTGTTTGGGTAAACAGGTTGTTTATTGCCGCCAGGAAATCATAGCCCGTACTGCCTTGTACCGGCCAGCTATCCGGAAATTTTTCGCCGTCTTCCAATATCTTTTCTACTACAATATAGGTTTCGCTGCCGGTAAGTGCGCGCAGGCGTTCCAGGTATTCGGCGGGATCATACAATCCGTCGATATGATCTAAACGAAGGCCCTGTACAATGCCTTTATCCAGCAATGATTTAATCAGTTCATGGTATTTATCAAACACCTTTGGAAGTTGCATGTTGAGGCAGATAAGTCCATTCACCGTAAAAAATCTGCGAAAATTGATCTGCTTTTCCGTCTTCTGCCAAAAGCATAACTGGTAGTATTGCTCGCTTGATATTTGCTGCAATAATGATGTATCCTTATTTATTTTATCAATAGATGCCTGGATGGATTTTTTTGTATCATCATGTTTATAAATGGAAGCCAGTTGTTCTTTCAATTCCATAAACCGGATACCGAAAGAAATATTATCATCTGCTTGCTGCAGTTCCTTTGCCTCTGCAATTAACAGCGTAATCAATTCATTAGGTTCTTCTGCAGTTTGCAGAATGGTTATATAGGCATGCAGATTCAACGGGTAATACTGTTCACCGTATGTAAAAGCAAAACTATTTTCTTTAAAAACTATTTTAATCTGCCCGTCTTTTAATGCATCTTCAAACGGTTCGCCTAAAAAAGGAACCATTAGTCGGCTATTATAGATCGGAGCCGACCAAACGATGTCAAAAAAATCAACGTATTCAGATCGTTTGCCTTTCTCCAGCACATCCATCAGCCATTTGTTGTTTTGATGATAGGCCATATGATTAGGCACTATATCCTGCAGCCAGCTGATGTTGTGTTTTTTAAGTGTTTTGCTAATTGCTTCCAATTCCTGCAAGGTGCCAATCTCCGGGTTGATGACCAAGGGATTAACCACATCATAACCGTGTGTGCTGCCCGGCGCGGCTTCAAAAATAGGGGAGGCGTATAAGGTGCTGATCCCCAACTGTTGGAGGTAAGGAATAATCGCCTTTAAATGATTAAAGGTGAAGTTTTTATTGAACTGGATCCTATACGTTGCAACGGGGTTATGCATAATATTGAGTATATATGAGTATAGACTCTGGTGGTAGCTGCATATTGCCTGTACTTATAATCTCTGCAGAGGCTATTGGTCCGTTCCATTTAGGCTCGGCGGAATCAAACAGTTTTTGCCATTGGTTTATTCCATCGGGGATTTTTATATCCTGATATAGCCTGGAGAAGTTTAACAGGCTAAGTGTTTTTTGCTCTTCGGTCCATCGTTCAATCATTAATGTTTGAGTTGTTTCATCAACGGTGACACTTATATTTTCGCGATTAGTGCTTTTAATAGCTGGCTGTCGTTTTTTTAGTTTGATAAGGCTTTTGTAATACCGCAGCATTACATTGTGTAATCCCTTATCTAATAAGCCCCAATTTAGTTTGGAGCTTTCAAAAGTGGATAAGGCCTGCGGGTCTGGAGCTTGCCCTTGTGAATGGAAATCGGCAAATTCTTCTTTACGGCCTTTTCGCACAGCTTTAATCAATTTTTCGTCGGTATGGCTTACAAAAAACTGGAATGGGTTAGGTTCGCTCCATTCCTCGCCCATAAATAGCATCGGTAAAAACGGGCTAACCATAACCGCGCCTGCCATTAGCTTTTGCATCTCGAAACTAAACAATTGGCTTGATCGCTCTCCAAGCATCCTATTTCCCACCTGGTCATGGTTTTGGGAAAACACCACAAATTGTTGCCCGTTGATACCCTCGGTTGTTGTGCCGAAGGTTTTTTGTCGTTGTTGGGAATATTGCCCGTGATATACATATCCGTTTTGGTAAGCGATTGCTAAATCGGATATGCCATTAAAATCTGTGTAATAACCATTACGTTCACCACCAGCTGTTACGCGCAAGGAGTGGTGAAACTCATCTATCCACTGTGCGTTAAAGCCATAGCCGTCTTTTTGAATGGGGTTAATATAACGGATGTCGTTCAGGTCGCACTCAGCTATCAGGTAATGGGTTCTTCCCGATTCTTCCATTAGTTGGGCCACGTGCTGATTGATCTCCCGTAAAATATGGTTCGGACTAAAGTCTCGTATGGCGTGTACGGCATCCATGCGCAGGGCATCTACATGGAAATCCCGAAACCACATCATTACATTCTCCATAAAATATCGTCTTACTTCGTCGCAACCTGCATCATCAAAATTGATAGCACTGCCCCAGGGGGTATGATATTTATCTGTAAAATAGGGCCCGAAATTTGCAAAATAATTACCCTCCGGCCCCAGGTGATTATAAACAACATCCAGAATAACAGCTAAACCTTTGCTATGGCAGGTGTTGATCAATTGCTGTAAACCCGCCGGGCCTCCGTAGCTATTTTGTACAGCGAAGGGGAAAACGCCATCGTACCCCCAGTTTCTTTCTCCTGGAAACTGCGAAACAGGCATAAGCTCAATTGCTGTAATGCCCAGTTCAACCAAATAGTTCAGTTTGTCCTCGATGCCTTTAAATGTACTGGTCTGGGTAAATGTGCCGGTATGCAGCTCATAAATAATATAATCGGCAAGCGGGATATTTTGCCATTGAGTATCAGTCCAGTCAAAAGCTTTTAAATCAAATGCTTCTGATGGGCCGTGTACACCCTGGGGTTGAAGTAACGAAGCCGGATCTGGTAATTGTTTACCATCTACCTTAAACCAATAGTTTTCACCGGGCTCAAGGTGATTGGTTTTCAATGTCCAATAGCCGTATTCTTCTTTAACTAAAGAATGCTCAAGCACATCTAACTTTAGTAAAACCTCACCTGCATTTGGTGCCCAAACCCTCACTTCTGCAAATCCGGGATCATTAAAATTAATACCTAATGTTCTGTTATTGGTGTTTTGTTTCGCCATTGTGAATCAGTTGATGCTGAAGTAATACAACGGATCGTCCTTCAACTTGTATGGTATCTTTTGCTTTAAATTTGCCTTTTACCTTTTCGTTAGGGTTTTTATGTGTGTCGATAATTAACTCCCAATCCTTGGCGTATTCCTTTGCCGGTAGCTTGTAGCTAAGTGGTTCGTCATGAGCGTTAAATATTACGTAAAAGCTATCGTCAATTACTTTATTTCCCTCTGCATTTACGCTATGTAGTCCTAAACCATTTAAAAAAATGGCAACTGATTTGGCAAAGTCATGATTCCAGTTATCCTCACTCATTTCAGATCCATCTGGCAAAAACCAGGCAATATCAGCTACTCCGCTTTTTGTTTCAACCTCGCCGTTAAACCAGTTTTTCCTTGAAAATGCAGCATGCTCTTTTCTAAGTTTTATGAGTTTACGGGTAAATTGCATTAAATCTTTATCCATGGTTTCCCAGTTGATCCATGAAATTTCATTATCCTGGCAATAAGTATTGTTGTTTCCCTTTTGGGTGCGGCTCATTTCGTCGCCTGCCACCAGCATTGGCACCCCTTGCGATAGGAATAATGTTGTTAAAAAATTGCGCTTTTGTTTTTCGCGCAATTCATTGATGTTTTCATCGTCGGTTGGGCCCTCAACGCCGCAGTTCCATGAGCGGTTGTGGCTTTCGCCATCATTATTATCCTCTCCGTTGGCTTCATTGTGCTTTTCATTGTATGATACAAGATCATTTAGGGTAAAGCCGTCATGAGCGGTTACAAAGTTGATACTTGCCGTCGGGCGGCGGTATAGTTTGTACAGATCAGAACTGCCGGTTATGCGGTCGCCAAATTCAGCCAGTGAACTTTCCGTACCACTCCAGAAATCGCGGATGCTGTCCCTGTATTTGCCGTTCCATTCGCCCCATCCCGGCGGAAACTTGCCAACCTGGTAACCACCTTCGCCAACATCCCAGGGTTCGGCAATTAGTTTTACTTGCGATATGCACGGATCCTGGTGAATAATATCAAAAAAAGCACTCAGGCGATTCACCTCATGCAATTCGCGGGCAAGTGTAGCGGCAAGGTCAAAGCGGAAACCATCAACATGCATTTCCAGGATCCAATAGCGCAGACTATCCATCATCAGGCGCAGCACATTGGGCAAATTGGCATTAAGTGTGTTGCCTGTACCGGTGTAGTCCATGTAAAATCGTTTGTCTTCGGTAAGGCGGTAATAAGAGGAGTTGTCAATGCCGCGGAACGATAAGGTAGGGCCCATGTGGCTACCTTCGCCGGTATGATTGTAAACCACATCAAGTATCACTTCAATACCCGCCTTGTGCAATTCCTTTACCATAGTTTTAAACTCCCTTACCTGCTCACCCTGCACTCCGCAGGAAGAGTACCTGCAATCAGGAGCAAAAAAGCCCATTGTATTGTAGCCCCAATAATTGGTAAGGCCGTTTTCAACCAGGTGTCTGTCGTTTAAAAAGTGGTGCACCGGCATTAATTCAATGGCAGTTATACCCAGGTCCTTTAAGTATTTAATAGTTACAGGGTGTCCAATAGCCGCGTACGTACCCCTGATGCTCTCAGGTATTTGGGGATTCATTTTGGTAAAACCCTTTACATGCGCTTCATAAATAACCGAATTAAAATATTCAATGTCAGGAGGTTTGTCGCCTTCCCAATCGAAATTATGATCAATAACTACTGATTTTGGAACAAAGGCTGCATTGTCGGTCTCGCTAAAGCTAAGGTCTTCATCCGGGCTGCCAATTTGGTATCCGAATAAAGAATCGTCCCAATTGATAGTTCCGGAAATTGCCTTGGCATAAGGGTCAAGCAGCAGTTTATTAGGATTAAAGCGGTGTCCATTTTCGGGTTCATAGGGGCCGCTCACCCTGTAGCCATAAAGCTGCCCGGGTTTTAAACCGGGGATATAAACATGCCATATCAGTTCAGAGTATTCGGTGATTTGTATTCTTTCTGATTCAATTTCGTCATTAGGAGCGTTAAACAAACAAAGTTCAACGCCAGTAGCATTCTCGGAATATAGTGTGAAGTTGACGCCCTTACCATCCCATGTAGCGCCAAGCGGGAATGATTTACCGGGGTATGTTGTAATTTTCATATGCGATTAGGGGGTATTAAATTTCATATTACACCAATTAAATTAAAATCAGGTTGATTTGTTTGGCGATATACCATATTTTGTTTTTCCATGTTGATAATCAATGTGAAACCTGAATTTTATGGTTGCCTTTTGTGTAAATAAGTTAATTTGTAATTGATAGTTTTGCTGAGTAAATTTGTGTATCTACTTAAAACCAAACCTATGAGCAAAAAAATATTTGTTGTGGAAGACGATTCAGACTTGTCTGAAGCTATACAGGTCGTCCTTAGAGAAGAGGGGTATTGCACCGTTGCATCTCTTGATAAAAACTCCATCAAAGGAGTGATTCTTCATATGCCAGATCTTGTTTTGGTTGATAATAAACTAAAGGACGGCTTTGGCAGCGAACTATGCCGGGCCATAAAACAGCATCCGTTAACCAGTCATATCCCGGTTATACTGATATCGGGATATCCTGATCTTGCAGATATCGCTAAAGCCTGTGGGGCTGATGCCTGGTTAAGCAAGCCATTTGAATTAACTGCACTAACCAACCTGGTCGGCCATTATGTAAAGCATGCGGCTTAATCGTTAAGCAATATCCAAACCATTTTTACAATAAAATGGTTTGGATAAATGCATTGAATGAGGCTTAAATTTGTTTAATCAATTCCACCAGCAAAGGTTCAAGTCAATAACGGCAAATCAAAACATCACGTTTAAACAGGATCAACATTAAGTTGTGATAAATTAACTCAATGTAACTGTGCTATCTGGTGTTCCTGTCGCCTTTCTCCCCGACCTGATTTTTATAACCTGGTATAGCACGCCTACAATGTAAAGTACAACAAGGATGAGCAGTCCCATTTTTGCTACCGGGTCATTTGGGTCGGCGGCCAGCGGGTGGCTTATAGGTAGCCTGGTTAAAGTTTCAATAGTTGCAGGAATCATCGAGAAAAACAAGGTTGAGGACATTACTATAGTTTGAATATAATCGGCACCCTTCCCCAAAAATTTGATTGATTTGGCATATACGCCAATGGGGAGCAATACTAAAACAATAACTGCCAGGCCATGCCCAGCACTTAAATGTCCGGTTTTCATGATCGGCAATGCCGTAAGGCAGGCAATTGCTGTTAAAGTTATATATAACTTACCAACAGCAGTTGCGGGATCTATTTTCCCATAACGGATTAAAGCGTATAATGCAATGAGAACAGCGAGGATACTAACAGCAGTATGGAAAATTCCGAGCGGGGATAGGTGATTAGGCATAACTGTGAATTTAAAGATTAAAAGGATCTGGATAAAACTTATCAGTATTTACACCGATAACCTAAAGTTACATATAAGATAATGTAAATGCAAACAGCTGTGCCACAGTATTATTTAAAAGCCCTGGCAATTGCTGCTCTGTAATGGTGGCCATAATTTGATATCTGGCTGCATTAGGATGCACGCCATCAACAGTTTCTTTATTTAGGGCGCTTATCGGCAGGTTTTAAACAGGTGTAAATAATCTGTCAGTTAAATTCCTGTAATATTTAATTAATAGTTATCAAACTATTAAAACAGTTGCTTGTTATCTGGTTATATCTGTTAATTATGGAAACCTTTAAAGAACATGAATCAGTGGTTTATACCGATGCCGAAGGAAGGTTGATAGATACCTTTGTTGTATTTGATACGGATAATGTAACCGGCTTAACGCATATCAACCATATGAATCTTAAAGTTCCCTCAGAAACCTTACAGCTTCATCCGGCTACTATAGCAAAATATAACTTGCCTATGCAGGATGCATTTAGTTTTGAGATATTTAAAAAACTGAAAGAAAAACATTATGAATCGGTAACGCCGGTAGTAAAAAACACTTTAAAGGCTGCACCCGGCTTTAAGTTGGCAAAAGCATCTTAAATCACCAAAAAAATCTCACCATAAAAAACTCCATTTGTTTATCGCGAATGGAGTTTTTTTATATTAATACGCTGTTATTTAATGGCAAATGTTGAAATATCTACAATGAGGAACTTACATGCTGTTTCCTGAACAAAACAGGAGATAGCTGTGTATGTTTTTTAAAATAATTGCTAAAGTGTGTCGACTCGGTAAATCCTAAACGGTAGGCAATTTCCTTAATAGATATGGTCGAGTTTTGTAACAGCGCCTTAGCTTCAGATATTGTTTTTTCGGCTATCCAGGTACCAATTGCCTTCCCGGTTTTTATTTTGATAACGTTGCTTAAATAATTAGGGTGCAAGCTTTGGGCATCGGCATAATCCTGTACACGGTAAGCTTTTTCAACAAGGCCATTACTCAGGTCGCGGTAATGTTTTTCGAGCGTGCGTTTAAACTCCTTCACTATCTGCGAACTGCGGTTGCCTTCATAAATGGGGTTGTAATCTTTCCAAAAATACTCCTTTACTTTTAACAGCAATACAACAAACAGGTTCCCGATAATGCGATTGCGATAGGCGCTTTGAGCTTGGTACTCCTTTGATATCTGCAGGTAAAGCTGCTCAAACTCTGCAAAGGCGGCCGGAGCCAAAACCCGTGGCTGTACGGTTTCGGCAAGCAGGAACGGAAACTCCTCAAAAATATCCGGGTGAACATTCTCTTTCAGGAAGGATTCGCTAAGGGTAATCAGGTATACCTCTTCTATATTATACCAGTTATATGATTTGTAATGCCCCGGGTTTGTAAAATAAATGGTTCCGGGTACGGTATCAAACACCAGTTCATCGGTAGTATATTTCCCCGAGCCATTTTTAACAAAAACAAAAGAAAAGAAGTTTGGCCTGAACACCAGCGACTGATAAGGCAAATTCTTGTGGATATCCTTCAAATTGTGAATTACAAAGTCGGTTTTATCATCAATGCAATCAGCAGGCAAACCAAAATGAATGTATTGTTCTTTGAGATTATTGAAGATCAGTTTTTCTTCTTCTTTCATAAGGATCGGTATCTAAGGTAAAATTAAATCAATCTGATACCATAACGTCTGCTATCATCAAATAAAAATTAAGTTAGGGTGCAAATATTGATAGCAATAGCTATTATTGGAAAATATGTATTGCTATTGATCTGCTTTTATGAAATTGAATTTTGAAGGGTTACCAACTATTGATCTGCACATTTTATTAGCACTTGCTAAGGAGGCAGGCAGGGGGATACTTACTGTTTATAACGGCGGTGATATAGCGGTAACTTTAAAGAATGACAGATCGCCTTTAACACTTGCCGACCAGATCTCACATGAAATTATAATGCAAGGGCTTACCGTTTTAAATCCAGGTATACCTGTAATTTCCGAGGAAGGGAAAGATATCCCTTATGAAGTTAGGAAAAATTGGGAATACTTTTGGTGTGTTGACCCTTTAGATGGAACAAAAGAGTTTATTAAACGTAACGGTGAATTTACCGTTAACATAGCACTTATTCATAAAAACGCACCTGTTTTAGGTATTATATATGTTCCTGTTACCGGCGAACTATATTATGGAGGTGAAGGTATTGGCAGTTGGAAGGAGAGTGCAACAGGCGAAACAAAGGAACTTCATGCCAATAAAAAAACAAAAAACTGGATAGCTGTAGGTAGCAGGTCGCATTCATCGGCAGAAGAAATCACTATGTTGAAACAATATCCTATTGCAGAGACGGTATCTGTTGGCAGCTCTATTAAGTTTGGTTTAATTGCCGAAGGTAAAGCGGATATATATTACAGGCATGGGCCAACAATGGAGTGGGATACAGCGGCAGGCCAGGCAATAGCAATTTATAGCGGCGCTGTAATGTGTAATTCGGCCGGTGAACCATTTTTATATAATAAGCCATCGTTACTCAATGGCGGGTTTTTGGTGAAAATCAGATAGAAAATAAATGATTGTGTTTTTAGGTTATAATGTAGGCCCTGATGCATCATTACAATTTGTACTCGAGTTGTTTTTTTAATACCACATTATCTGCAGCCTTAGCAATCATTACATCAAAAGTTCCCGGCTCTGTAACCAGTTTCATTTGCCTGTTCCAGATGGCCAGATCTTTACTGTTGATAGTGAAATTGATGGTTTTAACTTCGCCCGGTTCAAGAGCTATCTTGCTGAAACGTTTCAGGCTCATTTCGGGAGTACTTACAGAGTTTATTTTATTACCCAAGTAAAGCTGCACAACCTCTTTGCCAGCAATGCTTCCGGTATTTTTTATATCGACAGAAATAGTAACCTGCTCATTTTTAGTAAAAGCGGTTTTGGACACTTTTAGGTTATCATACTGGAAAGATGTATAGCTTAAGCCGTAACCAAAAGCGAACAAAGGATCGGTTGATGAGTATACATAATCCTGCCCTGGTTTTTCAATAGTACCATGTTGGCGGTTAATTCCTTTTGATGAGTTCACATAATTATAAAATACCGGGATGTGCCCGGTTGATTGCGGCACACTCATGTTTAACCTTCCGGAAGGATTTACTTTGCCGAAAAGGATATTGGCTATTGCGGTACCACCTTTTTCGCCGGGATACCACGCTTCCAGTATAGCCGGGATGTTTTCCTTTTCCCAGCTGATACTCCATGGGCGGCCATGTACCATTACTAATATTACAGGTTTGCCAGTTTTATAAATTGCCTGTAATAACTCCCGTTGCACACCTTGCGGGTTAATATCTGTAACATCATATCCCTCACCACAGGTAAATGGATCTTTAGGTTCATTGCCGGGAGCATGTCCATTCCAGCCAATTCCAGAAAATACCACGCTGGTGGTTCCTAACACCACAACAACGGCGTCGCTGTTTGCTGCTATTTTAACAGCTTCATCAAAACCGCTTTTATCTAAGCCGGAAAGTTCGCAGCCCTGTGCATAATTAACTTTAATGTTGTTACCCGCAAATTGTTTAATACCATCCAACACCGTAACGCCCGAAAGATTATCACGGGTAAAGCTGTAATCGCCATATTGCACCTTGTTGGCATTTGGGCCTATAACTGCTATTGATTTAAGCTTGCTGATATTCAAAGGCAATAAGCTTTTCTCGTTTTTTAACAGGATGATGGATTCTTCGGCTATTTGTTGCGATAGTTTGATATGATCGGGTGTATGCAACCTGCTGTTCAAAAGTGAAGTATCCGGCAATGGTTTTTCAAATAGTCCGGCTTTAAATTTGGCCGTCAGTATTCTTGATACTGCGCTATCAACCTGGCTTTCCTTTACTTTCCCGGTTTTTACCAGTTCAATTAAGTGGGCATACACATCGGGACGTGAAGCTTCCAGATCTACACCTGCTTTTATACCTAAGAGCGCAGCATCTGAAGCCGTTTTTGCTACTTTATGAAAATTGTATAATTGACTCAAGCCTCCATAGTCCGAAAAAACATATCCTTTAAAGCCCCATTCTCCTCTTAAAACCTGTTTCAGCAAAAACTCGTTACTATGGGCCGGGATACCATCAATTTCGTTGTATGATGGCATAATGGCGGCAATATTGGCATCTTGCACCGCATCTTTAAAAGGCGGCAAAAACATGGAGCGTAATTCTCGTTCACCAATTTCTGCAGGTGCAAGGTTAATACCGGCTATGGGTTTACTATAAGCGGCAAAGTGTTTGCCTGTACACATCACTTTATCAAAGGCAAAGCTGGCACGGGTTTTCAATGGATCGCCCTGCATGCCTTTTACAAAAGCGGAGCCCAGCTGGCCTACCAGGTAAGGATCCTCCGCAAAGCATTCTTCTACACGGCCATAACGGGCATCCCTGATAAGATCAAATAATGGTGATAAGGCTTCATCAACCCCAGAGGTAGAAGCCTCATAAGCAATTGCAGAACCCATTTGCTCAATCAAAGCCGGGTTCCAGGTACTTCCTTGCGCTATAGCTTGCGGAAATGTTGTTGCGCCGGCAGCCAACTGGCCGTGCAGGCATTCGCCAATCTGGATAGGAGGGATTCCCAGCCTGGTTTGTTCACGGGCGTATTTTTTAGCTACAATCGATTGTAGGGCAATGTCCTTAACATTGGTAAACGGGCTTTCCAAAACACCATATCCAATTTTGCTATTTTTTGCTTCGCCGAGGGATGACATGCTCATTTGACCAACCTTTTCTTCAAGCGTCATCCTTTTTAAAAGATCAGCAACGCGCTGTTGGACCGGAGCTTTAGGATTTTTATATACTTGCGCATTTGCGGCGGTAGCAAAATATACGGCTATGCCTATGATAGTCAGCGTTTTTCTGTTAATCATTTATGTAGAATGTTTTAGCTATAGTGCAGGATTAAGGTAGTTAAAATCTGTATGATTTATATTGCCGCATTTAAATTAGTGTCCTGCCCAGATCTCCTGTACCTCTTCAAGCGATTTCCCTTTGGTTTCGGGTACCATTTTGTATACCACCCAGAAAGATAGCAGGCAACAAGCAGAGAAAAACCAGAAGGTAACAGCCGGTCCAACAGATCCTAAAAACATCGGCGTTAACTGCCCTACAATAGTATCCGCAATCCACATCACCATAATACTTAAAGCTAGCGCCCGGCCGCGTATTTTAGTGGGGAAGATTTCGGAAGCTATAACAAACTTCAGGGGGCCAATAGAAAAGGCGAAACACGCAAGGAACAATATAATACTGATAACCAATGCTATATTATTTGTAGCACCTGTGTAAAAACAAACACCCGTAAAAAACAAACAAACAGTAGCACCTAAGGCACCCACTATATACAAAGGCCTGCGCCCCATTTTATCCACCTTCCAGATTGCGATCAGGGTGAACAGGAAGTTGGCAATCCCAAAAATGATCTGCCCCAATAAAGCGTTCGTAATGTTGATTCCCGCATCGCTCAAAATGCGCGGACCGTAATAAATAACCGCGTTGATACCACTAAATTGTGAAAATAAAGGCAGCAGCAAACCAATAAGCAAGGGCTTGCGCATGGCCGGTGCAAAAATCTCTTTGTATGAGCCTTTTTCCTGTGTTATGCTGCTTTTTATGATGAGGGCGTCGCTTTTGGCAGTAGCAAGGTTGGTGATCCGGGCCAAAATCGAGATACCCTCTTCAGTTTGTCCTTTTTGGATTAGCCAGCGCGGGCTTTCAGGTACAAAACATAAGCCGGTAAAAAATAGCAAGGCCGGTATAGTACCCAAACCAAGCATACTGCGCCACACTTCTTTAACCAGGATAAGGTTTAAAATATGACCCATGCCTGTACCTTTGTAATTTAAGGAGAAGCTTAATAAACCCGCATTGGTTAAGTAGGCAACCAATATGCCGGCGGTAATAGCCAGTTGGTAAAATGTAACCAGGCGCCCCCTTACATTGGCCGGTGCAATTTCTGAGATGTATAATGGAGCTACAATTGAGGCAACCCCAACTCCCATCCCCCCAAGCATACGCGCCAAGATGAGTAATGTAAAACCAGATGATAATGCCGAACCAACTGCCGATGCCAGGAATAATATGGCAGAGAGCATCAGCATTTTTTTTCGACCTAAACGGTCGCTCAGATCGCCCGAGAATGAAACTCCGATGATACAGCCAACCAATGCCGAAGATACAAACCAGCCTTCTGTTGCAGCCGAAAGCGAGAACTGGTTTTTAACAAAAGGCAGCACGCCGGAAATCACCGCCATATCGAAACCAAAAAGTAAACCACCCAGTGTAGCTACCAAAGTAATTGCCACCAAAAACACGGTGGATCCGCTATTTACCGACTTTAAATTTTCCTTACTCATAAAACAGTTTTAGGTGGCTTGGTTATTTTTTTTTCTTGCAATTTTAGCTTTTTTTTGAATTGCTAAAACTGTTTAAAGTTGATTGCTTTATTGGTTTGCTTAATCTTTTAATGAAGTTGCCATTAATTAGCAGCATTCATCTTTAACAAATGCCTTTATCACTTTTGCCCGGCTGTTGCCTTTGTTGGTAATGGTATAACTTATGGCGTCGGCAGGGATAATAAATGTTTCGGCATAGTTTATTACCTGTTCCATATTGTTGGTGGTAACGGTGATGCTTTCACCTTCAACCAAGCTAAGTACATGGCATTGGTTGTGTGTAAATTCTTCAATAACGGTATCAAATTCAATGCGCTCAACAGCATAAAAATGATCCGGATGTGTAGTAAGATTGATGATCTGCCAATCATCACCTTGTTTAATGATGGTTTGCCGGGATATCAAGGTATCTGTAACTACTTTCCCTTTCCGCTCAAAATTCAGGTTTTCAAATGCCCGGTCTATATTTAATGTTCGTGGGTTTCCGCTCAGATCCGGGCGCAGCCAGTCGTACATTTTGAAAGTAAAAATATATGGGGTGGCACTTATTTCAAGCACCATATTGTTTTTACCAGAGCAATGTACCGTACCATTGGGGATCAGGAACAGGTCATGTTTTTTTGCCGGCAATATTTGCACATAATCTCCAACTTCAACAGGCTCATTGTTTTTGAAACTGTTCTCTAAAACGGCTTTAAATTCCTGCTTATTAATATTTTCCTGGAAACCAAGGTATACCTCGGCACCTGGTTCGGCGTCAAGGATATAATAGGTTTCATCCTGGGTGAAATTTTCGCCAAAATTCGCTTTGGTATAGGCAACAGTAGGATGGCATTGAAGAGACAGATTACCCCCGTTATAGGTATCCAGAAAATCAAAACGAATAGGGAAGGCATCGCCAAATCTTTCGGCGGCTTTACCTAAAACAGCTTTGTTATTATATAAAAACAGCGTATCTAAAGATACTTCCAGCATTTCGCTGCCGTTTTGTAAAATAATACCATTTTCGGGTGCTATCAGTTCAAATGACCATGCATAGTTTACAACATCATTATTTAAACCCTTAATGTGATGTTTTATCCATTCACCACCCCATACGCCGGGCTCAAACCATGGCCTGGCCCTGAACATATTTTGAGCCATTGCTTTTAAGGCATCTCTAAGCGCTTGTCCTGTTGCCCATGATATCTCGTTGATCCGTTGTTCGTCAACAATTACATCAATTATGGGGATCAATTGCTTTTTGTGTTTATTTAATACGGGCCATTCAACAAAATAGAAGCGTTTGTATTGAACTTTTGGATCGGCAGGTTGATTATCGCCCAAGTTGGTGATCTTGTTCGCCCTTGATCTGAATTGAATCTCGTTTTTAGGAACATCAATATAAATAACCGGGGTTTCCCAACCGGCAAGCGCAGCACCACAAGCATAAATTATATTTACGCTGCCTTCAATTGGTTTTAATGAGCTTAGTTTTCCGGCGTCGAAAAAATCGGTGATGACACCTTCATATATCTTGCCGAAGAGTGGATCATCCCCACCCATGGCAGGGGCTATTATTTCATTAATAACATTTTCGGGCTTAAGTGCTTCATTGATGTTTACCCAATTTACATGAATGCCCTTTTTTATAAATTCCGCATTAAGACTATCTAAAAAAATGTCCCAGTAAACCCCGGAATAGCCATCTATAGTAATGTTTGTTTTTTGTGCTGCTATCCATACCGCCAAGCTTTCAAAACCGTTATAAATTTGTTGGTTGATTTTAAAAGTAGGATAAATATCGTATTGGTGAATTAAGGCGGTTTCTTTTTTTGCCGGGATAAGGAACTGTTTAGTCGACCTTAATTCCCCGCCATCAATTTTGAAATCGCTTGGTGAAGCAGAATTCTTGCTCATACAAATGTTATATGTTATAATGTGCAAACATATTGTATTTACCTTATATTCCAAACACCGCTTATATCTTTTTACATGAAATTAGCTGGTGCGCCTGCTTTCAACAGTATATATAAAGCTTTCGGCTTTATAGTAACCCAGGTTATACTCCATAGGGCGATCTCCCTGGTCAAAAACAAAACGTTTTCTGAAAAGTACCGGGCTGCCGGGGTCAATTTCCAGCTTGCCTGCAATTAGTTTATCGGCTGCTTTGGCGCTAATCTCTTCTTTTGATAAATTGGCTACTACCGAGTGGTCAACTTCCAGCATTTCATATAATGGCTTTTTAAAATCCTCATCACCGGTTAGCCCTATCCTGGGGTGAAAATAAGATACAAAGTAAACGAAGGCTTCTTCGGCATTGCCTCTCAGCCGCTCCAGTTTCATGATCTTTTTCTCGGCTTTTATATCAAAAAAATTAGCGATGAACTCGTCTGGGTATACCCAGCTAACATGTAATTCATAATTTTTAATAGGAATGCCGCGCGCCTGCATTTCCTGGGTGAAACTTAACCAATTCATTGATTTTGAGCTCATTTTGGGATGAGCTACCTTTGTTCCCAGTCTCTTTTTTCTGATCAGCAACTCCTCATAAACCAATTTATTAATGGCCTGGCGCAGGGTGGTCCTGGATATAGCCAATATTTTTGCCAGGTCTACTTCATTTGGCAATAATTTACCAGACTGATATTCAGGATCTTTAATCAGTTCCCTTAACAGGTTTTCGGCCTGTATATGAAGAGGTACGGCACTTTTGTGATCAATGGAAAGTTTCATATATCTCGGTATTTTTTTAGTTTTTACAAACTATATGTACTGCAAATTAAATCATTAATATATAAACATGATAATGTTTATATGTATATACTGATAATTTATATGCCGTTATACGGTTTCTATGTCAAAAGCCGGGGGGCTTAAAATTAGGCCGTTTTTTTTAAAAAAATATGTAACAAAAAATTTGCATTATATTTTTATGTTGCTATGTTTGTACATATAAACCAGATCTGATGCTATGTATCAGATGCTTAGTACCTAATTTACATCGTAATACCTAACGTTAACATTTATTCCTGCATGAAAGTACTTTTACCTGCTTTTTTTACTTTATCCATTTTTGTCAATTTAAATGCCAGTGCACAGGTATCTGTCAAACCGGTATTAGCTAAATCGATTATTTCCGATCAGCGGTTAGATACTATCCAGGCCAGGGCTTTAAAATTGCTCTCGGGCTTTTCTGCAGGCACTTCTTATAACGAAGTGTGGATCCGTGATTTTAACACATTTATTAAAGGGTCGCTTAAAGTTCATCCTAAAGAAGAAGTAAAAACCAATCTCCTGATGTTTTTTAAAATTCAGGGCGAGGATGGCAATATAGTTGATGGAGTAGTGGATAGCGCGAAAGCGAATGTTGGTTATAAATACCGCTATTCGCCATTGCTGCGTGGATGGGCGGCTCATAAAAACACGGTTGAAACAGACCAGGAATCATCTTTAGTTCAGGCTGTAAAAAAATATATTGATGTAACAGGCGATAAGGCTATCCTAAACGAAGTTATCGGCGATAAAACCGTGTTACGGCGTATGGAAGATGCCTTTAGTTATATACAAAAGGACAGGTGGTCGGCAAAATACGGTCTTGTTACAGGTGCAACTACTATAGATTGGGGCGATGTACAATCGGAAACAGGCTGGGGTGTAGCTATTAATGATAAAACCAAGTGGGCAATTGATATTTATGACAACGCCATGTATGTAAAGGCCATTCATGATTTTCTGGCCATGAAACCCAAAACTTATAAAACGCAAAAGGATTGGGCTTCAGTGGCAGCGGGTGTTACCAAAAATGTACGTAAATACCTGTGGGATGCTAAAACCCAAAAGTATATCCCTCATATTTATTTAAATGGCAGCCCCTTTTCGCCAGATTTTAACGAGAAAGAGATATTATATACAGGTGGATCTGTGTGCGCTATTTTAGCCGGTTTTAATACACCTGCGGAGGTTAAGGAAATAAACAGGCAAATGGTAGCCGCTGCAGCTAAGGAAAAACATGGCACTATAGGTATCACGGTCTATCCCCCATATCCGGCAAAACAGTACCCCAACATGCAACCATATAATTATCAGAATGGTGGTGATTGGACCTGGTTTGGCGGCAGGATGATGGGCGCTTTGATTGAATATGGTTACGTTAACGACGCATATACCGAATTATCGCCCATGCTTGACAGGGCACTTGCTAACAAAGGTTTTTTTGAATGGTATGATGTGCAAACCGGAGCCCCAAAAGGATCTGGCGATTTCAGGGGCGAGGCTGGTGTTTTGTATGATGCCATTACTGTTTTGAAGCAATGGGCCATTAAGAATAAATAGTCAATAAAAGTAAATACAACTACTAAAAACAACCTATAAACAATAATTCATGAAAAAAAATAATGCCATAAAGGTAGCTGGAATTGTTTTGTCATTTTTTTGGCCAAATACCAGTAAAACCCGGGGTGCTAAGCCTCCTTGACAGTGCAGGATGCATGTCGATCATCCCCAAAGAATTAATTCTCTAAAAAAACTAAAATCAATGTTATGAAGAAAAAAATTATCTATTCAATTTTGTTCACTTTGCTATCGCTACACGTGATGGCGCAGCTTAAAATCAGCGGAAAGGTTACCGATGCCAAAGATAACTCTGCCTTACCTGGTGTAAGTATAAAAATAAGAGGTACCCAGGGCGGTACCCAAACCGATCTGAAAGGAAATTTCAGTATACAATTAACAGAAGCTAACCCTATACTGGTATTTTCATATACCGGTTATGCCACGCAGGAAATAAATGCGATTGGTAAAAGCACTATTAACGTTCAGTTAAAAGAAATTGCAAGCGCCCTTAACGAGGTGGTTGTAATAGGTTACGGTACAGTAAAAAAATCAGATCTTACGGGTGCTGTTACCGGTATTAAGGGCGACCAGTTAAACGATAGGCCTGTTGCCAACCTTACACAAGCCTTGCAAGGCAAAGTTGCCGGTGTTGAGGTAAGTGTTAACAGCGCGGCTCCTGGTGCAGGTGCAAAGGTACGTATCAGGGGGATTGGATCAATTAACTCCAACCTTGATCCCTTATATGTGGTTGATGGTGTAGTTGGTGTTGACCCTAACACTATTAATCCACTTGACGTTGCTTCTGCCGAGGTATTGAAGGATGCTTCTTCAACTGCCATCTACGGATCACGCGGTGCAAACGGGGTTATCATGATTACTACCAAGCGTGGCCGTGCAGGTACTGCAACCATCACTTATGATGATAATTTTAATGAAAGCCAATTATACAGGCATTTGCGCACACTTAACTCTGCCGAATTTGTAAAGGTTTATAATGAATCATTTGCTAACGGGCAAAAATTTGATCCTACAGGGGCGGTATGGACACCTCCGGCTGCTTTAAATCATGCTAACTTCCCTAAGTTATTTGATGCCAGCAATAATCCTATTTATGATACTAACTGGGAAAAGGAAACCTATAAACCATCTTTTTCGCAGAGTCATCAATTAAGCATCCAGGGCGGAACCGAAAAATCGGTATACAGTTTATCATTTGGTTACTTTAATCAAAATGGTTTAGCACCTACATCGGCATTTAAAAGATATTCTGTAAAAATGACCATGGATAATGACGTTAAAGACTGGCTTAAAATGGGTGGTAGCATTAACCTGATAAGCAGCAGGCAACGTTTGGTTACCGACGGAAACGGTGGCTTAAACGTTCCCCGCGATGTATCTGAGGAAGTGCCTATTGTACCGGTAAAATATCCGGACGGTACCTGGGCTGGCAACTATGATATAGCTGGTCTTGAAGGAGCTCCAAATCCTGTGCAGGTTGCCAATGAGCGTTATACATTGAACAATAACCTGCAAATGCTTGGAAACGTTTATTCTTTATTTCACATAACAAAGGAACTGGATTTTAAAACAGACTTTGGTTATAATTTAAGCTCACAAAAAAATAATTTTTATTCTGCCGGAGATTTGCCTCACTTATCACAGGATCAGGGAGGTGTAGCCAACGTAAATGCTTACACTAACTACTATTGGCAAACAGAAAATTATTTAACCTGGAACAAAAAAATAAGTGACAGACAAAGGTTAACTGCTTTGGTGGGGGTATCTTTTCAACAAAAAGGATATGAAAGAGTACGTTCAGAAACACAAAACTTTATTGATGATATATTCCAATATCATTATGAGCAGGCTGGTTCTGTTAAAAGCGCCAATGAAACTCAGGACGAAAAATCTTCTTTGAGTTCATATTACGCCCGTTTAACTTATAATATTGATGATAAATACCTGTTTACAGCTACCGGCCGTTATGATGGATCATCAAGGTTTGGTAAAAACAATAAATACGCATTCTTCCCATCAGTAGGTGCAGCTTGGCGTGTATCTCAGGAAGATTTCCTTAAAAATAATCAAACCATATCAAACCTTAAGTTAAGGGCCAGCTATGGTGTATCAGGTAACCAGGAGATAGGTAATTACCGCTCATTGGCACAAATACAGCCAAGTACAACAGTTTTAAGCGGAGCTACTCAATCAACACTTTTACCAAGCTACATTGGCAACCCTAACCTTAAGTGGGAGCGTTCTGTACAGTTTGATGCCGGTGTTGAATTAGGCTTGCTTCATGATCGTGTTAGCCTTAATCTTGATTATTACAACCGTGTAACTAAGGATCTGTTGTTGCAGGCGCCTATTCCATGGTCGGCTGGTGAAACCAACGCCAACGTATACAAAAACGTAGGTTCGGTAAGAAATGCCGGTGTCGAGATCAGCCTGAATACCGTAAATATAAAATCAACTGATTTTGAATGGAGCACTAATTTTATATTTAATGCCAATAAAAACAAGGTATTAAAACTGAACGATAATGGTGCCGACATTTTCCCTGGCCCTAACTTCCTTGGTCAAAACTATGTGATTCGTGTAGGCCAGCCAATTGGTTCATTTTATGGAATGACCAGACTGGGCACATACAGCGATTCGCCTGCTGACGTTGCCGAAGCCGCTAAGCATAGCTTAAAAGCAGGTGACAGGAAATATATTTATAACCCGGATGGCAGTAACTATTATAGTATAATAGGGCAGGCTTATCCAAAATGGACTGGTACATTCAGCAGCAGTTTCAGGTATAAAAATGTTGATTTTTCTTTCGATATCCGTTTTGTTGAAGGTGTAAATACCGCTGCTAACTTTAAGCACTCTACAGAAGACAGGCAAACATTATCAAACAGTCTTGCAACTGTGCTTGACGGTTGGACACCTTCTCATCAAAATACTTACATATCGCAGGTGCGTAATTACAAATTTGCGCAGGATTCGCACTTTGATACCTGGTGGGTTGAAGATGGTTCATTCATACGTGGCCAAAACTTTACCTTGGGTTACAGCTTACCGCAATCGGTAACCCAAAAATTACACATTAATCGTTTTAGGGTTTACACCAGCGTTCAAAATTTGTTCATCATCACCAAGTATACCGGCTACGATCCTGAGGTTGATACATTTAACTCAGGTTACGGATCAAACGGTTCGTTCTCACAAAATTTAGATTTCTTCTCAAACCCACGTCCGCGTGTTTGGAACCTGGGTTTACAAGTAACCTTTTAAGTAATTGCGTAAGATAAAAGATTAGATAAAATAGCATAACGCAAAAAAGGAACGATTTATAAGTTTTACTTTAAATGATATTCAAATGAAAACAACAAGAAATATATTACTTGCAGCCACAATACTACTATCATGCTCCTGCAAGAAGTTTTTAGAAGAAAAACCCACCAGCTTTTTAACGCCCGAATCTAATGTTTCAAGCGTTAAAGTAGCCCGGGCATTCGCAAATTCAGGTTATCAGAATTTGCAGGGTTTCCTGGCAGGTCAATCCGGCTCATATGGTGGTAACACCTGGAATTTAATGGAATTTATGACCGGTAAATCAAATAGCGACCTGGGACAAACCGGATTTATTAATTATCAAAATTTGTCATACAGTCCTACGTCATTTTACTTTGATACATGGTGGCAACAAATGTACCTGGGTATTGGCGCTACCAATCTGGCTATCTCCAAAATACCTGCTATTAACGCAGCCGGTTTAACTGATGAAGCTAAAACAAATATGCTTGCCGAAGTACATACATTAAGGGCTTTGTACTATTTTCAACTGGTAAGAATGTATGGTGCTGTACCCATGGTTACAGAAACGCCTAAGGATCTGAATCTTAATATACCACGTACAGCTGCAAAAGATATCTATGATAAAGTTATTATCCCGGATTTACTGTTAGCAGAAAAATCAACCTTACCGTGGAAAGATAATACAGGTAAAGTGTCTATGGGTGCTGTTAAGGCTTTACTTGCGGATGTATATCTTACCTATGCTGGCGCTGCCATAAACGGTGGTAAGCAATATTATGCAGAATCGGCAAAACGGTCGCTTGATGTGATCCAGAATGGTGGATACACTTTGTTTCCTGAGTATACCGATATGATAAAACCAGGCAACAAAAATACCGGAGAGTTTATTTTCCAGGTACAATATGCTGCGTCGGTACCTTCAACAAATCCGCTTACTCCGCTTACTATTCCAAACTTCTCGGGTATCTCAAAATACTCCGACGAATACGGATCAGTATATCCAACTGAGCAGTTTATTAATTCGTTCCCTGCCGGCGATAAAAGGGTACAGGAAAAACAATTCTTTTATACCAATTATCCTAACATTAAAACAGGTGTTACCGTTAATTTTAAAGGGCACTACATTTATAAATGGTTTGATGTAACCGCTGCAACAAGTACAGTAAAATCTGATTTGAACTATACACTGTACCGCCTGGCCGATGTGGAACTGATGTATGCAGAAGCATCAAATGAGGCAGAGAACGGCCCCAATGCTACTGCTATTCAAATGGTTAATAATATTCGGGCAAGAGCAAACCTGGTGCCAATTGTTGCATTATCACAAGCCGCATTTGAGCAGGAAGTTTGGCTACAACGCTATTATGAACTTTGCTTTGAAAATAAAATGTGGTTTGATATGATCAGGACCCGCAAAGTGCACAATGACGTTACGGGCAACTGGGATAATTTTGTTGGGCATAAAACTGTTTTTGGCGCCACTTTTGCCGAAAAGCAGTTATTATTCCCTTTACCAAAACAAGAAACAGATGTAAACCCTAAATTATTGCCTAACAATACCGGGTTTTAAATATCGGTTAGTTAAACTAATAAAATAATTAGGTAACAAAAAAAGGAGGCTGTCGAAATGATAGCCTCCTTTTTTTGAATAAAAAGAAGCTGCATCATGATTTATGTGCAGCTTCATTAATAAACTACTTATGAAAATGATTGTTTAGCAGCTGTTCCCAGTCTTTTGCCTGGGCCTCCAGCTGTTTTAGCTTTTGTTCATTATCCATAAATTGTTGGTAAAATGGTATGCTGCAAACCAACCTGTTTGTAGGATCTGCTATTTGCAGGATGATTGATTTTACTGCTTTGCCGTTCATGCTTTTCAGCACGTAGCAGCGGTTAGCAGTACTCAAATCGTTGATCATCATTCCATCGCTTGCCCCAAACAATAGTGTTTTACCGGCCTGTGCCCAGCCGATGATCTTATTACCAATAAGTTCAGAGCGGGTTAGGCTAAGCTGTTGTTCATTTATAATGCTTTGCAGATGCTTATTTAAGCTTGCAATTCTTTTTTGTTTAGATCGCCGGGTGATGATCACCACCGGCAGGATAAATATAGATAATAAGATGCCCGCAACCAGGGCATTTTCCGTTATATGGTTCATGCTGATAATTAAAAAAATGATTAAAATACGCTTTGTTAAAAAGCGGAGAAATTAAAATAGAATCAGTTGGATTTACCAGAAACCATGAAAAGGGAAGAGGATGAGCCGGTAAAACCGGGCCCCGGGAACACTTAATGGCGCACCTAAATAAAGGCCAATGCCATCTTTAGGTTCAACAAGATTACCCGTAGTTAAAAAAGCTGCCTGCTGCACACTTAACTGCAATACCGGCAAATGTATGGTATCTCCCGTTTCGGCAATCAGCTGATCATTACGTGTGCTTTGCTTAATTCCGCTTTCGGGAGTTTTTGCGGCCTTCGATTTACCCGTAACAGCATATACCCTTGCAGCGCCGCTTAATTGCAAAGCGAATAACAGGGTAACTACCAGTACAGATCTGACGAGTTTTGACAGCATTTTACAAAGATAGGATTTTTAAAATGGGAGAGGGGATTAGTACTTTGTGTATAAGAAAGGAAGCTGTATTTTATGGTAAAACGGAATGTCAAAATAAAAATGAAACATAACCGAACCAAAATATTGTATATGTTTATCCGATGAAATTTAGCGAAGCCGTTTTGCAGCATAAAGAACAAAATATTAACTGGATAAATAATTTACGGCTGATAGCCATGTTTGCTGTTATTGTGCTACATACAGCTTCGCCGTTACTTTTTGCCTATAAAGGTACGCCTTTACACGATTGGATAGTTGGCGATATATATAATGCATTGGTGCGTTTTGCTGTGCCCGTTTTTGTGATGATAACGGGTGCCTTATTGCTTCATCGTGAATATGAGTTGGGCGACTTTTTAAAAAAACGCATCGGTCGACTGATCCTGCCCTTTATCTTCTGGAGCCTGGTGTACATAGGCTACCAGTTATACAACGAAGAGATTGCTTTTACCAGCGATGTTTGGGCCGATCTTAAATTGGTATTACATCAGCTGCAAACCGGTAGTTTTTATCACCTGTGGTATGTATACCTGTTGATAGGCTTGTACCTGTTTATCCCGGTTTTGAGTAAATTTGTGCGTAACGCTACCGAAAACGAGCTATTATATTTCCTTGCCATCTGGTTTTTGGCTATGCTGTTAAGCACACCCTATTTGGGCATTTTCAACACCGCTGTTGATCTTCATAATTTTACCGGGTATATTGGATACCTGGTATTAGGGCATTATTTAACCTACAAACACTTTAAATTGCGTGCGTTGCCTGTTATCGCAGCTTTAGTATTTATTGGTCTTGTTGCTTTAATTACCTGGGGGACTTATTACCTGGAAATAAAGGATCATGCATTAAGCACATTTTTTTATGAACCCATAGGACCATTTATAGTGGTGCTTTCGGCAAGCGCGTTTTTAATAGCGAAATATACCATGGTAAAATTAAACCCTGCCATAAGGCGCGTTTTTGATAATGCCGGGAAATATACACTGGGCATTTACCTTAGCCATGCTTTAATATTAACTCTGCTCGATTTGGCTGGAATTAATTATACGCTTTTTACACCTATACTAAGCATTCCACTTATAGCGTTGCTATGCTTTTTGCTGTCATGGTTATTAATTTATGCCATGAGTAAGTTGCCTTTGGTTAAGTATGTTACCGGGTGATAGCCATTAAAACCACTTACCGGCAATCTTCTCAAAAGCTTCAACGTCAACCCGGGATTGGTATAGCTTTGTTCCAAGCTGCACATATTGGCGCTCCAATAGCTCGGTGGCGGTTATGATACCTGCTCTTAGTGTAGACAAACCTTTGTACTCGGCTTTGATATCGTTTTCCAGTTTGCGTTTTTTGATGTAGATCTCGTTGGCGATGAAATTGATCTCGCGGTCAATGGCCTCCGTATCTGGTGTATAGGTAAACCCAGCCCCCATTTGCCTTTGCCAATCCAGCAGCACCTGGATGTTTTTTGGTCCTATGCCGCTTATCTTATGGGTTTTCAGTTTGTACATATCTGCCGCTGTGTGGATACCGTTGGTATAGATCAGTTGCTTTTTCGCGGTGCCAAAGGAGGGGATAGGGTAGTTACGGATATCAAATTGCAGAAGGTGAACCTGGTACTTAATGTTGTAGTATTTTTCCTCGATCATCCTTTTTTTAGCGGCGAAATCTGCGGGTAATGATCGGAAGGCAGTGATCAGGTCAGTCAGTTTTTTTGCCGATTGGTTATAGCGGTTCAGTTCGGTTGGCTGGTTGTGTTTTTTTACCAACGCCTGGAACTTGTTTTGTAAAACTTCATGATCGGCTTTCCTGCTTTTAAGTTCAGCCTTAAGTTGTTTTTGGGCGGGTGCCAGCGTATTATACAGTAAAAGGAACAATGCACCTGCAAAACCAAACCACCAGCTTTCCGTCATGCTAACACTTAAGGTAATCAATAAAGCAATGATCTGTACGGTGATGTTGATGTAAAAAAGTGTTTTAAATTTCTGTTCAACTGGCCTTGCCTTTATCGTACCAGAAGTATAGGTATCGGCCAGTTTTCTTATCTCCAGGTTCTCCAGCTTAAAACCATTTACAAACTGTTCAATATCCTGCAGCTCGGGGATGTTTTTTAGATGGGCATCCTCCATAAAATAAACTATACCGGCCCTGTCTCTGAAAGCACACCATGGGCATTGCTGCATGCTCTTCGAATAATAATGCAGCCGGGAGCGATTGCAATTCACCATCTCCTTATTTAGCTCTTCCAGATCGAGCACCCATTGCCTGGGCGTGGGCCTTGGTGTGCTGCCATCAAACGCAGCATGAAAAGAACTGATGAGACCCGGTGTAAAATCCTTTAGATTTAGGCTGTTGGGTGCCGGTGTAAGTTTTTTATTGGGCCGTTGCAAAGAGTATGCAAACTCTTTTAATTTAATTGCTTTGTCTTCGTCAAAATCCTCTTTACTGCGGTTAACCCCGGTAAAGGGAGCTCTCCCCATAAACAACAACTGGAAAATGAGGGTGGCAAGTGAAAAGCTATCTGTATTTATTGTACGCACAACGTTTTCAAAAGATCCCATCTGCAATAACTCCGGTGGAGTATACCGGGGGATACCCACCTCACAAAAATGGTAACGCTTACCGTTTTTTACCTGGAACGAATCGCAATCTATCAGAGCCACCATACCGGTTCCGTTCACCAATATATTAGCCTCGTTAATATCGCCAACCACTATACCCAGTTGATGTATTTTATGGAAAGCGGTTGCCAGGTTACGGGCCACGTGCACCAAAAAGTTATAACCTTTATCAGGGAACAGCTTTTTACGGTCCATAGGGCTAAACAACATGTGCAGGGGCACAAAGCCCAATAGTTTTTTCATCACAAAGCCCGATACCCTGCCCGCACCATCACGGATCACATCTATGGGCCATGCCGCAAATTTGGCCAGTTCGGGGTCAGTAATGGAGGTCATGTGCAGCAGTTTTTCCGCTTTATCGCGGTCAACAGCTTCTTTGTACACTTTAAGCACCAGTGCCGGGTTGCCCTGTACCTCGTGTATCGTTCCTTCGCCCCCTTCGCCAATCTGGCGGCCTGCCAGGTAAGGGGTGTCTTTCGCTCCCTTATATGCCTGGTTTGCCATGAGTTAATCGGGTAGCCAGCAGCAACGTTTTATCGTCATCGGTGCGGCTGTTAATGGTATCGCCAGCTAAGTAGCCAGCTAATTTGTTGTTCAGGATCTCTATGTGCTCCGGATTTTCAACCATTCGCAGTACTTTAAACAAATCATTCAAAAAGGGCTGGTGAACCGTTTCGGTTTCATTGTTCAGGGCCAGCATTTGAAGTCCGTCCGTAAAAATGGCTACTTCGGCAATGCTTTCATGTATTACTTTGGTTTTCAGGTTCCGCAGATTAGGGTCATCTATCAAAAACGTAGTGGTGTTCTGGTATTCGCCATTATGCGGCCACCACAGATGTGTAAAATAACCGCTGCCATCATTGCGTACAATAGCTCCGTCGCCTATCTGCATAAAGCAAGACTTTTCGGGGAATATCACAAAACCCAGGAGGGTGCATGAAAACTCATTCAGCATCACTTCCCTTTCTGCTGCCAGTGCATCCAGGCCGTCATAAATCATTTCGGCCAGTTCTATTAAAGCGGCGTCATCAATTTCTTTTTCAGCCAGTATCCAGTCGTGCATAATATCTGTACCCTGTTGTACCGCCGCGGCAGATGCTTCGGCAGCGTAGGTGGCACTGCCCGCTCCGTCACTTACAAAACAAATCAGGGCTTCACCACCGTGCGGCAATTCTGTCAAACAAAAATGTACCGTATCCTCGCAGGTTTTTCCTGCCGCGATGTGTGATGTACCGATAACGCTTTGTGCAATTACCTTCCAGATCATACTTCTCCCCAGCCCGATGGTGGCAGTAATTTGGTTGGAGTACCCGGATTTTTACTGGATACCATTTTCATTGATGAGGATAACCACAGGAAAAACTCCCTAAACATCAGTCCCTTTAATTTGATGGGGCTGCGCACCGATAGTTTGGTTAAGGTATCCATGCTTGCGCCCTCTACACCTATAGCGAAAAAGGCAAAAGCGTTTTTTTCTTCCCCCTCTTTGATCAGCTGTGCTGCATGCGCCCAGTTATCAGTAGGGGCACCATCTGTGATCAGGATAATCCAGGGTTTATAGTAGCCCACGCCGTTTTCTTTATACACTTGTTTGCGTTTGGCTATCATATCAATCCCCATAGTAATGGCTGCACCAATAGGGGTATCACCCTCGGCAGTTAAGGTCTGGGGAAAAAAGTTATCAACGGTAGTAAAGTCAGACTGCAGGTTAACCGGCCCGAAGGTAACAATAGCCACCTCCACTCTTTTAGATGCCAAAGAGTCCTGTATCAATTCGTTTTTCAGAGTTAATACACCTTCGTTAAGCTGCTGTATGGGCATCCCACCCATAGAACCAGAGGTATCCAACAGCAAAAGGCAAGGGCACCTCGATTCGGGGTTGTTGGCGAAATCATCCGAACCAAAAGGGATCTGTTCAAACGAAACATATTCATCCATACTCATATATATTCTGTTTTTTATAAAACGCTAAATTACGAAAAATTGGAAAGCAGCGCGGATGGGCTTTGGTTTTAGGGCCAGGGCGCTAAGTTTGTTTAATTTGAAAATGTGACGGGGAGGCCGATAGCTATATAGCTAACTTAATTGTTCAACAGGTAAGTCAACCACTGTTGTTGCCCGGTTATAAAAATCATTAATAATATCAGTTACCTTATTTTTAAGTTTTACAAGCTGTTTTTTCAATTTGTTAACTGTGATATTACCTTTTTCTTCATCACTTGAAAGCAACTCTGCTGCCAGCACGCTATCATGCCAATCGCCTATAGCGGTTTGCACCTCATTTAAATAATCACCGTTTATTCCTGTATGGAGTGCTGTATGGACTATTTTATGATTGTGTACAAGGATTTTTATCTGTTTGCGGGATTCATGTAACTGATCATCAAATTCTGGTATGATGAGCGATCCTGCAATTGTATGTAACTGATGTAGATAATACTGATTGATATGCCAATCACTAATGGATTTTATTTTTCTGTTGAGCCTTTGGTGCGACTCTTTGAGTTGTTTTAAATATTTGTCGCCGTTAGATTTAAACTTTTTGTTCGCTTCTTCAAACAGCATTTGCTGGGTGTTTAAAAAATCCTGGTTATTTATTTGGTAAGCTTTACCCAATTCCAGGTTTATATACGCGTTTCTTATCTCGCCGGCCTGTTTAAAAATTTTCCGTACAGATAAAAAGTGTTTGGCTAATTGGGGATGATGTTTTGCGCTATCAGAGAGGATTACAAAAGCACGTATTTTTTTTACCTGTACTCTGAAATGATGAAGATCTTCCGGGCGTTCATTAATTAAATACTGCTCAAGACTGGCTTTCATATCCTTCCACTCTTTATCAATGTACTTTAATTCTTCCTTTTTCTTCATAGCAAGGCGGCTTAAATGATTCGGCCAGATCACTAAAAATAACTCTGCCCGACGAATTGATATTTTTTACCTAAAGCTACAATTTATATTTTAGATATTTATATATGCAATAACCCGGAATAATCATTGCAATTAAACACTATTGGCCCATCTTTTCATAAAATAACCGGTGGTCTGTTGCTTTTTAATTTATACTAAATGGTAGATATAGCAGCAACGCAGTGGGAGGTAAACAGGTTGCCATTTTTATCAACAATTAAAAAGTTAATCTGGTAGGATGATTGGGTTTTGCCATTAATGGCCCTGCCAACCCAATAAGCCGGATTGGTTCCGCTTTGAGGAGCGCCTATATTTCCTCCAAAAACATTGCCGGTTAAAACAGTAAAACCAATAATAGATACCACGTCATCCCTTTCAGGATCCACAGGCATTACCAGCCAGGATATATTATCGCCTGTATAACAAACCGTATGCAGGTTTTGAGTGCCCTCCATAGTGCTGCCCATATTAATGCGGTTGTCCATTAAGTAAATACCCGTAATGGCTTGCTTGCCCGGCGGAACCCCTTCTAAATAAGCAGTATCAAGCGCTATATTAATAGTGGTTTGAGGAGTTTGAACAGCATAAAAAATATTGATCTGTGATTTGCCGGTCATGTTGATGGGTGTGTTTACCTACGGATAAAAAAAACTGCCGGTTAAACTAACCGGCAGTTGAATATTGTTCATTAAAATGCTCAGGAGCCTACAGTTTGAATAAACGGATCCCAGTTAATAACATAAACATTATGGTTTTCGTCGGTTATTAAAACTTGTACCTGGTAGGTTTGTCTGCCACTGTTAATGGCCCGGCCAATCCAATAAGCGGCATTATCTGTAGGCTGTGGGGCGCCTAAACTACCACCGAATACGTTACCATAAGAAACATTGATACCGATGATACTTACAGAATCACCACGCTGCGTGTCAATTGGCTGGGCGTAAAAAGAAACATTATCGCCGGGGTAGCAAAATGTATATAATTCCATTTGGCCTTCATTATAACTGCCAATATTAAGGCGGTTATCAATCATATAAATGCCGGTACTTGGCTGTGTGCCCGGTGGCAGGCTGGTTAAATAAGCGGTATCTAAAGCAATACCAATAGTAGTTTGCGGGGTTTGTGATGCTTTAATTAGCTGCACTTTTGGTGTGTGTGACATGTTGATTTTCTTTAAAATTTTAACAGATTGATTAATAAATTAATTACCATTCATGCCCAGAGTGGTAGCTGGCTGCAATACGTTACCACCGCCTATTGCATTAATTTCAATTTGATAGCTGGCTTGCCCGCCGTTTTGAACCTGGCCGGTAAAGTAGCCGGCAGTAGCGCTCCCAGGTTGACCACCAGGTCCCCATGAGTTTGAACTGCCAATGCTTTGTATGGAGTATAAAAAGCCATCGTTTGGATTTAAGGGGATAACACTCCATGCCACATTTGACATTTTTGAACAAACAGTTTGTAGCGCGGATGTACCCTCGTTGCTACTGCCTGCCGAGCTTCTGTTATCTACAAAATACAAGCCCTGCCCGCTTCCGGTTTGTATAGAGCTTGAATCAACAAAAGCGATGATGAACACCTGGCATGAATTTACCGGGATCTTTGAAGCTGTTAATTCTGAATTTTTCATGTTGTTAAACTTTCCTGATTTTTACCTACTCTTTTAAGGCTTTTCGGTATCGGCCGTTTTGTCATTTGGTTAGATGCGCTTCTTTTTTGTTTTGACATTTCAAAGTAACGCCTATGCAACGGCCAATTTCAGCGTATTAACCCCTGTCATTTAAATCAAGTGTTTTTGCTTAAAAAGCAAGTGTTTTTACCTGTTTTTCCCTATGGTTAAATGCTGAAAAAGTGTATAAACGTTAAATGGCCTTATAAGACATCAGCCGGATGAGGAAGTTCTTAATTGAAAATAGAGCGGTTAAAGGAAAGCAATTGGTACATTGCTTTGCCGCATGGAATGGTGTGTTACAATGGATGTAACTAAAACTGCACCTCAAAAACGCCATATTTGATGGCAAATATGACCAGGCCTGCAGTGTTTTTGCATCCAATTTTTCCAAGTAAATTGGTACGATGCCCGTCAACGGTGCGGCTGCTGATAAATAGCTTCTCCGCTATTTCGGCATTGGTTAATTCGTCGCAGATCATTTTTAGTATCAGCAACTCCCTTTCGGTTAATGATATGGGGATATTATTCAGATTTTGAATGCCTGCTTTACGATGATGCGCAGCGTTTCTCATGGCACTAACAGCATCCCTGTTAAAATAAAAACCCAATTGGTGGGTATTGATAATAGTTTGAAAGAGTTCATGTGTTTCGCAATTTTTTTTGAGATAGCCGCATGCTCCGGCTTCAATCATTTTACTCATATACCGCTCCTCACCATGCACCGATAATACAATAACTTTTATGGAAGGATATTCGCGATGTAAAACCGCGTTTAGTTCAACGCCATTCATTATCGGCATATTCATATCTATCAGCGCAATATCCGGCAGCGTGGCCTGGCTTTTAAGGTGCTCAAGCAATACTCGCCCGTTTTCGGCCTGGCCCACCAATTCAAATTCGGGATTGGTGCTTAATAAATTAACCAATCCTTCCAGGAAGAGGGTTTGATCGTCAGCAACAACAATACGGATCTTTTTCATGTCAAATTAATTGGGGCCAATATCTTTTTGAGGGTCAAGGTAAATAAACATAGAAAAGCCTCTGCCAGCACTTGTTTTAACAGAATATCTTGCATTGATCAGCATGAGGCGGCTCTCTATATTTTGCATGCCCATACCTTTTTTGAATCTCTTATCTTCTGTATTATAACCTATGCCATTATCTGTATAATGAATAGATAGCAAATTGTTTTTCATAAAAAGCGATATGCCGATATAATTGGCCAGGGAATGTTTTAACGTATTGGTAACCAGTTCCTGCAATACTCTTATCAGGGCCAGCGCCACGTGTTTAGGTAGCGTATCTGTTGACATGGTTGCATGGTTGGTTATAGAGATAAGGGAATCATGCCCCTTACTTATAACATCCTTCATTTCTTCTAATGCTTCCGAAAATCCAAACAGCTCAAGCCCGGGAGGCGAAAGATTGTGAGATATATTACGCACATTTTCAATTATCTTATCTATCAGCTGCTTATAAAACTCGGCTGGCGGCACATCATTTTCAGCAACATTGCTATTGTTTAACCGGTTAATGAGCATTCTTAGGTTTGATAACGAACCACCAACTTCATCATGCAGATCCTGGCCAATGCGTTTTCTTTCCTCCTCCTGCGAGTGAATTACAGCGTGGAGCAGGTTTTTTTGATGATCCATAGCAACCTGGTGCAAACTTTCCCGCTGTTGCAGCAGCTTGTTTTGATTGCGTATAAACAAAATAACAAATGATATCACCAATAAGGCAATACCTCCTGTACACATAATTACCAGTACATATATATTATCGCCTACGTCTTTCTGCATATATAAAACCCCCACGAAAACAAAAGATACATGGCCAGCAGTAAGGCGGCATGTATGTTCCATATAAACAAATTGAGTGAATAATATTTGGGGCTGATAATATAGGCAACGGTTAAATTAGAAAAGGAATATACAAATAATGCTCCCGAAAAATAGAGAAGTACCCCGGTATTGATCCAGTTTAAAGGGTTGCTGACCCATCGTTTTTCATTGTCGGCCTCATTTATCTGGGCGAAATAAGCCAGGCTGTAAGCCATCACAATCAATACCTCTAAGGGCCTTGTATAGGTATTAAAACGGAAAATGCTCTGAAAAAAAGTAAAATTTAGTATACAGACCAACGGAAATATCACCATTAATGCACCTATGACTTTACGAATCAATGCTTCCTTTAAAATCTTTATATAAAAATACGAAAGCAGCAAAAATTCAAATATTGTGAATATGTGTAATAACGGAAGATTATTTATCTTCCTATCGGCGAGAGCTGCTGCCAGCAGATTAACCAAACCATCCAATAATAAATAATAAAAGATGAGCAAAAGCGCCCTATCAGCGCGCTTATATTTTGACACAGCGAAACTGATAGGGATTAAAACTGAAACCGGAACAATTAAGCCCACAAAAATTAATTTGGCTGAAGGCATAGCAGGCTTATTAGATTATATATAATTCTCTAAACTATTGGTGCTATTAAATAGCGGACTTGAGGTATCGCACAAGGCCGGGCAAGGTTGTGTAAAATCGTAAATGGTTGAGGCACTCGCGCTGTTTACTATTTCACCTTCATTCATCAAGCCTTCACTAACCGATTTTTTGGTTAACATATCGTGGTTGTTGGCATCAACCGGCACCAGCATACCGGTGATCTGGTAAGGGAAGGCGGGATCCTGCAAACTTAAATACAGGCGGATTGATTTGGCTTGCGGATGATCTTGCATCAAATCTTTTACATCGGCAATGTTTATATTAATAGCTCTGAAAATGCGCTGTTTGGATACGTCTGTGCCATTGGTTGCCCCTAAAATATTTGATGTACTTCCCGCGGGCATTTTAACAACCAGGTTACGCCAGTTTTCGGCCCTTGATACTGCCTCTGCTAACGGGATACGGGGTTTATTGGATAATGATGATCTGCTGCTGATAGCGCTTTGATCGGAAGTTGTACTTTCGACGTTATTCATGATAATTATGTTTTTTAGGTTTGTATTTTAAGTTAAATGTTTAAAGCATGATGGTATTTAATTCATTTAAATTGTTACAACTTCGGGCACGCCCACTGCTGCACAAAAGCTGTAAATAACTGCCTGGTTAATGGTCCCATCAGGATTGTAGCCGGTACGGAATACGCCAAATGATGCTACCCAGCCTAAAACTTCATCAAGCGGGTTGTTCATATTTATTTGTCCATATGTTGTGGATGGTGTAAGGTCGCTATTATCAACCTGGCCTTGTATTTGAGTAGCCAATAAAGCAACATCATCACTGGGGATCTGGATGCCCCAGTTAATCAGGTCGACCATTATCTGCGTTGTTAAAGACTGAATGTTTCCATTTACATTATAGCCCAATACAACGCCGGCATCCTGCGATGAAGAGGGCAGGGTAATAGTAGGAAATATCGCATCAAAAATAAAAGTTGAATCGCTTTCGGCTGCCGAAATAGCTGCTGGTACTGCCAGCTCCAGATTGGTATATGTTGGTGGGGGAGTTTCAGATGAACGGGGAGTGAGCCCCTGTATAATAATATTTAAATCAGAAAGTGCCAGTGTGGTATCTTTAACTGATTGCGTAACCAGTGCCACTATCTCGGGCATGGTTAAATTAGTAACCGAAGCGAATTGTCCCATTTTTTAATGATTTTTAATGTTTAATACTTGCTGTAATTGGTTTTAAACTTATAGTTTATTTTAATATTTATTAACTATTAGTACAAATTTATTTAATTAACTGCGCCGGGTTACAAGTGAAAAATCCCTTTTTGTGAAACAGGTGTTTTTACCTGTTTTTATAAAATAAAAGTAGATTCCATGAGTTTTTTATGTGCTGTTTATAGCGGAGGATAAAAATAGCCTAAACAACTTCAAATACAATAAGTAGCAAAAGGTGGGCTTACATCATAACTTTGGTTTAGGTAAATGAATGATTTTTCTTAATTATTAAGAAACGATTATTTAGGAATCTATACGAAATGAGTAAATAAAAAGTTGCTATATTAAATAAGGTAATTTAATATAGCAACCTATAATATTAGCTCAAGGCCATTTGGTTATGAGTACCTGTTAACCACAGTGAAATCTAAAAAGATTAAGTATGCAAATTACTGCGTAGTAACCCTCAAATTCAAGGTGTCTGTTTGCATGGCCGTAAAAATCCCCAAACCATTGGTAACGTTGGTAGGCTCATTAACAAGGGTTTGCGAATTGCGCGATATGTTGGTGGTGAGGATGTTAATATATTCCTTATTAACCCTCATCAATATAACTTTGTAATGGCCATAGTAGTTAAATGATGATTGAAGCAAGTTGTAATAGGAGGCTTGTTCTGTATTGATCTGGAAGCTGGGCTTGTTATTACTGCGGACGTAAGATATATAATATGGATCATTATCCAGATTTTTAAATACCAGCAAATGATACAACGAATCGGGGTTTGTCCAACTGATGGTTGCCCTTACTACATCGGCATACAACGGGTTAATGGCGCTGGGTACATGAAAAACACTATCAGATAAGGCAAAGTTTTGTGGCTTGCCCGGCATTACTGTAGTGGCGCTCACAGTCACATTATCATAATTAAACTGCATGGTATAGGTTTTACCGCCGGTTACAAATGATGAACTGGCGTAAGTATAAGTGCCACTTGCCGACTCGGTAAGCTTAACGCTCTGGCTGCCATCAGATACGCTGATGCTTAAGCCGGTTAGTGCAGCGCCATAAGTTGTAGTATCAGCAAGATCTTTTTGCTGGTAAACCTTCACGCTTAAGGCCTGGCCGGGTATAAGGTAGGCTTCAACCACCGGTTTGTTGGTTGCTAAAATATCCGACTGGTTTTTTTTGCAGGATGCCATAAGGAGCACGCCTGTTATTAAACATAATATGATATGGCGGGGGTATGTATTTATTTCCATCGTAAACTTAAAGTAAGGTTGGGGGTAAAGCCCAGGTAATTAACATTGGTGGTTATCACCTGGTTATTTTGCATCTGGTACTCGCGGTACCAGGTATTGGTATGGTTGTAAACATTAAAAAACGAAAGACCAATGGAGCCTACCTTATGTCCATCTATCTTCAGCAGATCGTATGATACCGACATATCTAAACGGTGATAGGCTGGCAAACGCTCACCGTTTTTATCGCTGATGTTGAGGTAGGTTGTGCTATTACCATCGGCAGTTTTAATGGTGTAGGTAGATAGGGGAGCAGTATACGGTCTGCCGGTACTGAACAGGAATGTGGCTGCAAAGTTCCACCTATCGTAATGGTACATGTTGATTGATTTAAACTCATGCCTTACATCCTGGTTGGCGGTATAATAATCATTACCAAAAGCACTGAATTTGTTTTCGGCTTTGGCCAGGGTATAGCTAATCCAGCCGGTATAATTACCCATCTTTTTTTGTAGCAATACTTCAACGCCTTTGGCCCGGCCTGTGCCTTCGTAAAAATCTTGGGTAACGGTTTGCGTTTCTCCCACACCTGGCATTCTGAAACTGCCTCCGCCTGTTTGGGTTTGCCTTACGGTGTATTGGGTAAGTCCGCTCAGGGTTTTGTAGTAACCCTCAACGCTAATCAAAAGTTCGTCGGTTTCATAGCTTACGCCACCTATAAAATGCCTTGAACTGCCTACCGGGATATTGTTGTTATTGGATAACACCCAAAAGTTACGGTCGCCGGCGAGTATATCCTCACGAATCACCTGGTTTTCGAACTGGTAGAACTGACCGGTGGCCCCCTTTATGGTAAATCTATCGGTGAGGTTATAACTGGCCGATAAACGGGGTTCAAAATAAGGTTTGCCGGTAGGGCCATAGTAGCTGGTGCGTAAACCGGGTTGAATATGCAGTTTGTTATTTGGGTCGATAGCCAGCTCTGCATACACACCTTCCAGTGTGGCGTTGTTATGCTGATTGATGAGCTTGCTGGTATCATTCTGGGTGTACTCATAATCTATTTTTTTGTAGGAAATAAACCCACCGAACAGTAATTTATAAGTGTTGCTTGCCTGCCATTCCCACTCAGATTTATAGCCAACATCCTTCAGGTTGTTGTTTTCGATGGTGCTGTTGCTAAAAGTATGTGCTATCCCGTTACTGTCCAATAATGATCCGCCGGAACTGCCGCGGTTGCGATCATTAAAATAGGAGGAGTAGGTGATGTAATTATTGGAGTACAGTTTTTTATTCCACTGCCTAAACCATTTGATACTGCTGCCCAGGTTGCCGTATTTAGTATAATCGGTAATGCCTATGCCGCTGCCCGATGATGATAATCCCGGCGGCAGGCCCAGGTCGCGGCTATTGTCAGTTTTATCAGTGCCAGAGTAATAGCTCACAGATACTTTATCTTTTTGGCTGATGTTATAGGTGTATTTGGCATTAGCATCATAAAAAAAAGAGCTTGGTGTTACCTGGTTGGCAAAACCGCCGCCGGATCTGCCTCCAAAACCCCGGCCGCCCCCACCGCCACCCTGGAAAGTAGTAGTTTGGTTGAACTGGTTAAATATTTTGTTATAGAATGGTCCCTGGTATGATCGTCTGATGGCCAGTAACAAGGATGATTTATCTGATAGCGGAGCCTCCAGGAAACCGCTCGCGCTCAGCAAGCTTAGGTCTACGCCCATGTTGGTTTCGTTCCTGTTTCCTTCTTTGCCATTAATTTCGGTAACGCTTGATAGTCTGCCACCGTATTTGGAGGTAAAGCCCCCTTTGTATAACTGGACATCCTTTACCGCGCTGGCATTAAAGGCGCTAAAGAAACCGTACAGGTGATCTACCTGGTAAATGGTAAAGCCATCAAGTAATACCAGGTTCTGATCAGGTGTGCCACCACGCACGTAGGCTCCCGACGACGATTCATTGGTGCCGCTTACACCTGGCATCAGCTGGAAGGCCCGCAGAATGTCCTTATCGCCCATAGTTGGCAATTTATCCAAATTGGCGGGCGAAAGCTGCAACACACCTACCTGCCTGCTATCTGTATTCATTACCCCGCTTTTTTTGCCGGTGATGCTAACCTCATTTAAGGTGTTGAGCGATGAGTACATGCCGCATATAAGCGTGGTGTTGATTTTCTCACTGTTGAGCCTGAAAAAATCTGATTGGTAGCCTGCATACGATACTTCCACGATACAGGTATCGGATGGTACCCGCAGAAAAGTAAAATAACCTTCGGCGTTGGTCATGGTGTTAAGATCGGTATTGCGGACCTTTACTGTGGCCGAGGGGAGTGATTCGCCGGTTAGCTGGTCAATAACACGCCCGTTAACACTTACCATAAAGTGTTTGGGCACCAATTTTGGCTCATCATCCTCATCGCGCTGGCGACGTTTTACTTTGGCGTTGGCTGCCTGTAACGATAGCTGGTTAAGTTTTTTAAGACGGCTAAGGTCGTCGGTGTTTTGCAGAATGTAAATGGTGCCCGAGGATTCGATCCAGTATTTCAGATCGTTTTCTTTACATACTTTGGCAATAACATCTTTTAAAGGTTCTTCAAAAAAGTGTTCAACCACATCCATCGCGTTCAGCGGTTCGCGGTCAAAAACAATACGTACCTGGTAAGTCATGCCCAGTGTATCAAACATCTGATCAAGCGGACACGCAAAAAAATGGTTGACAATGATGTTTTTCAACTTTTTCTGCGTTTGCTGCGCCTGAACGGCCGAATGGCCTAAACCAATAATAGTAAATAACAATAAGGAAAATCTCTTCATTAGGGGGTACATTTTCTTTGAGCCGAAAATGCACCCTATTTTTAATGCCTTAAAATAAAAGCGACGTTAGCAGAGCTTGTGTAGATAAGGGAGGTTAATGTGTAGTGGGTCGGGTGGTGAATAGTGTGTGGTTGATTAAGTGAGTGGTGAATAGAGAGCGGTAGTTTGATTTCTCAAATTGACTAACTGCGTACGATCAACCAAGTTTCTTAAACTGGCCAACCATTCACTTAATCAACCACTCACTATTGTACCTTGCCAATCATCCGGTTAATTACGTCTCTGTAGCTATCGCTTAAAGGTACTTCGGTATTGATGAGTTTAATGCGTGCCCTGCGTAGCTGCGATACATGCTGCAGGTTTACCAGGTATGATTTATGAACCCTGAAAAACTGCTCGGCAGGTAATTGCAGCTCAACCGCTTTAAGACTGATGCGCGATAACACCGGCTTTTGCTGGTTGGCAAAATGAACCTTTACGTAATCCTTCAACCCTTCAATATATTCCACATGGTCAAAACATATCTTAATGAGGTTATAATCGGCATGCAAAAAGAAATAGTTTTTAACTACAGGTTGCGGCACATAACTCCGGCGAAGCTCAAACAGGTCTATCGCCTTATGGCATGCCTTTAAAAATCTATCCAGCGGTACCGGTTTCACCAGGTAATCAATTACATCAAGCTCAAAACCCTCAATAGCAAATTTTTCATAAGCGGTTACAAATATCACCATTGGGCGATTGGTAAGGCTCTTGATAAGCTGTAAACCGTTAATTCCGGGCATGTATATGTCACAGAAAATAAGATCGATGTGCTCCTTTTGCATGGCAAGGATAGCCTCGCCAGCATTGCGGCATCGCCCCGCTATTTGTATGGCATGTACATGTTTTAAGCTATCTTCCAGCAAATCAAGCGCCAGTGGCTCATCATCAATAATCAGGCATCGCATCATTTAAGTTCCAGTTGCAGCATTACAATGTAGTTTTGCTCGTTTTTATTGATATATAAATTATGTTTATCAGGGTATAACAGCTCAAGCCTCCTTTTAACATTTGTTAAGCCAATACCGCTGTCATTATCCTTTTGTATTTCGGTGGCATTGTAAACGTTTTGTACACTAAACCGCAGGTTTTTTTCATCAGTTATAAGGGTTACCGCAATATCGGGTTTGTCGATATCGCCGGTACCATGTTTAAAGGCATTCTCCACAAAGGGGATTAACAGCATAGGCTCAATGGTTTTATCAGGTGTCTTTATTTCCGAATGGTAATATATTTTCACCTGATCGCCAAAGCGCAGTTGCTGCAGTTCAATGTAACTGCGCAGGTAATCGTCCTTTTTTTGTACCGTTACCATTTCGGCATCAGTAACATACAGCATGTAACGCAATAATTTGGATAATTGTATCAGCGTAGGCTCAACTGCCGAAGGATTTAAACGCGAAAGGGCAACCGCGCTGTTAATTACGTTGAATATAAAGTGCGGACTGATCTGCGAACGCAAAAAAGCCAGCTCGGAAAGGAGTGAAGCATTAGCGATATCCTTCTTTTTGTTCATTGCCTTAAACTGATCAGAAAGGTAATGGTAGGCAAAGCTGCCCGCAGTAATGGATAATAATGGGAACAGGATCAAATTAGGTCCGCGGGGAGGCATGTGGCCGGCCATTCCTCTAAACTCCGGCATTGGGAAATGTGGCCTCAGGTACCAGAGCAATATATTAAAAACAGCAAAGGAGGTTAATAACGCTAAAAAATAAAGCCAAGCATTTTTTGTTAGCACCTTAGGGATCAATAAAAAAGCATTGAGGTAAAATTCCGCGGCCAATACCAGGTTAAAAGTGATGATGCGCCCCGGCGAAAACATATGCTGGGGCATACCCCGCATATCTGGCCTGGAAATAATGGGAGTATATATAATAAGTGCCCAAAACAAAAGGTGGATACACACTTCAATAATAAGCGCCGGTTTTATACGGTTAAACATACGGGCTAAGGTAATAGCATTTAAGCCATGTGTTAAATAGAATAGACAAGAAGGCAAAATGTGCCGACGAAAACGGTTTAAAACAGGCAATTTGCAGCTTTGCAATTACTGTGGTGATTTGCGATTCCAAATGGTGGAAATATTTCCACAAAATATTAACGAAAATAAAAATTAAGTGCCATTTTGTGTGTTTTAAGCTATAGTTAACAATTGGCACAGCATTTGAATTTAACTTAATATCCTTCTCAAAGGATTGTTTTTCATAGGTAGATGTAGGGCCGATTAAACTGCGAGAGTTTTTCGGCCTTTTTTATTTCCTGTGTCGTTCAGGTGATAGAAGCTTTTTAAGCTTCGTCTTTAGCCGCCCAAACTGCTGCTTGCCGCAATAATCTTAATTTTATCAATTAACGCCGTTCTTACTCCATTTCAAAAAATAGTTATACATTAGTATAACCAATTATAAACCATTTATATTCTCGTCTGTCATGAACAAAAAGCACTTTCAACAATGCCTGTTGGGCGGTATAACTTTATTTTTTTTAATTGCTGCAAACAATACTTATGCGCAAAGCAAGGATGGTTGGCGGCAGCTTTTTAATGGTAAAGATCTTAACGGCTGGAAACAGGTAGGGAAGGGCAGCCGGTACGTGAAGGATGGTGTAACCGGAAGCCATGGAGGAATGGGCTTATTATACTGGACTAAAGAGAAATTTAGCAATTGCACCATCCGGGTGGTTTACAAAATGCAAAAATTTAACAGCAATGCCGGTGTGTTTATCCGTATTCCGCTGGAACCGCGGGAGGAGTGGATGCCGGTATTTTATGGCTACGAGGTACAGATTGATAATCACCCCGAAACATCCAAGGAGGATGATTACCATATTACCGGTACTTTGTATTCGTTAACCAAACCATTGGCCAAGCCCGGTAAGCCTGGGCCGGAATGGAATACCATGGAGATTACGCTGGACGGCCCGCGCACAATTGTTTTTGTAAACGGCCAAAAAGTTACCGATTATAAAGAAGGCGACCCAACCCCACAACGCAAGTTTGATTTTGAGCCTTTCCGCGGCATCCGCCCCAATGAAGGCTATATCGGCCTGCAAAATCATGGAAATGATGATATAGTGTTTTTTAAAGAGGTATCTGTAAAGCCACTACACAAATAATATGATGGAAAAAGCAGAGGAAACTACCACCACCAATGGTATAAGCCGGGCCGATTTTATAAAAAAGGCAGCTATTGCTACGGCAGGATTTTATATTGTACCTCGTTTTGTGTTGGGTGGCAAAGGCTACACCGCACCAAGCGATAAGTTATATATTGCCGCCATTGGCTGTGGTGGCGAGGCCGAGAACGATATTCATCATTTTGCAACTGCCCCCAAAAAGAACGCAGTTATCGCTTTTTTGTGCGATGTTGACGATAGACAGGCCGCCCCGCGCCGTAAGGAATTTCCAAAGGCACCCTTTTATCACGATTGGCGCGAACTGTTTGATAAGCAGCACAAAAACTTTGATGCCGTTACCGTGGCTATCCCCGATCATAACCACGCGTTGGTTGGTCTAAGCGCCATGCAATTAAAAAAACACCTATACCTGCAAAAGCCCTTAACACATGATATTTACGAAGCCCGCATATTAACCCAGGCATCAGAAAAATACAAGGTGGTTACCCAAATGGGAGACCAGGGCGCATCGTGCGATGGTATGCGCACCATGCGCGAATGGTTTGAGGCCGGTTTGATAGGTGATATTGAAAAAGTATACTGTTGGACGGATCGCCCCGTGTGGCCGCAGGGTATAGCGTGGCCAAAGACTAAACCACCCATACCCAAAGAACTGAAGTGGGACCTGTGGCTGGGTACCGCCAAACAAACCAATTATATTGATAATCTGGTACCCTTTAACTGGCGTGGCTGGTGGGAGTTTGGTACCGGTGCACTCGGCGATATGGGCTGCCACATCATGGGGCCGCCGTTTAAACTGTTGGGTTTAGGTTACCCAACCGAGGTCTCGGGCAGTGCCAGTACGGTTTACCAGGGAATATTTAAAGAAGGTATTTACCCCAGAAGCGGACCGGTATCAAGTTATATCAAATTTAAATTTAAACAACAAAACGGTAATAACCTTGATCTTTACTGGATGGATGGCGGCATAACGCCCGAACGCCTTGCGGAACTTGACCCCGCTTTAAATATGAATGAAGCCCTGGGCGATTTCCCCGGCGAAAATGATTTTGAGGGCTGTACGCTTTTCATCGGCACCAAAGGCAAAGTTTCCTGCGGATGGGGTGGAAGTCATCCCCGGTTGCTACCATTGGCTTTAAATAAGGATGTACATGTTCCGGAGAAATACGCCAGGGTACCCGGTGGTATGGATGGCCACTGGTGGCAATGGGTTGATGCCAGTATAGCCGGTTATGGTAAACTGGAAGTAGATTCGCCCTTTGTAGGTTATGCGGGCCCGCTTACAGAAACTGTGCTCATGGGCAACCTACTGCTGCGTACCTTTAACCTGCGCGAGAAAATAAAACGTAATGACCCTGTTTACGGCAATATGGAAGGCTACAAATTTAGCGGCAGATACACCGGCTTAACCTGGGATGGCGAAAATATGAAGGTTACCAATTTTGAACCCGCCAACCAATACATCCGCCGGGCTTACAGGCAGGGTTGGGGTGAGTTAAAGTTGTAAAAGGAGCTAACTAAGGAAATGTATATTATCAATTAGGTGAATACATTGGCTACATTGCCAGAGTCGCCAAATACGTAGTAGCTTTTTTGGGCTAAATATATTTTACTACCTGCTTATTTGGGGTAAACAAAGTTAGTTTGCTCTTCCTTTAATTTTATTGGCCTTACTTCGATTGTAGCCGAAGGTACATACTCAAACTCGGGATTATTCTTTGCTATTTCAATTGCTTCATCTATGTCTCTTGCTGAAATATGATAATAACCAACCTGAACTTCTTTACTGGGATCGATCGCTATTTGTGTCCATACATTTTCATTTTTTGAAATAATATAACCTTCCCGTACAATTGGCTGGGCTGCTATTAATTTGTTTTCTGCTTTTAATAACTGGATATAAGTTTCGCATTTTTTTATAAACGCTAGATGTTGATCTGCTGATAACGCCGCTTTTGCATCCCCTGCATTGCGGATATATAACATGAATTCTTGTTTCATCACTGTTTATTTTAATAATGTAAATATAAAATCATTTAAATTAAAGATACTTTATTTCGATAAGTTGCAGCCAATGGCTTTATTAGTTTGATAAAGTAAATACCACTAATAATCTTGAAATTTCTTTGTTTGGCGTGAGTAAGAGACAAATGATCTTGTTCTCTTTTCCCATTGCTATCCTGTTTGTTAACATTACTTTAAATGGTAGATTGTTATTAAACGGGGGTGTTACTATCAACAACAAAAAAGCCACCCTATTAGGCGGCTTTTCAAAGAGCGTTCGATGACTATTAAAATCCATCCGCTTTTGTAAATGGTCAATTGTTATTATAATGCAACGGTAGTACTGTTGGTTATCTTCCAGATAGCGGCACCTGGCGTTGGGAAGCTGATGCCGTTTGTGTTGCCACGAGTTGCTGCGTCCTGCCCAAAATGATACAATGGATGTCCTTTATAAACAAGTTGTGTTCTGCCAAAAACATCAATGGTAGTGAACTGGCTTTTATCAAACACGGATGGAATGCTGGCCACCGCGCTAACTGTGTAAATAGGCCAGGCCACATCATTGCTAAAATCGGGTTTGGTAAAGTTATTTTTATTGGCCGCATCTTTACTGAACATGTATAATGTGAGGCCGTTGCCATCTGTAATGTATTGTGATACTGCAGTTCCCGCCACACCCTGGTCGGTATATTGCACTTTATCTAAACCAATTAGCTGCGCGTTACCAAACATAATGGAATAATCAGCTTTGGCAATTGCCCATAGGTTGGCAACCTTATCGCCGTTTGTATCGCCTGCTTTAGTATCATTCATATAATAATATAATGGCCAGCCCTTGTAGGTGCTTTGTTTGCTGCCATCAGCCCTGTCTATCGTCCCAAAATCCGATGTGGTTAAACCTGTACCAATAGTTAAGCTTTCTTTGTAAAACACAGGCCATGTGGTGGCGCAGCCTCCCGCGCAATTTGATGTGCCACTTACATCTTTTGAGAAAAAGTACAACGAAAAGCCATTATTATCGGTAAGTATTTTACCAAACGTGGTATTGTCGGTAAGCTTAACACCGGTTAAAACAGGTGTTGGATCAATCTTGTGTGAACTTTTTTTGCAAGAGATGCTCAATAGCATAATACCCATTGATACAGCTATAAAAAAATAGCTTAGTTTCTGATTTTTCATATTTTTTAATTTAGGAGTTTTTGATGTATCAGTAACTACTCTAAAAAGGTGTAGCAGGTTGCTTTTAAAGAAAAATAAAATTTAACTTTAAGTGAAGTTTGGATTTGGAAAGTGTATTTGTTGATAACAAATACATCTGAGCATGAGAGCTCAGGCAGAAGGGTATTGGATTTGCGTGTTAGTAATCAATAGCTTAAAAGGGTGATTAAGCTGTCATTATTTATTGAGGGGATTTATCGCTTAAACTTCTACTTTTTTAAAAACCTGGATTGTTCCGGCCGAGTAACCGGCAACATCCAGCACATCATGATTTGGTTTCAAATTAGGTACTACAACTTCAATCGTTTTTTGTTGGAAATACAAATCGTTACCTGGTTGGTCGGTATTTAAAGAATTTTCTGTGCCCTTACCATCCAGTATCATTTTTAACAGTTTGTTGCTTTTTGATAACTCGGCAACAGATTGACCTGTAACAGGCTTTTTGCCCATGTTAAAGATTCTCCTGGCCTCCTCATTTATAAATAGAATTTCCTGTTTTTCGTTGAGGCCGATTACAGCGTCCGGCATTTCTTCTATCAGCATTTTTATCCGCAATTCTGCCGCAATTATTTTGGTAAGATCGGCATTTTGTTCTTCGTCGAGTTTGGTTGCCATGATATTAAACTCGTCGGCAAGTTGGATAAACTCATCACTTGTTTGGAAGTGCAGCCTGGCATTATAATTTTTTTGACTGATCTGATGAAAGGCATTTGCCAGTTCCTGGAGCGGATTCAATATAAAGCCCGGGAAATTGACAATTAAAACAAAAAGGATTAAAAAGGTGATAAATACCATGCCACCAAGAAAAAAGGTTGACCTATCGACAGTTGAATGCGTGTAATTATTTTTAAGCTCAATGGCATGCATATTTAAGCCTTCAATATTTTTCAATTGCAGGCGTGCATCCCGTTCCGCCTGCTGTGTTTGATTTAAATTTGAAGAAGAGCCTGTTAGCAAACGGAAGGCTTTGCGCAAATTACTTGTTGCTATACTTTCGCCTGGTTCTGTGATATTATTTTCCTGTTTTTTTAGCGCATTATCAAATGTGTTAATTGCCACTGAGTTTAGCGGCAAATCATTTTCATCTAAAACGGAGCGCATTTCGCGGGTAAATTTTAACGTTGCATAATTATTTTTCAAGGTAATACTGGAGGTTTCAGATATTACCTTGATGTAGTATATAGAAACAATGCCAAAAATGAGCACTACAATAAACAATAGGCTAAACCCCAACAATAGTTTTTTTTTGATTTTCATGACTATCCAATGAGTTAAAACGTAATCGTAATTTTGGTCGGGAAAGGTTTATAAGTAAAGATAATTAAAAATCTGCCGGTTTTATAGAAGCATCTGCCTTATAGATCATTTCCTTTGCAATTAGTATATAAAATGCTGTTGAGAGCTAAAAATAGGCTCTATATTGTAACTTTACGTTGATGAATGGCATGAAAACCTTTTCGCTTTCAAGACACAGTCGGCTCTTCTCTGTACCCGATAATAACAAGGATTATCTTTTCGTGAGATCTGGTGAAACTCCGTATCAGGAAGAACCATACCGGGCGGAAAGTTATGCTATCGTTCATATAAAAGAGGGCGGCGTAAAATTAAATACAGGCTTGGTATCATGGGATGTTGAAGCGCCGTCAATTATTACCTTGGGGCCTTCGGTTATCAGGTATTTCACTAAAAGCAGCGACCTCCTAAAAATGGATGTGATATTTTTTAAGGACACATTTTTACTGGAACGACACGCGGACCTTTTTTTTCTCACCAGGTATGATTTTTTTGAAAATAGTGATCTTCATGTTTTACCGCTGAAAGAAACTAACGCTATTAAATTCAGCAAGATATTTGAGCTCATTCAACTTACGCAAGCCACTGCAAATTATCATGAGGCCGAGATTATTCGAAGCTACATTTTCGCCCTGGTTTACGAAATTGATGCGTATCACCGGCAGCATATTTCTGGTCCGGCAAGCCTGCTAAAGGGACACCCTTTGTTCACAAAATTTAAGCAATTGGTGATTCGTAATTATATGCGCGAGCGCAGACTTGATTTTTATGCTGGTCAGCTTCATGTAACGCCAAAGTCTCTTTCGGCGGCCATCAAAAAGAAAACGGGTAGGTCTGCCGGAAAATGGATCGATGACGCCATCATTCTTGAGGCTAAAGTTTTGCTGCAAAACAAGGCACTCACCGTATCGCAGGTCAGCGGGATGCTTAATTTCTCAGACCAGTCTGTTTTTGGCAAATTCTTCCGGGCAGGTACCGGGATATCACCGGTGGAATACCGAAAAAAATTCGATTGAATTTTATCTCTTCGCTTCAGCCTTATATAAGTCATTTCGACGAACATTGACGTAGTTTCGCCTACTTTTCGCTGCCGTTTAGCCGGAAATTTGTCCTATCAAAAATTTTAATAGGGTTTGACAAATGACAACCGCAACAAATTATGGCTTGCATGATCGCAAAGAAACGATACTGATGATCGCTGAAGAAGTGTTTGCTCAATATAGTTTCGCTGGCGCCAGCATCAGGCTTATTGGCGAAAGATCGGGAGTGAATTCGGCCATGATCAGTTATTATTTTGGTTCAAAGGAAGCGCTTTACCTCGATATTTTTAAGTTACGACTGGACGAGATCGCCGAAGAAATCAACCATTTTGAAAGGCTTGATCTTGATCCGGCGGAAAAGTTAAAAGCGTATATCGCGGCCTATATCAAGCGAGTATCTTCTAACCAGAGTTTTCATCGACTGCTATGCAATGAACTAATTGCCGAGCAGCATCCACTCATTATCGCCCGGTTAACAGAAGTAAGAAACCGTGTATATAATTTCCTGCTGAAAGCCATTGGAAGCGGTGTATCTAAAGGATACTTTAAAAAAATAGACGAAGAGGTGTTTGTGCTGAATATACTCGCTTTGGTACGATCGGTGTTTACTGATTATCTGACCTTGCGCATCCATTTGAATAAAACACCACAGGATGATTTCGCCCGTCGAATAGTGGACTACGTTATGTCGATGCTAACCCTCGAAGATCATCATCAATTTGAACAAAAAAATCATGTATAATAATGCCTACTACGGCAGAAAGCTGTATTTGTCAGCTACTGTTTTATTAATAGCTGTTTTAATGTTGAATACAACATTTGTAAACGCCCAGGAGCGGGCTGGCAATAACTATAAACTTACCCTCGCTGAGGCGGTACAATTTGCCAAGAATCAAAACAAATGGGTGCAGGCCGCCAATATCGGAGAAAATGCTGCTGGCGAAGACCGCAAAGATGCTTACAACGCCGCATTGCCGACGATTAACGTTGGTACCTCGTATCAGCGTTTTTCTCAACTCACTTTGTTTTCACAAGGACTTAGCCATTCCACTACAATACCGTTGCCACCAACACAAAACGCTGCGGCAATAGGTGTTGATGCCTCATTTAATATTTATAGTGGTGGCAGGCAGCGAGCCTTGCAAAAAGAAAGTACTTCGCATTTTAAGCTGGCGAAGCTGAACACCCGGGATCAATCTGGAAATATTGCTTTACAAACTGCTAACCAATACCTTGATCTGGTTAAGCTTAATGATCTTCAGAAGTTTATCCTGGACCAGCTTAAAAGAGCGCAAACCCGGCTTAATAACATTAACTCGCTTTACAAAAATCAAAAAGTTACCAAAAGCGATGTGCTGCGGGCAGAGGTTACATTGGCAAACGTTGAACTTTCTTTGCAGCAAAATCAAAATGATATTAGTATCGCCAATCAAAAGTTAGATGTTTTGATGGATGTTCCTGATTCCGTGCGGATATCACCTGTTGATTCCGCCGGTATGCCAAAGCCGGAGAGCAGTTCATTGCTACCGCTTATCGAGGCCGCCGGAGTTTCTTCCTATAGCGTGCAAAAAGCCGCTGAAAACGTTGAAGTACAGCGGGCCAGGCTTAGAGGAGTTCAAAGCAGTAATAAACCCAGTTTGAGCTTTTATACCGCCTATGGGCTGAATTACCCAAATTACTTGGTCTTTCCGCCGGTTAACCAGGCTTATGCAGTTGGTTTTGTGGGGCTGAAAGCGCAGTACAGCATCTCATCGCTATACCACAATAAAAGTAAGGTGACCGCTGGTAAACTGCGGGTAAAAGAACTTGAAATACAGCAGGAGGCTTATAGTGATGAGGTTCGTACGGATATCAAATCTTATTATATCAAGTATGCTGAAGCGCTCAGCCGGATTTCGGTTAATGAGCACTCCGTGCAACAGGCTGAGGTAAATTACCGTATCGTAAATACCAAATATTTAAATCAGCTTTCCTTGTTAACAGATCTGCTGGATGCGGATAACCTGTACCAGGAGTCGAGGTTCAGTTTGATTAAAGCGCAAACTGATGCACTGGCTATTTATTATCATATTCTTTATACCAGCGGTAACTTATAAACAAACAATAAAAAAAATGAAAAAAGAGAATCATAAAACACATCCTGGGAATATTGCCATCACGATTATCGCGGTGATTTTGATCCTTACAGGGCTCGTGTATTTTTTTCAATACTGGAAATATAGCGAGCATTACGAAGAAACCAATGACGCTCAGGTTGAATCATATATCAATCCGGTCTCAGCACGAGCAGGGGGCTATATTCAGCGTGTTCGCTTTAACGAGCATCAGCTGGTTAAACAGGGCGATACGCTGGTTATGCTTGATGACAGAGAGTATAGGGCCCAGCTGGAGGCTGCGGAAGCGACTATAGAGGATGCCCGTGCTCAACTAACGGTACTTACAGCGGGTATTCACTCGGCAGAAACAGGTACCAGTGTCAACCAGGATCAGATCAAGGGTGCGGAGGCCAGATTTGTGCAACAGCAACAGGATATCAGGCGGTACACCAATCTGGTGAAAGAAGAAGCCGCTACCGGTGCCGATTTGGAACAGGTGAAAGCACACTATGATGTAGCAGAAAGCGACTATAGTGCTGCAAAAAATGGCTTAAGAACTAACGAGGCACGCATCGCGGAGCTTAAAACTCATTTCGCCCTGTTGCAGGCAGATATCAAGCGTAAACAGGCTGCACTGGAGCTGGCGAGGCTTAACTTATCTTATACCATTATCCGCGCGCCTTACTCAGGCAGGCTGGGCCGCAAAAATATTTTAGAGGGCCAGCAGATCCAACCCGGACAGCCATTGGTAAGCATTATTAATGAAAAAGAAAAATGGATAAACGCGAACTATAAGGAAACACAGGTGGCTGGCATGTACGTGGGGCAACCTGTAGAGATACGGGTAGATGCCATAGACGGCAAAGTATTTAAAGGCAGGATCATGGCTATAGCAGGTTCTACCGGCTCTCGTTTCTCGCTTTTGCCGCCAGATAATTCTACCGGAAACTTTGTTAAGATCATCCAGCGGGTGCCCGTAAAAATTGAGTTTGCAGATGAACAGGCCAGCAATGTAGTTGCCGGTATGAATGTGACTGTGGCCGTTAAAAAGAAATCGTAATCATGAAATCGGTATATTTTAAAGATTGGATAACAGGCTGGCATTGGGGAGTACGTATTGCGTTATTCATGATTTTACTGTCGGGCCTGGTGCAGTTGGGTATGTTCGTGCTCACGCAGAATTATATGGTTGCCTATCTTGGTGCACAGCCCGAGGATATTGGGTTTGCTGTATTGTCAACATATGCTGGTATTATTACTGTTTTACCGGTGCAATTTCGTTTTTTCAAATACTTTCAAACCCGAAGCTATTTATTGGGCAGCATGATGGTAGCCATTATGTTGAATTTCGCCTGTTTGCACTGCCATGATATTAATTTATTTCTTGTTATCCGGTTTCTGCAAGGGATTGTAACAGGCAATGTCATTGTATTTGGACTGTTGCTGGTGTTTTCGCGTTTGCCTGCAGAGCGGGTGCAAACTATAGCTCCCGCTGTATTTTATGGAACGCTGCTTAGCAACACCGTATTGATTGGTTTGCTTGCCAGCGTGGTTGTAGAGTCTGCGGATTGGAAGATAACATATTATTACCTGATCGTGTTCCAGTTGTTGACGCTGACTATTACCTTACTGATGTTAAAGCGGAAGACGGTGCACAAGCGCTATCCCCTGTATCAGATTGATTGGAGTGGAATGGTCATATTTCCTTTCAGCGCTCTTGCGCTGGCTTACACCATCATTTATGGCTCCAAATATTATTGGTTTGCCGCTCCGCGTATACAGTATAGTGCTATTGCCACGGTGATTGGGGCATCGTTGTTTTTGTACAGGCAAAGCATCGTTAAACGGCCGGTGGTGCATCTTAGTGTATTTAAAATACGAAATTTTGTAATGGGGGTTTGTTTGCTTGCTGTTTATTACGGCTGTAAAGACAGTGTGAACCTGATTTATGGCTATGCAGGCGGAGTACTTAAATGGAGTGCGCTTCAGGTTATTACATTAGGCCTGTGCAATATAGTGGGGATGGTAGGTTTATTGATTTTCTCTATCCGACTGATGCTCGCCAAAAAAGTTACTATTAAAGTGCTTTTGGTAACAGGGTTTGTGCTGATGGGGGCATTCAATATCTGGATGAGCTTTTTATTAACACCTGATTTATCCTTCGCCGATTTGTTGTTGCCGGTATTTGTACAGGGTGCTGCTTCAGGCCTTTTGTTTGTTCCTATTATGATATTTGTACTTTCATCAGCGCCCGCATATACAGGTACTACAGGTTTGGTAATAGCTGCCTGTACACGTTTTACCGCCACTGCAAATTCATTCGCCGGATTTTATAATCTGCAATTGTACTTTAATCAATATTTTAAAGAGGGATTTCTTGGTTACCTGACGTCGGATAACCAAAATCTGATTGTACGTTTAACTACCTACCGGTCTCTTTATACTTCAAAAGGATTCACATCTGAACAGGCATCAAGCCTGGCAAATGGTGCTGTATGGCAAAACCTCACGCAGCAAAGCCAATTGTTAACAAACCGGGCATTGTTTATGATCTTTGCAATTGTGTCACTGGTTGTTGCTGTCCTCATCTTCGTTATTCCTGCTATTGGCAAGACGGTTGTCCATTGGAATAAACGCCTGATGATGCCTTTAAAAGATTTATAAGCCTCTGCTGCGCTCATAAAAATGGACGCTATTCCCCGGCGGATGCCCGGAAAATTAAAAACTTTAGGTTGCATGATTGAATGATCTACCCCAATGACAGGGTAGATACATTTCAATCATTATCCTCTAAACAACTATTTCGCTGGTTGTTACTTCATTTAAAAAGTGTTCAGGTACCATATCAGTTAATGGATCTAATCTTTCAAACTGTTTTAGCTTGCTATTAAAACCATTGCTGTTTTTTATAATAGCTACCCTTGCACTCCGTACAAACTCAATCAAGCCGTAGGGTTGTAAAATTGTTATTAAATTATTGGTTTCCTCTCTGTGCCCGGTAACCTCAAATACTGTATAATCCTTTCGAATCACCACTACTCTTGCTCCATGCATCCGCAATAACCTTTCAACGTTTAAATGTTCTTTAATAATATTTGTTGACATCTTATACAATGCCATTTCCTGCCAGATCACTTCATCATTGGAGTGATAGTATACCTTGAGGACCTCTGTCAGTTTTTCCAGGTGGCGTACAAGTTTGCCGATAACTTCCTCCGTTTCTGAAATCAGGATATGAAAGCGATGGATACCGGAAACCTCAGATGGTGATGTATTCAGGCTTTCGATATTTATTTTCCTTCGCGTAAACATCGTGGCTATTTGGGTTAACAATCCCACGTGGTTTTTTGAGTATACAGTGATATTGAATTCCTGCTTATTTGTTTCTTCGTTTTTCATATGATTATTTAAGCCTTATTTCACTTAAGCTGCATCCCTGCGCCACCATCGGAAAAACATTATTTTCTTTTGTTACCATTACTTCCAATAAAAATGAGCCTTTGCTATTTATCATCTCATTTAAGGCTTGTGGTAATTCCTGGCGATCAGATACACGCTTTCCCGCAATTCGGTAAGAGGCTGCTAAAGTCACAAAATCCGGACTCTCGAGATCTGAAAACGAATATCTGCTATCGTTAAATAACTCCTGCCACTGGCGTATCATTCCTAAAAAGCGATTATTTAAAATGATGATTTTAACATCTATCTTGTTTTGCATAATGGTGCCTAATTCCTGCAACGTCATTTGAAAGCCCCCATCCCCGGCGATTGTTATTACAGTTCTTTCGGGTGCACCGTATTTTGCCCCAATTGCGGCGGGCAAAGCAAAACCCATTGTACCTAAACCGCCGCTGGTTACATTACTGCGGGTTTTGTTGAGTTTAGTATAACGACTGGCCACCATTTGATTCTGACCAACATCCGTTACAATAACCGCTTCGCCTTTAGTAAGATCATTCAGGTGTCGTATTACTTCACCCATGGTTATTTCTGCTGAGGTAGGGTTTAATTCGGGGTAGATAACTTCATTAAGTTCTTCCTGGTAGTATGCCTGGAACCTCGCCAGCCATTCAGTATGTTCCTTCTGCTCAATTAAAGCAGTCAGCATTGGCAAAGTTTCCTTGCAATCGCCCCAAACCGGTACGGTTGATTTTACATTCTTATCAATTTCAGACGGATCAATATCAAGGTGCACCACTTTTGCCTGTTTGGCATATTTGTCTAACCGGCCTGTAACCCTGTCGTCAAAACGCATTCCAATGGCAATTAGCACGTCGCATTCGTTGGTTAACATATTTGGCGCATAGTTGCCGTGCATGCCCAGCATTCCCACGTTAAGCGGATGATCGGATGGAATTGCACCGGCGCCTAAAACGGTCCACGCATAAGGAATACCAGACTTTTCGATAAAGTGTTTAAATTCTGCCTCGGCCTGGCCTAAAATTACACCCTGACCTAATAGCACCATTGGCCTTTTGGCCTGATTAATTAATTCGGCAGCTTGCTCAACGTATGTAATGCGCACGGTTGGCTTTGGCCGGTAACTACGTATGTGATTACATTTAGTGTAACCGTTATAATCAAATATTTGCAACTGCGCATTCTTGGTGATGTCAATCAACACAGGACCCGGACGCCCGCTGCGCGCAATGTAAAAGGCTTTAGCTAAAACAGATGGAATTTCCTTAGCATCTGTTATCTGGTAATTCCACTTGGTTATCGGCGTAGACATATTGATGATATCGGTCTCCTGAAAAGCATCTGTGCCTAAAAGGTGAGCGTAAACCTGCCCGGTTATACAAACCACCGGAGTGCTATCAATCATGGCGTCGGCAATACCTGTTACCATGTTTGTTGCACCGGGGCCACTTGTTGCAATGGCTACTCCAACTTTTCCAGATGTGCGGGCATATCCCTGGCTGGCATGAATTGCACCCTGCTCGTGCCGAACCAAAATGTGTTCAAGCTTTTCGCTATAATCGAATAGCGCATCATATATCGCGATTGTTGCACCTCCCGGTACACCGAAAATAACATCAACACCTTCGGCAACCAAGGCTTCTAATATAGCGACTGATCCAGATACTTGCCTTGTTTCACTTGTTGATATTTCTGTTACTTTTTTCTGTTGTGCAGTTTCCATTTTGTAGGATTTTTGTATTATTTGAATACGTGTATATAATTTAATCCCTATCAGAAATAGGGGACATTCATAAATTCCTGGTTTTGTTTTTATCTGAATTTGGGTGATGTGAAAACACAAGAAGCCGGCGTAAATGAGACAGCTTGCTGATCGTCGATATTATTGAATTTGTTGAGACTAACGGCCCGTTTAAGTCTTATATAACATTATCATCAATTGTCAACACATCACCTTTTAGACTCGGTCACTATGCAGTTGTCTTGCATGGGGAAGCCCAGCGCCGGATGTTGCCAATGCCCGGTAATTTTCCTGAGATAAAATTTTTGCCGGGCCGATATTCCGGGAGTTTGGGACAATAGAAATGACAGCGCTTTCATAAAGTTGTTTAAAACGTTCTGCTTTTTGACTTTGTGGGTATACTATCATTTGAAATGGTCTGTTTATGCCTTAATTTCGCTGAATTGGCCTATTCTTATCTAAGTGCTTCTTTGCTTTTCAACGTTAAATACAAATTTAGACTACCCAGTCTGGTATCTCATTTCAGAAATAGTCAAAGTTTTTATGATTCCAGCCACAGGCGCAATTGGGAGGGGCATGTGGATAGTGAATTGAGATAAATAAACAGTTGCTTTAATTGTTTTACAGCTATATGACGGGTAAATAGGGGATAATTCGGAAATTAGATGAAATAAATAAAATGAGTTTAGTAGCTTCTCTTGAGGAAATTGAATTATGCCATGATTCAATATTTGTGATGCATGAAAAATGTGAAAAGTATATTCCGTTTCATAAACATTCCAAAAATCAGTTAACGTATGTAGAAGGCGGTCTGGGATATATAAGATTCCGGGATAAACTTTTCGTTATACCTGCACGGCATTATTTTTGGATTCCGGCCGGGGTGGAACATACCATGACAATAGGCCATTCGGCAACTAAGTGCAGGACATTGTTTTTTCATACCAACGGCGATTCGCAAAATGAATTTTATACCAAAGTGGGGATTTATCCTATAAGTGATCTTCTTTTTCAAATGATCAAATTCACTGAACAATGGAATGAGCATATCTTACCGGGCGATGAACGATTTGCTTTTTTACAAAGTATAAAAAACATCTTGCCGCAGGTGAGTAATCAAATTCTTTCGGTTGCTTTACCGTTTACAGAAAATGAACGGATGTTGAAAATAATGGCATATATGGAAGATAATCTTTCTGAAAGCCATACTTTGCGAAGCATAAGCATAAGGTTTGGAATTAGTGAAAGAACCTTGTCCAGATTTTTTCAATCAACCCTGAATGTTTCTTTTCTGCAATATTTGAAACTGCTAAGAATGGCGAAAGCGTTCCAGCTTATTGTTGCAAATGAACACTCATTAGCTGATGTAGCCTTTTTATGCGGCTACCAAAGTTTATCATCATTTAGTAACACGTTCTACCAGGTTACCAAAACCCGTCCCTCAGATCATCTCGCAGTGACGAGTTCCCTGGTTTAGTTCAAAATTAATATCTCAACTTAAAATTTCTCTTCCTGTTTTTTAATTACAAATCAAGGTCGACGGGGCTTGTTGGAACAGAGCAACAAATCAGCACGTTTCCATCTGCCGGAAGGTCAAGAGGGTCTGGCGAATAAGTAACGTCTCCATCGATGATACCCGTTTCACAACGATGACATACGCCCATGCGGCATGACCACTGCACAGGAATGTCACAAGCCTCTGCGGCTTCCAGTAAACTGCCGAAGCGGGGATGCCACCGAAAAGAAATTTTACTTTTACTGAAAGTAACGAGCGGGCCTTGCCCGGTGTTATCTGACGGTGGGTGAGGGAGTTTTCCGCCTTCGGCCACAGGTTCTGAGGAACTTCCAAATAGCTCGAATTTGATTTTTTTGTCGGCTATTCCAATGTCGTTCAATGCGGCTGTGATATTATGGAGATATGTTGGCGGCCCGCACAAGTAACACTCACTTTCCACAGGCAGTTGCATCGCTTGTAATTGCTGTAAATCAAGATGACCTTTGATATCGTAGTGAACCCCGCAAGCTTCACCATCATTAGGAGAACTGTATACTACCACGCGGTGAAATGCGGTTAACTGCAATCCAAGGGACCTTACTTCTTCGCCGAACGCTTCATAATCTCCATTCCGGCAGGAATGGATCCACCAAAGTTCCCGAGTTGAATCCCGACCGGCAACCTGGTGCAGGATGCTTAATAAAGGTGTAACACCTACTCCAGCGCTCAGGAGTACCAACGGCTCCTTACCTTCAGACAAAGTAAAGGTTCCGCGTGGTGCACTGATTTCCAAAATATCACCATCGTGTACCTGTTCATGCATATAAATGCCGCCCGCGCCGTTAACTTCCCGCTTTACTGCAATGCGTAAACAGGGCGCGTCCTGTGGTCCGCAAATAGAATACATACGTATCAGCGGAATGCCGTCTTTTGTAGGATGTACCCGGACTGCGATGTGCTGCCCTGGTAAAAAAGCAGGCATTGGGGTGCCATCTTCTGCACTCAACTCAAAGGAGCGCACTCCTTTACATTCCATGCGTGTACGATGTACAACGAATGGCCGGAAACCTGTCCAAGCGAGCGGTTCAACGGCCTGCCCGCTCAACCCGGCATTTCCTTTAACCGAACCTTTCGAAGCAGCGTCCAGCAAATCTCGGAAAGATCCATTCCAGGCTTGACTAAGCGCAGGAATTCTTAAAGCCCTTTGCAGTTTATCTTCCGGATGGTCTTTTAAATAAAGCAACCCGTCAATTTCAGCGACGGTCATTTTTTCATCCCCATCCGCAATCTTTTCTATCACATCCCCCGCACCAACTTCTCCTTCCTGGATCACACGGAAATAAAACCCCGGCCGTTTGTGTTTAACAAGCAAGGCGGGCATTTCCGGAACGCCAGTACTTATGCCCACTCGCCAACAGGTAACTCGGGGCTGAGTGACCTCGAAAATTGCTGAACCAATCCGAAAACGGTCGCCAATGCAAACCTCATTATCGGCCATATCCTCTACGGTAAGGTTTTCGCCAAATTGACCATAAACAAAATCTTTACGTTGAAGGGTGTCACTCCAATACTGATATGATTCAGCCTGATAAACCATAACGGCACGATGCTCGCCGCCATGTCCGATAAGGTCTGCCTGAGCGTCCCCGTCAAAATTGAGTTTTCTTACACGAACACGTCCGGCAACAGGCGTTTTATATACAGACGTTCTAACCATTTGGCCCCGCCACGGAATCTCTCGTGGCTGACCTACATTCACGGATATGACTTTCATACTGCAGTTTATTACTCATTCCTTCCAGTTAGTCAATATTTAAAAAATCGTTTCACACAACCATTGGATATTGGCGGTCAAGTATCAGAAATATCTCCGTCGGAATTTATTTTGCTACCCTATTTTCTAAATAGTTAAAAATACTTTATTAAAAGTGTAAGCGCAAAAAAAACCATTAAATCTCACAACTCTTTTGTAATTGAAAATAAGATGTTTACCAATTCTATATCGGTAAACTGTAGCCCGCTTTTATTGAATAGCCAGGTATAATTCCCGGTAATGGATAATAAGGTCATTAAGGGTAAATCCCCGGTTTAAGCCACTCGGGTTAGGTAGTACCCAAACTTTCGCCCCACAAAAATCTTCGGGTTGATGGCCCCATGGAATTTGCTTTTTCCCGGAAAAGGCTATGTAGGCCGGTTTGCCCAGGAACGCGATATATTTCGGTTGGAAATGCACCATTTTGGTTTTGAAGGCTTCGATGGAATTATCAAACTCATCTCTTGAAAGCTCGTCAGCACGGGCCGTTGCTCTTTCCACAGCAGTAGTGAGGCCATAACCGAAATCGAGGATAGTTGCGTCATTTAAAGGTTCAATTTCGTTGGGTGTAAAACCGGCCTGGTGCAAAGTCTTCCAAAAACGGTTGCTTCGCCCGGAAAAGTGATGACCGTCCCACGCGGATTTTAAGCCAGGATTAATTCCGCAAAAAATAACCGTTAGGTCTTTGGCAATAAGATCAGTTAACGTTGGTTGCATTGGATTGATATAAACATTCGTTGTGGAAATTCGCAGCAAAGTTAATGTGGTCTTTAGATAAACTAATTACTAATCCAGTCAAAGTTTATTTGAAAGCAGACAAGTCGGATAAATAAAAGGTATCAAACATAAAAATACCGGATGGTTTATCTTTATTGCGAAAAATGATGGCGCCTTTATCTTTTTTGAATGAGGATGCGGTTCCAGGCTAAGAATGTATTTATTTAGCTGAAAGCCGTGAAGGATAAAAATATATTGAAAACTAATCCTCAATGAGGAGCTATGATAACAGAAGAATCAACGATAATTTTTACGCTTCATTTTCAAGGTGAAGATCACATCATCCGCACCAAACGGAACGGTTATTATAGCCTTATGGTCTTGATTTCAGATGTGTTACAAGTTTCCGGCTTTGGGTTATGTTGTGGTATGGGGAGCTGCGGAACCTGTTTAGTTGAAATGACCAATAAAGAAAGGGATTATAAAAGGCCTGTATTAGCCTGCTGTGTCGCCATTGATGATCAGCTTGCTAACATGGTAGTTTTGGTGCCTGAACGCGGCTATTAATAATTTGATAAAAGCCCTTACAATATCATCTCAAAGTAAGAAACCGGGGTTGGCTGGAATCATCAAATATTTGGCGTTTTAGGTACGCTACCGCGAAACATATGCGCTTAACTTTGTATGAACAAAAAAGTAGAAACGGGCTGATAGTTGGAGTTAAAGACGATTTTATTTGCTTTTATCTAGTTGATTTATAGTATATTACTTGTATTTTAACTGGACTTTACAGGCGTTAGATAAACTTTAATTTAAGGGAATTTTTCTCCAGGTGTGCAAAGTATAAGCAACTCGTCATCTACCTATTATTTTTATGAAAAATGCCAAATCTATGATCCCGCTGACAGACGTCGTTTTGATTGGCGCGGGTATTATGAGTGCTACTTTGGGTACGATGCTCAAAAATCTACAGCCTGGTCTTACAATTGATATAATTGAACGTCTTGATGAAGTTGGTGCAGAAAGCTCTGTTGCCATGAATAATGCGGGCACGGGACATTCCGCGTTTTGCGAACTGAACTATACCCCCCAACAAACAGATGGGTCGGTGGATATCACAAAGGCAATTAAAATAGCCGAGCAATTTGAAATCTCGAAGCAATTCTGGTCGTTTCTGATAGAAAGTGGATTAATAAATTCACCTGAAGAATTTATCAGGAAAGTGCCGCATATGAGTTTTGTTTGGGGTTCAAACAATGTAAATTTCCTGAAGGCCCGTTATGAAGCCTTAACCGGGCATCATTTTTTTAATAAAATGAAGTATTGCGAAGATCCTGCTCTTTTAAGAGAATGGATACCGTTGGTTATGGGCGGTCGTGACGATGATGAGAAAGTTGCTGCTACCAAGATGGATCTGGGAACGGATATGAATTTCGGCGCCCTTACCAACAATTTAATCGAATCTTTAACGGCACAAAACGGAGTTAAATTGAGTTTGAATAGCGAGGTTACAGAAATTGAACGCCGTAATGCTAATTGGCTCATTACCGTTAAGGATCGAAAGACCGGAGCTAATAAACTTTTCCTAAGTAAATTTGTTTTCATCGGTGCAGGAGGTGGTTCACTGCCGCTGTTGCAAAAATCAGGCATTCCTGAAAGTAAGGGTTTCGGTGGATTTCCCGTTAGCGGTGAGTGGTTGGTTTGTGATAATCCATCAGTAATTCAACAGCACACGGTGAAAGTATATGGGAAGGCTGAAGTAGGCTCCCCGCCGATGTCGGTGCCTCATTTGGATAGCAGGCTTATCAACGGCCAACGCAAATTGCTATTTGGTCCATACGCTGGATTCTCTACTAAATTTCTCAAAAAAGGCTCATTCCTGGATTTATTTAAATCAATAAAATGGAATAATATATACCCGTTAGTGAGGGCGGGCCTGGATAATATTCCGCTGACAAGGTACCTCATCAATCAGGTAAAACAATCTCCTGATGACCGCCTTGCGGCGTTGAAAAATTATTATCCGGAGGCAAAATTAACCGATTGGAAGCTTGAAGTTGCCGGCCAGCGTGTTCAGGTAATTAAAAAGCACCCTACGCACGGCGGTGTCCTGGAATTTGGTACAGAAGTCGTCGTGTCCCGGGATGGGAGTATCGCGGCTTTGTTGGGCGCTTCGCCCGGTGCTTCAACGTCGGTTTCCATTATGCTCGATCTTATTGAACGCTGTTTTACATCCCAGGTGCAAAGCGAAGCCTGGCAAATGAAATTAAAAAATATGATACCATCCTACGGGAAAAATTTGGCGAAGGATGCAGAACTGGCGGGAAAAATACGGTTATACACTACAGAAGTGTTAGGTATTGGTTAGGGTTATATGATGTTTGTCCGATGAGCGCTCTCGTCTGTTAAATAAAGAATCGGATAAAAGAGGCGGAGAGTAATGTTCCCGGAAATATATATGGTACTCAGGTACAAATGCCGAAAAGACTGATGGTTAAAGATTCGAAGAGAATATTAATAGCAGTTTAGTAGCGTTAGATATCTACCTAACCGGATTAAAACATCTAAATAAAATTAAAATGGCAACTAAAATCGTAACAAAATTCACCATCGGAACTGAAAGAGGGCATCAATGCCTTGTTTTTTCTGACCGCGGCAACCGCAAGAGAAAAGTTTGCCGGAAAGATTCCTGATCAGGAGCTTGAAGATTACATCGATGTTAATTTTAATAAAGATGCACTGATGGTAGAACTAAATAGTATGTCCAATCAGTACTTGATCGTTTACGCAGACGATGAACCTGCTGGCTATGCCAGGGTAACATCCAAAGGAGAAAGGCCCCACTTTTTTGACAACAAAACTTTAGTAAGAATAGCTGATTTTGGTGTGTTAGCTAAATATAACGATCCTTTAATTAGCAAATCGCTATTTGAAAAATGCCTTTCGATATCAACTATGCAGCAAGTGATTTGGATGAGCGAATACGAAAATAATCCTTATTTGGATTTTTTCGAAAGCTATGGATTCAAACGAAACGTTGATATCACTGCTCCGCAGGAATTGTCACTTCCGCCTGTTTACCTTGTTAAAGAGAAGGCTTGAATTTAAGCATGCAAATTCAGGAGCTATTGACCTTGTCGTATAAAGCTTGATCCTTGCAATCAGAATGATTGGCCAGTCGTAATAAATAGTATTATCCCACTCTCTTATATTAAACCGCCAGGTATAACTGGTTCCTTTTAGTATATGTTTGATATATAAATACCAGAACTACCAGTACCAGTATTATTGCTACTATTATCGCAATAAACATGAAAGAGGCCCGGTTGGTTAAGAGCTGGCTTTGGATGGCTAACGCTTTGGCTAATGATATATTAGCGGCAGCAGCAGCCTGATCGGCACTAAATCCTTTTGACAGGAATAGCTGTTTGAAAGCTGCCAGTCTTTCAGATACCTGCTGGTCAACACCAGTCAAGTGATTTAAAAAGCTTTCTTTATATAACTGGTTGTAGTAAAGCTGGATGTTATAAAAACCTGCACCTGCATTAAGCAAGGAAGCAAAACGGGTAAAAGCGGCAGCTGCAAGCCCGGTTACACCGGCTGTAACAGGTATTGAACTCAAAGTAAATATCATAATGGGCACAAATAACAACCCTGAAGCTGCGCCCTGGAAAAACATTGGCATCACCAGGTCTAAAAATGACAAGTCGGGTGTAAATATAAAGTACATCCATAACTGGTATAATAGTAACATGCCAAAACCAGCCATTAAAAAATACATAGCCGTATTTTTGTGACGCACCAGAATGACTGCCGAAATTACCATGAATATTATTAAACCTGCGATATTACTTAAACCCAGCATGGCCACTTCAATTGGACTCCATTGCAATACAGATGCAGTATAACCAAAAATGATATTTATAGTTTCCTTTGATCCATAGTATATGGCAAGGAGTATTAACCCTATCCAAAAATTTCTATATTTAAAAACAGTGATATCGGCATGTGGCCTTTTTACTATCGATTCGCGTACCAGGTAAGCTATGGAGGCTATTACTGTAATAAAAGCAGAAAGATTAATTCGAGGGTCCGAAAACCAATAGTACTTTGACCCGTAAATAATGGTGTAAGCAAAAGCTACTGCACCGGTAATAAAAAACACCACACCTGTCCAGTCTATTTGATATAAAGGGTAAGGTTTAATATTGGATTTTGCGTTCAATACTACTCTTATCAAAATTAAAACAAACACCTGGAATATGATGAGGTAATTATATATGATTTTAAAATCGGCATTGAGTGATATATTGGCAGCCACAATGCCAATTAGCACACTGCTGCTTAACACTGTACCATAAAAAACGGTTGGCCCTACAGCCTGGCGATATTCTGGTTTTAAAAAGCTGGGGATTAAAACCAATATACTACCCGAGAGTATACAGATCATGACGCCTTGTAAAAACCTGATGATAAAAAACAGGGTGATATTGGTAGTATAAATACAAACAATGCTGAGTATGATACCAATAAATATATTTATGGTGAGATAATCTCTTATTTCAAAGAATCTTAAAAACCTGAATTGAACAGGCAGCGTTACTATAATGCCTATATAAGTTAATTGTATGGCAAAAGTGATATCTTCTGGTTGTGCTCCTAAGTAAGCGATAACATAATTTTGGCTAAAGCCAAGTGCTGCAAACTGTACCACTCCTGAAAGCAGTATAATAAACAATACGATGATACCCCCAAGGTTCCAGCTGGCCAGCCAGGGCTTAAAATAAGTTGGCGTGTTCATATTGTTTTCTTTTTAACAGACACTAAAACGTTCATGCCCGCTTTTACCGGTGTTACATTGGTATCAATAAATCTGATTTTTACAGGCACACGCTGAACAATTTTTACAAAGTTACCAGTGGCATTATCGGGAGGCAGTAACGAGAATTTTGCACCTGTTGATGCGGAGATGGCTTCAATTTCACCTTTATAAACTTTATCATCAATAGCGTCAACACTTATTTCAACTGGCTGTCCTACGTACATGCCGTATACTTCTGTTTCCTTAAAGTTGGCTGTAACCCATTTATCTTTTTCGTTTACTATGGATACCAGCGGCTGTCCCGGCTGTATCTGCTGGCCTTCCAATATAGTTTTACGCCCTAAACGACCTGCATACGGAGCGGTAATGATCGTATAATCTAAATTAATACGTGCAAGCTCCAGCTCAGCCGTCTTTCTTTTTAAGTCCGCAGCCAGCAGAGATTTACGTGATTGCAACTCGGTTATTTTAGCATAACTGGTTTTAAGGTTGTTTTGACTGGCACTATAATCGCTTAAAGAAACGTCATAGCGTGATTGAACAGATTCCAGATCGGCGCCGGTAATGGCTTCTTCTTTCATCAGGGTTTTATAGCGTTTAATATCTTTTTGCTGCAATACAAGGCGGGCCTTTGCGCCGGCTATCTGATCCTTATTCACCAATGTACTTGTTTGTGCCGATGCTATGCTTGCGGTTAGCACACCAAGTTGCGCATGGGCATCATCTACTGCGGCTTCGGCTTCTATTACACGCTGACGGTATTCCCTGTCGTCCAATACTACCAGGGTATCGCCTGCTTTAACTAACTGGTGTTCATTGAAGCGAACGCTTTTAATAAAGCCGCCTACTCTTGCAGATACCGGATTGATGTATGATTCTACCTGGGCATCATTCGTTTCGAGATACCTGCTCCCGGTTAAAAAATAATTGATAAAGTATACAACGGCTGCAATCACAACTAATAAAGCCAGTATGGATAAAATTAAATTTCCCGGATGACGCTTTTTATTTGCTGAAGTTTCCATGACATATAATTTTGTTGGGATTGGTGAGTTTTTATAGGTTTCCTGATGTATATAATAGCCTGTAATAAATAAACTGTGCGCTGGTTTGCGCCTGTACCAGGTTATAGCGTGTTTCTTCGTATAAATTGTCGGCATCAAGCAGATCAGTAAGTAAGGCCAGCTGATTAAAATATTTGGCGCTTATTATTTTATAATTAACCCTTGCCTGTTCTATTGATTTTTCGGTGACGGTAATGCGGTTAAGCGCTTCCTTGTATTTAATGAGCAAACTCGCGGCCTCCTGGCGTACGTTATCGTTGATGTTCTGCTTAATATATTGCAGCTCTTGCAACCTGATACGGCTCGCGGCTGTTTTGTACTTGTTTTGGTAAGTGGATGATATATTGTACTGAACCCGCACTCCTACAAAACCAATTGAGTAAGCCTGGTCAACAGGAGGGTAGAATATATTATTAGGATAATTGATGCCGTATGCAGAATACAATGACAAGGTAGGAGAAAAGCCACTTTTTACCTCCCTGATCCGGGCATCCTGAATTTTGATATTCTCATTGGCTTTGCGTATGGCATAGGCATCTTTTGAGGCCCCCAATACTATAGGTATTAAGCTTTCGGTAGCCGGCTTTGGCATAGCAGCCGAATCCAGGGGAACTACTTTGGTAGAGTCGGATAAACTGAGCAATACGTTTAATTTTTGATTGGCTATTTCCAAATCATTTTCGGCTTGTTCAAGGTTGAGCTTCACCGCCGATAAATTCAGTTAGGCACGCAACACGTCACTCCTGGTTACTTTTTGGTTGTTATATAAGGCTGTGATATTTCTTAAACGGGTTTCGGCGCGAACCACCTGTTCTTTGATAAATCTCTTCTGGTCATTTAACCTTACCATATCAAGATATTGAGATACCACCTGCAAACCAACATTGCCGGTTTGTTCCTGTGTATTTACAGTCGCGAGGTCTTTTTTGCCGCTTTGCTCAGCTTCATAGGCTTTTTGACGGCCGCCAGCATAAAGATTAAAATTAGCGGATAAACTTGCATCGGCTCCATTGGAGGTTGGGTATTTGGGTACAGATTTAGCAGGGTTAAGTCCGTGATATAAAGTAAGACTTGTGTAACGTTGATAATTGGCACCGGCAAAAATGGATGGAAACGCATTATTCTTCGCATCCTTCAGATCGGAATAACTGGCGCTTTCTTCACTTTGAGCGGCCTTAACCAAATTATTATTACTTTTTGAGATATTGATAGCCTGTTGTAATGAAAGCGGGTAAACATTACCAGAATCGGTTTTTACTTGGGCATTTGAAGCAAGTTGCAAAGCAAAAATCAGTAAAAAAGAAATTCCTGTTAGCTTCATAATAAGCTTAATAGTAATTATTCTCATGACGTTGTTATTAAATGGCATTGGCTGTTGTTTTCCGGTTTATAGATAAACAGCTTATTTCTTTAATATCTCGTACAATTAACGTCTGATCTGATTTAAGTCTGGGGGCGCTTTACCAGGGAGACGGTAACTGTTCCATTTTTGAGCTTACTACCACAATTGAGGGTCACAAGTCTTGATCCATTCCTTATAGCCGGCACGTTTAACGCGGATTCTGAGCCATTCCTGTGGTGCAACGGATCTGGTTTATTTCTCACGTCTGCAAAAAAAATGGCACATTAGTTACGTCGTATACTTATTGGTCCGCTTATATAAAATGAAATCGGTGTTTTAGTTTTTAGTATTGAACAATTTAAGGAAATTTTTACGAGTAACAAGCTTTTTGATTTAAAATTGGTCCTGAAACTTTTTAACACATCGGCGATTTGTTAAAAGGTTTCAGGGTAATGAACATCAAAAGTATCACTGTTAATATTTAAGGGCTCTGGAAATTCCTGATAAATCGAAAACATTGGGTTTATGGAGAACTGGCTTTTTAATTTTATTTTCGACAAAAAATAATACTAAATGAAAGAAGAACTGCTTAATGTAATTAAAGCCCTGAAAGAAAATTCAATGATGTTTAATGAAGTTATTGGATTTATAGATACCTACTACCAACATCAACCTACCGCATTTAATAATGGAGATGTTTATAATGAGGCGACGCAAAATCAAGGCAGCGCGAAGGTTTTCGCTTTCGCCCAACTTCATCACTTAAGTGCAGCAGATACCCTTTACTTATTTGCAGAACATTACCGGGCGGTATTGGCTCATCCCCAGGCAACGGATCATCAAAATATCAGGCAGTTTATGGCTCATGGATGGCCGGGGGTAGTTTTTGAAGGCGAGGCTTTGGTTAGAAAATAATAAAACAGACTGATTTTCAAAAATACTGCCGGTTGGTGGTAAACTGACTTTGAAATACTACTAAATAGATTCTGAATCTATTTAGTAGTAAAGGAGATATTGCTAAATTAGCGGTAATGACAGACCTGAACGAATATGAATGCGAAATGCTGGATACCCTGCTGGAGGCGTTCGGCATACCAGACAGCCTTACGCGCGTGCAATTGCTGGCACTTTTTGATCAGGATGAAGCCTCGGCTTTTGCCATGGTACAGGCGCTGACCAGGGAAGGCCTGATTGCCGAATCGGGCAAACACGGGGATTATGAACTTCCTGAGAAACTCATTTTAAAGCCAAAGGGAGAAAAATTCCTCAAAGAAGGTGGCTTTACGCGGCGCTACCAATTAGCGCAGCAAAAGCCGGTTGAAGTTGGTGGTACACTGGCCAAATTGCAACAACAGAACCTTCGGCTGCAAAATGAAAAACTGGCTAACCAAACGGAAATCAGCAATCTTCAGAAAAAGATCAATGCCCTGCAAACACGGCAATATATCTACTGGGCGCTGCTCCTTATCGTATTGATCATTGGGTACTTCATAGGTCACGCCGATAAAAACTAAAACCAGTCGTGCTGGTCATTGCCGGGCTGGCAAAGCAAAGTGCCCAAACTTCTAAACGGCGCAAGCCTAAACAGAACAAATATGTGTCGAGCTGTTTGCTGATTTACCAGCAATCCTAACGTGAATTTTTAATGTCAGTGGGATATAGGTCATAGAAAGTACTAATCAGATAATTTTTTAGATAAAGAAAAATAAAAAAAGTACCTTTCAATCTGTCATCGCAAGTGTATATGAGAGTTTGGAACAAAAAAATGTTAAAATAAAATATGAAAAACTTATCAATGTTCAGCAACAAGGCAATTTGCCGTTTTTTTCAGATTCAAATTGTCCTGTTCTTATTTGTTTTTTCTGTAATTAAGGTATCTGCTCGTGAAATAGAACCAACGAAAGACCCCGATGTGATTGGCCGGTGGGATCTCACTATCAGCAAAGCTGGTAAAAGTTTACCTTCCTGGTTAGAGGTGCAAAAATCAGGTACCCATACGCTGATTGGGCGTTTTGTGTATGCTTTTGGAAGCGCACGCCCTATTTCAGAAGTTAAACCTAATGATGGTAAATATAGCTTTTCTATTCCTCCGCAATGGGAAGAAGGGAACAGGAACATGGATTTTCAATTTGAAGTTAGCGGCGATAAAATCAAAGGCACCATGGTTTATACTGATGGCGTGACCTATGAATTTACGGGCGTCCGTGCGCCACTACTTATCAGGTCTAAAAGCCCGGTTTGGGGTGCGCCAGTGAAATTGTTTAATGGAAAAGATGTTAAGGGGTGGCATACCGATGGCAAGAATCAATGGATTGCGGAGGGTGGGATTTTGAGAAGCCCTCATTCGGGAGCTAACCTGATAACAGATAGAAATTTTACTGATTTTAAATTACATATTGAATTTAGGTACCCGCAGGGAAGCAACAGCGGCGTTTACCTGAGAGGCAGGTATGAATTACAGATCATCGATACAAAAAGTGGCGACCCTGAGCCTATCAATAACCAGTTCAGCTCAATCTATGGTTTCCTGCCGCCAAATAAAATGATGGCGAAAAATCCCGGTGAGTGGCAATATTATGATATTACATTGGTTGGCAGAATGATAACCATTATAGCTAACGGAAAAACTGTAATCTGTGATCAGGTAATCCCCGGCATAACCGGCGGGGCGATAAACAGCCAGGAAGGCGATCCCGGCCCGATATTGATCCAGGGAGATCATGGGCCGATTGATTACAGAAATATTGTAATAACAACGGCGAAATAACGAAATGATTGGAATAACGTTTGCATAGCTGGAATTATGGAAACGTTATTTCAAATTTCACTACATGTCAAAAACGCCTCAGGATTTGAAACCTACGGTACTTTCTACATACGCACCGTTACCAACACAAGGCCCCAAATAATGTATCCAAATCATTACAAAACATTTTAGCGCGATGGACTATTTTTGCCTTAGTTAAATCACGCAACTAAAGTGAAAAGGTATAAGCAAACCATACAGCAATATATAGTACTATCGCTTTTAGTGATATACCAGGTTATTGGTTTGGTTCATATTGCTTACCTCCCGCGACAAAATGATGCGAGGGCACCGCACTCGTCTTCTGCCATAGATTTTCTTCATAAAAACAGTAATAGCAACTTACCGCGGGTTCAGTTTCAAAGGAGCTTTTATTCTTTTGAAAGTAGAAAGGATTTAACAACCCCCACCAAGATCCTGGTCCTGTTTTTCGCGTTCCTGCTTATTGGGGGCGCAGCTTTGATCCCTGCAAAAAGGCCGGATGGCACTTTGGCTGCGGTATATTCCCATACGCCCTCTTCTTATCTCAACCTGCGCACGCTCAGGATTTGAGTTTACTCGTCTTTTGAATTTACTGGTCGGTTACTTAACTGCTTCAGTAAATGTTGCGTCGATCTCATTGCCTTTTACCGGCCATTAGATTCTCGGGGATCTCAAATTCCATTTTCTTCTTAAAAATTTTAATCAGAATGACTGTTAAACGTCATTCATCATAACATCAACCTGTTTTGCCATGACGCGCATACCAATAAATATTTATGGCTTAAGGCCGTTTTTATTTGCAGGCTTACTTTCTTTATCATTAACCGCTGCCGCGCAAAATAATAAGAAGAAGCAATTTCCTGTACCTGAAAATGTACCTGACACCAGTACCGTCGGTTTCCCCATAATGCCTAACGCTACCGATGCAGGAAAAAACGGCGGGGAGTATTTAACACTCAAACAATGTATTGATTACGCTTTGGTACATCAGCCGGCTTTAAACAAAGCCCTGATCAATGTAGATATTGCTCACACTACCAACAGCATCAATCTGGCAGCCTGGTTGCCGCAGATTAACGCCAATGGCAATGTTGTACACTATATACAGCAGTCTAATGCAAATATTTCTACCAATACCGGCACAACCACGGGTACCGGCTCTACTAATACGGTTCGTAGCAGCTACACCAATACCTTTATCCCGGAGTTGGCGGTATCGCAGGCCATTTTAAGTCCAGGTCTGTTATATGCGGCTAAAAGCGCACCCTTGTTAGTAAAGCAGGCGCAACAGGTTACCGATAGTACCAAAATATATTTGGTTTCGGCAGTGAGCAAATCATTTTATAATGTGCTGCTCACCCTGCAGCAAATCAATGTTTTAAAGGAAGATACTGCCCGGCTTGGTAAAAACCTGCGCGATACCTATCACCAATACAAAGGCGGCATTGTGGATGAAACCGATTACCTGCAGGCCACCATTACCCTTAATAATTCAGTGGCCCAGTTAAAGCAGGCCAATGAAAACATCATCCCACAATACACGGCCTTAAAACAGCTAATGGGTTACGAACCAGAAAAGGATTTTAATGTGAGTATTGATACCGCCCAAATGATGGCCGATATTCAAATTGATACTACACGCCAGTTACAATACGAAAAGCGCATTGAGTACCGCCAGGTTGAAACCCGAAAGGATTTGCAGCAACAGCTTACCAATTATTACAAGTATGCTTACCTGCCAACTGTGTCCGGGTTTTTTAATTACAGCTTGCAATATGCTAATAACAATTTTTCAAACCTGCTATCAAAATCGTACCCCAGCTCCATTGTAGGTGTATCGCTTAGCATCCCCATATTTACTGGGTTTGCAAGGGTGCATAATGTACACAAATCGCAATTACAGGAGCAACTGATCCATTGGGATGAGGTCGACCTAAAATCGCAACTGTATAAGGAATATACCACGGGGCTGGCCGGTTACAAAAGTAACCTGTTCAGTTTTAATGTTCAACGCAAAAATGTGGCTATGGCCCGGCGTGTTTACTTCGTTGTAAACCTGCAATACAAGCAGGGCATCGTAGCTTATCTTAATGTGATCACCGCGGAATCAAACCTGATCACGGCCGAAATCAATTACACTAACTCGCTTTTCCAGCTGCTATCAAGCAAAATTGACCTGGAGAAAGCGATGGGAGATATCACCTATTAATACTAAAAACAAACTCCATGAAGCGCGTATTTTTAAATGCCATTTTTATAAGTATCGTAATTTTTGCCGCCTGCAAAAAAAAGCAACCGCCCGAAAATAACGAAGTACCCGTAAACCTGTATAAGGTGAAAGCACAACGGGTTTTGTATTATGATAAGTACCCATCTACAACGGCGGCCCTTAGCCAGGTAACCTTGCTGCCTCAAGTACAGGGAGCTATTACAGGCATATTTTTTACCGAAGGAACCGAGGTGAAAAAAGGGCAAAAGTTATATGAAATTGACAGGCGGATTTACCAGGACAGTTATGATGCCGCTGTAGCCAATCGTAAAGTTACTGAAGGCACCCTTTTGCAAGCCCAGCAGGATGCCGACCGCTATGAGTATCTGAATAAATATAACGCTGTGGCCAAGCAGCTTTATGACCATGCCATCATCACCCTTGATAATGCTAAAAGCCAGGTAAAATCGGCAGATCAGGCTGTGAAAACCGCTAAGACCAATTTAAACTACGCGGAGGTATACGCCCCCTTTGATGGTACTATTGGCTTTAGCCAGGTAAAATTGGGTAATGTGGTTACAGCAGGAACTACCGTGCTAAATACCATATCAACTAATGACCCTATGGCGGTTGATTTTGTGATCAACGAAAAGCAGTTGCCAAAATTTGAGCGCCTGCAGCAAAGCAAGCATGAGCCAACCGATTCGCTTTTCACCATTTTACTGGCGGATAACTCGCTTTACCCGGTGAACGGTAAAATAGCTGTTATTGATAGGGCAGTAAACTCACAAACGGGAGCGATTACCATAAGGCTGGTGTTCCCCAATCCTAAAGGGATGTTAAGGGTAGGCATGAGTTGCGTGGTACGGGTACACAACCAGGAGCCGGGGCCGCAAATAGTGGTGCCGGGCAAAGCGGTTGTTGAGCAAATGGGCGAATACTTTGTGTACACCGCCAAAGATAGCCTGATGAATAACCCGAAAGCAGGTGCCGATTCTGCCAAAAACAAGATCAAAAAACTGATGGCATTTCAGAAAAAGGTACAGGTTGGCGAAACCATTGGCCCCAACATGATCATCAAAAGTGGTATCGACGATGGTGAACGTGTTATTGTTGACGGCGTGCAATTGCTGCACGATGGCTCAAAAATAACCACTGCCAATAAGGTAGGGCCATCTGCCGGTGGTAAAGCCCGTTAGTGGTAACGTTAAAACACAAACAAAAAATTTTAGACGAAGACATCCTATGATCGCTAATACTTTTATAAAAAGACCTGTAACGGCCATCGTGATATCTATTGTATTGATCATTACCGGTACCGTGAGTATCCTCATGTTGCCGATAGATCAGTACCCCGATATTACGCCGCCTATTGTGCAGGTTAACGGCCAGTTTACCGGTGCCGATGCGCAAACGGTTGAACAAACCGTAGCCACACCCATTGAAGAGCAGGTGAATGGAACGCCGGGCATGGAATACATGCAAAGCAATAATACCAATAACGGGCAAATGAGGATGAACGTAACCTTTAAAATGGGTACGGATATAGATGTTGCTGCGCTTGATGTTCAAAACAGGGTTAGTATTGCTACCCCGTTGTTGCCTGCCGTAGTAAGCAGGCTTGGGCTAACTGTACGCGCTGTAAACCCAAGCATGCTGATGATGGTGGCTATTTACGCGCCCAAAGGCACACACAACATCACCTTTTTAGATAACTATACCAATATATTTATACAGGACGCGCTATTGCGTGTGCCGGGCGTAGGCAGCATTAACCGCTTTACGGATGATTTTAGTATGCGCATCTGGATGAATCCGGATAAAATGGCTGCTTACAGTTTAACCCCATCTGATGTAATTGCCGCGCTCAACGCCCAAAACGTGCAGGTAGCAGCGGGTACTGCAGGTGTTCCGCCCCAGGCTTCCAGCCAAACCTATGAGCTGGGCATCCTGGTGAATGGGCGGTTGAGCAAAGTATCAGAATTTGAAAAGGTGATTGTAAAAACCATCCCGGCTACCGGGCAGCTGGTTTATTTGAAAGATGTTGCACGGGTTGAGTTGGGCAAGTTCACCTTCTCCAGTAACTCCTTTGTTGATGGGCATAAGGCATCCTACCTTCAAATTTACCAGGCACCGGGCAGCAACGCGCTTGAAACGGCCAATGGCGTATACGCCGCCCTTGCCAAATTAAAAACAAACTTTCCTTCTGATGTGCAATACCGGGTTCCGTTTGAATCGGTTACGGTGGTGAAAGTTTCTATGGAAGACGTGGTGGGGACGTTATTGAAAACGCTGGGCCTGGTGGCCGTGGTGGTATTCCTGTTCCTGCAAAACTGGCGGTCTACATTAATTCCTGTATTGGCTATCCCGGTATCCATCTTTGGTACGTTTTGCTTTTTTATACCGCTGGGTTTTACTATCAATACCTTAACCATGTTTGGGTTTGTACTGGCGATAGGTATTGTAGTTGATGATGCCATTATTGTGGTGGAGGCAGTGCAGCATTACATTGATCATGAAGGCATGTCGGCCAAAGAGGCAACCTACCAGGCCATGAAAGATATATCTGCACCGGTAATTGCTATCGCGCTGATATTGGCGGCGGTGTTTGTACCTGTAGGTTTCATCCCCGGCATTGTTGGGCGTTTATACCAACAGTTTGCTATTACCATTGCTATCTCGGTGATCATATCAGCGTTTATTGCCCTGTCGTTAACACCGGCATTGTGTACCCTGTTATTAAAGCCATCACATATTGACGTGGATGCAAAGGGCATCAACAAGTTGTTTTTCAAATTCAACAGCTGGTTTCAACGGGTAACGGACAGGTATACCGAAGGTGTAAAGAAAAGCATCAAGGCGTCCCGTTTTATTGTGATCCTGTTGGTATGTATTTGCGTAGCTACGTTCTTTTTGTTTCAGCATAAACCATCGGGATTTATTCCATCAGAGGATGACGGCAATTTGTACGTAACGTTCCAGTTGCCGCCTGCATCTTCCACAGCGCGGTCGGTTGAGGTGATGTCGAAACTGATGAAGGTTATCGGCTCAACACCGGGCGTGGCACATTACGCGGCGCTATCGGGCTTAAACGTGGTAACCAACGCCAGTAACTCCAATAACGGCACCATTTATTGCCAGCTTGCACCCTGGGATGAGCGCAGTAAAACAACCGAACAGGTACCGGGCATCATAGGCGAGTTGCAAAAGCGGATTACCGATGCCGGGATACGGGATGCCAATGTAGAAGTTATCCAACCTTCGCCATTACCGGGTATTGGTACAACTGTGGGTTTTAGCTTACAGATAGAACAGCGCAGCTCGACAGATAATTTGCAGGACTTTCAAAAAGTGGTTGATAAATTTGTGACTGAGGCCAATAAAAACCCGGTAATATCAAAAGCCTTCACCTTTTATACTTCACACACCCCAAACTACAGTTTAACGGTTGATCGGGAAAAATGTGAAAAGCTGGGTGTGAACGTGGCAGATGTGTTTACAACAATACAAGCCTACATGGGAAGCTTGTATATCAACGATTTTACCACCTACAACCGCACCTTCCACGTAGTAGTGCAGGCAGATACCGCGTTCAGGAAAGTAGTTGCCAATATGGATAAATACTATGTGCGTAACCAGGCTGGCGATATGGTGCCCCTGGGTACATTGATGAGCTATAAACCTGTTGATGCGCCGCCGCTTATTTCACACTTCAACATCTTCCGCACGGCCGAGGTTGACGGATCGGCGGCCGAAGGGCACAGTAGTGGCGAGGCCATTGCTGCCATGCAGGAATTGGCAAAGCGCACTTTACCTGAAGGCTACGATTATGAGTTTTCGGGCCTGAGCTACGAAGAGATCAAAGCCGGCTCAACAACAATTTACATTTTCCTGTTTTCCATCACCTTTGTATTCCTGTTTTTGGCCGCCTTGTATGAAAGCTGGTCGGTACCGTTCTCTGTACTTTTGGCCGTGCCGATAGGGGCCATGGGAGCTATCTTGGCATTGGTACTGGTGCCAAGCTTAACCAATAACGTGTACGCGCAAATCGGGTTGATCACGCTCATCGGGCTTGCGGCTAAAAACGCCATCCTGATTGTAGAGTTTGCCAAGGTGAGGGTTGATATGGGCGAGGAACTCATCAAATCAACGCTTGAAGCGGTAAGCCTGCGTTTACGACCGATCATCATGACCTCTCTTGCATTTGTTCTGGGCGTACTGCCGTTGGTGCTGGCAACAGGGGCAGGCGCGGTAGCCCGCAGGACTATAGGTTTCACTGTATTAGGCGGTATGATAGCGGCATCAACACTGGCTATTTTCATTGTGCCGGTATTGTTTGTACTGATCACCCGCTTTTCATACGGTAAAGAGAAACTGGAATACCTGCAGGCCCATAAAGAAGATCTGGCAGAGAAAGCTAAAAAGGTGGAAGCTCAAAACATCGATCCCGAACTGGAATATGAGATTGAAAAATCCCGTGCATTACATAAAGCTAACTAAGGATGATTTCAAATACATTTATAAAACGGCCCGTTACCGCCATTGTGATATCGCTGGTGCTGATGATAGCTGGGGTAATTTGCCTTGTTAATCTCGCGGTTGACCAGTACCCCAATATATCGCCGCCAAGCGTATCGGTAAACGGCTCATACACCGGTGCAGATGCCCAAACCGTGGAACAAAATATAGCCACACCTATTGAGGAGCAGGTAAACGGTACACCGGGTATGGAGTATATGACCAGCACCAGTACCAACAGCGGGAGCATGGGCATCAGGGTAACTTTTAAAATAGGCACCAACGTACACATCGCTGCGCTAAACGTTCAAAACCGTGTAGGTATCGCCGCGCCCTTGCTGCCATCTGTGGTAAGTAAATTGGGGCTAACCGTGCGGGCCAGTAACCCCGATCAGTTGATGCTGGTGGCTATTTATTCGCCAAAGCATAGCCATAATATTACCTTTTTGGATAACTACACCAGTACGTTTATCCAGGACGCTATACTTCGTGTTCCGGGTGTTGGCGATGTAAGTGCGCGGACAGATAATTTTAGTATGCGGATATGGATGAATCCCGATAAAATGGCATCCTATAGTTTAACCCCCGCCGATGTAACTGCTGCCTTAAACGCGCAAAACGTTTATGTTGCCGCGGGTTCCGTTGGCGCGCCCCCGCAGGATGCTTCACAAACTTATGAAACCGGGATTTTGGTTAATGGGATGCTCAACAAGGTAAAAGACTATGAAAACATAGTTGTGAAAAGCATCCCAGGCACCAGTCAGCTGGTGCACCTTAAAGATGTGGCAAGGGTTGAACTAGGTAAATTCACTTTTTCAAGTAATGCCTTTGTGGATGGCAACCGGGCTTCTACCATTCAGATCTACCAATCGCCGGGAAGCAATGCGCTACAAACCGCTGAAAACGTGTACGCTGCCTTAGCCAAATTAAAAAAATCGTTCCCTAAGGATGTTGATTACGTGGTGCCTTTTGAATCGGTAACCATAATAAAGGTATCGATGCAGGAGGTGATAGGTACTTTAATTAAAGCACTTATTTTAGTAGCTATCGTAGTGTTCCTCTTCCTCCAAAACTGGCGCTCTACGCTTATTCCTATATTGGCCATCCCGGTATCCATATTGGCTACTTTTATCTTTTTTATCCCCCTGGGTTTTACCGTTAACACCTTAACCATGTTTGGTTTTGTGCTGGCGATAGGTATAGTGGTAGATGATGCTATTATTGTAGTTGAGGCGGTGCAGCACTACATCGATGAGCAGCACATGTCGCCCAAAGAGGCTACCTATCATGCCATGAAGGAGATCTCGGCACCGGTTATCGCTATCGCGCTTATCCTGGCATCGGTATTTGTGCCGGTTGGTTTTATTCCGGGGATAGTAGGGCGTTTATACCAGCAATTTGCCATCACCATTGCTATTTCGGTTATCCTTTCGGCATTTATAGCTTTATCATTAACCCCGGCGCTTTGTACTTTATTATTAAAGCCTACCAAGCCTGTAACTGATAAATCAAACTGGCTCGATCGTTTTTTCAGGGGCTTTAACCAGGTATTCGAAAAGATAACATTCAAATATACCAATGGCGTACATCGCAGCATCAAAGGCGCACGGTATATCGTTGTTCTGCTGGTTTGTATTTGTGTGGGGACCTATTTACTGTTCATGGTAAAACCATCGGGCTTTGTGCCGGCGGAGGATGGTGGTCGTTTGTACGTAACCTACCAGCTGCCCGAAGCTTCGTCAACCATTCAATCGGTTAATGTGATGAACAAGCTCATGAAAATTGTGGCTTCAACACCAGGTATCCTGCATTATACAGCTATCTCGGGTTTCAACATCCTGAACGGTGGCGCCAATTCCAACAACGGTTCTATGTTTTGCATGCTTACGCCCTGGGACGATCGCACAACGCCGGATACCAGGGTGCCGGGCCTGATGAACGTGATTAAACAAAAAATTGCAAAGGCGGGTATCAAAAATGCCAACGTAGTGGTTGCGCAGCCGCCACCCATCAGGGGTATTGGGCAGGCTGCCGGCTTCAGCATGCAAATTGAGCAGGGCAACTCTACAGATGATATCTACACTTTTGAAAAGGTGGTTAAAAAGTTTGTGGCGGCCGCAAAGGCTACCCCCGCCACGGCTGGGGCTTATAGCTATTTTTCGGCGCATACACCAAGTTATCAGCTTAATGTGGATAGGGAAAAATGCGAGAAGCTGGGCATCAATATCTCAGATGTTTTCTCTACCATGCAAGCCTACATGGGTAGTTTATTTGTCAATAACTTCACCTTATACAACAGAACCTATCACGTGGTTGTGCAGGCAGATACCGCTTACCGGGCGCTCATATCCAATATGAATAAATATTATGTACGCAACTCGGCCGGCCAAATGCTTCCTTTAAGCGCCGTGATCAGTTATAAGCCGATAGTGGCTGCCCCTTTGATCACTCACTTTAATATCTTTCGCTCGGCCGAAGTGGATGGTTCCATACCGCCAGGATACAGCAGCGGCCAGGCAATTGAAGCTTTGAAGCAATTAGCTGCCAAATCATTACCACGTGGATACACCTACGAGTTTTCGGGCCTGAGTTATGAGGAATTAAAGGCGGGGTCGACTACAGTGTACATTTTCATGTTCTCCATCATGTTTGTATTCCTGTTCCTGGCGGCATTGTATGAAAGCTGGTCGGTACCTTTTTCGGTGATGCTCGCTGTGCCGATAAGCGCTTTTGGCGCTATCCTGGCGCTCACAGTGGTGCCCACTATCACCAATAATGTTTACGCGCAGATAGGGCTTATCACGTTAATTGGTCTTTCGGCAAAAAATGCCATCCTCATTGTAGAGTTTGCCAAGATCAGGGTTGATAGGGGCGAAGAGCTGGTAAAATCCACATTGGAAGCTGTGCGCCTAAGATTGCGACCAATCATTATGACCTCGCTCGCTTTCATTTTAGGCGTATTGCCGCTGGTGCTAGCCACGGGAGCCGGTGCCGAATCGCGCAACACTATAGGTGTAACTGTTTTAGGGGGGATGATAGCCTCATCAACCATTTCCATATTTATTGTGCCAGTGCTTTTTGTTTTGTTTACCCGTTTCTCCTATGGAAAAAAACAGCTTGCCTATTTGCAGGCACACCATGAAGAACTGATGGAAAAGGCGCGGAAACTAGAAGCACAAAATATTGATCCTGAGCTGGAATATGATATTGCAGAAGCACATGCTCAGCATAATGAATACAAGGCATCGGTAAAACAAAATAACAAGTAGCAAATGATGAAGAATACAGAACTGCTATCGCAAAACTTAAGGCTGATCAATTACTTTTATACCCGGAACCTCAGCCGGGAACTATCTTCCCTCAAAGTGAATCATCACTTTGAGGTGTTGTTAACATTGGCTAAACAAAAAAAGCCGATCACCCAAAATCAATTAGCCGAACTATTGCACATCGATAAGTCGAGGGTTGCTCATATCATTTTTTCGATGGAAGAAAGCGAAATAATTATGGTGAAAACTAACCCGACCGATAGGAGACAGCATCTTATTTCGCTGTCTCCAAACGCCCTTAATACAATACCATACATTGAAAAGAAAGTTAGGGAAGTGAATGAAATGGCGAACAGCGGCATCAGCGAAGAAAAACTGATGGTTTTTATAGAAGTGGCCGAAGCAATGATGCAAAACCTGACAAAGAAAAAGCAAGGAAAAATTTCTCCCGGGATGGACCAATCGTCTGAGTTTGTAGAAATTTGAACCTTGCATTATTTAATAGTTGGCGAATAGGTTACTTTTACCATGGTCTTTTGCGCAATGAGCCGTCTGGTGCACAGATAAAGATATTACTATAAAGATATGCTCGGTTAATGTGAAGTTGATCAACAAGAAATGGTCTATCTAACTCACCCAAATAGTTTGGTCCTGCGCTGAATGTATTTTAATTTGACAATTTCTTTGATAAAATCAAGCTGCCTGATCAAATCGTTAGTAACCATAATCTTGTTAAATTCTGAAATGGAAATATTCAAGTAAAGAAGCCAAAGTTAATTGAGATCCTTTGCCAGGACCTGGAATTGTGTCATTTAAATCAGAGGATCAACATTCTAATTAAATGATTGTCTGAACGCCAGTGGCGTCAGGTCTGTTTTAATTTTGAACAACTTGCTAAACGATTGCGGGTGTCCGAACCCTAAATAGTACGCAATTTCTGTTACAGAAAGGGAAGATCCGCTCAGCAAATCTTTCGATATGTCAATCACATAATGCTGGACATATTGCTGTGTATTTTGACCGGTGAGCGAACGTAAGAGGTCACTAAGATATCGCTGGGAGATGTGCAGTTCAGAACTGATATAATGCACGGACGGGATGCCGTCTTTCAGACCCCGCCCGTTTTCAAAATACCGGTTCAGTAACTTATCCAAAGACACAGTCACCTCGTGATTGACCGCCTTCCGGGTGATGAACTGGCGGTTATAAAAACGATTGCTGTAGTTGAGTAAAAGTTCAATATGCGAAATGAGGATGTCCTGGCTGAAATGATCAATATTGTTCTTCAGTTCATCGCCTATCTGGCCAAAAAGACGGGTAATGGTTTCTTTTTCACCAGCAGACAAAAACAATGCCTCTGACACATCATAAGAAAAGAACCCGTACTGATTTATGGCTGTACCTAAAGAATAGTTTCGGATAAAATCAGGATGGAAATATAGCACGAACCCCTCATAGCTGCTTTTATCAGTGGACGCGATCACCAGTTGCCCTGGCTTGAGAAAAGCCATTCCTCCCTGATCAAAATCGTAATGTCCCTGTCCGTACTTCACCTGGCCGGTAAAGCTATTTTTAAAGGATATTTTATAAAAATCAAGGCTAACCTTAAACTCAGTTTCAAACAGGCTTTTGGAAACATTTGCATAGTCAACAAGCGTAACCAGGGGATGGGCTGGTACCGGAAGTCCCAGTTCTCGTGTTAACTGCGAAATGCTGCTGTAATGCTTGATGTCTGATTTGTCCTTCATTCCGATAATCTTTTGTCTAATTTAATTTTGTGCCGCTGGGCGGATGACAATATCGCCCACCTCTACATCTTTGGGTTGGCTTAACGCGTAGATGACCGCATTTGCAATGGCCTCCGGGCTGATACCTAATTTCTCCATGTTCTTTGCCCCCGCAGTTCTGATCTCCTCATTCTTAACGTTATTGATTAGATTTGTTTTAACATACCCCGGAGAAATGCCGGTAATCCGGATAGAACCGTCTGACTCCTGCCTGAATGTCTCTGTAATAGTACGGATTGCATTTTTTGTTCCCGCATATACTCCCTGAGTAGGAACAATTTTTATGCCTGAAGTGGAAATAATATTGATGATGTGACCCGATTGCTGCTGTTTGAATATGGGTATTGCTGCTGCCATGCCATACAATACGCCTTTGATGTTGATGTCGATCATGTCTTCCCATCCTTCTATGTCCAGCTCGTCAATCCGATTGATCTGTGTGACGCCCGCATTATTAACGATAGCATCCAGTTTGCCGTAGTTTTTAATAGCCAACTGCACCAATGTTTCCAAATCGGCTTTTTCCCTAACATCAATCGCTGCACTTATGGCCTCTCCACCATCGCCCACAATATCCTGGACAATAATTTCCAGCTGCGTTTCATTTCGCGCTCCCAGGATGACTTTTGCTCCGCTTTTTGCCAATGCAAATGCTGTGGCTTTGCCGATTCCGCTGCTGGCGCCTGTTATGGCAACAACTTTACCTTTGATTCCGTTTTCCATATAATTCAATAGTTAGGGAGCAAAGATCAGCCCCATTTCTAAATAAAAAGTAACCAGGCTGGTAATTGTTGTAGTCAGATTTGCAGTTCAATAGGAAACATCATCAAAGCAGGATAATGATGATTTCTGCCGGCCCGCCGACAGTGATCCCTTTATTGGCATAGTGAAGTTGGTCCGTGCTTTTAAAGCGCAAACTGAAAAATGTTTTTTTAAGAAAGCAGATGCTGATACGTGATTTTTAAAAGCAACTCTGCAATGCGTAAATTTTTACCGAGCTTTTGTTGATAAAGCATATTTAGAAAGCGCAGGTTTCACTATAAAAAGCTGCATGACTCTCAAATGAAAGGCGCCAAAGTAAAAAATATGAAATTTCAAACTACTTGGGATGGTTACACCTGTCGCATTCTGCATTAAATTATCGTGCGTCCTATTCACAATATTTATATTTAGAATTAAAAAACTACATTTACTTTTAATGAACAGGTCATTTTTAATTAAGATCAATTTTATCCTTTTTTTTCTTTTTTCCGGGGCAGGCTTGAGAGCCCAGGACGTCCCAATAAAACAAGTACTGGAGTTTCCGACTAAGGAGATATATGACCTCCATGTTGATAAGCATGGTTTTTTATGGATAGCCAGTGATTTCGGCGTAAGCCGTTACGATGGTGTTAGCTTTGTTCATTTCAGTCATCCCCGGCAAATTTCGTTAGGCTGTACCAATCTTTTGGAAGACAATTACGGCCGCATCTGGTTCAATAATTTCAATGGGCAAATTTTTTATATTGATCGTGAAACGGTTACCCTGGTAGAAGGCTATGATCATACAAAAGAGCGTAATTTCCCCCGAATGGCCTTATTTAAAAATGAGCTTCTGGCAACATCAGACCATGGCCTTTTTGTGTTGGACACTAAAACCTTAACGGGGAAATACGTCAATAGTAATACCTATACAGCCAGCCTGGCAGTATTAAAAAAGCAGGTATTGGTTCGTGGTGACAAAGCCTGGTATTCATATACTGAAGCGGCAGGCTTAAAAAAGCTAACTTATAAAGGCGATAACGAAATTAGCAGTAATGTTTACCTGCTCACCAAGGATACGTACCGTGATACCGTATATATGATGGTTAACCCCACAGGTATTGTTAAAAAGCTGCTGCTGCAAAACGATACCGTAAAACAGTGCGCGCAAATTGTGTTTAACAATTTTATAAACACCCTATCCATCACGCCAGATGATCAGTTTGTAAACACAAACTACAGTAGTTACTCCTTAAAAAATGGCGGGCAGATAAAAGGGCAAAACATATCTGCCATTGCAACCGATCACGAAGGCAATAATTGGTTTGGCAGTTTATACTATGGGTTATTGATACAATACAAAAAGGATATAGCCAACAAAACAAGAATACCAGACCTGAATAGTGATGATCTTATAGTGAGCGTGAAGAACTATCACGACAACTTACTGTTGGGCACACAAAAGGGTTTCCTGTTGCTTTATGACCCGGTTACAAAAAAAACAAGTTTTAAGATAAAGGTAGCGCCTAACGTTGGGTCAATAAATTACCTTGCTGCCATTGGCAGGGATGAGTATATTGTGGCATCTTCGCTTGCTACCTACAAAATTAATATCCCTACTAAAAAGATCACAGAGCTATCTGCTATTAAAACTGTTAAGCAGCTCTGTTATGATGAAAAAGCTATTTACATCGCATCAACAAGCGGCTTGTTTGTGATACCGCAAGAACGATCAGAGCAGTTGAACAACAAAATAATAAATGCATTTGGCCATGTGTTTAAATATGACGCTACTGAAAACTATTTTTACCTGAGGCTACGAAGCCGCTCCATAGCCTATTTTCCAGACCAGGCCTCTTTGTTTGTTGCTTTCAAAAACAGCTTATTCAAAATTGATAAAAAGGGCATGAAGCCATTTTTATTTAACAATGAGCAAGTTTACGCGGCCTCTCTATCTTACATTGATCACCGGCTTTTTATCGGAGCAATCAGTAACGGCATGTTGGTAGTGGAAAAAAGCGATGTAAAACATATTTCCGTCCAAAATGGCCTGTCTTCAAAGTCAATATTCAAGATCAAACCTGTCGATAAAAATTTATGGATATTAGGTTCAGGTCCACTTCAAATATTTAACACACAAAAAAACGCATTAGTTGATAACTATGAGTTTCCAGACCGTAGCGCATCAGAGGTGTTGGATATTGACGGAGTAAAACAAACAATCTATTTGGCTACGTCATCTGGACTGGATAACTTCCCGCTTGTGAAAACTGCAAGTGAGAAAAAATTGAAGAACTATTTATTATATGTTAAGGTAAATAATCAGGTATCAACAGCAAGTGCCGGGCACAAATTATCCTACTCCGAAAATAATGTAATATTTAATATTGGTATCCCTGCTTATTCTAAAGCAAGGGAAATTTATATAAAATATTGCCTGGTAACCAAAACAGACAGTACCTGGTTAACGACCGAGCCCGGTGAACGAACTATTCATTTCTCGTCATTAATGCCAGGTGAGTATACATTAAAAGCCACCGCAGTTGACCCCCGCCTGGGAATGGCGGACGCCATGATAAAATATGATTTTACAATAGAAGAGCCATGGTGGCGTGGAACAGGCCTTAAAATAATTTTATTTATGGCCTTTGTTCTCTTTGTCTTCTACGGTTATGTAATCATGCTTCGTAAAAGACTCTCATTGAAAAAGGCATTTGAGACGCAGCAGCAGTTGATCTCGTCCGAAAGACAAAGGATAAGCTCAGAGATGCATGACGATATCGGATCAGGGGTGTTTGCCATTCAGTCATTAGCCAATAAAGCCAGTAAAAATGGAAATGGAAGCCCCGAGATAGATCAGATCAAACAGATGGTGAATGAGCTGTCGGAAAAAATTCGTGATGTTATTTGGAGCACTAATGTGGGTAATGATAATCTGGAAAATTTGATTTACTATACTTATGTTCAAATTAATAAGCTATTTGAACACTCTGATATAGATTTTGTGTCGGAGGTGCCTGATGATATTCCTGATGTGAAAATTAGCATTCAAAGCCGCAGAAACGTTTATCTGTTGGTTAAAGAAGTTGTGCACAACGCCATTAAACATTCAAAGGCAAGCACTATAGAATTAAAAATGCTTACTGACGAGCAAAATCTTTATTTCGCCATTAATGATAACGGCGTGGGCATACACTCTGATGGTGTAAAACAAGCCGGGCACGGTATGGGGCTTGGAAATATCGCATCGAGAGTTGAAAAATTCAAGGGACAACTTTCCATAGAAAATAAAGGGGGGGCGCAGATAAAAATTAAAATACCACTTAATGAATTGAAGGTAGTTGAATTTGATAAAAAGTTGAACAAATGGCAGCTGTCGATCATTCGTCTTTTAAACCTCCCGTTGGATTAAGATCGCATAAGTCTGCCACGACAATGGACCGACTTGCCATGCTGGAACAGGAGGGGGTAATTTCCAAACGTACGGACCCTGATCATAAGGAAAAGGTTATTTACAGGTTGACGGAAAAAAGTATTGATCTATTACCAATATTGCTTGAATTTATAAGGTGGAGTCATAAGCATAAGTTCGTTGGTCAACGGACTTGGATAGGCTTTATATTGTTGATAAACAATGACTTATGTTTACGTTTCGGGATTGTGATAAATTCATTAAACTTTTCGATATAATGTTTTGTTTTCAGGTTTCTACTGGATATTACAGAAGGCTTTACCATGTGATTCCATGACCCAAGTTCATGGTATTTGTGTGATATGTTTTACTAATTGATTCATATTAGCATGATAAAAGTGTCTTGGAATGATATTTTAGATATTCCGGAACGATAGGGTCAACAATTCAGAAATATCCAGAATAGTTTCCAACGTATGAAACTTATTCGCCTGCCAACGCTAGTGTAGGCCTATGGCAACTATCAAAAATGTAAAACCACTCAGCGCTGAAAAGCTGTTTGACCTGTTAAAGACAGAATTCGCGGATTATATAAATGGAAAATTGGGTTCCAATCTGGCGATTGACTATGCGCATGTGTATGATGTGATCAATGTGTTGTTTCCAGAGGTGATCGAAGGCCCTGCCCTGACAATTATCGTAACAGACGATGAGTTATCCGTTACTGTTCATGATACGGATTCGGATTATAATACCGATTTGCTGCAAGAACATCTGATCGGTTTCCTGGAGTTACAAGCCGGTTAATCAATGGGTTATTTATTCGCCACGAGGTAAAGACCAACGAAGGCTTTATCGGAGGGATCACCGACCAATATACGTATAAGAGCTGGAATTTTTTGATCAGGGGGGGCACCGCAATAATTTGTTCGGCTTGAGAGGATGTTCCAGGAGGACGATAATCTCTACCGCATATTGGTTTTTTAATTCGTCCTCGCAATAGTTTTTGAGTTTTTCAATAGCCTTGTTAAACTTTTGAATTGTTCCTGCGATGTACAGGAACAATTTATATTTTTCAACTTAAATAACATTTTCAAGATTATTTAAGTCTTTTTATAATAGATATCTCAATTAATATACGTTTTCACTCCGGTGGCAACTATTGCTTTTTAAAAGCTCACGGTGGGTAAGCGGCTGACAACCCGCTTATTTTTAATCAGCAACAGGCCACAATAAAAAAAAACATAATATTATAAGAGGAATTACAAGCCCTTCGGAAGAATAAACCAAAATGTGGCACCCTTTTCGACCTCTGTATCTACTCCGATTTCACCGCCGTGTTTCCGGATAATCTCTGAGGATATGTATAAACCCAGACCTAAGCCGGAGCCTTGATTGCGGTTCTTGTCGACGCGGTAATACCGGTCAAATAGAAAAGGAACACATTCTGGAGAAATACCTTTCCCTTTATCGATAACGGAAACCTTTACGCGATTCCCCATATCCTCAACATTTAGGGTGATTTGCATTGAATCTGGAGCATACTTTACCGCATTATTGACCATAATCATTAATACCTGGTTTATTCTATACTTATCTGCAAATACGTTTAAGGATAAGTCACCTTTGTTAATAATTCGATACATCCCGTTTAAACGAACGTGATTGCAACAACCTTCAATAAGGTCCTTTAACAATAAAGATTTTTTGTTTAGCGTTAATTGCCCTTCACCCATTCTTGTGGAGTTCAACAAGTCTTCGACCAAATGGTTAAGTTTTTCAACATAGCGCTCCGCATCATGAGCCAGTTCTACCACTTTGGCTGGAATGGTCACGTTTTTTTGTATGATTCTATTAAATAACTGAATTACGGCCTTCAAACTGGTCAATGGTGTTTTTAATTCATGGCTTGCAACGTTTATAAATTCATCTTTGTCCAGCTTAATCTCCCGTTTAACTGTGATATTTTCGATAATGGTAAACCCTAAAGTTTTGCTATTATCCTCAAAAAGAATAGAATTTACATTACACCAGATCAGGCTGCCGTCCTTTCTTCGCAAGCAGGTTTCCAACGTAAACGATGGAGAAGATTTTTTCCATAGATTCTCTTGAAGCAATTTCCAATGCTGATGGTATTCTATAGGTGAATAATCAAGTATCCTGGTTCCCAAGATGTCTTCTTCGCGGTCATAACCCAACAGCGCTAGCAAGGCAGGATTAACCTCCAAAATTTTAAGATCTGGCCCGATGATTTTATTAGCCAGCCGTGACGATTTAAAAACGGTACGAAATCGAAGCTGGGAAACCTGGAAAGCCAACTGTTTATCGTTCCTGATATTAGCTAATTCTCCGGCAAACTTTAATTGCTGATTTTCCTTTTTTAAGGCAAAAATTTCTTTATTAAGATTTTCGATGGTTTCCATAGGATTATACGAGTATATTCCTTATACTCCGCAACTAAAGAAATCAGGGAAGGGGGACGATTGCTCATTGATACAAGCAATAGAATGGAATTTTGTTTGATTAATTAACGGCTATTGACTCTTCGTTCGGCAAAGTGAACCAAAAGGAAGAACCTTCACCAATTTTGCTTTCCACGCCAATTTCTCCATGATGTTTCTTAATGATCTCTGCAGAAATATAAAGCCCTAAACCTAAGCCCGAGCTGTGTTTATCGCCTTTACCTACCTGGTAATAACGCTCAAACAAATGTGGCAGATCTTCGGATGGTATTCCCTTTCCTTTATCAGTAACTGATATTTTTACGCTGGTAGATAATTGCTCTAACTTAATTGCTATTTCTTCGGAAGCTGGCGCGTATTTTACTGCATTGTTTACAAAATTAACCAGAATCTGGTCAATCTTATGCCTGTCTGCGTTGACTATGATCGAAAGATCACCGTTATGCGTAACGTAGTGTTTTCTGTCTAATCTCAAATGATTACAGCAACCTTCAATCACCTCAGAGAGCGGAAATTTACGCTTATTAACAGATAATTGGCCCTGTTCAAGCTTGGACGCGTTCAACAGATCTTCGACAAGATGGATTAGTTTGGAGGTATAAAGTTGTGCTTCGTGAGCGAGGTTAGCAATCTTTTCCGGAATTGTTTCCTCCTTTTTGATCATTCGGTTTAGCAATTGTAACACCGCTTTAAGGCTGGTTATAGGCGTTTTTAATTCATGGCTGGCGATTGCTATAAACTCCTCTTTCTGTAATTTAAGTGCATGTTGTTCTGTAATATCCTGGATGATGGTATAACCTAAGTTATGGCCCTGATCCGGAAACAAAATAGAGGTAACATTTACCCAAATCAACGTTTTATCCTTTTTGATGAGCACGGTTTCCAAACTAAAGAACGGGGTCGATTTCTCCCATAAATGTTCTTGGAGTAATTCCCAATGGGCATGATGGTCTTGTGGTGAATAGTCCAGTATCCGAGTTCCAATGATCTCCTCTTTATGATCGTAGCCCAGCAGGGTGACCATAGCAGGGTTGATCTGCGTGATTTTTAAATCTGAAGTGATGACTTTGTTGCCCAATTTGGAAAGTTCGAAAATAGTCCGGAAACGCATCTGACTTTCCTGATAGGCAAGTTGTTTGGCTTCAGAACTTTCAGTACTTTGTAAGTGCTGAATTTCTTTTCTTAGCCTAACATTTTCACTTTTTAGCGAATTGATTATTTCTAAGGTGTTAACTGAATCTTTTTCCTCACTTTTCATAATTCAAATTATGGAACAAAGGTATGTCTTTAGTGGTGGTTTATTTTGGAAAAAAGATTCCATCAACCATAGTCTTCAAATTTTGATTTAAAATTGCAACGTTTAATGCTCCCATCACTCGTGGGATAACCATTAGATCATTTCTTTCGCCCAGTGCTATTATGTCAAAAAAATAGGTCAAAACAACGGTTCTGTATTGATATTATTGGCAGTTCAACATACAATGTTGTATGGTCAAAATAAAGATAATTAATTCCATATCTCCAACAGAGCTATATTGTTAAGTGCGAATGTTGATTAATTGGACCACTTTAAAAACAAATCTTCCAACATCTGCTTTTTGAACGGTTTACTTATAAATGATTTAACGAATGAATATTTTTTTGATTTTAATATGTCTCTCGGATCAATCGAAGACGATACTATATGAACCTCTATTTCTTTGTTAAAGCCAGGAATTAAGTTGTTAAAATGTTTAAGAAATTCCCACCCGCTAAACTCCGGCATATTCAGATCTAAAAATATAACGTCGGGAATTTGATCAGATTGATTGATGTTTTCTTTAAGCGATTGAATTGTTGACTTGCCATCTAAACTGTGCACAGCATTTGGGAATAATTTATAGGTATCAAGCATTCTTTGCACAATAAAATGTTCAATAGGGTTGTCATCAATCATTAAAAGCCGGCACATCATAAACTTGTTAAATTTATAAACTGTATGCAAACCCAATGCCGTTTGGTGTTTTAAGCCAAAGCATTGTGTTTACCTGGTTTTTCTTCTTAAATAGTGTACAACCATTGTACGTTTTTCATTGATCTTAAGGATATGTTAGAAATTAATGGCACGGCGATTGAGCTGGAAGGATACTACACCTAAAAAACAGAAATTAATTATTGATGGATCCCTTTAACGCTGCATTTATACGCCAGGAAAAACGATGGAAATGGATTGATTATGACAAAGGCATTAGTATAATACTGGTTGGTTATGGTCATTGTTACGAAACTTTGAAAGAACATGGTTTGGCATTAGACAAGTATCCTTTTTTTAATTACATAGGTGTCTTCTTATATGGCTTCAGGATGCCCTTATTTTTCATCATCTCGGGCTTGCTTATTGCTAAAAGTTTAAGTAAAAAGGGCTTGGCCACCTACATAGGTAACCGAAGCAACAATATATTATGGCCATTATTTGTTTGGGGCGTTATCCAGGTTACTTTACAGATTATTATGAACCATTTTACCCATAATGGTTTTACGCCGGTAGATTATTTCAATTTAATTATCAACCCGAGACGTACAGGGATTTTCTGGTATTTGAATGCACTATATTGTATAGGCGTAATTTATGCTTTCTTACATGTTAAACTTAAAGTTCCGGCTCTTGCACAGGTCGCCATTGGTGCACTTTTATATTCATTGTTCCCGTTGATGTATAGTTTAAAAGCGGGATTATTTACAGACATTTTTGAATACTATCTTTTTTTTGCTTTGGGCGATTTGTTGTCAAAAGTGATGTTAGATAGCAGAAAAATTGAAATTTATACGTCGTGGAGGTTTTTTGTTCCACTGCTGATATCGTTCGTTGTTATACAATATTACTGTACCCCAACAAACCTTCAGGCTTCTGATTTAGGTATCAGAAACATAGAGATAAATAAGCCCTATTTATTCTTTTTACAAGCTGCTATTGGTTGCGCGCTCTCTATTAATTGTTCTTTCTTCTTGCAAAAACTAAATATCCTGTCCTTTCTTAGGATCGTAGGTTACCATTCGCTTTATATTTACTGCGCACAAATAATTGTAATGACAGTAATGCGCATTATTTGTTTGAGTCTTCTTCACATTACCTATGTACCCGCTTTGATATTGGTGATTTGGGTATCTGGCATCGTATTACCGATATTCTTTTATAACTTTTGTTTAAGATATGGATTCTGGTGGTTGTTTAGCTATAAAAAGCCTGTAAAACAAATAGACTATATCAAGAGCGCAGCTCTCTTTGGGTTTGCAAACAATAAGAAACTGGCCCGGACATAACAAAGATCCGGAAAAATTTTGCGTTCAGTCCCCCTGATTAAATCCGGCTATATACCCGTGATATTGTTGCGTAATGCCGCTTTTCTCGAGGTGAAATCCATTTGTATTTTTTTACCGCCAAATGCTATTAGCAGTGTAATGATCCAGGTTACTGAAAAAAGCAGGTAGGGGTTAATTAATCTGCTGAAGAAAATGTAAGCCGAGACGAAAATGATAGTAATAACATAATATTGCATTACTGACCGTATCGTCACCATTTTACGCCTTAGTAACAAAATATCCTGCGAGATATGAAAAATCAGGAAGGACGCGAAAATCGAATAATTTACAACACTTAATGATTTAATGTACAAGAACCCCACAACGCACATGGTGAGGTTAACCACCAATGCTATAATGTTAAATAACATATCTTGTTTTTCCATTTTCATGGCAATTAAAATGTTGGCCTGCAATAATGCTGTTGGAAAAACCAATATGGTTAAAAACATTTGCCGTGTATAATAGGGGTTACTTAGGTAGGTATTGCCAAAAGCTATAGGAATTAATTTATCTGAAAAAGAGTATATGAATGTATAGGCCAGCCAACCAAATAAAAGGTAATAAACATGCATTTTTTTGTAAAACGTAAAGAAATCTGCCTTATCTGGCTTTGAATAATGCTTTACTAACAGCGGAAAAACTGAGGTTGAAATAACCACAGGCAATATTTGGGCGATGGAGAAAATCTTGAAAGATATTTCATAGTTCGCAACATCAAAAGCTGTTAATACTTTTGAAATTATGATGTTGCACATTCGCCAATTGATGATTGATACTCCTCCTATTATTACAAATGCCCAGTTAAGAATCACTAACATTTTCATATCAAGATAAGTAACCTTACATCGCCAAAGTGTTTTTGCAGTTACAAGATTAGATGAGCCAAAGGATAGAAATAAATTAAGCGTTAAAAACCGGATACCAATTAAAATAACAGATAAAGTTATAATAGATAAAGGGTAAACAAAAAGCAGGCAAGCGGCAACAAATTTCAGTATTGACTCGATAGTCAGGATTATAAAGGTTTTCTTTTGCTCAAAATTGGCAATGTTTAATGATTTTATGCCATTTATAAGGTTGTCAAATATCACGTTAACACCTAATAAGATAATCAGAATACGGGTAAATTGATCATCGTATATTAAAAATGCCAACCCAAAGTTGACAACGTAAAATGCCATTCCAAAATAGATCTGCATTTTTATAAACTTGCTTATCAGGGTTTCTTTATCCTCGGTATGAATAAATTCCCTTATAAACCATTGGCTTAAACCCATGGTTGAAAAGGCCGTAACCAATTGATAAATGGCATTGGCAACAATGTATTTAGCAAAAATTGCTGTAGGGTACTTTCGGGCCAGGATCACAAAAAATAAGCTCAGAAACAACGTTTGCGACATTTGTGATATGATGCCCCAACTACTGTTTTTAAATAGCGAACTTTGAAATAAACCTGAAATTTTTGTCGTAAGTGTATTATAAGCAATCTTCATTCTATCCGTAGCTGAGTCAATTGTGGGGTTAATATCATTCGTTGTTTTCGGCTTTTTAAAATGGCATCGAATGATAGTGTTATAAAGAGTTAATGAGCCGTGTATAGTTTTCAATCATGACATCATAGGTAAACATTTTTTCGTAATGCTGTCTGCTGTTTCTGCTCATTTGCTGATAATCCAGTTGTGATAAATTAACTATACTATTTATCTGACTGGCCAAAGTATCCCAGTTTTCAGTTAGTTCAATACAATTTAAGCCGGGTACACCTATTTCTAAATTTCCGCCTACATCATTAACCAGTAACGGTTTTCCAAGCATAATACCTTCAATTAAAGATATTGGCAGGCCTTCCTGGGTAGAAAAAAGCATTAAAAAATCAACTTCCTTCACCAAATTATTCACGTTCTCAACAAAACCGAGGGCTTTAAAGTTTGTGGTGTTGTTGCATTTTTCTTCTAATTGTGTATAATCCGGGCCTTTGCCGGCAAACAAAATTTCAATATCCTCGTGCAATTTGCCTTTTAAACAATCAACAATCATCAACTGCCTTTTAACATCAATTACTCTTGCTGAATATAATATTTTTATTTTCCTGCTTTTTTTAAATGAAGACACCTCTTGATTCGTATCCTCATCCATAATGCCATTATAAATCAGGGTTATCTTTCGATTTTTTAAATTAAAATAACCGAGTAGATTTTCGGTAACCTTTTTTGAAATAGATACGATGTCATTTGGGAAAAATGAAAACCGGCTATGCGTGCTATACACATTATGTGCTACATATATGATCCTGGTATTTAAAAAGAAAACCCATTTAATTACCATAATTAACGCCATGATGTTCCTGGCGTGAACAATAAGTACTTTATTATTTAAATAAAATGGGTTAGTAAATTTTACATATTCGCATTTTTGAATTCTGTATTTAGGATGTAATTGTTCAAAAGGTGTAAAACCTAATATCTTACAATTGTATTTACCTTTTATTCCATTGTGCAGATCTAAAAGGACTTTTTGGGCGCCACCATATTCGTTAAGATCGGATGTGGTGGACAATATTTCTAAAGCCATTGTTATTTATTAATTACAATAAGCTCTTAATTCAAGAAGATTCTTGTAATATTTCATGTTTTTTTTCGTTAGAACAACCTATTGTTTAAAATGTTTTCTAATTTTTACATTTTAATTCTATTTATTTAATTGTTTTATTTACTAATTAAATTTAAACCCCCGCTTATGACGAAACTATTGGTTTTTGTAGCATCATTATGTTTATTCTCATGCAAAAAGGAGGCCACTTCTTCCAAAGCTTTTCAATCAGAGTCATTTAGCAATTCATTAACAATTAATTCATCTATTTCAGCGGCGGCATCTTCCTCTGTAAATGTTAAAGATCATGGGGCAAAAGGTGATGGCGTAACAGACGATACCGAAGCCATTAAAAATTCCCTGGTGTTTGCGAAAGCCAACGGTATCCCCAATATTTACTTCCCCGATGGAAGTTATATGGTAGGCGCCACAGGAAACGGAGGCGGCATAATTCAATTGGTTGATGGGGTTGGGATGATAGGTACAGGGGTGGCAACCTGCCATATTAAACTTACCGGCGGAAGGCACAATCCCAATCCGTTATTTTATCAATATTATGTAGGCACCCCATCTATTAGTAACCTGGTGATACAGGGTATTGATTTCAACGGAAATTTGGCCAGTCAAACTTTTGATGCCGACTACCAGTTTTGTACTGCATTAAGTATAAACAACGGCAAAAACATTGAAGTGAAAAATTGCAAATTTCAGAGTTTCAGGGGGGATGGCTTGCTTTTCGGCGATGTCTTTGAACCAAGCCTGAATGCCAGAATTGTAACAGGCATAAAGGTACATGATTGTGAATTTTTTAATATATACCGTGAAGGCACGATGTTTTGTTGCGTTAACGGTTCCTCATTTTACAATAATAACGTTCATGGCGATGGCTACCTTGTAGGCGGTGTGGACATTGAAAGGCATAGTGTTAATGAAGCTGTATTAAACGTTTCAGTTTATAATAATGTATTTAATTTTGGCGATGGCTATGGCCCCGTTGAGCGTGGCGGCCCCAAAGTGAGGTATCGCCGGGCAGTAACCATGGGTTTCTTTTATAACGGCTACAATAACGGAATAGCTGATTCTTTAAGTGGACATCATAAAATCTACAATAACAAAATTTACCAGGGGCAAATTGATTGCTGGAACATCATTAATGTAAGCATATCCGGCAATAGTTTTAACAATAGCTATGAAAATATAGCAGGAGTTAGTTTTTTAACAGCGCCGGCAATTAAAATATCAGATAATACAACAATTAGCGGTCTTGTAAATGTATATGCAGATAATAACGTCATTAACTCTGCCATGGGCAATGGAATAGCTTTCAAAAACTATTCAAAGGTTACCGCAAATAAAAATACAATAACCGGAACACCTGCAGATGGAATCAACGTGCTTGGTACCAGTGGTTGCTTTTATGGCAACCTGATAACTGATGCAGGAACAGCAGCAACACCGTGTTCGGGAATTTTGATTAACGGAAATTCGTCCGGTTTATTCGTGTCGACTAATCAAGCAACAAACAGCCAAGCAGGTAGTAATCAGACTATGGACTATGTAGTAAAAATAGCGAGCGCAAATAACGGGCAAGTGCCACCCCGAATAATTGGCAATAGGGGGAAAAAAATGCTGAAGGGAGTTGTTAGCGAATATTACTATCAGCAAAACTACGTACAAGATATTGACAATTTAACGGTTAATTGAGATCGTTTTCACGCTCTGAAAAAATCAGGGAGTCCTAATTCTCTTTTATTGAGGCGGTATTTTTTTAAGTAAATACTACTTTACATATTACACATTTTATTTTGCTTTCCTTGCAAAATAAAATGTATAATTCTGTTACAAAATTTCCAGAATAAAAATTTTGTAACAGATAACTTAATTAATTGTTTGTAACAAATTAATTACGATAACGTACAAAGGGGCATATTGATTAAAATACACCCTAATGAAGAAGATTTTAGTAATCGCTGCTATTTTCATAAATTTTGGATGCAAAAAGGAAAGTGTAATTTTAAACCCCCCAACATCAAACAGTTTAACTCCGGTTAACAGTACACAAAGTTTTTCAACGTCCACAACTTATGTTAGCGTAAAAACTCAGGGCGCAAAAGGCGACGGAATAACCGACGACACAAAAGCCATCAGAAGTGCCCTGCTGTATGCAAAAGCCAATGGGATTGCCAATATCTATTTTCCAGATGGCACATACATGATTGGCGAAACAGGTGATGGTGGTGGCACAATCAAGCTGGTCGATGGCGTAGGTATGATGGGTACGGGAGTTGCAACGTGTCATATCAAGTTAACTGGCGGCAGGTATAACCCCAATCCTGTTTTTTACCAGGACTATATCGGTAGTCCTTCTGTCGGCAACCTAGTGGTGCAAGGAATTGATTTTGATGGTAATATTGCTAACCAGAGATATGACGCCGCATACCAGTTTTGTCACGCATTTAAAATTAACAACGGCAAAAATATCGAAGTTAAAAATTGCAAATTTCAAGGCTGGAGAGGCGACGGGCTATTATTTGGCGACACCTTTGAACCAACCTTGAATGTCAGGATAGTTACTAATGTGAATGTGCATGATAGTGAATTTTTTAACATTTACCGAGAAGGTATTATGTTTTGCTGCGTAAACGGAGCTTCGTTTTATAATAATAATATACATGGAGATGGCTACCTGGTAGGTGGTGTCGATATTGAAAGACACAGTATAAATGAAAGTGTGCTAAATGTTTCTGTATACAATAACACATTTAACTTTACTGATGGGTATGGCCCTGTTGAGCGCGGAGGTCCAAAGGTTCGGTATCGCCGGGCGGTAACCATGGGTTTTTTTTATAATGGTTACGCCAACGCCACCGCCGATTCATTGAGCGGTCACCATAAAATTTACAATAATAAAATTTGCCAGGGACAAATTGATTGTTTCAGAATAATTAACGTAAGTATATCTGGCAATACCATAACCAATGCGTACGAAAACATTGCAGGTGTTAACTTTACAACTGTCCCATCTATCAACGTGGCAGACCCAGGTGCAACCAAAGGGTTAATTAATGTAAATGTTGATAATAATATCATTACCTCGGCTATGGGTAATGGTATATCGTTTTACAACTACTCAAAAGTTACGGCTAATGCAAATACAATTACAGGCACACCACTTGATGGCATAAATATTTTAGGAACAAGCGGTTGCTTTTACGGCAATAACATCACAAATGCAGGCACAGTTGCTACACCTGCATCCGGCATTCTTATCAATGGTAATTCTTCTGGCCTGTATGTGGCGTCAAATATAGCTGTGAATACAACAAGCGGCATCAACCGCACCACAGATTATGTTGTTAAAATAGGTAGCTCCAATAACGGCGCCGTGCCACCCCAAATAGTTAATAACACTGCGAAGAATGCCCTTAAAGGTGTAATTTCACAGTATTACTACCAATTAAATTATATAACCAGCTTAAATAATATTGCTATATAATGATGGCTTAGGCTATTAGCTACTTAAATTATCGCAATAATAAAACGAGCTCTTAAAAATTTTATTTTTTACTTTTATTTTTTTGCAGACATTACTTAAAGAGGTAATGTTCATTTGACTTTTAAATTTCCTGTGATCAAAACGGGATCTCCAAAAAAAGTAGTATCCACTTCAATTTACAGGTTGAAAAATAGCGGGGGTTTCATAACATGAAAATATATTAATTGTTTGTAACAAAAATATCTAATTGGCGTAAACAGGGACGTATTGATTTAACCCTCCCTAATGAAACAGTTTTTACTAATTATTGCGATTTTTTTTATTTGCTCATGTAAAAAAGAAGATCAGCTTACGCCTTCGCAGCCTGAAAACATGGTGGCAATAAGTACCAATGCAAACAGCCTGGCTGTTGCATCTTTAGCTGTTATCAATGTAAAAGATCAGGGGGCAAAGGGAAATGGCATAACAGACGATACCAAGGCGATTAGAAATGCCCTTATTTACGCAAAATCACATAATATAGCCAATATTTATTTCCCCGATGGCGAATACATGATAGGTGAAACAGGAAATGGCGGAGGTATCATTAAACTCGTTGATGGTGTGGGGATGATTGGTAACGGACCAGCAACTTGCCATATAAAATTAACAGGTGGAAGATACAACCCTAATTCTATTTTTTACCAGGAATATACAGGTACCCCATTTGTTGGTAACCTGGTAATACAGGGTATAGATTTTAATGGCAATCTCGCACTGCAAAAATATGATGCATCTTACCAGTTTTGCCACGCGTTAAGTATAAACAATGGTAAAAATATTGAAGTTAAAAACTGCAAGTTTCAAAACTTCAGGGGGGATGGCTTATTATTTGGCGATTGTTTTGAAACAAAGTTAAATTTAAGGACGGTTGCCAACGTAAGTATTCATGATTCGGAATTTTTTAATATTTATCGTGAAGGAGCCATGTTTTGCGCAGTAAATGGGGCTGCATTTTATAATAATAACGTACATGGCGATGGTTACCTGGTGGCTGGCGTGGATATTGAAAGACATGGCGTTAATGAAAGTGTGTTAAATGTTTCTGTATACAATAACACTTTTAATTTTACTGATGGCTATGGCCCGGTTGAGCGTGGAGGTTCAAAAGTACGCTATCGGCGGGCAGTTAGCATGGGGTTTTTCTATGGCGGATATAAAAATGGGATTGCTGATTCATTAAGCGGCCATCATAAAATTTATAATAATAAAATATATCAAGGGCAAATTGACTGTTGGGGGATGATAAACGTGAGCATAACAGGCAATGCTATCAAAAACACTTACGAAAACATAAGTGGTGTAAATTTTTTAACCGCCCCGGCCATTAATATTTCTGATGCTGCTAAAACAACAGGACTTATAAACGTAGTGGTTAATAGTAACACCATAAGTTCTGCAATGATGGGCAATGGGGTTTTGTTTAATAATTATTCGCAAATACAAGGTAACGCAAATATTATTACTGGAACTTTGGCAGATGCTATTAATCTGTTGGGCAGTTCCGGTAACGTCAGTAATAATACCATCAGCAATGTTGGTGCAATTAACAAACCGGCCGCTGGTATAATTATTAGCGGCAATTCATCAGGATTGATCATTTCTGGTAACCAGGGCATTAACACAACATCGGGAAAAAACCGAACTATGGATTATGTGGTGAAAATTGTAAGTGCAAATAATGGTAAAGTGGTCCCAAAAATCATGAATAACAAAGGTCGCAATATGTTATCTGGTGTAATTTCTATTTATTGGCTTCAACCTACATTTGCGCAATTAATTAATAACCTTGCAAATTAAATATAACATTCCAGATTGAAAAAGGGGAGGTGCGAAAGCAGCTCCCTTTCGGGCTTAAGCAGATTGTGAATTACTCGTTGTTTAAAAGAAAGCAAAAAAAGCAAAACTTTTTGACGAATAAAAGATTATACCATGGGTTAACAGGAAAGCTTCTTAAAAGAAAGCGTTTAAATAATATCCTGCTGTTTCCTTAACTATGCTTTTAAAAATTTTAATTTTTTTTGCCCTCGTTATTGTTTATTTAATTTGGTACTCAACACTTTTAATTAAACAAAAAGATACGTCGCATCTTTTTTTTAGTTTTATTGTTACCTGCATTCCTTTCCAGATGTCTTTTCCTTTGTTTACGCCGCAATACGTGTCAACCGATGGTATTGGATCTTTTACAGGTAAAATATTCCTGATGCTGCCATTAATTGCTTCGGTTATTTTGTTGCTGATACAGAAAAATAAAAACGTATTTTACATATATAAAAATGAGCGATGGATACTATGGGTGGGGATTTTAATTGTTATTTCTTTTATAAATCCCTTTAACGTAGCAAGATGGGGAACCGTAGCTTTTGCAGTGGCTATGTTTTCATACATTTTTTACTTTCGCCTGGTTTACAACAGTCTCAATCCGCTTCAAATTCTTCGAGGAATTTTTACAAGTTTTTTGATCCTTTGCATCCTTAATTTTGTGTTGGCTATTTTGTATCCCGTATTGGGTGTTACTTTTGTTACTACAATTTTTCAGGCAGGCGGAGATATATGGGCTACCAGGAATGGTACCAGAGCCGGAGCGATCGGCATTTTTGTAACTCCTGCTAATCTTGGGTTATTCTCAGTAATAGCATCAGGTTTCTTTTTTGCCAGTTATTTAAATGGTTTCGAAAAAAAAATCAGTCTGTTAACCCTAATATTAACGGCTATAACAATTATTCTTACCTATTCCAGAACGTCATATATCACATTGGTAGTAATACTATTTGCCATGTTTTATATATACAAAAATGCCAATAAACCTCTGCTCTCATTAAAAAGTTTTTTTTTGGGGATGGTACCAGCTTTGTTGGTTTTATATTGGCTGGTGTTTCTTTCGCCGTTCAGCGCTACCTTTCTTAAAACCGATGCCGATGATATGTATCAGGCACGCCTGGATCACTGGACAATGGGTTTAGAAATTTTTCATACTTCGCCCATAATTGGTGTCGGTATAAATAGTCATCTGGAATTTGTAAACAGATCCCCAGGTTTGAGCAGGATTGTCCATAATGACTTTTTAACGTCAAATCCTATCCATAATACACACTTAATTATCCTTGCAGAAACCGGCATAGTGGGCTTTTCATTATGGATTATTTTTATAATCTCAGGGTTTAGGAAAGCCAAGATCAATTTGTCTCAAAATATTAATACCATATTGTCATTAACTCAAATATCATTGATCATGACTTATATTATTTATGGTTTTACAGATTGGGCGCCGGTTTCACATTCAACATTTCCAATCTTTTTACTATTTACATTTTTCTTCAATAAATATAGCCCGGAAAGCCAAGTCCCGACTGTATAAAATAAATCGCATTATTAACGCAGCTTAATCTATATAAAAGTTCAAATAGCTTAAATATTATAGGGTGTCGACTTGATTTTTTTGGTAGAGAAACTATCCGTTAATTACCGTTGGCAATAAAGTTATTGCCTATAAAAGGAGTGGTTTAATTGCTTATATTCAGGCTTTTATAATATATTGTATTTCTACTGCTAATAAACCTAAATTAAATATAACGTAAACATAAACCTTATCGTGAGCAATCCGTATACAGGTGTATTGGAGTAACAGATTTATAATATGGATAATAAAAAGTTTGGTATATTGCTTACTTTGATTAACTTCTTTAGTACTATCACATTAGAAAAATTTTGGAAAAACGGCGTTAAACTCGTTTTCAAAAAAAAAAAGAGTGAATCTTACTCTTCAGAATTCAAGCCTGTTGTTAAAACATCTTTAAATCCAGTTAGTTAAAGCAAATTATGTTGGAGCTACTCATCCGGTATTTGTTGGTTTATTAATAAACCGTTTTACCAGAGCCCGCTCTTGCTTTATTTTGAGTTAGTACAGAAATCACTATCAAAACTTGCCAAATCGTCGTTTTTTGAAACTACTTTTATGTTCTTTCGCGCCGCAGCAATTTTTAAATCGTCGTTAATATAAACCTCGTCTGATTGTTTTTCTACATTAAACAATTGTGTTAAAATTAAATAGCAAAACATAGGGTATGTTTTTATTGATCTTTTCAAAAAGCCTTTCTCTCTAAACATCCTATAAAAAAACCTTAAATTTAATTTATCAATAAATTGCGGGTAAAAATTAATTTCGAGTTTTGATTGGTGTAAAAATCCACCGCAGGTATAAACTGCACCATCATAACCGGCCTTTCTTAAATCCAGTACCATACTTTCCTGCAAAATTGTTCCCATTCCTACAAAAATCATATCAGGGTTTAATTTTACAATGTGATCTATAGCTTCATCCCGATCAACTTTACTGCTAAAATAACCCTTTCTGAATCCAGCAATATTCAGCGCAGGGAAATTGTTTCTGAAAACGTTAACAGACCCTTCAATCCCGCTTTCGTCAGTTCCTAAGAAAAACACACTTAAATTATCCGCTATAGCAATATTAAAAACATAGGGAACTACAGATGTCATGTCACAAGAAAATCTTTTTATCTTAAATGTAACGGCCTTAAATAAATTAAGAACATGCACAATCAATATTCCATCGGGTGCTATAAAATCAAAGTCCTCAAACAATTCGGCTCTTTTAAATGCAAGTGTATAGGAATGTGGATTTAAAAAAGTGATCAGCTTCTTATTACGTGGATCGAAATCTTCTATCGTGCGAGGTATTTTTGAGGTGAAAATGTTATAAATATCCATTAAAGTGGCGATACTGAGTTAAATTATTATACTGATGAATTGTAGCATTGATAATTATGCCTACTCAAACCAAGAGCCAACTTATTGATTATCCTATTTGCTGCTTATGATTTTTATTCCTGATTGCAGATGCCACAACCATCAGGAATAAATAAAGTCTCTTATAATAGAACATTTTTTCCCACAACGAGCTTTTTTCTACTATTTAGAAATTTTTTAGCCCATTTTTTCTCAAATTGCGGACACAATGATATAAATACAGTACATATTTGTATTGAAATGAATAATAATAATTGAAAGAAAATTACTTTTTTAATAAACGAACATTTATTTTATTGTTGGATCGTTTATTTTTTCATTGTTACAAGTGGTGGGGATGTTCATTAAAGTAAGTGTGATAAAGAATCCCGTTTTCGCCCGTAAAGAGCATCTTTTTCCTCATGAAGGGTAATTAAAAACAACTACCGTCTATTGTCGCATTAATTATTAGTTTTAAAACAAACGCCAAAGTTGAATGTAAAGGTTTTCATTTAATTGCGACTTTAAGAATGAATATCTTAACGAAAAAATAAATCTAAGGGACGATTTATAATTTCATTATTAAATTAAAAACATTTCCTGCTTTTTTTTATTATCTGGGAGGTAATTACATCATAATAATTAATAAAATTAATTGTAAAAAGATACCACGCACATAATAACTATAAAATAAAATCTAACATGTCCCTTCTACCTTCTGCGGAAATTGAACCACTAAACATTAATTCTATCCTTAAAACAAGCGTTTCTAATCTAAAAGTCTCGTCAACCATTCAATCTTCTTTATCCGGAATGGGGGCACTTGATTATGAATTAAACGAATTTGAAATTAACAAGAACCTGGTTGATTCGCTTATGGGGCTTAGAGAGCGCAACCAGATAGAATTAAGTTCGATTTTAGTCGCTGCGGTCAACATCATATTGCAAAGATATTCGGGACAGGAATGTGTATTATATAAGCAGGCCTTCCTGAAAATAGGGCATAACAGGATCGATGACCCCAACGACTTTAAAATAGCAGAAATAGTAACTGAATTTAATGGTGCCGATTTTTTTAGGAATGTGTTGAATGGTATTAATACAAAAATTGTTACTACCGCCGGATTTAATGCGCTTAATAACAAAGAAGTGCAAGGGAATTTGCCGGATGCATTATTAATTGATGAGCCATTTAAGTTTTTATTTATTTCTGAAAAGCGGAATGATGCCGATCTGTTGGAAACTACAAAAATCAATAGCCAACACATCGGCCGCTTATTTACGCAAATTAATAACCTACACTTAAGCCTGTGCATAACTGAAACGGAAAGCAACATTCAAGTTCACTTATATTCTAATAAAAGCCAATTAAGCGAAGTTCTTTTATCGTTATTCAATAAAAGTTTAATCAACTTATTAGAGGCTATTTGCGATGACGATAATTGTCAATTGGGCGCTTACGATATACTCGACCAGTCAGATCGGGACATGCTTATAAATGTATTTAATGATACCGTTACATTCTATCCCAAAGAAAAAACATTGTTTGAGCTTTTTGAACAACAAGTTGCAAAATCGCCGGGCGCTTGTGCCTTAATACAACGCGAAAAACAATTGACTTATGACGAATTAAACAGGCAGGCAAATCGTTTAGCCTGGTATTTAATTAAAGAAGGAGTAAAACCTGGCGACAATGTAGGTATATTAACAAACCGCAATTTTTATATGATAATTGGTATGTTGGGCATACTTAAGTCCGGAGGTGCATATGTGCCAATTGACCCTGATTATCCGCTTGAAAGACAGGAATATATTTTCAAGCAATCTTTAATAAAAGTTGTTGTTGCTGATGATCGTTATCCGTTAAAATCCATTATTACCGATGACAATTTTAAACTTATCAATAAGGAAACGCTGGCCGGATTTGATGATACAAACCCATCTCTGAAAATTGACAGCAACCAGCTTGCCTATACCATATATACATCAGGATCAACCGGCAGGCCAAAAGGTGTTATGATAGAACATCACTCGGCAGTGAACCTCATTTTATGGGTAAATAATAAATTTAACATTGGCCATGATGACCGATTGCTTTTTATTACTTCCATGTGTTTTGATCTTTCGGTATATGATATTTTTGGTATGCTGGCCTCAGGCGGAGCACTGGTTATAGCAGAAAAAGAAGAAATTCAGAATGTACAAACTTTATCTGCGATGATGGTTAAGCACCAAATAACGTTTTGGGATTCGGTGCCAACAACGCTCGATTACCTGGTTACGACTTTAGAAATGGACAAAACTGAATATCGTTACGAGGGATTGAAAACGGTATTCATGAGTGGCGATTGGATTCCGGTTAATTTGCCCGACAGAATTAAAGTATTTTTCCCGAAAACACAGGTTGTAAGCTTAGGTGGAGCAACGGAAGCTACAGTTTGGTCCAACTATTTTATTGTTGAAAAAACAGATGAATTATGGAGCAGTATCCCTTATGGTAAGCCAATTGCCAATAACTTTTTTTACATCTTAAATGAGCGTTTGCAACCTGTACCGGTTGGCACCATTGGTGATTTGTATATTGGTGGAGTAGGGGTTGCCAGGGGGTATGCAAATGATATTGAAAAAACGCGATATTCATTTATTCCCGACCCTTTTCATGCAAATAGTGGAGGGATGATGTATCGCACCGGGGACCTTGGCAGAATGATGCCCGATTATAACATGGAGTTTATAGGGCGGAAAGACAATCAGGTTAAAATACAAGGTTTCAGGGTTGAGCTGGGCGAAATTGAAAGCGTTCTTAACAATAGCGTTTTAGTTAGTAATGCTGTGGTTTTGGCTAAAAAAGACAAGGAAGGAAGCAAGCGGCTTGTTGGATATATAGTTACCGCCGGCCAGGAATTAGATCAGGATTTGTTGATTTTATACGTAAAAAAAAGCCTTCCCGATTACATGGTCCCATCCGTATGGATCAAGCTTGACAGGTTACCGCTGACGTCGAACGGAAAAATAGATAGAAATTCATTACCCGACATTATTCACTTTGAATCTCCCGATGAGGTTGCTGTAGAAGCTGAAACCGAAACTGAAAAACTGTTGATTAATATTTGGCGCGAATACTTCAAAAAAACAGATATTAAAGCAAGTAGCAATTTTTTCGAAATTGGCGGCCACTCGCTCATGGCTGTTCAAATCCTATCCAGGTTAAAAAAAATATCAGGTAAAAACTTTCAAATTTCCATACTATATAAATTTCCAACAATCAAACTCTTGGCTGAATTTATTGACAAGGAAGTTAGCGACTACAATTTCAAATCGTTAGTGCCAATAAAACCGTCCGGTTCATACGCCCCGTTATATATTATTCATGGCGATGGCCTTAATGTGCTTAATTTCAGCGAGCTGGCTAAACACGTTAGTCCCGAACAGCCTGTATATGGTCTTCAAGCCTTAGGGCTTAACGGGAAGGACGAGCCTATTGATAATTTACTGGTAATAGCATACCACTATATGCAGGAAATAATTCAACATAACCCCGAGGGACCATATCTTTTAGCGGGATACTCATCCGGGGGGTATGTTGCTATGGAAATACGGAAACAGATGATCGCAATGAAAAAAGAAGTTAAGATGTTGATTATTTTTGATACAGACGCAGAAAAAACTGAATATAAAGATTGGTATTCTTTATTACCTAAAAAAGCCAAAAGGCATTTTCCAAGAATAATACAAGCTTTAAAATTCTCTTTAAATCAGCTTTTGAAAGGAAAAAACGTTGCCGATACAATTCATAATGAACAAAAAAGAGACACTAAAGACTTTTATAAATTAGTTCAGAAAATTAAAAGTAAACATATCACTGCTTTCCGAAATTATCATTTAGAGCCATTTGACGGCAAAATTTATTTATATAAAGCCAAAATCAGCGTCCATTATGTTGAGTACGGTAAGTTTCTGGGATGGGAAAAATATGCTAACAAAGGTGTTGAACTATTTGAAATCCCCGGAGATCATTTTTCCATGCTTCAACCACCTTACGTAGCAAATTTTGGTACAGTATTACAAAACAATATCGATGATTTAGCTGCAAGTTAATATGATTCTAACCTTTTCCGGCAATGAATTAATAAAATAACGTGGTGCCTGATATATCTGCACACGGCGCCTCTGGCTATTTACTCAAAGTCTATTTGTTATTCTTGGTTCTATCCTTGGGTTGTTAGGTTAAATATATCCATGGCATAGATATTGTGTAGGGTGATTTGTAGCATTAGGTTTAACGATTTTCAAGCTGTAACTTCTTGAAAGCTAAAAAATACCACATTTAATAATTATATCTATGAAAAAAAGTTTTCTTATCATCATGGCGTTTGCGCTAATATTTGCAGGATGTAAAAAAGGCCTATCAGCAAATGCACCTGCAAATTTTGATGCGAATTATGATACGCATAATAGCATCTTTAGGGTAAAAGCGAGTTCAACTGCACCCTTTACATTACAAATTGTAGAATATGATAAGGATGGAACCACTCCATACAATACACAAAACGCAGATCAAACCGGTCCCTTTGATTATGGTTTTACGCCTGTTGTTGGCCATAGAATATCGGTAACTATACAAAGCCCCAAGGGTTTAATTTCATCAAATGTGATGTATAAGGGGGTTTACCTTGATGCAGTTGTTATAAAAAAGACTGACAGCGGTTCCACAGGAAGTTTTAGTTATACTGTGCCCAACTAATTATCGGCTCAGTTTGATCAAATATCTTTTAAACAGGTTTTACTTATCTGCTTTTTCTATGGTTAATGATGCATGCCAGTCATTTGCCGCTTTTGTTATCCACTTGGTTTATGACTAATATCCTATTATTTAAGATAATGCTTTTTTCGATGATAGCGGCAAAAATGGAGTTTGCTGCACTTGGTAATCAGATTTCATTAGCTTATACAATGCCGCCAAAAAGATTTGTTAGCGTTAAAGACATGGGGGCAATGGGTAATGGAATTGACGATGATACTAAAGCGATAACTAATGCTATTTGTGAGGCTAAATCAAAAGGTATATCCACAGTTTTTTTTCCCAGCGGCAATTATTTAATAAAACAGATTGGGGAAAAGCCCGGGATCATAAAATTGTTAACTGGAATTAACTTAGTTGGAACGGGCCCACAAACATGCCACATTATTTTATCAGGCGGGCGAATAAACCCTAATTCTATTTTTTACCAGGCCTGGTGGGAAGAGCCGTCTATAGATAATATTGTTATAGAAGGCATTGATTTCAATGGTAACCTCCGGAAACAGAAGTTTGATCCAGGATATCAATTTTGCCATGCATTAAGTATTAATAACGGGGAAAACATCGAAGTAAAGAATTGCCGTTTTCAAAACTTCCGGGGTGACGGCCTGCTATTTGGCGATACGTTTGAACCAACGCTTAATGCAAGAATAGTTTCAAATGTATCGGTACATAATTGCTTTTTTTTAAATATATACCGCGAGGGAGTTATGTTTTGTTGTGTTAACGGTGCATCGTTTTACAATAACAAAGTTTATGGGAGTGGATATTTGGTAGGAGGGGTGGACATTGAACGTCACAGTGCCAATGAATCCGTATTAAATGTTTCGGTGCACGATAATATATTCAACTTTAGATACGGCTATGGTCCCGTTGAAAGAGGGAAAATTATAAAATACCGCAGGGCAATAACCATTGGATACTTTTATTCCGGATACAAAAATGGCGCGGCCGATTCACTTAGTGGCCATCACAGCATCTATAATAACAAAATATACCAGGGACAGATAGATTGTTTTGGGCACGTGAATGTTAAAATTACTGGCAATACAATAATTAATGCCTTTGAAAACATTAAAGGGGTACTTTATGTTACAACTCCGGCTATAAACGTATCAGAAGCACGAGTTACCACCGGGCTCGAAAATGTTATAGTTAGTAATAATTATATAAAATCCTCCATTCCGGGTAACGGAATTGTTTTTTACAAATACCAAAATATTTATTCTATAAATAATGTATTGAAAGGGAAAGATCTGGGCGGTGTTGCATTAATAGAGTCTAAAGGCGAGGTACGATCTAACTCCGAATTATTCTAAAGGCCATCTTTTCACAATCATTAAAATAAAAAATAACTTTATGTTGAAATTTAAAATAAACCTCGCATATCTTTTAGTTCTGCTTACCGTTTTTACCCTTGCTTCCTGCCAATCGTACAAAAATGTACCATACTACCAGGATATAAATAAAAAGGAGGTTACTACCGAAAAAATTAATAACACCGTTTCGTACTTGATCCACGCTGGTGACATATTAGGGATTAACATAACCAGCAGAAACCCCGAATCGGCGGCTGTTTTTAATTATAACCTGGCCAGGGTAAATGGCAATAATTACAACACATCTCCTGATAATCCTGTAATTGGGTACCCGGTTGACGAACACGGTAATATACACTTACCGCTTGTTGGCAAAGTAAATGTGGCCGGGTTTACTACCGCACAGGTTACCGAAAAGCTGGACACAACCCTACTTACTTATTTAAAAGATCCGGTGGTAAATGTTAGGATAGTAAATTTCAAGGTATATGTATATGGCGATGTAGCCCGTCCAAACTCTTATAATATTACCGATGAACATCCAACTGTTACACAGGTGCTTACAATGGCCGGTGATTTGAACGTAACCGCTTTGAGAAAAAAAGTGTTACTAATCAGGAACGAGAATGGAGAGAGAAAATATATTAATCTCGATCTGACTTCTAAAAAAATATTTGATTCACCTTACTTCTATCTTAAAAACAACGATGAAATATATGTAACTCCCGGCCGATCAAAGGTGGCCGCAAATGTGATACCTATTATGGGTATAGTTATATCTGCTTTGTCTGTTGTTGCAATTGTTTTAACCCGTTAATTAAATGAGTACAAATTCCCCGCAATTTTTAGCTTTTGCGACTGAAAAGGAGAAGAATTCTTCAGTAAGTTTAAAGTCGTTATTTGCTAAGTATATTTACAACTGGCCGGTTATGGTAGCTACTATCATAATAATGCTGGTTTTAGCTTTTTTTTATAACCAGATTACAGATCCGGTTTATCAAATTAAAGCAACCCTCCTGGTTAATACGGATAAAGTGGCCGATAAACCGCAGCAAAGCCAATCAGTACTTGATAAGATAGACTTACCAAATACTTCGGATGTTGTTGAAAATGAACTTGCCAAGTTGAAATCGGCAAAATTAATCAACCAGGTTATAAATGATCTGCAGCTTAGCATAAGCTATAAAAAAAAAGAAGGGCTGTTTTATAAAGATCTGTATTCCAGTTTACCATTTAAAATAACGGTCATTAAATCAAATCAGGATTTTAAAACTAAAATTAACATCCGGGTAAAGGACAATAAAACCTTTTTAATGCAAACAGATGGCGAATATAAGGAGTACTCTTTCACCGACATTATGCATACAACTATCGGTACCTGGAAGTTAACACCTACCGATGATCTATCCGCGTTTAAAGGCTCAACTATAAGTATAATGCAGCTTGATCCTGATAAATTAACCGATTATTACCAAAAAAGTATCGACGCGAGTTTAGAAGATAAACTGGCAACTGCTGTTGATCTTTCTTTTAGTACTACCGACAAGCAAAAAGGGAAAGATATTATTAATCGCCTTATTGAAGTATATAATGCCGACGAAATAGAAGATAAAAACAAGGAAACACAAAATACTATTAATTTTATCGACCAGCGATTATCATCATTAACCGGGGAACTTAACAGCGTAGAAAAAAACATTGCAAACTTTAAAAGTTCAAACAGGCTAACTGATATGACGTCGGATGCTAAATTTGAACTTGATAAGTTGCAAACCAACGATAGCCGTTTAAATGAAATTAATGTTCAGCTGAGTGTAATTAATGGCATTGAGCAATACGTTAACTCGGCAGGAAACGGCGACAAGGCTCCGGCCATTATTGGCATCAATGACCCTTCCCTGGTTAGCTCGGTTGAGAAACTTTCCCAGTTACAATTGCGTCACGATCAGTTGCTGGCTACTACACCAGAAACAAATCCTGACTTTGAAGAAATAAATTCCCAGATAAAAACAACTAAAGCCGCAATAAAGGATAATGTTAAAAATATAAAATCTTCATTATTGAATGCCCACACAAAACTCCAATCATTAAGTTCAAACTCCGAATCCTCTATATCAAATTTACCCGGACAAGAAAGGCAGTTCATTAGTATTAAAAGGCAACAGTCTATAAAAGAGAATTTGTATGTATACCTACTTCAGAAGCGTGAAGAAGTTTCATTGAGCTATGCCTCAACAGTATCAAATTACCGGGTGCTTGACGGCGCCCATGCACTGCCCTCAAAATGGCCAAATAATAAAGTTATCTATTTGGTGGCATTTATATTAGGTATTTTATTGCCTGCAATTGGCATTTACATAGTACATCTATTAAAAGGAATAGTTTTAGACCCGCAAGATGTTGAAACCGTGCTTAATGCTCCTGTTTTTGGCGAGATAGCCTTTGACCGTAATGCTAAAGGCATAAAGTCACAAAATGGGTTGTTAATTGAACAGTTCAGAAGTCTAAGGACCCAGTTACATAGTATATTTTTACCTACCAACTCATCGAATGTAACCCTTGTAACGTCAAGCGTATCAAATGAAGGTAAAAGCTTTATCGCCAGTAATATCGCGTTGGCATTGGCCAGCTCAGGTAAAAAAACGGTGATATTGGAATTGGATTTAAGGAGGGCTACTATCAAAGACGTTTTTAATTTATCAAAAAAACACCCGGGCATTTCAGATTATTTAAATGAGAAAACAACTTTCGGAAAAACTATTCAGCCATCGGGCGCTAACCCATTATTAGATGTTATTGGTAGTGGCTCCTATGTATCCAATCCAATTGAATTGTTAGAGAATGGAAAACTGGCTGTGCTAATTGCCGAACTGAAGAAAAACTATGATAATATAGTTATCGACAGTCCGCCCGTTCACCTGGTTGCCGATGCTTATGTGATAGCCCGGGAGTGTGATGTAACCCTATATGTAGTAAGGCAGGGAATAACGCGGAAAAGTGAGTTGAAATTTATTAAGGGCCTTGTAAAGGAAAACAAATTACCCAATTTACAGGTGGTATTTAACGGCGTAAATGTGAAGAAATTCGGATATGGCTATGAGTACGAAACTTCTTATTACAAGACAATCCTACCGTCTGAATAAAATTAATAATAGCTGGAAACCCGACGCCGAACCATTGAGCCAACAGCCATTGACTATTATAAAATGAAAAAATTATTTGTTTGTTCGGAATTTTACGCCGGATTATTACCTTTTGCAGTAAACATAGTAAATGCCCTGCGCGACAATGATAGCTATGGCATATTTATTTGTACTGCAAAATGCGATTATAGAAAGGCCATTATCCCTAACGGTGATAACTATGTTTTTTTAGATTTTCCCGAAGGCAAGATTAACGGTTTATTACATAATATATACCCCAGGCAATTGCTAAAAGCAATTGATGAGGTGTGTAAAGCCAACAAAATTGATGTTATTCACCTTTTAACCGAGGATTCTTCACTGGCTTTACATGTAAAAAAACTAAAGAGATTGGCTAAGGTCTATTATACCGTTCACGACCTTTTTTTTCATGAAAAGGTTTATAAAAATGCCCTTAGCTGGTTATTGAGAACGGTACTTGTAAAGATGAGGGTCACTCATTTAATAAAGCAAACTGATAACCTGGTAACATGCAGTGTATCCCAATATGAGTGGATGTTGAAATCGTTCAAAAAAAAGCAAATATACTATCATAACTTTCCAACGCTTGTTACAGATAGTATAAAATCTGGCGAAGCTACCGTCCCCGAATTAGCCGGCGTAAATAATTACATTTTATTTTTTGGGCAGATAGAACAATATAAAGGGATAGCATTTTTATATAATGCTTATATTAACAATACTCATGATGGGTTAATACAGCCATTGGTAATTGCTGGAAAAGGTCATATCTATTTCGAAAGGGACTTAACAAAGGAACAAAATGTATTTTTTGTTAACAGGTATATAGATGACGAAGAAATTAGGAATTTATTTATCAACGCCTTTTGCGTGGTTTTTCCATACATTTCAGGTACACAATCTGGGATTTTATCAATACCATATTATTTCAAGGTTCCATCCCTGGTTTCTGATATTGCTTTTTTTAAAGAATTTATAGTAGATAATATAACAAGTATTAGTTTCAGCAATAATGATCCGGAAGCCCTTATACAAATTATTCTGGACTTGGAAAAAAGAGATATTGAAAAGATTAAAGCTGAGGGGACGTCATACTACCTGCAAGTTTACGATCAGGATGTGCTTAAGCAGCAACTCTTAACAGCTTATACAGGTAGCACAATACCGCAGAAGAAATTATTCAATTAAAATTTATTGATCTATTATGGAAAGCTTTTTTATTACAGAAAAACATTTGGATGATTGTGTGGGCGTTTTTGTGAGCGCTTACAACGCTCCCCCGTGGAACTGCCATTGGACTATAGAGAAAGCAAATCAATATTTGTCTGAACTTATTACCAATGCCGATTTCGTGGGCCTTATAGTATATGAAAATAACAACGCCGTTGGAGCCATTTTAGGACATAAAAAAACATGGTGGACTAATCAGCAATTAGTTGTTGATGAATTATTTGTTTCAACAGCGTTTCAGAAAAGCGGGTACGGAAAGCAGTTATTAACGTTGTTTGAAGACTACGCCATCAAAAATCAGATTGAATTGCTGGGTTTAATGACTAACAAGTACCTGCCGGTATTCGATTTTTACGAACGTATGGACTATGTTGCGGCAGATCAATACGTTTTTATGTTTAAACAGCTATCTGTTTAATTAAAAAAGGTGATTAATTAATATTTAGCAATTGTAGCATTGTTTTTGCATTTGTTTAACGAAAATTAATATATGGAGCAAACTCGTACTAACTTAATCAGATCACTAAATCCTCTTATTGATTATTTGCTTCTGAATTTTTCGTTAATAATAGTCTATAACCTATTTCATACCGGTTATTTGAATTGGGCAGGCGATAAAAGTTATGTACATGTTATCCTTATTTTTAATCTTGTTTGGTTACTGGCTACCAACATTATTCGTTTATACAGTATAACAGCATTCGGTTATATTTATAAAAAATCATTTAAAGCATATTTCCTATATGTTTTTCTGGTATCCTACATTGTCATGTACTTGAACAATATCGCTTCATACAATACAAACAGTCAGTATTTGTTAGCGTCAATGTGTTTATACGGAGTATTGTTAGGACTGTGGAAAGTTAGTTTGGTAAAAACCGTAGCCCATTTAAACGTTTTTCGTCAGCCATTAAGAACTGCAATAATAGTTGGCGGTAGCCGCACCGGAATTGAACTTTACAATCGTTTTAAAAATGATTATAGTTTAGGCTACCAAATATTGGGAATTTTTCATGACGGTCCCCTAGAAGAAACATTAAAAGAGTTACATCTTGGTCATATTGCAGATTGCATAAATTTTTCGCGTAAGAATAGCGTTGCAGAAATTTTTTGCACACTTCCGTTTTCACAGAAACATATCATCGAAAAATTGATTAAAGAATCGGACAAAAATATGATTAGGTTTAAATTAGTGCCTGAGCATTACGCATTTTTACAGGGTACCTTATTAGAACAAAGTTTAAACAAAACTAATGCATATGCTATAAGGGTTGAACCGCTTGAAAATTTAGTAAATCGGCTGGTGAAACGTGTGTTTGACATTGCATTTTCATTATTCGTAATTATATTTATTCTAAGCTGGCTATATCCTATCATTTATTTACTGATAAAACTGGAGTCAGAAGGTTCGGCCATTTTTGTACAACCCAGGTCAGGCAGAGATAATGTTCCTTTTAATTGTTATAAGTTTAGAAGTATGCGGATCAACAATGATGCAAACTCGTCACAAGCCACCAAAGGAGATGCAAGGGTAACTAAAATTGGTGCGTTTCTGAGAAAGTCGAGCTTAGATGAAATGCCGCAATTTTTTAATGTATTAATTGGGAATATGTCGGTGGTGGGGCCGAGGCCACACATGTTAAACCATACAGAACAATACTCTAATTTGATAGATCAATTTATGGTGCGCCACTTTATAAAACCGGGCATTACTGGGTGGGCCCAGATCAATGGGCATCGCGGCGAAACTAAACTGGTGGAAGATATGAAGGCACGTGTTGAAGCTGACGTGTGGTATATGGAGAACTGGCGTTTTAACCTTGATATAAAAATCATCTTTTCTACATTTCTTAAAACAATAGGGGGAGATAAATATGCCTATTAGTACAATTTCTACATAGTTTCAATAACGTGTTTTTATTGCGCTATCAAATTATTCTTTAATAAGTAGGTTGTCGATAACAGAGATCAATTTATCGACGTCAAACGGCTTAGGGACGTATGCATCATAACTGAAATTCCCCAGTGATATCGCCATTTTATGATAGGCTGATATCAATATTACCGGCAGTTGACGGGTAGCTTCCTGGCTTTTGAGGAGGTTGCAAATCTGGCCGCCATTTAACCCCGGCATCATATAATCTGTTATCACCAGGTCGGGCTTGTGTTTCTCAACGGTTTTAAAAATATCATGTGTTTCGGAAACTCCGCTTACAGTAAAATTGCTGAAGCGTAATGCAAGTTCGAGTACGTTTAAAATATCGGCATCGTCTTCAATAATTAGAATATGACCTGGCATAAATATCGCGAAAATTAGGTAGTAAAAATAGATTTGAGCTTGTCTAGTCCGATTGGTTTGGACAAAAAATCAGAAACAAGTGGGTTCTCAATGGAATCCTGGATTTCATTCTTATCAATTGTGGAGGATAGTACAAACAGCTTACTTCTTTTTTCAGGCGTAATCGCTAATTCCGCGAATTCCTTTAGGAATTGCCAACCATCCATAACCGGCATCCTTAAGTCGAGAAAAATATAATCAGGCATCAATGAAGATGAATTATCCGTAAGTAATCTTAGTTTTTCAATCGCCCTTTGGCCATTAGCACATGTGTCAATGGTGGGGTTTGGAAGTAAGCGCTGAAGCACCATTTTGAAGATTATGTTATCAAGTTCAACATCATCGATAAGCATGATCGTGGGCTGTGGTTCGTTCAAATTCATTAACTTTTAAACACTTAAATTACTTTATTGTTTAAAATATCGCACGATAGTAAATGGTGGATGCTTTGATAGATCGGGGAGAGGACACCTCTTTACAGGCCCGGACACATTGAAGAAGCTTTAGGTATTCCAGGATATTGAACAATAAATCGTAGCTAACAATCAATAAACTAATTGTTAGATATTTTATTGACTGTTAGGATGGAAAATGGCTTATAAATTTGAAATGCCTGACTACCTCCATTATGGGGACAGTACCACTTTCTTTTTAACCCTGAGCTTTTTAGCCAACCGGTTCTGTTTAAAATCTTCGTCGCCAAGTATAATTCCCCAGGATTTCAGACTTTCTACACGGTCGAAGATGATCTTAAGGACAGCTATTACCGGAATAGACAGGAACATACCGGGTATCCCCCAAACCATTTCGCCAATGATCACACCTAATACTGTGATCAGGGCATTGATCCTGACTTTAGATCCAACAACTACCGGTAATAAAATATTGCTGTCGATAAGATGGGTTACAATCAGGGTGATCATTACATAGATTACGGTGCTTTGAGGTCCGGTAGCGAGTGTTACGGCAGCACTGATCACCAGCGCTGTGAAAATACCGATATACGGAATGATATTGAATAAGGCAGTAATGAGGCCGAGCAAAATGGCATATTTTACACCCAGCAGCATAAAAGCCCCACTGACTACGATGGCGATAATAGCCATTTCGATCAGCAGGCCGATAATATATTTGCGGATAATATACTGGACGTTTTCGATGATGTCATGCACCAACTTTTTATTGTCCTCCTGAAAAACGGACTCAAAGAACCGCATAATAAGTTTGCGGTACAGTAAAAAGAAGAATGTATAAATAAAGGTAAAGACCAGAAATAGCAAGATTGACGATAAGGATAGGAGGGTGGCACCCACCACCGATCCGCCGGAAGCGACCACTTTGTTAGTGGTATTGGCTACAAAGGTCAGTTGCTTGTGCTTGGTTACATGGAAGCTGGAACGAATCCAACCCATAATGTCATCTTGTGATTTGTGCAACTGATCCTGGAACTGTGGCCAATCGCTGGCTAAATTAGATATTTGTGAACCGATCACATATAGCAAGCCACCGATACAAGCCAAAAGACAAAGCACTGCTAACATCGAAGCTGCGCTTCGCGGCAGATGCAGTTTATTTTCCAGCCAGGCAGCATACGGCAATAACAGGATCGAGAATAAGCAGGAAAAAATGATGGGAGACAGGATCTCTTTGGCAACGATTACGATATAAACTATCGCGATCAGGCTAAACAAAACCGAAGCCAGTTTCAAGTAAAACGGCAGTCCCTTAAATTGTTGAATATCCATAAGCGTGATAGGGGATTATTGGTTTTTACCCCGAAACATGGAGATGATCCAGATAATGATAGCAATTACAACAACTACGGCGATCACGCCAACAACGGCGCCTGCTTTGAATATGTCGCCAATTATTGTGCAGCTATTGAGACAGGTTAGTAATAACAGCAATAAGAATGATGGGTAAGTTTTTTTCATTTTAATTATTTCTTAAAGGTAATGTAATCAGATTATCAAAAGACGAACTGGTTACTTTAGTAGGTAACAATAAACACTAAGCAGGCACTTTATCCTTCTTTTGCCTTTCCCAAAAACGGTGCTGGGCAATAGCATGTATGAAATCTTTAGGTGTTTTGCCCATGATGACGCCCGAAGGGTCCTGTAAAAATCCTGCTTTAGTATATTTGGCCATCGATTCATAAACCTGGAATACACCGTGTGCTCCTGAACCACGAGCGTGTACAATCCTTTCAGGAATACGTTCGTGGTCAAAGTGGGTGATTTTTTCTCTAAGAATAAAATCTTCCAGTAAGGTTGCGCCGCGTTTCCCGGCCTTTAAAGAATTATTATCGTCGTTAATCTTTAGTCCCCGGTCGGTAGTGATGAACTCGCCGTTACTGGTCTCTTTGTCACTGTTCAAGTCTTCGATTTTTCTATTTGAATTTTCGAGAGGAGCCGGTGTTTTTGCCATTTTGGTTCTAATTGGTCAGAATACAAATAACCTTTGGAAATCCCCTTTGTTTCATTATAGAGGAATAATTTAACTAATGCGCTTTTAAATTAACAAGTTAATTGCATCTAAGTTACCTTGTTAAATAGCCAGATCAAGCACCGATAGCCCACCTTTATCCAGCAAGTGTTTGTCAGCACCATTGTTTATTGAATAAACTTTATCTCCTAAGAAGCAGCTGATAGCGTTTTTGTTTTTTTTTGTTAGGTTAAATAGTTTTCAAATATTTATTACTTCCGCTCCTTTGCTTGCAAACAAAACCCTTAAAAATGGCACGGAAAAAAACATTTAGCGTTTCTCCAATTGGACAAACCCGGCTACTGGAAGCTTGGTCGCATTTGTAAACCAACCCATCATGTCCCAACGATTCAAAAGACTGATCCGCTTCACTACACAGAAAAATACGCTCAAAAAGTAAATAGAAGGCTATCAACGGGCCTGCTGGATTATGAGGAAAGGTTTTTCAAGTATCCTTCGAAATGCAATCAAGCGTTTAACGCTTGATTGATAAGATTCAATGCTTTTTGGCACCGCCACTTTAAATCAGAATCAGGTGTTCGACAGCAATTTATACTATAAAAATGGCGTCTATCGAACACTCACAATGATGGATGTGTTCGAACTTAATGAATTGATAATGAGTGTAAAATGTTTGTTAATGTAGAAAAAAAAGGGATAATCAAATGATTATCCCTTCGGGTGGAGCCGGAGGAACTCGAATGTTATTTTTTTAATTTTGTTAAATCTTGCTTAATTATACTCATAATCAGCTATAATGGTCTTTTTTTTAACCTTTAAATATAAAGGCGAATAAAGAAAAATAACGTCTAATAAATGAATTTTGTCCCCTCATTTGTCCCCTATAGATTAAGTTTCTATATTGCGTGAAATCTAATTTCAATGGCAGAAGCAAAATTTGTGCTTAAAGAACCTAAAGCAACTGATAAGACTTTAGTCTACCTGTTTTATAATTTCAATTATAAAAGATTGAAGTATTCCACCGGCGAAAAAATAAATCCAAAGTTTTGGAATCCGGAAAGTCAACGAGCGAAGGAGATTAAACAAAATCCGGAATATTTAGAATTCAATTCCCGTTTAAGAGCCATTGAAACAGCCGTTAATAACTCCTATAGGAAACTGTTAAATGATGGCGTAGAGATCACCTCAGATAGATTAAAAGAGCAGTTAGAAATCGAATTGGAGATAAGGGAGGCTAAGAAGAAAGTAACCTTGTTCAACTTCATTGAAAAGTACATTGAAGATAGTAAGTCCTTTAAAGCCATTGGAAGCGTTAAAATTTACACGACTACTTACAATCACCTGAAAAGCTATTCGAAGCTTAAACAGAAAAGGATTGATTTTGATACGATAGATTTAGACTTCTACAATGACTATGTGATTTATCTAATGAAGGAGGTTAATTTGTCCGTTAATACAATCGGGAAAAATATTAAAACCTTGAAAACCTTTCTTAATGAAGCTACCGAACGTGGCTTAAATACCAACCTTGAGTTTAAGAAGAAGAAATTTAGAGGCTTTAGAGAAGATTCTGATAAGATATATTTGAGCCAGGATGAAATTCAAAAGATTACAGAATTGGATTTATCGAAACAACCTTATTTAGAAAGGACAAGGGACTTGTTTTTGATTGGATGTTTTACCGGCTTGAGGTTCTCAGACTATTCCCAGATAAAAAAGGAGAATATAATTGAGGATAATAAATTGAAGATCAGCACTCAGAAAACAAAAGAAATAGTTGTTATTCCAATTGGGAAGGTCGTCGGTGATATTTTAAAGAAATATAACTATCAATTACCAAAGCCCATTTCTAATCAAAATACTAATCAGTATTTGAAAATAATCGGTGAGGATGCCAAGATTAACACTGAAATTGAAACGGGGATAACCAAGGGCGGTGTCAGGCAAAAAACTGTTTCAAAAAAATATGATTTAATAAGCACTCACACCGCAAGGCGAAGTTTTGCAACAAACTTATATTTGGCAGATGTCCCTGCAATAACAATAATGAAGATCACCGGTCACAAGTCTGAAAAAGTCTTTTTGCAATACATAAGAGTTACTCAAGAACAAAACGCGAATAAATTATTAAACCACGCCTTTTTTAAATAAGATGTTAGAAGGATTATCAACAGAACAATTATCCGAACTTAAAGCTGCTTTTAGGTCATTAAATTCAATCGAAGAAAAATTTGAATTTTGGCTTAAAAAATTGAACAAACCATATTATTTTAATTCGTATGAGGATCATCAAACTATTTTGGACTTTCTGATTAAAGCTAAATCGGAAGAAGATAACTTTTTGATTAATAGCTTATCCCTTGAAGATATAAGGAAATATGGCTTTTTTTTTAACCTTCAATTGTTGAACATAAATGACAAGATTGAGGACTTTGAACAGAAATTATCCTCTGCTAAAAATAAAAGGGTAATTATTGACAATGAAATCAAACTGATATCAGAGGATATATTAAAACATCAAGAATCCGAAAATGATATTTTTAAACTTCACGAAAACCAATTTTGGATAACTGGCTATACCCAATCGTATATTAATCACGAAGAATTGGACTTATCTAAGGGTACTTATGAGGCCAAAAATTTAATACAACTTAACAATGGTTATATCACTGGCGAGTACTTTAAGTATTTGGATAAACTTACAGGAGATTTAAACAATAACAGGGAGTTTGGTAACCACCTCCCAACCACTGTGAAGCAACAAGTATTAATTCTTGAATCACTCGGTCTATTGCAAGTTTTAGAAAAAAGGTTAGAAGTTGAATCGAAAAATGGGGTGAAACTAAATAAAAACCTTATAAAGCTTTTGGCTTCGATGCTGAATCGTGGGGAGCAAAGCATTAAAGAAGCGCTCACGAACCTTCCTAAAAAGGCAATGTTGTATGACATCAAGACGGTAAACAACTACCAATTCATTGAAAATCTATTTTTAGAAGTTGGGCTGGATAAAACGGCAGAAATTATTAAGAATGAGAAAGATAAATTAAAACAAGGAAAATAGTATCCCCCACGGCTACCCCCTCCGGCTTTGTTTCGTGCCTTTCTTCGTGGCATGAAAACAAATAATAATTATAAGGAACCTGTTATGTTTACAGGTCTTAGCCTCGGAGATTTAAAATATTTTTTTACTGAAATTTTAGAAGAACAGCTTGGCAGAAAGTTAAATGATGGCTCTGAATTCTTCGTTCATGGATTTGGAACGGGTAATTCTACTAAAAAAATTTCAAAAGAAAAAGACAGTACTATCTACCTGACTAGGGGAGAGGTATGCAAACAGCTTCAAATCTCGCTTCCCACTCTCCACAATTACACAAAAGAAGGCTTAATTAAGTCCTATCGCATGGGTGGCAAAGTTAGATACAAAGCCCAGGAAATAGAACTTGCCTTAACCGAACGTAATTTTAAAGCCGTAAACAGGAAAGGCGGGAATCGTGCAGCATAAAAATGATTATACGGTTATCGCTTTCTTTCCTGACAAGTCGGCTAAGAAGTGGAATTATGTTCATAAGCTTGACGGCTTCGTTAAGTTTTTAAATGAAAAATTTGGTAACTGGGAATACATTAACGTTTACGATCGTCGAACGAGAGAGTACGTCCAACGAATAAGAAAGGGTACAGACCCGCCATCTTATTTATAAGCTACCTAACCAGTAGCTTTTTTTTAACCTTTAATCCACCTTTAAACCTTTATGGTTTTAATAAACCTGCAACTATTCAGATTCTATGATATTAAAAAATACTTACGGATGTACTCTTGTGCTTGATTCCCCGGAAGGGGATGAAAGCTTTAAAGATAAATTTACCGGCTCTTCGATTGGAAGAAAAACTCATAAAAAAGAAACCCCTACAAAATATGATCTTTCAGTAGAGGGAATTAAGGCAGAAAGGCAATATATTGAGGATAAAAAGAAAAATAAAGTTCAACAGCCTGCAAAAACATTTAAAATGTCTCAACGTACTAAAACTAAGATTCGCAAAAAATTAATAGCTTTTTCAAGGGTATACAATAAGCTCAATTTTCTTACCTTAACTTTTGTTAATCAAGTTGAGGATTTAAAAGCAATAGTTATACTTAGAAAGTTTTTAGATAACACTAAAAAGAGGAGTGAGGACTTTCAATATATATGGGTTGCTGAAAGGCAATTAAAGAATACTGCATTTGTAGGAAATATCCATTTTCATATCATCACGAATAAAAGTTGGGATATAAACAAGTATTGGAACTATTGGCTAACCCTTCAAAAAGATAATGGCATTTTACCAAGGGAGGATAGCTTTAAACCCTCCTCCGCCTTCGATATAAAGCGTATAAACAAAGAAAACATAAAAGCTATTCAATTATACCTTACCAAGTATATATCTAAAAATAAGGATGAATTTAACTGCCAAGTGTGGAATTGTTCAAAAAAGATTTCGCAACTGTATACCGACTTCTATACTAATGCTGATTTTTTGGATAACGCCTATAAATTAGAAGGAGATAATATTTATGAAACATATTCCGAAAGATGTACAATACATTTCATTCCTTTAAATCAAAAATCGATTAAATTTTATATTAAATTAGACGAGAGAAATAAAGAAGTTGCAACCTTACCGAATATAAAAGTGTAAAATGTTATGGATATTAATCCAACCAATATGAATTTTAATGAAAAATTTTATCCTGCTGATTTAGAAAAAAGTAAGAAAGAATTATATAACCTACACCTTATCCAAGAATTATTGTATGATTTTCTATCGGATTTTTTGGTATCTGCTTCTGATGTCGAACAAACGAACCATCTGCCAAGCTTCCTAAACTTATTAGGAACGATAAGGCTTAACATAGAGGCAATTAACCAACTACTGCATTTGCTTCATGATGATTATAGATTTAAAACAAGCACTAGCTTGTTATATAGAAGTATTGTAGGGGATTTAATAACACTTAATTATTTAAGGGGATTTATAGATTTATTGGATGTTAATCAAGTTTCGTTAGGCAATGAATTGAATATTTTTAACAAGGAATATTTTTTAGGAGTTATGGAGGGTTTGACGGCAGAAAATGATTATAACAAAAATGATTATCAACAAAGATTCGAGCCGATCATCGATGAATCAAAAGCCATTGAAGCCTATAAAGCCACTTCAAATTTGTTAGATGAGAACGGTGAATGGAAAAAAAATGCCGTTTTAAGAGAAACTACAAATCCGTCATTGGTTCAAAAACTAAAGGCTGCTGGAGTCAACGGCAATGCAAAATTTATTTCTGAAAATGAAAAAATTAAGTTTTTAAAGGAAATAAATTTTGAAAATCATCTTCAACTAAAATTTTTATTTAAATATTACTCCCAGTTTCAGCATTTTAGTCCGAATACAATACACTTAGTAAATTCCGATGTTGATTATACATTGAATACTTATAAGCACTGTGTAAACCTTGTTATTATCTTTATAAAAAATTCAATTCAATTATTTTTCGTTAAAGATGAGGCAAGCATTGAGCAGAAATTTGTTTTTTTGATCAATACTTATAACAGAATTTACAGTGTCTAATTTACCTGATTAAATTGTACGTTCTTCGATTAAAGTGTAGTTTTTGCAAGCCTTTCATGTCATCGTCTTATTCGTGTCAACTGTGGCCCTAGCAAACAATATTTCAAAAAATCATATTGCATCCTCACCGCGCGAGTTTGCAACCCTCGGTTGCTTAGATTATGCTTTCAGTATATGAGATACAACAGGGTTAATGATCGCATCAATAGAAGTTAAGCGGAAAGGCTAAGTTAGACAACCTACGGAAAGGGAAATTTTTTAAAATACATGTTTGATGGGAATTAAAAATTAGTATTTTATTATTAATAAATCCTTATTAAGCAAACGAAATTTTTAAGGGTTTTAACCTGCTGTTGTAACTCTTCTCCCACAAGTTTTGACGAGGTAGGTAGCTTAGATGGATTTGGAAGCATTCCATATAAACTTAAGAGATAGGAAACTTTAATTGCATAATTTACATTTTCAATTGAGGTTCCCACGGCTTGACCATTTAGCTTGGCGGAGGTAATTCCAATTACACTACCGTTTTTATCAAATAGTGGTCCACCACTATTGCCTGGTTGAAGCGGCACGGAGATTTGATAGTATCTTAAGTCGTCTGCAATTCCACTTTTTGAACTAATAATACCATCGGTTACTTTGTAATTCGAACCCATAATATTATTTAACGGATAGCCAATAGTAAATACCTTTTCACCAACATCTGCAGTTTCATTCAATGAATACGGCAAAGGCGTCAACCCTTTAAAAGTAGTATCGGCAATTTGGATTAATGCAACATCATTTTTTCCGTCATTTAATAATATTTTCGCTTTATAAGTGTACGTTCCAAGTTCATTTGAAACGATTACCTCAATTTTAGACGCATCTTCTATGACGTGGGCATTGGTGGCAATAATGCCATTTGTGGAAATGAAAAAACCACTACCCGATGCTTTTGGTTGATCGGATTTTATGGATGTATTTCCACTTATGGACGGGTAGACTTTAACGAACTTGCTTACAATTTTTTCCCCGCTGGCTAAGTTTTTACCTTCTAATGAAAGAATGGCATCGTTGTCCAAAGTTGCAAATGTTTCTGTCGACGTTTTATTCCCTAAAAACCATTTTACTGAAAAAATGCCCCTCATTGAACTTGTTTCGAAATATGCTTTAACTTCACCTTGTTTCCATTGCGCTAGGCCACTTTCAATGATTATTGCTTTATAACTATCACCAGTTTTGATTATTGCAAACTTATAGTACCCCAAAGTTTCATTTTGGTATGACTTATAAATTCCCTCTAACGCATCGAGTTTATTATTATCAAGATATTTTTTGATTGATTGCTCAGTTTCCGTTGTAGTTTCAACGGGAGGAAATTCTATTTTAGATGTCAAGTTTTCATCAAAACTATATTTCAATTTTTCAATTGGTTCATAAGCCTTTTCCATTGCAACCTTGACATTTGCAGGATAATAGTTGCCAATTCTTGATGCTTTCGAAAAATTTTGGTAAACTGTTTCATTCTTGCAATTTTTTACTGTATAGCCAGCTTTGGCTGTGTAAAACGCCCCTGATTCGTTAGTTGGATTCCAAGTCCCAATCAAACACGGATTGTTTTTAGCTTCTTGAGGCCATATATTCGGATTATAATCTAAAACTATTAGTCCTTTATTCGATAATCTATCCCTTAAATACTGCGTAATTCCATATATATCTTGTTGGTTATTAGCGCCATATGAGGCGATTACTACGTAGGCATACTTAAACCCATTGATTGATTTTACATTGTTTTGCCCAAATAAAGACGTAGCTAAAAACATCATTATTACGTAAAGCACAAATTGTGGTCTCATTGGTGTATTCTTATAAGTGAAATTAAGGTCAAGCTTTTTCTTTTGGAAATTTAAAAGTACGGAATTTCCAGCCCGTCGTATCATAAAAAGACTGTTAAAACACCCATTTTTACATTTATGCGTTGTATAAAGGATGCAGCTTTATAAATCAAGCTCCACAGCTGTCCACGTGTTCTGCTTGAACGGTGCGGGGGGGTGTTAATAATATTGATTGTTGAAAACTAAATATATTAGCAAAATATAACTATGGGTATATTTGATATGTAGCATAAAACAAACTACATTTTAAATAATGCCAAATTCAAAACAAACGTCAAAAAAGGTTGCTTCAATCGCGTCTAAGATTTTAAGTAATCCTAAATCCAGTAAAGCAGCGAAGAGTGTAGCTGCATCAGATTTAGCCCAAACAAAAAAGAAGTAATATCTTTAATTATTTGTCCCCTGAAATGTCCCCTGAAAATTTAAATCCCCGTAAATTGTTAATTTACAGGGATTTAAAAAGATCAATCGTGGAGCCGGAGGGATTCGAACCCTCGTCCAAACATGGTATAAGGTAAGCTTTCTACATGCTTAGCTTCTGTTTAATTGTAGGGAAATGGAAGGTCAGTCGCGTACCTGTACCGTTTTCCTTAGGTGCTTTATCTCACCCGCTATGCACACCTTAAGCAGGCCAGTTTCATTTTTCGATGCCCCGGTTGCCGATCCAATGAAACGTAGAACCGGCGGGACAAAAGCTATTTAATTCTAAATTAAGCAGCTAAGGCGTAGTTATTTTCGCCATTTGTAAGTTTGAGCGTTCAGATTTAAGCGCTAATTCACCCAACGCGCTGCATGCTTACCTACTTATCTCCATCCTGTCAATTCCGGTCGACCCCATTTTTTTGAGTTCGCATTTGCCGGTGGCAGTTTGCTGTTAAGGGTACAAATATAAGTAAAAAGTTGGCTTAGTTAGTTTACAATTTGCAATAATCAAAAGTGTTCGGTTTTTTGAAGGAATACACACAAAGCAAAATTCAATAAAAATAAAATGACTGATAGTCAGCAAATTGAGTGTTCTTGAAAAAAAACAAATTGGTAATTTATTGATAATTAATTAGTTGTGTTTTTAATGGATTGGGTCCGAACACACCCCGAACACCTGCTTTTAAAAAACCGAACACTTGTGTTTAATTAAAAGCCAAAAGATTGATGAGGCATGGGCGGAGGATTAAGCCCATCAGAATCTGTAAATATCTGCTTAATTATGTTCAAAGATGGGCAATAATAAGGCATAAAAATGATTGAATTAATCAAAAAAAGCTAATAATAGACAATGATGTGCGGAGCATTTTTTGAACATGATTACCAGTTTAACAAGGCACAAACAGAAAATAAAGGGAATAATAAACCCCAACTAAACCAAACTAAAAAGCCGGATTTGGTTGGGGTAATTGATGAAGGCGAGCTAAAAAACTATTTGCCAGCCAACAGGTGTTCGCTGCCAACTGTGCGGCCGGGATACACTTTCAGCGCTTCTTCAAGGCAAATCATGGCGCTTTTAAGGTCGTCATTATTAATTACATAAGCCATGCGTACCTCGTTAATGCCTGCACCGGGTGTGCTGTAAAAGCCGGTTGCGGGCGCCATCATCACGGTTTGATTGTTATAGCTAAAGGTTTCCAACATCCATTGGCAAAACTTATCGGCATTGTCAATAGGTAACTGGGCCACCACGTAAAATGCGCCTCCGGGGTTAGGGCAAAAAACGCCGTCTATTTTATTTAATGCTGTAACCAAAGTATCCCGCCTGCTGGTATATTCTTTATTTACAGTTTCAAAATATTCATCAGGAGTATCAACTGCAGCTTCGCCGGCAATTTGTTCAACCATGCCTGCGCTTAGCCTTGCCTGCGCAAATTTTAATGCTGCGCTATGCAGTTCTTTATTCTTGGTAATCAGGCAGCCTAAGCGTGCGCCGCAGGCGCTGTACCGTTTACTCACAGTATCCATTACCACAACGTTCTCTTCCAGTCCGTCCAGGTGCATTGGCGAAATAAATGTACGGCCATCGTAGCAAAATTCGCGGTAAGCTTCATCAGAGAAGAGATATAAGTCATACTTTAGAGCCAGTACCTTTAGGGCATCCAGCTCTTCCTGCGAATAAAGATAGCCTGTAGGGTTATTGGGGTTGCAAATAATGATCGCCTTGGTTTTATTGGTGATCAGTTTTTCAAACTCACTGATGGGGGGCAGGGCAAATCCGTTATCAATGTATGATAGAATGGGTTTTACCACAATATCGCTTTGGCTGGCAAAGCCGTTGTAGTTGGCATAAAAAGGCTCAGGAATGATCACTTCATCACCCGAATCCAAACAAGCCATCATGGCAATGGTAATAGCTTCAGATCCACCCGTGGTAACAATAATATTATCTGGCGTAATGTTATAGCCCAGTTTGTTATAATATTCTGTAAGCTTTTTTCTGTAGCTTAAGGTACCCTCAGACGGAGTGTAGGCCCAAACCTTAAAATCAATATTTTTAATGGCATTCAGCATGCCTTCGGGCGTTTCAATATCAGGCTGGCCAATGTTTAAATGGTACACTTTTTTGCCGTCCAGCTTAGCCTTATCGGCATAAGGTGTTAATTTACGTATAGGTGATGCGGGCATGCGTTGCCCTTTTTGAGATATTTTTGGCATGTGCAAAATTAGTAAAAAGATAGGACAGCTCAATTTATTACCACCCATAAACAAAAAAAGACCCAAATTGGGTCTTCCTTAATATTTTATTCACGCTGTATTTAATAAGTGATATTTGAGCGTAATTGCAGCTTGATTACTTGCTTGAAGCTGGTTTAGCAACAACTTCGCCAATTATATTTAAATATTTCTCGGGCGTAACAGCGTTTGATTTAACTACTATTGTTTTGTTAAATGGCGCGGCAACAGCAGCATTATATGTAATTTTTATGGTGCCTTTATCACCACTTTTTACAGGAGTTTTGGTATAATCGGCAATGGTACAACCACAGGTTGGCCTTACTTCGGTAAGTATAAGTGGCTCTTTACCAATATTGGTAAATTCAAAAACAGTGGTAACGGGGGTACCTTGTGGTATTTTACCAAAGTCGTGTTTTTCCTCGTTAAATTTAAACTCGGCCTTTTGGTTATCTTGTGCCGATGCGGTAAAGGCAAAACCTAATACCACTGCGCAAATCATTAATATCTTTTTCATATGCTATATTTGATTATCACAAATATAAAAGGTTTAATGTAATAACAAAACTATTAGCATTACTTCATGTTTTAATTGTTACTATACCAATTACAGAATAGAATTTTATAATTTTACCGTCTAAACAAAATTTTATATGCCCGAAACTGTAATACGTGCAACCAGTAAATTTGATTCAGCTGAGCTCAGTTTTGATGATTTTAAACAAATTGTGATTGATGATTACCGTATTGGCTACCAAAGCAGGCAAGCCAGTTTAATAGGTAGGAAAGAGGTTTTAACGGGTAAGGCTAAGTTTGGTATTTTTGGTGATGGTAAGGAAGTTGCTCAATTGGCTATGGCCAAAGCATTTCGTGCCGGCGATTGGCGTGCAGGATATTATCGTGATCAAACGTTTATGTTTGCTACAGGTATGAGCAACCTGAAAGAGTTTTTTGCTCAGCTTTATGCTCATCCCGATGTGGAGAAGGATCCTTCATCTGCCGGAAGGCAAATGAACTGCCATTACGCAACCCGTTTTGTGAATGCAGATGGTAGCTGGATAAACCAGGCCGAAACCATGAATTGCTCATCGGATATATCAACCACAGGCGGCCACATGCCGCGTTTGCTGGGTTTAGCCTATGCTTCAAAATTATATCGACAGAATAAAGAACTGGAATACCTTAAACAATTTTCTGTTGATGGTAATGAGGTTGCTTTTGGCACCATAGGTAATGGTGCAACGTCCGAAGGCGTTTTTTTTGAAGCTTTTAATGCAGCCGGTGTATTGCAGGTACCCATGGCTATTTCTATTTGGGATGATGCTTATGCCATTTCTGTTCCGGCCAAGCTACAAACCACTAAAGAAGATATTTCAGAAATATTAAAAGGGTTTCAAAGAGAAAATGGTTCAAATGGTTTTGAAATATTTAAAGTAAAAGGTTGGGATTACATCGCCCTTTGCGAAACATATGCACGGGCAATAAAATTATGCCGGGAAGAGCACGTGCCGGTGTTGATACACGTTATCGAAATGACACAGCCGCAGGGCCACTCCAGTTCCGGTTCGCATGAAAGGTACAAAACTAAAGATCGTTTAAATTGGGAAGATGAGAACGATTGCCTGCTAAAAATGCGTCAATGGATGATAACATCGGCTATTTCAACGCCGCAGGAATTGGATGAACTGGAAGCCGAAGCAAAGAAATATGTGCGTGATTGCCAGCGGGAAGTGGCAAGTGAACTAAACGTTATTATTAGTACCGAACTGGAGGAAGCCGCGAACCTTTTAGAACAGTTTGCCGAAAGCGTTTCAGTTAAAAATACCATTGACGAAATTGTAGATACATTACGCAAATGCTACGATGCCGGGCGTAAAGATATAGTATCAGCTATACGTAAAACACTAAGAGCTACCGTACATGAAAATTCTGCTGAACGACAAATATTGATTGATTGGTTAAATGCCGAAAATGCCAAAAACAAAACCCGCTATAATACCAGGTTGTTTTCTGATACTCCACAATCACCCCTGAATGTTCCGGTAGTACCTGTTACTTATAGTGAGGATGCAAAATTGATTGATGGGAGAGAGGTGTTAAATGCCTGTTTTGATGCCAACTTTGAGCGCGATAAAACTATTGTTGCCTTTGGCGAAGATGTGGGCGCCATTGGTGATGTTAACCAGGGATTCTCGGGATTACAAAGCAAATACGGCGATCTGCGTATCACCGATACAGGTATCAGGGAAACTACTATTATAGGGCAGGGAATGGGCCTGGCTATGCGCGGCTTAAGGCCAATTGCCGAAATACAATACCTTGATTATCTTATTTACGCCATAACAGTTATCTGTGATGATATTGGTAGTTTAAGCTACCGTACTTTCGGTGGGCAAAAAGCGCCGCTCATCATACGTACACGCGGACACAGGCTGGAAGGTATCTGGCATTCCGGTTCTCCATTGGGGATGATATTAAGTTCGATGCGGGGTTTCCATATTTGCGTACCGCGTAATATGACCCAGGCAGCCGGTATGTACAATACCCTACTTCGTGGCGACGAACCCGCGTTGGTTATCGAAAGCCTTAATGGTTACAGGTTAAAAGAAAAGTTACCTGCCAATGTTGGTGAGTTTACCGTGCCTTTAGGTGTGGCCGAAGTAATGAAGGAAGGTACCGATGTTACTGTTGTATCATACGGTTCAACCTTACGCATCGTATTAGAGGCTGCCGAAGAGTTGGAAAAAATGGGCATTCACATCGAAGTTATTGACCCTCAAACACTGTATCCTTTTGATAAAGGGTTTGTTTGCGGAACCTCATTAAAGAAAACCAACAAGCTGCTTGTTGTTGATGAAGATGTACCCGGAGCTGCCTCTGCCTATATCATCCAGCAAATAGTGGAAGGTCAAAAAGGATATTATTCATTGGATTCGCAACCACGCACGTTAACCGCTAAAGAACACCGCCCACCGTATGGTTCTGATGGTGATTACTTTAGCAAACCATCGTTTGATGATATTGTGGAAGCTGTTTATGCCATTATGAGCGAAGCAAATCCTGCTAAATTTCCACCGATATTTTAAAGAAGAATCAAGAATTAAGAGTCAGGAATCAAGAGAAGCGCGCCAGCGATTTATAGGTTTTTGACTCTTAATTCTTACTTATTTCCAAATTACTTCAACAAACAATCCTTTTTTTAGTCCTAATTCTTGACTCTTAACTCTTGATTCTCATTTACCATGCATTCTACAGATTTCGCAACAATATCTAATATCATACAAACCCGCCGCAGCGTTAAGCCCAACATGATGAATGGGCATAAAGCGCCTAATGGTCATATTGCAGCCTTGCTTGAGCTTGCAGATTGGGCGCCAACTCATGGCTTTACAGAGCCCTGGCGTTTTGTTGTATATGAAAACCCGGCGGAGTTTTGCCATCAACATGCCGAATTATACAAACAAAGTGTAAGCCCGGAAGATTTTAACGAAACTGTTTTTAATAATATGTTGCACCAGGGGGATAAAGTTTCGCATGCTATTATTGCCATTATGCAGCGTGGCGATTTGCCAAAAATTCCCCCGTTTGAGGAAGTCGCGGCGGTTTCCAGCGCTGTTCAAAACATACTACTCGGCGCTACTGCATTAAGTATGGCTTCATTGTGGAGTACGGGAGGCTTAATACTAAAACCTGCCATGAAGCGTTTCTTACAATTACGGGATGAGGATCAGGTAATAGGTGTACTATACCTTGGTTATGCAGATCAGCATCCGGAAGGAAAAAGAAACATTCCCCTCGAAAGCAAAATAAAATGGGTAAAATAAAGTAATTAAAACCTTTTTATTTTAGCGTCGTATAAGTGACTCTTAATTTCTTCATTAATAATTAAATTTCATTTTAGTAAAAAAGAATATTAAAATGACTTTTTTTTAAATAGAAAATTATACATTTGTAATTGTTCGGTTCCTAATGCTGTTCAATTCCTAAATTCTAAGCCTGTTACTGATTTTACTATTTGATTAAAATTAAACTCAAAAACAAGTATGAGGAAGTATTTTTGGTGTATAACGTTAGCGGTCTTATTTTTCTCAGCAACCATTATTGGTTGGAGATCTCCGGCTTCGACCAAAATAAAAGGAGGGATAAATTCAAGCCTTTCTGCAAAAGAATTATTTAACCAGTACGTTAATAGCCTATATATTGCAGCTAACTTACAGGAATCAGGATTAACGTTTGATGTGTTTGAAAAAGCGGTTACGGGTTACACTAACTTAAAACTTGCCCATAAACTTTCGCAAAATAACGCAGTGCTTACGGTTGTTGATTTTACCAAATCGAGCCGCGAAAAGCGCATGTGGATCATTAATCTATTTAGCAAACAATTGCTTCTTAATACCTGGGTTGCTCACGGCCAGGGAAGCGGAATGGAAATGGCAAATCAGTTTTCTGATCGTAACGATTCGCATCAAAGCAGCCTGGGATTTTATCTGGCTGATGATATTTATATGGGGAAACACGGCCGTTCATTACGTTTGGATGGTATGGATACAGGGTTTAATATTAGTGCACGTCAACGTGGTATTGTTGTTCATGCTGCAGATTATGTTGGGCAGGACGCAATTAACCAAATGGGACGTTTAGGTCGTAGTTTTGGTTGCCCGGCCGTGTCTCCTGAGGTTGCTGATTTTGTGATCAATACAATCCAGGGTAAATCGGTGTTTTTTATCAATGGTAATGATAATACATATACCTCAAAATACCTTGATGAAACCGCTCCCTTAAACCAGGTTGCGGCCGATACAACATCATTTGATATAACGAAACTTTAAATACTTATCCTTTTAAATTTAATGCCTGGCTTTAATCAGCCGGGCATTTTTATTTGCCCATGATTTTTTGAAGATGAGCGTAAAGTACAATATCCAATCCATATACATCCGGGCGATATTGCAACGTGCCATTTTCGTCTGCCCAACAAGTAACGTAAGTTATATAAATAGGCGTCTTTTTGGGCAGAGAGATGCTTGTAGGTTCGGGGTTATCCTCGCTCATGTCCTTTATTATGGTATCCAGGTCTTCGCCCTCTCCAAAAAGATTTTTAGCCAATGCCTGTGGATCTCCCAATCGCACACAACCATGGCTCACGGCACGCATACTTTGCCTGAAAGCAGCTTTAGCAGGCGTATCATGAAGGTAAACACTGCTCTTATTCTTGAACAGGAATTTGATTTTACCCAATGAATTATCATCACCCGGGCGTTGTTTAAAATCATATTCCAGGTTATCTTTGGTTATGGTCGACCAGTCAATATCTTCAGGATCCTCCACTAAATTGCCGTCTTTATATACATCAATATTTTTGTTTGATAGGTAATACCTGTCTTTGGCTGCTTCAACAATGATCTCTTTGGTGGCTATGCTTTGCGGTATATTCCAAACAGGGTTTACATCAACACTATGTATCAAACTATTAAGCTGTGGCGTTTCGCGCGGAAAAGGTTTGTCAATTTTAGCTGTATCTCCAAACCGGATCAGTGATTCTTCCTTGTTCATGTTACGTCCCTGGCCAACACAAACTTTCATGTTTAATACCGATTTACCATCTTCAAATACATCAAGGCGATAGTCGGGTATGTTAACGTATACATATTTAGGTTCATAAGGTTTATTTCTCCAGCGCAAACGTTCCAGGTTAACCATTAAATAACGTTGTGTTTCTTCTTTTGATAGCCCGGGTAATGCCTCGCCACTAACAAATGCTTTCTGTAAGGCAACATATTGTGGGTTTTTAGGCTGGATACTGTCAAGATAGGCTTGGATGCTGTTAGCTGTAAACACGGCCTTCGTGGATGTACTATCAGGACGTTTGGTTGCCACGAAGTATCTTGAATATATTTTTTTAGGATTGATTACCCCAAACTGAATTGCGTTGGCGTATTTGGTTAGTGTGCTTGCGGTAAGTAATTCCAGCTTTGCAAGGTCATGATATGCTTCATCAATTGTTTTTATCTTCTTATCATCATGAAATTTAGCTATCAAAGCTTTAAGCTCATTAGGGCTAAATAAGCTTGAATCTAATCCGTGTTGGTTAGCTTTATTATAATACTGGGGTATTGCATCCAGATCGCCATTGCTTAAATGGTTTAATACAAACGTAGGTTGATAGTCATTAGCCTTATAATATGCTTCTATAACTGGTTCATTAGCCAAGTTCGATTTTTCGGCAGCCAATTCCTTTTTAAATACTTCGGCATAAGCTTCGGGGTCAACATCTTTAAAAACTTTGTTTTTCGTTATTTTGAAAAGCTCGTCGGCCATTTCAGAGTGCTTTTTTTTACAGCTTTGAAAAGTAAGCGCTAACACAAATAAGGAAAGTAATATTAGGGAGAGAGGGGCTTTATTTGTCGTGACAGAAGGCATAAAAATGTAATTCAGTTAAATACGTGTCATCAATAGCAATAGCCGTACCACAAAGCGTGTAAGTTTTTAATTAAATTTGAAATCAGACAAATTATCAGCAATATTGAACCAATCACCCCAGTCACTACAAAATGAAAAATTGTTTATTGTTCACTTTAATCTGTTTGCTGCCAGTTTGCGCTTTCTCTCAAAGCTTTAAACCAGTGAATAAGAATGCATCCCCTGAGGCAGTTAAGTTATTATCTTTTCTATATGATATCAAAGGAAAGCACATCCTATCGGGCCAGCAGAACTACAATAGTGATCTGAATATATTTTCGGACAGTGCAAAGGCTATTTCCGGACAATACCCGGCTTTGTGGGGATCTGATTTCATGTTATGGGGAGATAAAGACCTTGGCCAGAAACTGGTTGATGAGGCTATAAAGAAATGGGCCGATGGTTACCTGGTTACCATTATGTGGCATGAGGGGCGGCCAATAGACAATCCTCCTTATGATTGGAAGCAAAGTATTCAGGGGAAACTGACAGATGCTCAATGGACGGAATTAACTACACCAAATACACCTTTAAATAAAAAATGGCTTGCAGATATTGATAAGGAAGCCGGTTATCTTAAACAATTGCGGGATGCGCATGTGCCTGTTTTATGGCGGCCATATCATGAAATGAATGGAGTTTGGTTTTGGTGGGGCGATAAAAAAGGCGAGAATGGCATCATAAAGCTTTGGAAAATGATGTATGACCGGTATACCAATTATCACCATTTAAACAACCTGGTATGGGTTTGGGGCGCAAACGGCTTACGTGATATTCCTAAGGATGAAGCCAATGATTATAAGTCGTATTATCCTGGCGCCAACTACGTGGATATTTTAGGATCGGATGTGTACCATTTTGATTATGAGCAGAAAGATTATAATGAATTGCTTAAGCTTGCCAACGGCAAATTAATAGTGCTTGGCGAAACAGGTGAATTACCTAAACCGGAAATTCTTGCGGCGCAACCCGAGTGGGCCTGGTTCATGGTGTGGACAAGTTGGTTATGGACAGATAATACGCATGATAGGGTAAAAGAGATTTATGGACTACCACAAACCCTAAATCATGATGAAGTTAAAACAATGCTCCAAAAAAAATAATGGCAAATAAATTACCGGAAGTTTGGCTCCGTGGCCCTTTAAGCAATATGCCCTCCCTGGTGCAACCGGTGGCGCATGCACTCCTGCAGGCCAGGGAGGAGCTGAATGAATTGATGAACAAATTTCCTGAAGCCTTATTGTGGAATAAAGTTGCAGGCATGGCGTCGCCTGGATTTCATTTGCAACATTTATCTGGGGTATTAGACCGGCTTTTTACATATGCAAAAGGTGAAGGACTTATCGAACAACAGTTGGAGTATTTATCGGGTGAAGGAAAACCTGCTGAAAATATAACAGTGACAGTACTTGTTGAACAATTTAACTTGCAGGTTGATAAAGCGTTAAAGCAATTGTATGAAACAGACGAGTCTGTATTAAAAGAGGTGAGGGGAGTAGGTCGCTCGCAAATTCCGTCAACCGTTATCGGCCTTTATACGCATGCTGCAGAGCACACTATGCGGCACTTGGGGCAGCTATTAGTTACTGTTAAAGTGCTTACCGTTTAATTCAATCAGGAGAATATTACAACTGCATCTTTGAGGTTTTTTGACGAGTGCGTTGCCGGCGCATTTTGATGCCTGCTTTCGGGATCGAATAAAAAGGTATCAATACCTAAAGAAATTGCCGCTTTTATTTCTGATTCAGGATCATCGCCGATAATCAACAATTCTTCGGGCAGGTAATTGTGAGCATCCATTATCATGGTGAAAATATCTTTTTTAGTGGTGGCGGATACTTCGGGATCAACAATGTAAATTGCTTTAAAATCGTCTTCGATACCTAAATGTTTTATTTTGCTCCACTGCAATTTGGTAAAGCCTGTAGTTACTAAAAACTTATCTATTTTAATTTCACTGATATATTTATACTCATCATAAGGTTGCATAGGCAGGGAGTATTCAAGATTTTTAAGCATTTCAAGACCCTTGTTCTTTGCCGCGTCGCTAAAATTGAATTTTTCAGCAACCTGGTGATAAGGCCTTCTTTTCATTTCCTCTTTTACCTTTTCTACCTCTTCCAAACCTATTTCTTCGGCAAGGCTATCCACAAATCCGAAAACTTTATTAAATAGGTTATCGGCAATTGAACTTACCGGGTATATAGTATTATCGAGGTCTAATATGATAGCTTTTTTCATGTTAAATAGATTGATCAGTGATGATGGCCGCTGCTTTGTTTTTTTATATTGAATTTTTTCAAAAAATAATATCCGGTGGATACAAACAGGCACACGGCTCCCAATATCCACCACAAGGTATCAAAGCCGCCATAAGCGATGATCTGGCTACCTGCTGCCGGCGCAATGATTTGCGCCGCAGACCATGACATACTGTAGAGCGCGGCATACTCGCCACGATTACTGTTGGTGGTGCGGCTGAGCCAAAACGTATTCATAAAAGGCATGCTGATAATTTCGCCAAGGGTCATCAGCGATACAATGAATATAGCAACAAAAGCCGTATGAGGCAGTATGTTTAATAACACAAAGCTTAACCCCGAAACTAAAACACCTATCCTGATGTAGGTGAGCGGATCTCTTTTGCCATCTAATTTATGCACCAATATCATCTCAATAAGTACAATGATTATTCCGTTTAACGCCAGCAAAAAACCTATAAACCTGACGCTAAAATGCCATTGAATTTTATAAAATACAGGCTGCATTATAAAAAACTGGAAAAAACAGATGGAGAATAATGTTCCCAGGGCGATAAATACCAGGTAAATATGATCAGAGTAGGCAGATTTTGCTACGATGACTTCTTTAATGGCTTCTACCGATTTCCTGATCTTTGAACGGGGCATTAACGTTAATAGTAATAATCCGGCAAAAATATTGGTACAGCCATCAACCCAAAAAAGCGAATGATAACTGTATGAAGCTAATAAGCCGCCCAGGCCACCGCCGAATGCCCAGCCCAGGTTGGCAGCCAAGCGGTTTAAAGAATAGGAGCGGGTTGTATTTTGTTCGCTGCTATAATGCGCTATTGCGGCGGAGTTTGCTGGTCTGAAGGATTCATTACAAATGCTCAATATAAAAGTGCCTATACCCACACTTATGAATGTATGCTGAAAACCTAAAATAATAAACATGACGCCGCCGAGCAGCAAAGCGCCAACCTGGATATCATAAAAACCAATTTTATCTGATAGCCGCCCGCCAATAAATGCGCCCGTTATAGCGCCGACGCCAAAAATAGCCATGATCCATCCCGATTGCACAATGGTGAAATGTAGTTGTTGAATGGTGTAAATGCTCATAAAGGGCACAACCATGGTTCCGCTCCGGTTAATAAACATTACCAGGCTAAGGTACCAGCTGTTTTTAGAAAGTCCGCTATAGGCTTGTTTGTATGATTGGATGAGAAGGGTAAGCATTTAATCAAAGATAAATATAAGCTTAAAACCAAAAGCAAAAAGCCCAAAGCTTTTTTGCTTCGGGCTTGTAATAAATTTAGATTCAGGATTTTTAGCCTAAAATGGAGTTCCTGTTTCTTAGCCAATGATCGGCTAACACCAAAGCAGCCATAGCCTCAACAATAGGAACAGCGCGAGGCACCACACAAGGATCATGACGGCCCTTGCCCGATATTTCGGCAGCATTGCCTTCGCTATCAATGGTGGCCTGGTTTTTCATAATAGTAGCAACCGGTTTAAATGCAACTTTAAACTCTATTGGCATACCATTACTGATACCTCCCTGGATACCACCAGAGTAATTGGTAATGGTACTCACCGTACCTAAATGCGATTTAACAAAGATGTCATTGTGCTCAGAACCGCGCATTTCGCTGCCGGAAAAGCCTGATCCAAATTCAAAACCGTGTACAGCGTTAATACTCAACATGGCTTTACCCAAATCGGCATGCAGTTTATCAAATACCGGATCGCCTAAGCCAACGGGGCAGTTTTTGATGTAGCAGCTTACTTTACCGCCAACGGTATCACCATCTTTGCGTACGCTATCAATAAATTCAATCATTTCTTCGGCAGTAGCCGGATCGGCACAGCGAACAATGTTTTTTTCACGTTCATCAATAAACTCCTGGATGGAGTTTATTTCTACATTGGGTGCATTTATCTTCCCAACGCTGCTTACGTGTGCGGCAATCTCTATACCCTGGCTTTTAAGCAATAGCTTTGCCAATGCCCCTGCAGCAACCCGCGCCGCAGTTTCACGTGCTGAGGAACGACCTCCGCCACGGTGATCACGAATGCCATATTTGGTTTGATAGGTGTAATCAGCATGCGACGGGCGGAAAACATCCACATTATGGGTGTAATCCTTTGAACGCTGGTCTTCATTCGGGATCAGCATGGCAATAGGGGTACCTGTGGTTTTACCTTCAAATACGCCCGATAAGATTTTTACCGTATCGCTTTCTTTACGTTGCGTAGTGATTTTTGATTGACCGGGTTTGCGTTTATCCAGCTCGCCTTGTATATAATCAAGATCAACTACCAACTGTGCCGGGCAGCCGTCAATTATTACCCCAATAGCTTCGCCATGCGATTCGCCAAAAGTGGTTATTCTGAATATTTGCCCGAATGAATTACCTGCCATTTTATTAGATATGAGATGTTATAATTAATACGTCATTGCGAGGTACGAAGCAATCTCTTTGCTATACAGAGATACTCTACAAGTACGAACTGCCTGTGTAGAGATTGCTTCGTACCTCGCAATGACGGTAGGGTTTATGGGGGTTCGCATTTTGCCTTAAACCTTTCGCCTTAAACCTTTTGCCTTTCGCCTTTCCCCCTTTACCCTTGCGTTTCCTCCACTGTAAACCCTTGTTTTTCAAGATCAGTCCAAAAAGCGGGATATGATTTGTCAACTACCGGCCCGTTCTCAAATTCCAGCTGAGAAATTATCAAAGCAAGTGGCGCAAAAGCCATTGCCATACGGTGATCATGGTAGGTGTTGATAAACATACGCTCCGGAATAAACTTTTCGCTGCAATCCAATTTATAAACCTGACCTTTTTCGATCAGTTTAACGCCCATTTTTGCCAGTTCTGTTTGAAGGGCCAGGATACGGTCGGTTTCCTTAATCTTTAAAGTTTCAAGGCCTGTAAATGTGGCTTCATGACCTAACGCTGCGCATACAACAATAACTGTTTGCGCCAAATCAGGGCATTCCTTCATATCAAAGATCTTCCTGCTTAATGGTTTGGCCTCTTTCAACAAATGCACACCACCATCTTTAAACTGCGACGTGATGCCAAAGTTGGCCATGATCTCGGTGATCACGCTGTCGCCCTGTAGGCTGTAAGGTGTTAAGCCGGTCAGGAATAATTCGGCTTCATCTGCTAAAGCAGCAATAGCGTACCAGTACGATGCCGCGCTCCAATCGGGCTCAATGTATAATGATGTTGTTGCAAAGTCCTGATTTGATATTGCAATGACGTTATCTGTCCAAACGTGCTGTATATTCGCACTTTGCAACATTGCTAAAGTCATTTCAACATATGGGCGCGAAGTTAGTTCGCCCTCAATATGTAGTTCCAAACCAAAAGGCAGTCGGGCAGCGATGAGTAACAGGGCCGTAATGTATTGACTGCTAATGTTACCTTTAATACTGATCTTACTAGTGAGCTGCTCGAAACTGCCTTTTAGTTTTATAGGAGGATAGCCCTCTTTTTCTTCATAATCAATATGGGCACCCAGTTCCCGCAACGCATCAACCAATACACCAATTGGCCTTTCCTTCATCCTTTGACTGCCGGTTAAAATTACTTCATCATCCTGAATAGCATAATAAGCAGTTAAAAAGCGCATAGCCGTACCGGCAGGGCCGATGTCAACCAGGTTCGGGGTTTCTGTTGCGGGATGCGGGGTAGCTTCATCGCCTGCCAAAACCTCTTGATTCCGGGCTCTTGATTCTTGACTGTTCCTTAAAATCCCTGCCAATAACACGGCATCTGCCGCATCTGAAACATTCTCTACCCGTACCTTGCCGTTGCTTAACGCTTCAATAACAAGTGCCCGGTTACATTCGCTTTTGGACCCGGTAAGATTTACCGTGCCACTTATTTGTTTATTGCTTTTATTCAGGATGATGTTTTGCATCACTATATAATTATGCGTGTGTTAGTTTTTCTGCTGCTTGTCCGGCTTCGCTGGTGTTCATGATAGCTGTTTGTCTGCTGATAGATTCGGCATGTAAAAGCTCCAATAATTTCTCAGTAAACTCGTCGCCTAATTTTAGAGCTTTTGCATAGTTGGTGCGTTTTTGAAGGATCTCGTCCCAACGGCCAACTTGTAAAATGGTAATGTTGTTGTCTTTTTTGTATTGACCGATCTTGTCAGCAATCTGCATACGCTCTGCAATTTTTTGGATAACTAAATCGTCAATTTTGTCGATCTGGTTACGTAATTCGGCCAGTTTATCGTTTACTTCTGCGTTACGGATCTCTGGTTTACGTAAAGCTAAATGATCAATGATATCTGCAAGGGCAGCAGGAGTAACCTGTTGTTTGGCATCTGTCCAGGCTACGCTTGGGTCAATATGCGATTCGATCATCAAACCTTGCATATCAAGATCTAAGGCTTTTTGTGATATGTAACCTATCAGATCGCGGTTACCAGAGATATGGCTTGGATCGTTAATGATAGGCAATTCAGGAGCTAAAGTTTTTAAAGCGATAGCGATATCCCACATTGGCTCGTTACGGAAAGCAGATTTTTCATAAGATGAAAACCCGCGGTGAATAGCAGCCAATTTAGTAATACCTGCATTGTTGATACGCTCTAAAGCGCCAACCCATAAAGAAAGATCGGGATTTACCGGGTTTTTTACCATCACCGGGATATCAACACCACGTAAAGCATCAGCAATTTCCTGTACGGTGAAAGGGTTAACTGTTGAACGGGCACCAACCCATAAAATATCAACACCTGCTTTTAAAGCCTCTTCAACATGCTTACCTGTTGCTACTTCAATAGCAGTTGGCAAACCTGTTTCTGCTTTAGCGCGTTTTAACCACTCTAAGCCAATACTGCCGATACCTTCAAACTCTCCCGGACGGGTACGCGGTTTCCAGATGCCTGCACGTAAAGCAGATACTTTACCAGTTTGGGCTAATAAATGAGCTGTGGCAACTAACTGATCTTCAGTTTCGGCACTGCAAGGGCCTGCTATTACCAATGGTTCTTTACCGGTTTTAATCCAGGTATGAAGCGGCTGTATGTTTAAATTTAGTTTCATCGTTTTATTGTTTGTCCGGCTTTTTGATTTTATAAGTCGGGGTTGTTATTATATTTTTTGCTTGTTTAATTATTGTTTATTGTTGTCGATCTGCAGGATCTTAAATGTTCCTCCGGATATTGATATATCTCCGTACCCGTTCAGTTCTTTGGGGCTTAGGGGTCACCGATAGCTCGTCTTCGTGTCTTTCATATTCGCCAAGTATATTAAAGTTTTGTGTGTATTTCAGAATCTGTCTTATCGCGTTATCATAGCTTTTTTGCTCGTCCCACTCAACATCTACATAAAAATTGTATTCGTTGCGTTTACCCAAAATTGGCATTGATTGGATTTTGCTCATATTTAAGCCTTCTTCGGCAAAAATATTAAGCACTTTAGCCAATGCACCAACTTTATTACTCACCTGGAAACAAAGCGATGCTTTATTAACACTTTTCTTCTCTACATTATCATGATGGGTAAGTATCAGGAAACGTGTAAAGTTTCTTTTGTTTGATTCAATCCGACGCTCTAACACATCAAGCCCGTAAAGACTTGCAGCAAGTGAATTTGCAATAGCCACAGTATCTGTCAGCTGTTCATCCCTGATACGTTTGGCACAAGCGGCGGTATCGCTGCTTTCCACAATTTTTAAATGTGGGTATTCATCAAAAAAATCAACACACTGGCGTAAGGCTATGGGGTGCGAGGTAACATACTTTACATCCTCAAACTTTACACCAGGCAGCGCCATTAAATGCAGTTGTATGGGCAGATATATTTCACCAACTACCGGGAAGCCATAATCAAGGAGTAAGGTGTAATTTGGAAGGATACTTCCGGCAATGCTGTTTTCAATAGCCATTACTACATAATCAGCTTCCCTCTTTTTCAAACTTTCAAAAGTTTGTTTAAAAGAGTTACACTCAATCATCTGGGCGTTTTCGCCAAAATATTTTAACCCTGCCTCTTCGTGGAAAGAAGCGCGGATCCCTTGTATAGCAACTCTTGGTTTTTCTATTTTCATAACCCCTGTTAAAGCAAAAAGTCCCGGCATTTTGTGCCGGGACTTTTTAAATTCTTTATGTGTGTTTAGTACATATTAGTCCCGGCTCTCACTGTTAAAGTAAAAGTAGTAACCATAAAAATATGCACTGTTAAATTTCATTTGTTTTTATTATGTTGTAAATGTACGGTAAAAAATGATTTTGTCAATAGATAATTTTATTTTTTGTGAAAAATTGTGGGTGAACCAAATTTTATATTGTTAAAATTGATTTTACCTACTTTTAAATACTTAATCGCGGTCATAAATAACAGGAATCCTCAACTTGTCGGGGAATTTGCTTAAAAGATCTTGTCTAGATATTAGCAGGTTTGAAAGTTTAAGGCATTGATTATTGTTAAATACAATACCGGTAACTTCAAACATACTTGATCGTCCCGAACCTCGGCCACCATAAATAACTATCTCCTTAATATCCCTTTTATAGCAAACAACAATGCTTTTTTTATCTTGCCCAAAAGAAAACCTATCATTGCCACGCGAAATTTGAAGGTATTGTCGCCGGTTTTCAAAAACCTTATAAAATATAGATAAAATAACACCTCCAATTGCTAACATAGATAAAGAAGGAACCACGATATCCTTATTGTTTTTAGAAGCATCTAGCACAACTCCGGCAAACAAAAGCACATAGATAATTGGAATGCTCATAACTACAGCAATCCGACGAGGCTTTATCCCGTATTCAAAGCCGTCGGTTATAAAATGGGGCTGATTCCCAATGTTAAAAAAGTGCTTTTCAAATATACTTATGTCTAATGTTTGGTTAAAGAAAGCTGTAACGAGTTTTTTTGCAGCCTCAATATCAGGGGTGTGGTATTCATACAAATGATTATCCCTATCCAGATAGTAAATGCAAAATTTTCCACCGAAATAAAGTCCAAGTTTCAGATAGTTTATATCGTCGTCTTGTATAGTCACCGATGGACCCGTTAATTGAATGTCAGTTAAAGAGCGTTCTAAATCCCAGGGAAAATCTTTTATTAGTTGAATTGTTTCATCCAAATCTCTTGGCTGCTCGTCAGAGAATTCGCCTTTTTCATAGGTGTTGTGCTGAAGCTTGGATATAAATTGTGGCATAAGGTATATTGGGTTAAGCGTTTTCTGCTTAAGCCTCAAATATAACATTGATATTAATCCAGCCGATAATAAATTTAAGCAGAATATTTTTGTTCGACAATGGGAGTAATGTGCTGTATTTCATACTCCCGTTGCATCACCTTAGCAGTTTGCGTGCTGCCATCATGGCTCCAGCCCGGCGGATTAAATAAATAACCCAATTTATTTTTAAAACCGGGTGCATGTTTAACATCGTGCATCAGGGCTTTCCATTCATGAAAAATTACATTAACAGGGCCCATATCTTCGGGTTGTTTGGTTATGCCATACTTAACAGGCTCGGGTAAATCCTCATCACGGAAGGTTCCAAAAAGCCTATCCCATAAAATTAATACCATGCCCATGTTTTTATCCAGGTAAGGAATGTTTGATGCATGGTGTACCCGGTGATGTGCCGGGGTAACAAATATCCACCCGTACCATTTGGGTAATGGTACTTTATACTGTGTATGTACCAGGTTGCCGTAAAATTGGGTAACCAAATAGGCGTATAAAATATCCAACGCGGTAAAACCCATCAGTGCAAGTGGTAAATAGAAAAATACTCTGTACAAGGGCTCAAAAACCGTCGACCTGAATCCAGTGGTAAAGTTGAATTGCTCTGATGAATGGTGGGTTACGTGTATAGCCCAAAAAAAGCGGCAATAATGGCCTATGTAATGCAAAACCCAGTATAGGAAATCCTGTAAAACAATTAAAATAGTCCAATACAGCCAGGTATTATGTATTTGAAACAGCCGGTATTGATAAGTAAAAGTCAGTATTATAAATGTACTGCCTTTAACTATCACGTTTGTTATAACGGCAAGCGAGGTAAGATAGATATTGGTAAGTGTATCGCGTGTTTTATAGTAGTGCCTGTCTTCCCAATAGCTCAAGCCCATTTCAACCAGGGTTAAAACAACCAGCAGGCAAAGTATTACAATTGCACTTAATTGTGTTTTATCTAAATGCTGCATTTATAAATTTATGTAATATAATAAACTATCACAAAGTTCGGCTTCTGTGCAGATATTATCAATATTACATTGACCAATCTTGGTCAGCAGGGTGCAATTTATATTACCGTTTTGGTTTTTCTTATCCTTTTTCATGATTTCCAATAAAGCATCAAATGTTGATTCTTTAATAGTATAGCGCGGATAAAGGGTATTCAATGTTTCAGTTATTTCCTGCAGGTCTTGAGCAGGTAACCCTGTTTTTTTATGGGCAAGGTATGATTCGCAGATCATGCCTATAGCAATAGCTTCTCCATGTGATAAATGATCTTCATCATTGATCAACGAATAGGTTTCAACAGCATGGCCAATGGTATGGCCAAAGTTTAGCGCCTTACGGATTCCTTTTTCATGTGGATCCTCAATCGTTATTTTATTTTTTATGGCTACAGAACGATGAACCAATTCGGCAGATGGCTTAGTAAGGTCGCTTGCCTTTAATTGGTGCCAGTAGTCCGCGTCCTGGATAAGGCCGTGTTTCAGCATTTCGGCCAGGCCGGATAGTATTTGTCTTGGCGGTAAAGTTTCTAAGAAGCTTAGTTCAATAAATACAGCTTTTGGTTGGGTAAAGGTACCAATGATGTTTTTGATGCTATCAATATCGATACCTGTTTTGCCGCCCACAGAGGCATCAACCTGGGATAGCAGGGTAGTAGGGACATGTACAAAATCAATCCCTCTTTTAAAGGTAGATGCAGCAAAGCCGCCCAGATCGCTAATAACACCACCACCTAAATTAATGAGTAAGCTTTTACGGTCAGCGCCAAAGTCGATCAGCATTTTCCAGACGCCTATGCAGAAATCAATATCCTTGCTTTCTTCACCGGCATTTATCTCAATGATGTCAAAATTGTCCTGATCTTCAATTTTACTTTTCACAAGCGGCAGGCAATGCTCTGCTGTATTTTCGTCTGTTAAAATAAAAAACCTTGAATAATGACCTTGCTTTACAAAATTAGCCAGTTCATCAATACTATTATTAAAATAAATAGGGTAGTTGTCGCTCTGAATGGTGTCCATAATTTAAATAACCACGATTTTATTTCCTCTGAATTCAACCAGGTCGCCTCGTTTAACTTTAAGGCGTTTGCGGTAATCTACCTGGCCGTTATAAGTCACTTCGCCCTCACTTACAACTATTTGCGCCTCACCGCCTGTTTGTACTAAATGGGCAGCTTTTAGTAATTGTATCATCGGGATGAAGTCGCCTGTTAACTTAAATTCAATCATGGAAACGCAAAAATAAACTATTCATGGAATAATGAGTTATCATTTTATAATTTTGCACATGCTTTCTAACGAAACCGATAACAATTCCAAACACGCTAAGCTCTCTTTTGAAAATACAGAAATCGCTTTTCGTCATTCAACCAATACCGATCTTAGCCGCGCTTACTGGCTGTTCAGGATAATTAACGTTAACTTTTTAGTGAAGATCGGTCCACCCGTAACCAATTTTGCTATAAAAATAGGTTTGCCTATTAAAAGTATCATTAAGGCCACCATATTTAAACACTTTTGCGGCGGCGAAGCCATTGCGGAGTGCGATAACACGATCAAAAATCTATACAGCGGAGGAGTAGGTACCATTTTGGATTACTCTATAGAAGGTGAAGATGATGAGGCTGTTTTTGACAGCACCCGTGATGAGATCATCAAGACGGTAATAAGGGCATCTAAAGATAAAGCTGTTCCTTTAACTGTATTTAAAATAACAGGGGTTGGCCGTTTTGCTTTGTTGGAGAAACTTGATGCGCGCTTAACGCTTACACCTGAAGAAGAGCAAGAATGGCAAAGGGTTCAAAGCAGGGTATTGGCCATTTGTGATAAAGCCCATGCCAGCAATGTACCGGTTATGATTGATGCCGAAGAAAGCTGGATACAGGAAACCATCGATTTGCTGGCCTTAACTATGATGACCCAGTTTAACACAAAAAAAGCTATTGTTTATAATACCTATCAAATGTACAGGCATGATAAGTTGGCTTCTATATTAAACGATCATGAGATAGCCCAGAGTGAAGGGTTTATTTTGGGAGCCAAAATTGTACGTGGCGCCTACATGGAAAAGGAGCGTAAGCGGGCTTTGGAGATGGGTTATAATTCTCCTATTCAAACTGATAAAAAATCAACAGACCTGGATTATGATTCGGCGCTTGATTATTGTACAAGTCATATTGATCAGATAGCTTTTATTGCCGGAACCCACAATGAAGAAAGCTGCCGTTTGCTGGCCGAATTATTGGATAGTAAGCAAATAGATCATAAACACCCTCACGTTTATTTTTCGCAGCTATTAGGTATGAGCGATAATTTAAGCTTTAACCTGGCCAATGCAAAATACAACGTGGCAAAATATGTGCCTTATGGGCCTATAAAAGCAGTTTTACCGTACCTTTTTCGCAGGGCGCAGGAAAATACCGCTATTGCCGGGCAGATGAGCCGCGAGTTGAGCCTGATAGTAAAAGAGCGTAAAAGAAGAAGTACAAAGTAATTGTTTTAACAAGTCCTTTTTAATCAATTGTAATAGCTATTATTGTTTTCAGTTATAACCAACTTAAAACCAAATAATTATGAAGTATTACATTGAGGCCTGGAAAGCTAAGCAGGCGTGGATTGATATGAACCATGAACAAAGGGGGGCATACATGGCGCAGCTTGGTCCTGCCATACAGCAGTTAAGTGAGCAGGGTACAGAAATTATAACCTGGGGCAGCAATGATGGCGATACTTTTAACCGCATGGATATGGATTTTTTTGCGGTTTGGAAATTCCCAACAGCCGAACTTGCCAAAACGTTTGAAGAACTTGTTGAAGCTGCCGGATGGTATGCCTATTTTGAACAGATTAATATAAAAGGAAGTCCTGCAAGCCCTAATGAAATTATTGGACATCTTATAAATCTGTAACATTTTTAAAATATTTCTTTCAGGCGGCTGTTCAAATAGCCGCTTTTTTTGTTTTAAAGTTTTGTGAATGGATCGTTTTCAATATTTTATGTAAAAATTTTTAGCCAACTGTCCAATAGCTTCCATTTCATTTGTTATCGGGGTATAATTCATATATTTATTAACCCGTCTGCCTGTAGGCAGCCAATTAAAGCCAATGCAAAATGAACGAGTATTTAATTTTAATGCGCCTGGATCTGATTACTAAGGAGGCCCAGCCATCGCCCGAGCAAATGGAAGGATACATGAAACAATATCACGATTGGGTAGGTGGTATTGCGGCCCAGAATAAATTTGTTGGTGGTACGGGCTTATCCATGGAAGGCAAAGTTATAAAACCCAATAATGTGATAACCGATGGGCCTTTTGCCGAAGTGAAAGAATCGATCGCAGGTTTTGTAACCATAAAAGCGAAGGATATGGACGATGCTGTAAACATGGCTAAAACTTGCCCGATATTGTTGGGCGATGGTAATAGTATTGAAGTACGTCAGATAACAGGAAGCCATCAGGATAACAATTAAAATGATGCTGCCAAAAACTGTTTGCATGCAGTATTTGGCGGCATTTTCATTATGAATACTGCAGAACTCATACCGCATTTATTCAGAACAGAATACAGGAAAATTGTAGCTGTACTTTGCAGGCGCTTTGGTTTCGACCAGATAGAAATGGCAGAGGATATAGCCAGCGAAACTTTTCTTACGGCTACGCAAACCTGGGGAATTACAGGTATCCCGCCAAATCCACCAGCCTGGCTTTATAACGTTGCCAAAAACAAAGCTAAAAATTACTTGCAGCGCGGTTCCACTTTTAAAAGCAAGGTCTCGCCCGAAATAATAAATAGCACTCCCGATTTTTACGAAACGGAGATCGACTTGTCGCCCGAAAATATAAATGATAGTCAGCTACAAATGATGTTTGCTATTTGCAACCCGGTAATTTCAACGGAGGCGCAGGTTGGGTTATCTCTTCGGATCCTTTGCGGTTTCGGGGTTCAGGAAATAGCGGATGCCTTTTTGACTAATAAGGAAACTATCAATAAGCGATTATTTAGAGCCAAAGAAAAGCTCAGGGCGTTAAAGATTAAGATACAGCTCCCCGGATCATCAGAAATTGATGAGCGTTTGGCGCCTGTACTGACAACCGTTTATTTGCTCTTTAATGAAGGGTATTACTCTGTTAGCCAGGATAAAACACTGCGGAAAGATCTTTGCCTTGAAGCAATGCGGTTATGTACTATGCTTATAGAAAATCAAAATACCAATAAGCCCGATGTAAACGCGCTGCTTTCGCTCATGTGTTTTCATGCTTCGAGGTTTGAAGCTCGCTTCAATAAAAACGGTGAGCATATTTTGTACGAGAAACAGGATACCAGCTTATGGAACACCGATTTAATTAGCAAAGGGGGATATTTTTTAAGTTGCGCGGCAAGCGGTAATAAATTATCAAAATATCACATCGAGGCCGAAATTGCCTATTGTAGTACCCGGCAGGCGGATACAAAAGAAAAATGGGAAAGCGTTCTGCAACTTTACAATCTTTTGCTGCAGATAGAATACTCACCTATAGCGGCTTTAAACCGAACGTATGCACTTTCAAAAGCGAATGGCAAGGAAGAAGCGATTATTGAAGTCGAAAAGCTGGAAATAAAAGATAGCCACTTTTACTTTGCATTGCTTGGGGAACTTTATACAGATCTAGACAACTTGAAAGCGAAAGGTAACTTTGAAAAAGCGCTTTTACTTGCAAAATCAGAAGGGGATAAGCAAAGTATTAAGAAGAAGATGGATGAGCTGTGAGCGTTTTTTTTATCTAAAATAAAATCTCATTTGATTGAATAATGTAAACTTTTCGAATGGTATATTGTTGATACGGCTAAGTTGTCCGTAATATTACGTTCAATTTTAAACAAATTACAGACTATGAAAATTTACCATTCATTACTGCTGATAATTATTATAGCAACAGTAACCCAAGGTTGCGTTAGCAACAAAAAATACAACGAATTGCAGGGTAACTACACCCAATTACAGAACAGCACCCGCGACCTCAGTGTAAAATATCAAACCAGTGAGCAGGCGCTTGCCGTAAGCACTGGCAGGGTAAAAAGCCTGGAAGAACAAATAGCCGCGGAAAGATCAAATGCTGCCATTTTGCAGGATGCGCTAAATAAATGTTTAGCCGGTAACAACCAGGGGAATGTAAATATCTCCAAACTGGTAGATGAAATTAATGCATCTAATAAGTACATCCAGCACCTGGTTGAAACCAAAAACAAAAGCGACTCGCTTAACATGGTTTTAACAAACAACCTTACCCGCTCATTAAGCAAGGAAGAAATACAGGATGTGGATGTGAAAGTACTTAAAGGCGTAGTGTATATTTCATTATCAGATAATATGCTTTACAAATCAGGTAGTTATGAAATATCTGATAAGGCAGGAGCAACGCTGAGCAAAATAGCCAAGATCATTTCTGATTATTCAAGTTACGACGTATTAATTGAGGGTAACACTGATAATGTGCCTATTAAACAAGCCAATATCAGGAATAACTGGGATTTAAGTGCTTTAAGAGCATCATCAGTAGTACAGGCGTTGCAGAATACTTATAATGTTGATCCTAAACGTTTAACAGCTGGTGGCAGGGGAGAATACAACCCAATTGCCGATAATGGAACACCAGGTGGTAAAAGCCAAAACAGGCGTACGCAAATTATCATAACACCAAAACTGGATCAGTTTATGGATCTGATAGGCAAAGCCCCGGAAACAAAAACGCCGCCTAAACAATAAAAGTTTTAACGCGTTTCTTAAATAAAAGGCCTTAACTAATTCGTTAAGGCCTTTTTTGTTGCGTTATATTTAATATACAAAATACTGGGTCACTTGTTTGTACATATTTGAAAATACGGTTTTGACTCGTCATTTGAATTTATTTTTACTAAACGAGGGAGTGTTAATTGTTTGTACATATTTTAAATTCTTGTTGTAAATTGTGTTGGAAATTATTAATTTTAATTTCTGAAGATCAATTAACCAATTTTAAACCAATGTTCCGGAAGTTGTATTATGTGTGGCTGGTGATAGCCGCTTGTGTTTTGTACACGCTTCATGCCTGCAATTCATCTGGCCAGGGTGATGCTGAACAAATACCTGATACAATCAGTTATAATTTTAACATCCGGCCCATACTATCAGATAAATGTTATAAATGTCATGGTCCTGATGCTACGCACCGGGAGGCAGATCTGCGGCTGGATATTCGGGAAAGTGCTTATAGAGCATTAAAAGACAACCCATCAGCCCACGCTTTGGTACCAGGCGACCCGATGCTGTCTGAAGTTTATCGACGCATTTCAACAAAGGATACCACAGAGCAAATGCCGCCGCCATCATCAAACCTAAAAAAGTTAACACCTTATGAGGTGGATTTGATTGAAAAGTGGATAAAACAAGGCGCTAAATATGAAAAGCACTGGGCCTTTGTTCCGCCACATTTATCTCCTGTCCCACAGGTAAAAAATAGCGCCTGGCCTAAAAATGCCATAGATAATTTTATACTTCAAAAACTGGAACAAAAGGGTATTAGTCCAAATCCCGAAGCTGATAAAGAACGGCTTTTGAAACGGGTGTCGCTTGATCTTACCGGTTTGCCCCCAAGCCTGCAATTGATGGATAGCTTTTTGGCTGATAAAAGCACTGATGCTTACCAAAAAGTGGTTGATGAGCTAATGGCAACTCCTCAATATGGCGAAAAAATGGCGCTACACTGGCTTGATGTTGCCCGCTATGCCGATTCTCATGGTTACCAGGATGATAATTATCGTACCCAATGGCCATGGAGGGATTGGGTGATACATGCCTTTAATGAAAACATGTCCTATGATAAATTTATCACCTGGCAATTAGCCGGTGATTTATTGCCGAATGCGAGCAAAGAACAACTGTTGGCTACAGGCTTTAACCGCAACCATAAAATTACCGAAGAAGGCGGCGTAATTGATGAGGAATATAGGGTAAGCTATGTTACAGATCGTACCAATACGTTTGGTAAGGCTTTGCTGGGTATTACACTGGAATGTGCCCATTGCCATGATCATAAATATGATCCCTTTTCGCAGAAGGAGTATTATCAAATGTTCGCTTTTTTTAATAATGTAAAGGAAGTGGGCCTTCAATCTACCGTTGGCGGTCCGGAAACTTATGCCAAGCGGCCGATGATGCAGATCAGTAATGAAGATGTTAAAAAAATACTTACGTTTATAAACAAGCAGGATACTGGTAAACTCATTGTATCTGTAATGGCAGATAGCGATAAAGTACGGCCAACTTATATCCTTAAACGCGGCAATTATGATGCGCATGGCGATGTGGTTGAGCCGGGGACACCAAAATCAATATTACCTTTTACAGCCAACTATCCAAAAAATAGACTGGGTTTGGCCGAATGGATGTTCAATAAAAGCAACCCCCTTGCTGCAAGGGTATTTGTAAACCAGGTATGGCAGGAGTTTTACGGCAAGGGCATTGTAAAAAGCTCGGGCGATTTTGGTATGCAGGGCGATTTGCCGTCACATCCGCAATTGCTTGATTGGCTTTCAGTTGATTTTATGGATCATGGCTGGGATATTAAGAGGCTGGTAAAACAAGTTGTTATGTCGGCTACCTACCGCCAATCGGCAGTGATTGGCCCCGAAAAGTTAAAGGCCGATCCTGAAAATACTTTGCTATCGCGTGGCGTGCGTAATCGCTTGCCTGCCGAGTTTGTCCGCGACCTGGTGCTGGCAAGTAGCGGCTTGCTTAACCGTACCATTGGCGGGCCAAGTGTAAATCCTTATCAACCACCCGGTCTTTGGGAAAACGCGACATCAGGGCGTGGAATATTGGCTAATTATAAGCAGGTACATGGTCCCAACCTTTACCGCCGTGGCATGTACACCCTCATAAAACGAACCGTGCCGCCGGCATCTTTAGGGATATTTGATGCCAGTAACCGCGACCAATGCGAGGTGAAACGCCTGCGAACAAACACGCCGCTGCAAGCGTTGGTGATGCTTAACGATCCTACAGTATTGGAATCTGCCCGGGTATTGGCTGCCAAATTGTTGCAGGATAACAGCGTGCCGAAAGATAAAATAATCAAGGCCTTTCGCTTAATTATGTGCCGTCATCCGCAGGAAAAGGAATTGACCATATTAACTGCTTATTATAATGATGAATTAAAAAACATGAAGGCAGATGATGCCAAAAAATTGTTAAGCGTAGGCGAATACCCTGTGCCTGAAAACCTCAATAAAATAACGCTGGCGGCGATGATGAAAGTAGTAGATACAATTTATAACCTGGAAGAAGCGATAACCAAAACCTGATTGATATGGAAAAAGATTTTTTAGAAAGCAGGCTCAATATAAACAGGCGCAGGTTTCTTTCAAGATTAAGCCTGGGCATTGGCAGTATTGCATTAGGATCGTTACTTATTCCTGATCTTTTTAGCGGAAGTGGCGGTGAGAGTGAGGCTGAGTTTATACCCGGTATACCCAACTTTGCACCTAAGGCTAAAAGAGTTATTTATTTGTTCCAGGATGGAGCGCCCTCGCAATTAGAATCATTTGATTACAAGCCCAAATTACGTGAAATGATGGGGCAGGAGTTGCCAGCATCGGTGCGTGGTAACCAGATACTCACCGGGATGACGGCCAAACAGGCTTCATTCCCGCTTGTAGGCTCATTTTATGACTTTAAACAATATGGCGAATCAAGGGCGTGGGTAAGTGACCTGTTCCCGCATATTGGTAAAATTGCCGATGACATCTGTATCATCAGGTCAATGAACACTGATGCTATTAACCATGATCCGGCGCTTACTTTTTTTCAAACCGGGGCGCAGCAGGGCAATCGCCCAAGCATGGGTTCATGGGTAAGCTATGGTCTGGGAAGCGAAAATAAAAACCTCCCGGCATTTACTGTACTGCTATCAAAAGGTAAAGGCAATGGCCAGGGAGTTTACTCTAAACTATGGAGTAATGGCTTTTTAGATTCCATTCACCAGGGTGTACAATTTAGCAGTGGTGAAAATCCTATCCTGTATTTGAATGACCCTAATGGGATGGATCGACGCGAACGCCGTAAAATGCTCGATAATTTGGCAGCGCTAAATGACATCAGTTATAAAGAATTTGGCGACCCCGAGATAAATACCAAAGTACAGCAATATGAAATGGCTTATAGGATGCAAACCGCCGTTCCGGAAATTATGGATGTATCAAAGGAGTCGGATGATATTGTAAAGATGTATGGCCCTGATTGCCTTATTCCGGGTACCTATGCGGCCAATTGTTTATTGGCGAGAAAACTATCAGAGAATGGGGTACGCTTTGTACAGCTATATCACCAGGGATGGGATCAGCACAGCAACCTGCCGCAGGAAATGGCAGGACAGGCAAAGGATGTTGACCAGGCATCCGCAGCATTAGTTACCGATCTTAAACAACGCGGTTTACTTGATGAAACATTGGTGATATGGGGCGGAGAGTTTGGCCGTACCAATTATAGCCAGGGTAAGCTGGAAAAAGCCAATTATGGTCGTGACCATCACCCGCGTTGCTTTAGCATCTGGATGGCCGGCGGTGGTATTAAACCAGGATTGGTTTACGGCGAATCGGATGATTTTGGTTATAATATAGTGAAAGATCCCGTGCATGTACATGATTTTCATGCCACCATCCTCAACCAGTTAGGCATCGACCATAAAAAATTAACTTTTAAAAGCCTGGGCCGAAGATACAGGTTAACTGATGTTGCAGGCAATGTGGTAAAGGGGATTATAACATAACACCATTTTGTTTTTTAGAATGGACGGGATTTTAAGGCATTGGGCGCCTGGAATATTTTATAAGAGTTTAATTAAAAGCACCATTGCTAATATATGAAAGGCAACCATAAAGGTTTTGCAGACGGAACGTTATTTGCGCTAAATATTTTCATAGTAGTTTTAGTTGTTGCCGGCAATAACCTGGTTGTGCCGCAATGGCTTCAGCCGGTAGGGAGGTTGCATCCCTTGATACTGCATTTTCCCATAGTGATACTTATGCTGGCTATGGTGATGGAGTTTTTTCGTTTTCGCGTTGAGTTTGCCAACGAAAAGCTATACCAGAGTTTTACCGATTACCTGTTATTGTTAGGGGCTCTTTTATCGTCTGTAACAGTTATCATGGGTTTGTTATTATCTAAAGAGGCTGGTTATGAAGGTAACACGTTACAGTGGCACAAATGGTTTGGGGTGAGTGTCGCGTTTATGGGTTATGGGGTATACCTTATTCGAAATACGCCGAAATATACAGCTACACTGGCCAAAACGGGGGCATTAGTTACCGTGTTTTGCTTAATAGTTGCCGGGCACTTTGGCGGGAATCTTACCCATGGCGAAGATTTTGTTTTGGGACCGATCATGGATAAAGAGAAAAATCTGGTTCCGATTGATAAGGCGTTAGTTTATCAGGATGTGATAAACCCAATCTTCATGGCGAAGTGTCAAAGCTGTCACAACCCCGATAAAATGAAGGGCCGGCTTATGCTTACCAGCCAGGAGGCGATACTGAAGGGTGGTAAAAGCGGGAAACTCTTTGTGCCCGGCGACCCGGCAATAAGCTTACTTCTTCAGCGCGTGCATTTGCCCGAGGGCGAAAAAAAACATATGCCGCCAGTTGGTAAACCACAACTTACCGATGAGGAGAAAATGCTCCTTTATCTGTGGGTAAAGGGCAATCCCGACTTTAAGAAAAAAGTTATCAGCCTGCCAGCAACAGATTCCTTAAGGATGATTGCATCAAAACTGCTAAAGCCCGTTGAAAGCACTGAGGAGGTTTATGATTTTTCTGCTGCAGATGATAAGGATATTAAAAAGCTGAATAATAATTACCGGGTCATTTATCAGCTGGCTAATGAGTCGCCGGCATTGGCGGTAAATATCTACAATAAAAGCACTTACAATATTAAGGCTTTAGAAGAGTTAGGTGCCATTAAAAAACAGATTGTAGCACTCGACCTCAATAAAATGCCGGTAAAGGATGCCGACCTGAAAATTATTGCCAGGTTTGAAAACCTTCGTCAGCTTAACCTTAATTTTAGCGATGTTACGGGTAATGGTTTAAAAGAACTCGCGGCGCTTAAATATCTTAAAGGTCTTTCGCTGGCGGGCATAAAATTAAGCTTTGCCGATATAAAGCAACTAACAGCCATTAAAAGCTTAACTGAACTGGCAGTATGGGATACCGGCTTAAAAATTGCCGAGCTGGAAAATTTTCAAAAAGCCAACAAGCGTGTTAAACTTTTAACAGGATTTAAGGATGATGGAAAAGCGATAAAATTAACCAGTCCGCAGTTAAAAAATACGGCAATTGTATTTAAGCAAAGCTACCAGCTGCAATTAAGCAATCCTATTAGGGGAGTTGATATCCGATACACTACCGATGGCACTGCTCCTGATAGTATCCATTCCGCATCCTATAAATCCGGCGTAACATTTACACAAAGTACAGTGATTAGGGCGCGGGCTTTTAAAGCAGGATGGATAGGTAGTGATACTGTTCAATTCAATATTTACAAAAGCACTTATACACCAGATAGTGTGGCTTTTTTGAAATACCCGGATGATAAATACAAAGGCGACGGCCCCAAAACAATAATTGATAAAGAACTGGGCGGAAACAATTTTGGTAATGGTAAATGGCTTGCATCACAAAAGGATATGGAAATGCTGTTGTGGTTTAATAAGGCCGTAGATTTGCACTCTGTTAGCCTCGACGCGATGCGTAACACGGGGCCACAGATATTTTTTCCCTCTAAAATTGAAGTATGGGGCGGAGCTGATCAAAATCATTTAAAGCTTTTAAGCCATGCAGCTCCTGCTATGCCACTTAAAACTGATGCGTTCGGCATTATGAGCCTGGAGTGTAAACTAAAAACAACCCAATCGGTATCTTGTGTAAAGTTGGTAATTAAACCACTTGCAAGCGTGCCCTCCTGGCATCCGGCTAAGGGCAAGCCGGGCTGGGTTTTTATAGATGAGGTTTTTGTTAATTAAGACGTCCTGGCTAAAAAAAATGGCGGCACTTTCATCTATAAAATCCTATTTCATACTTAATGATTGATTAACATTATAGAACTTCATTTCAAGGCTTTTATCCAAACTGTAAATATCATTGTAGGTAACTATTTCCCCGTCCTTTATCTCGCAGGTGAGGTAAGTGATTTTAATTGGCAGCGGTTTTTTTAAAGCGATGTTCTTATTAATATGATTGAGCATCCCGTTATGAAGGGCAGCAATTTTACTTTCAGAATTATCATTTTTTAATAAAAGTGTTCCCAGCTTTTCTGCATGTTCAACACCGATAGATCCATTACTCAGATCCCTTTCTTTTTTCATGAATAGTGCCTGTTCCTTTATATCATGGATATATATATCATAAATATTGGGGAAGTGAAAAGCAAGTGAACCTGGGGCATCGATGAAAGATCGTTGAATGTTCGTATCCTTTTTATTGTCAGTAGCCAGTTGATTGTTTTGCAGGTGGAGGTTATCCGTTTTTACTTTAGGTAATATTTTTCCGGGTAACATTTTTGGCGGAATCTTCAATTTTGGAGCAGTGGTAACGTAACCAACAGTACTTTGCAATGTTGGGGTGGGGGTTCCTGGTTTGCCGGCTATTATCCTGAAAAAGTAAGTAGAATCCCGAAGGTGTAGTTTTAATGTATATGATGGAATATTAATATGGATATAGGCACTGTCTTCAATATTTACCCATCTTAGGCGTTCCATATTAATTGCAATCTTCCTGATCACGGCCTGGGGAGTTTCATAGCAATCATTTTGGTATAAGCCCTCAAGCAAATGCATTTTACGCTGCATATCCCTGTATTCTTTTGATTTTGGCTGTACGCTCGCTATTGCTCCCATGGTATTGGTTTGTTTAAGCGCCTGTATCAAAAATCTATCAGCTTGAAAACGGCCATTTACATTGCCATCAACCTTACGGGCCGGATAATCAGGATTAAGTTTTCCGTAGTGCAGGTTGTTCATGAATGTTATAATAGCGTCAGTAAGCATAATGTCAAACCTGGCCTGTTGATCCAGGTTTACTTTGCCTGGTGTGTCTAATATATTATGCAGTTTATCGTAAAGTAGTTCTTTGGGGTGATAATCAGCATGAGAAAGTCCGAATTGTAATACGCAGTCAAGCATGAGCATAGCCTGCCAGGTGGGCCCTTCCCCGTTTTGCGGTTTTATCCAGACAGGAGTAAATCCATTTTGCTTATATAACCGAAGCACTGATTTAGGGTAATATAAATGACTGCTTAAATCTTTGCTGTTTACTTGTTTCTGAATTTCTTTACTAAATAAACTATCGCTTTGGAATACGTTTTTATCTGTATTATTATTAATGATTTTGGCGCAAGCTTCCTGGCTATTAAACGTTACCAGGATAGCGATTCCTATTAACAAAAAGTGTTTAACAAAAGTGTTTTTCATAACAATTAAATTGTGCCATAAAGTTCGGCTAAACTGGTTCGGCGAATAATGATCTATATCATATTTTAGATTGATAGTAAGCACCTGGAAGACAAAAAAAGAGGCCGCTCATAACCAGTATGATGCAGCCTCTTTCAATTATTAATTATGGGGTGAGATTAATTTACAATCATCTTATCTTCATGCTCAACATCAAGTATAAGATTAAATAGTTCCTGCTTTATTAAACGGAATTCGCGGGTTAGGTTGGTCATAAAATATTCTAACTGTACCTGCGTTGAGGCTAATGCTTCCGTATCTTCAGGAATAATATCTTCGGCCATTAACTCCAGTTGTTTTATTTGCTTGTTAAGCAAGTCATCAACTTCCATTTGTTCCAGTTTCTGAAGTGTTTTTCCGGTAGTAATGAGTTTATCAATATGGTTATTGTCCTTTAAGCGGGATATGTTGCTATCCAGCAAACGATGCAGGAACGAAGTTTCAATTTTGAAAAACTCAAGATCTGAGAGCCATCGCCGAGCGATGACATAATATTGTAATGATCTTGCAGACATGGCGGTTGTTGTTTCCATATAAATTCAGGTTTTATTTTTTAATTCCTGTTAAGTAATTTATAAATATCGAAACTGTTAGTAGGTACGTAGATGATGATCGTCATTTATAAAGGTGACAGTTCTCATATTTTCAAATGCTAAATTGGGCGTCCGCTTGTTAAACAGGTTTTATCGGGCATGTTCAAATCTTTGGAAATAAGAATTTTCCAGTATTTCCCGATGATCAGGGTGCGCAAGTTCTATCAATGCCCTGGCTCGTTGCTTTAAGTTTTTGCCGAAAAGATTAACTATGCCATACTCGGTAACCACCCAATGCACATGCCCTCTCGTGGTTACAACACCCGCACCTTGTTTCAAAAATGGCACTATGCGGCTAATGCCTTTGTTTGTTTGCGAAGGTAATGCGATGATTGGTTTACCCCCTTCAGACAGCGATGCGCCATGAATGAAATCCATTTGCCCGCCGATACCTGAATACTGATAGGTACCAATAGAATCGGAGCAGACCTGGCCCGTTAAATCAATCTCAATGGCACTGTTAATGGCCGTAACCTTCGGATTTTGACGAATGATACTGGTGTCATTTACATAACTTATATCCATTACCCTTACACTTGGATTATCATTTACAAAATCATATAACTTACGGGTTCCGGTTATGAAGGCGGTTACCGAGCGGCCGTTATTTAATTTTTTCTGGCTATTGTTTATTACCCCCGCTTCAATAAGTGGTATGATGCCATCTGAGAACATCTCTGTATGCAGACCTAAATTTTTATGTGTGCTGAGGTTTTTTAGTACCTGGTCAGGAATACTGCCAATACCTAATTGTAATGTTGCTCCATTATCAACGAGCGAAGCTACGTGGTAACCAATTTTTTCAACCACAGCATTGGTTTCAAAAGCATAATTTACTTCCGGCAGTTCGGATTTATGCCAAACCATCGTGTCTATTTTATTTATATGGACAAAACTTTCTCCATGCGTCCTGGGCATTAACGGGTTTACCTGGGCAATAACAATTTTGGCAGTGTCAACTGCTGCCCTGGCAATATCTACCGAAGTACCAAGGGAACAATAACCATGAATATCTGGTGGTGATACCTGGATTAAGGCCACATCTATTGGCAGAATGTTTTTTCGGAACAATTGGGGGATCTGGCTCAGAAATATCGGAACATAGTCTCCATCGTCACTATTAGCTACGGCCCTGGTGGCCGCCGAAACAAACAGCGAATTAAAGAAAAAGGATTTACGATGTTCGGGCCTGTCAAAATTCACATCACCAAGTGTTGTGATGCTAACCAATTCTACGTTGTAAAGATCATTGTGCCTTTTTTGTAAGGCTTCAACTAAACACACCGGAGTAGCGGCACTGCCATGTATAAAGACACGGTTACCGGGCTGCACCAATTTCAATGCTTCGTCTGCAGAGATATATTTTATATCAATCATATAAATCTTAAGCTTATTTAAATTTCGTTTCAAAACTAAATCCAATTTGGCATTGAAAAGCTGATTGCCGACATGTTAAAACCTGACAGTGATCATTAAATGTACAATATGGCATCAAGCAGTTCTTTGTGATATTCTTCACCGAAATGATTATGGGGAAATTGTTGTCATTGCATTTAGGACTTTTAAATAGTGTCCGTAATTACTTTATATTATAAAAAATGACCATCATCACATTTCTATATGAAAACAGTTATATTTTAATTGAAGCATTATGTTAATATTTGTGATGGATATCAATTTTTTGATAAAACTGCCTTATGGAAAACACCGCCCTGTTAAAAGCTATTATTGATAATGCCATTGATGGTATTATTACAATTAATGGCCGTGGAATTATTGAAAGTATTAATCCATCGGCCTGTAAGCTTTTTTTGTGTAGTCCAGAAGAGGTGATAGGCCAAAATGTTTCAACGCTTATGCCTCCGCCGGATAAAGAGCAACATGATGAATATATCAATCGTTATCAACGAACAGGTAGTCCACATATAATTGGTATTGGGCGCGAAGTAACCGGATTGAAAAAGGATGGGTCAACATTCCCTTTCAGGCTTGGTGTAAGTGAGGTTCCTTTTGCCGAGAGAAAAATATATGCCGGATTTATTCATGACCTTTCAAGGGAAAAAGAAGCCGAGGATCAGTTAAGGGATTATGCAGCCCATTTGGAAGAGTTGGTTGAACAGCGTACAATGTCGTTGAAAAACACGGTGCAAGCGCTGCAACAAGCAAAAGAAGAGGTTAGTATTTCGCTTGAAAAGGAGAAAGAGCTGGGCCATTTAAAAAGTCGCTTTGTTTCTATGGCTTCTCATGAATTCAGAACGCCTTTAAGTGCTGTACAGTTATCTGCTTCATTAATAGAGAAATATGCACAGCCCTTTGATAATCCAAACATCAGGAAACATGTGGGGAAAATAAAAAATGCGGTAGGTAATTTAACAACCATCCTGAATGATTTCCTGTCGCTGGAAAAACTGGAGGCCGGAAGGGTAGAGGCTTCATGCACACGGTTTGATCTGGTTAAACTCGCTGAAGAAATAACTGAAGAACTGCAGGTGGTGGCCAAACAAAATCAAAATATTATTTATCAGCATACCGGCACTCATAGTATAGTTAACCTTGACCAAAATCTGCTGAAAAACTGTGTCATCAATCTTATCGCGAACGCCATCAAATATTCGGGCGAGAATACTTTTATAGAGTTTAATACGGAGATCACTGATCATGTATGCATTATTACCATCAGAGATAATGGTATTGGGATACCAGATGCCGACCAGAAGCATTTATTTGAAGCATTTTTTCGCGCTCATAATACGGGCAATATTCCCGGAACCGGTTTAGGTTTAAATATTGTGGCACGTTATACCAATTTGATGAACGGGCATATAGAATTTAAGAGTAATATTAACCAGGGAACCTTATTCACTATTACATTTCCAATATCATGAGTAAAAAAGTTTTGATTATTGAAGATAATAACGACATCCGCGAGAACGTGGTGGAAATTCTTGAACTTGCCGGTTACCAGGTATTTGATGCCAATAATGGGAAAAAAGGAGTCGAAATTGCGTTAAAAGAAATTCCAGACATTATTTTATGCGATATAATGATGCCCGAATTGGATGGTTATGGTGTTTTATATATGCTGAATAAGAATCCGGAAACCGCGGCTATCCCGTTTATATTTTTAACCGCAAAAGCCGAGAGGCTGGATTTAAGAAAAGGAATGGAAATGGGGGCGGATGATTATCTTACCAAGCCTTTTGATGATATGGACCTCCTGAACGCCATTGAAAGCAGGTTGAAGAAAAAGGAAATCCAAAAAAACTTTTATAGCAAGTCATTAGATCGTTTAAATAACCTTATCTCCAAAAATGACGGGCTTTCTGAATTAAAAAAGATCATCCAGGATCGCAAAAGCCGTCACTTTAAAAAAAATCAGGTTATTTACTATGATGGGGACAAAGGTTCTGGCCTTTACCTTGTTATTAGCGGAAAGGTAAAAACAATTAAACTTGCAGAAGACGGACGAGAATTGATGACCGGTATTTACGCCCATGATGAATACCTGGGCATTAACGCGCTGCTGGCCAATGAGCCCTACGCAGATACGGCAACCGCTTTGGAAAATAGCGTATTGTGCCTTATTCCAAAAGATCAATTGGAGCAATTGCTTAACCTGTATCCAGAAGTTGCCCGCGAGTTTATCAAGCTTTTAGCAAATGATATAAGGGATAAGGAAGATCAGCTTATGCAGCTGGCCTACCATTCAGTACGAAAAAGAATGGCAGAGGCCATGATCAGGCTATATCGCCAACAAAACGACGGTAAAGAAGGCTTTAAAATTACGCGGGAAGACCTCGCCGCTATGGCTGGTATGGCTACAGAAACTGTTAGTCGTACTTTGTCAGATTTTAAGGATGAAGGTTTGATTGAAAAAAAGGGCAGCCTGATCACCATTTTGGAGCCTGAAAAACTTGCTAAAATGAAAAACTGATATAGGTCATTTTTTTGACTGACCTGGCTCATACTATCGGGGCAATCATAACGATAACTTTGTTTTATAAAAGTATTTCGGATGAAAGCGGTAGCCTATAGTATTAAGCCTTTTGAAAAAGAATATTTGGCGAAAGCCAATCAAAAGAAGCACGACATAACACTTATTTCCAACCCCCTGGGGCCGGATACGGTTATCTATGCCGAAGGGAAGGATGCGGTAATTGTTTTTACCAATGATGATGTATCTGCAACAGTTATTGAAAAACTGGCTGCCCTGGGAGTAAAGTTTATAGTAACCAGATCGGCCGGGACAGATCATATTGATAAAGATGCAGCAGCTATTTATGGTATAAAAGTAGCCAATGTACCATCTTATTCCCCACAGGCAATTGCAGAACATTCCGTAGCAATGGCATTTGCCCTAAACCGGCAGGTAGTTAAGGCCGACCAGCATAGCCATGAATTTGATTTCAGAAACGATGGACTGATTGGCTTTAATTTTTCCGGAAAAGTGGTTGGAATTATTGGCTTAGGGAATACCGGGCAGGCAGCTGCATCCATATATCATGGTTTGGGATGCCAGGTAATAGGATATGATCCCTATTTTCCTAAGAATCTGCGCTATGTGAAACCTGTATCATTGGAGAATCTCCTAAGTACTGCCGATATCATTTCATTGCACATACCACTTACGCCGGATACCAAACATTTCGTCCAAAAAGCTACGCTTGATCAAATGAAAAATGGCGTGATGTTGATCAATACTTCAAGAGGTATGCTGGTTAATACCGCAGATGTGCTTAAAGCTATTGAAAGTAAAAAAATAGGCTATTTGGGGCTTGATGTATATGAGTTTGAAAAAGGTTTGTTTTTTGAAGATCATAAAAATGACCCCGTTAAAGATTCGTTATTACAAAGTTTGATGAACTATCCCAATGTTTTGATCACCCCTCACCAGGCCTATCTCACTAAAGAAGCCTTACAGGAAATAGCTGATCAGACTATTAAAAGCCTTGATCTTTGGCAATTGAACAAATGTGTTGGCAAAGCCTGCGCGTGTGCACAGGAATGCAAAAAAAATCCAATTACAGAAAAGGTTATCCATTCTTAAGCTATGGAAAATATTAACAAGCAATTAGCCGATAAATATAATGTGGCTGTTCCGCGCTATACCAGTTATCCTACTATGCCGTATTGGGATAGTGACACTTTTAGCACTTCACTCTGGAAACAATCTGTCAAATTTTCTTTTGACGAAAGCAACAGTTCGTCAGGAATTAGCCTTTATATACACCTCCCTTTTTGCGAAAATCTTTGCACTTATTGCGGGTGTAACACACGTATCACAAAAAATCACCGTGTAGAAAAGCCTTACATTGAAGCTGTTTTAAAAGAGTGGCAAATGTATTTGCAGGTATTTGAAGGTACGCCGGTGATTCGTGAAATACATCTCGGTGGTGGTACTCCAACATTTTTTAGCGCTGAAAATTTACATCAATTGGTTGATGGATTGCTTCAAGGCGTTCACATTCATAAAGACGCTGCATTTAGTTTCGAAGCCCATCCGGCAAATACTACTGTTGATCATTTACAAACCTTGTTTGATCTTGGTTTTCGCCGTTTAAGTTTAGGAATCCAGGATTTTGATCCAAAGGTACAGTTCATTATCAACAGGAGTCAATCCTTTGAGCAGGTATTGGCTGTAACGCAGCAAGCCCGAAGAATTGGCTATACATCTATTAATTATGATTTGATTTATGGGCTCCCATTGCAAACATTAGAAGGTTTGATTAATACCATGAATATGGTTTCGGGCTTAAAGCCAGATAGGATCGCCTTTTACAGCTATGCACATGTACCATGGCTTAAGCCAGGGCAAAGGCGATTTACAGAAAATGATTTACCAAACCCGGATATGAAAAGTAAGTTACATGAAACGGGGCGAAACCTGCTCATTAGCTTTGGTTATAAGGAGATTGGTATGGATCATTTTGCTTTACCGGGAGATGAGTTATTGGAGTCCGAAACATCAGGTCATTTACACCGCAATTTTATGGGGTATACAAGCCAGCATACCCAATTATTGGTTGGCCTGGGTGTATCATCTATAAGCGATTCTTGGTATGCTTTTGCCCAAAATGTTAAAACAGTTGAAGAATACCTTGAACTTACAAAAAAAGGAGAGCTGCCTGTTTTTAAAGGCCATGTACTTACCAGCGAAGATCTTATTATACGCAAGCATATTTTAAATATAATGTGTAAGGGATATACTTATTGGAACCATCATTCAGAGCCATGTAAAGCCGTTTTTGAGGGGATGGAGAAGCTTCAGTCGCTTGAAGAAGATGGCTTAATTAAACTGGACTCGTTGGGTTTAAAGGTTACACCAAAAGGAAAACGTTTCCTGCGTAATATTTGCATGTGCCTGGATGCAAGGCTGTGGGCAGATAAGCCAGCCACCCAATTATTTAGCATGGCTGTTTAATTGTTCTAACTCCCGATCATTTATTAAACAAGCCTTTAACGTTTCTGTAATAGCGTTTAACCGTGATCCGGAACACGTCATATATTAAAGTGTATATAAGTATGATAACCGGTACAAAAAAAGAATAAAAGCTAAATGAGCGAAAAAGCCATGCACCACCCAATGCACCGCACATAAAGAAAAGAATAATGGCCATGCGTAACTTTATTCTTGGCTTTAATGCCTTATTTTCTTCGGGTTTATTTTGGATAAACTGAGCCAGTTCAATGCCCAGATCGGTAAATGTGCCGGTTAGGTGCGTTGTTCTGACCACCGAACCGGATACCATGGAAACAAGTGCATTTTGCAGGCCCATTGCAAAAAGCAGGCTACCCGCAAATATTTCCTTTGCAACTAAGCTGTGGTCATATCTATACCCCACCAGGGCTACGCTGATAAGTATAGTCGTCTCAATCAGTATTGGAATTACGTATGAATATTGCTGGTTTTTGCCGATCCTGGAAACAATTAAGCTTGATATAAAAGCTCCGGCTAAAAAAAGGAACATCCAAAGGGCAACTACCCTTGCAGTTCCCCAGTTTTGCAAAGCAATCTGCTCTGCAAATAATGCAGCATGACCGGTTACATTGGTAGTTAAAACACTAAATCCCAGGAACCCTGCTGCATTAACAAAGCCTGCAGTAATACCTAACAATGATGCCAGTTTTACATTATGCTGATAGGTTCTTTTTGTTCCCAGGTGTCTTAACATTCTTCAAAGTATTACCCAGTGGTATTGTGTTTAAGAAATTAAATATCAGTTAAAATAACAGGAAACTGTGTTTAATGGCAGGCATTAATTCCTGAGGATTGTTTAGCCGGGCTTAAATAGGGGATATCTAAATTAAGGCCACGCAAAACAAACCAAAGCCCAAGGCAAACCATGAGATAAGGCATTCCTTTATTAATACGGCGCCTTACAGCCGGACCGATAAAGCCAGAACTGACCGTCGCCAGCAACATGAGTGGAAATGTTCCCACACCAAACCAAAACATATATTGCGCAGAAGAAAATGGCGAAGAGGTATTAACAGCCCCGGCAAGGGCCAGGTAAACAAAACCACATGGAAGAAGGCCGTTTAACATTCCAATTGCTAAATGCCCGGCTTTGTGTTTCAATGCATAATTTATTAAGCGATTAACAGGCGCTAATATTTTAGGCATTAACCGGCTTTGCATAAGTTTTATTTTAAATAACCGTGAAAACCCAGCCATTATGATAAGTATACCTGTTAATATACTCACACTTTGCTGCAGGCCAGCCAACCAAAGTTGCTTACCAATAAAACCAATAAGTAATCCTAAAAACGAATAGGTAATAACACGGCCAGCATTGTAAATAAATTTATCTGTTGCTACAAGCCACCATCGTGCATGAAATGATGGTATAGCAAATGCAAGCGGGCCACACATTCCTATGCAGTGTACACTGCCAAATAAACCAATAAAGAAAGCTACCTGGTTACTGCTCATTTTATATCTACTTCCTGTTCGTATAAATAGGCTTTTTTATTACTTTGCCATTCCAACACTACCCTCCACCTGCCTTCTGTTAAGGCTCTGGCCGATATTTGTGTTACCAGGCCAGTATCAGTATTTAATTGAAATGTTTTATCAAGGGCCTCACTTGATGGCCTTATAAATTTAATGTTCCCCTTGGCTGGTTCTGCAAAAGTGACGCTTACTTGCTTTTCGATAATGCTTATTAGCGGTCGGGCATGATCCTTTACCACTTGCTTTTCCTTATCAAAATCTTTATCAAAGTTTAAGCCTTTTTCATAATAATGATGGTCGTATTCGTCGGCCGGTAAAGCAAACATCTTTACGCACATTAATATAATAAACAGCATAAATAAACCCATACCAATAATAATTCCTTTTCCCCAATTCATAATTTAATCATTTAATGGCCCAACAAATGTGGTGCTTACTGTTTTAATTACTTTTTTATTCACTACCAGGTTTATTTTAATATCTGTTTTTGGAGCGTGAATCTGCCGGGAGGGCACCATGAGAAAAAAAACAGTTTTTACAGATCCGCCGGCAGCAACCTTGCCCGGTGCCTGGATATATTTTATTCCGATGGCCGGGTCGGCGGTTTGGAGCGTGATGTTCTTGTCCAGGTTTGATTTATTGATGATCTCAGCGTTATAAATATTACTGATAAAACCTCCCTTTTGTTCCTGGTACAGCATGCCGGCGCTGCGCATAACAGTAATATCCATATCTCCACGATTGAAAATGAAGTAACTCAGCACGGTGATCAAAACAACAATGATCCCGCTGTAGCCAGCCATTCTTCCTGTAAAAGATGGTTTTTGCTGTTTATGGATCATGTTTTCTGAGTAAAAACCGATGAGGTTAAGCGGCTTATGGATTTTTTCCATTACCTCGTTACATACATCAATACATGCCGTACAGTTAATACACTCCATTTGTGTTCCCTGTCTTATATCTATCCCTGTGGGGCAAACAGATACACATAAACCACAATCCACACAGTCGCCTTTAGTATTAACAGGTTCAATGGTTCTTGATAATTTGCCGCGTGGTTCGCCACGAACTTCGTCATAAGCAACAACAAGGGTGTCCTGGTCGAGTAATACTCCCTGAAGCCGTCCGTAAGGGCATATTACAGTGCATACCAGTTCGCGTACCTGGCTGTATACCAGGTAAAAAACAACTGTAAATATCCAGATGCTTAAAAATCCAGACCAATGCAGTTCAACAGGCTCTCTGATGATCTTGAACAATGTTTCGCTGCCAACCAGATAGGCCAGGAAAGTATTTGCAATAAGGAATGAAAAAATAACAAACAGGAGGTGTTTGGCTGTCTTTTTCCATATTTTTTCCTTGTTCCAGGGACCGGCATCTAACTTTTTTTGTTTGTTTGCATCGCCTTCTATCCAAACCTCTATTTTTCTGAAAAACATTTCCATAAAAATAGTTTGCGGACAGATCCAGCCACAAAAAATACGGCCAAAGGCGATTGTAAATAAAACAACACAAACTACAAAAACCAGGGTAGCCAATACAAATAGGAAGATATCCTGGGGCCAGAAAACCTGCCCCAGGATTACAAATTGCCTGTCGATAAAGTTCAGCATCAATAAAGGTTGCCCTTTTATTCTGATTAACGGACCTGTGAAAAACAGTATTAAGTATGCATAGCTAATCCATGAACGCCATTTATATAATTTACCTTTCCGTATCAGCGGATATATCCATTTACGCTTCTCTGTTTCTTTCCCTTCCAGTAATCCGTCCATGATCTGTATTTTAATTGTTAGATGCTAATTTGTTATCCGCATCTGATTCTTTAGTTCCCTGGGGTTCTTTAGCCCCAGCAGGCTTCGTTCCGTGTATAGATTTTATATAGTTAGCCACGTCGGATATCTGTTTGGGTGATAATTGCTTTTCCCAGGTGGGCATGCCTTTTGCCAGCACGCCATACTTAATTGTTTTAAACAAATCGTTTATTTTGCCGCCATGCAGCCAATAATCATCTGTAAGGTTTGGCCCAACACTGCCCTGCGCGTGGTCACCATGGCATGGTGCGCAGGTAGATTTAAAAATAGTTTGCCCAGACGCTATCACCGCGGGATCATGTACCAGTTTTACAGTGTTTTCGTCAACCCGGTTAGCAGCTTTGCTTAAAAATGCCTTCTTTTCTATATCAGCCTGTACCATTTCTGTTTTATATTCTGCATATTGTAACTGCCCTGTTTTAAAAACATGGTAATTAAGCAAGTAGGCAACGCCAAAAACGATAGAGCCGTAAAACAAGTACATGAACCAGCCGGGTATTGGGTTATCCAATTCCTGTATGCCATCATAATCATGCGCTATCAGTATCTCATTTTCTTGTTCCATCGGCCTTAGGGAAAGCAGTTTTTGCCAAACCTCGGCTTTGGGTTTCTTTTCTTTTTTTGCAGGTTTCATTTCTGCAATGATCTGCTCTTCGGTATAGCCCTCATATTTAAAAATGATCCTGGTTAAAACTTTAAAAGTTTTCAGTAAAATCAACATAACTATGAGGAATAAAAGAAGCATAGTTACGATAGCCCCATAGCCGATGTAATTCATTATATCGGTAGGAATCAGGCTATCGCTTGCCGCCATAGCCGGTTGCATAAGCAATATTAAGGCTGAGGATATGATGATCCGGTGAAATTTCATGATTGGTAAGGTTGTTGTAAATCGGTTAAACTATCTTGTAGCGGTAAATCACTCATATGATCTACATGCGGTTTGCGGATACGGATAAGCATAACCGTTACTACAATAAAAAACACAAAGAATATCCCCAAAGAGAAAAGCAGGTAAGCCTGGTTTGCGTTAATGTTTTCTGTGAATTGCTTAAACATAATGTAATTATTTATTGGCTGTTTTATTTGCTTTGATATCTGTTCCCAAACGTTGCAGGTAAGCAATAATGGCGATGATCTCTTTGTTGCTTTTTACCTTGATGTGGTCCTGGTACAGGTTGTCTTTTATTTCTTTTGCCTGTTTATCCAGGTCCTGGTTAGCTATATTCTCGTATCCTACTGGATAGGGAACACCCAAAGTGCGCATGGCGTTTATTTTAACCCGGGTTGATGTGGTATCCAAATTTTGGGTTATTAGCCAATCGTAATTAGGCATGATACTTCCCGGTGACATCAGCCTCGGATCCATTAAGTGATTATAGTGCCAGGCGTTTCCATATTTCTGTCCTTCCCTGGCTAAATCCGGTCCGGTACGTTTGGAGCCCCAAAGAAATGGGTGGTCATAAACAAACTCGCCCGCTTTACTGTATTCACCGTAACGCTCAGTTTCTGATCTGAAGGGACGTACCGTTTGTGAGTGGCAGTTTACGCAACCTTCTCTTATATAAAGATCCCGGCCCTGTAATTCAAGCGGCGTATAAGGCTTTACAGCAGCAATTGTTGGTATGTTTGATGATATGGTTAAGGTAGGCATCAGCTCAATAAAAGTTCCAACAAGGATAACAAGCAATGCGGCTATAAGCATCTGAATAGGTTTACGTTCAAGCCTGCGGTGCCAGCTGTTTTCTCTTGCAATGGTATGTACAGGCTCAAGGGGCATAGCCTGGGCTGCCTCATTAGCTACCAGTTTACCTTGTAAAGCGGTGCGCGTAAGGTTATAGGCCATAACAATAACGCCTAACAGGTACATGGCGCCACCTGCAGAACGCATCATATGCATGGGCAGGATTTGCAAAGTAGTTTCCAAAAAGTTTGGATATTTCAGCATTCCCTCTGATGTAAATTCTTTTAACATCAGGCTTTGCGTAAAGCCGGCCCAATACATGGGTATGGCATAAAATAAAATACCCAGGGTGCCTATCCAGAAATGGAAAGAAGCCATTTTTTTAGAGAACAGTTCTGTTTTATATATACGGGGGATAAGCCAGTATAAAATGGCAAAGGTGAGGAAGCCGTTCCAGCCCAGGGCGCCAACGTGAACGTGCGCGATGATCCAATCGCTGAAGTGAGCAATGCCGTTAACCTGTTTCAAAGAAAGCATTGGTCCTTCAAAGGTGGCCATACCATAAGCGGTTAAGCCAACAACCATGAATTTTAAAATAACATCATCCCTTACTTTGTCCCATGAACCGCGAAGGGTAAGCAATCCGTTGATCATACCACCCCAGCTTGGGGCTATAAGCATAATAGAAAAGGCTACACCTAAAGATTGTGCCCAACCCGGTAAGGTAGTATATAATAAGTGGTGGGGGCCTGCCCAGATATAAATGAAGATAAGGGCCCAAAAGTGCAGAATACTTAATTTATAAGAGTAGATAGGACGATTAGCCATTTTGGGCAAAAAGTAGTACATCATGCCCAGGTATGGTGTAGTTAAGAAAAACGCTACCGCGTTATGGCCATACCACCATTGTACCAGGGCATCCTGAACGCCGGCATAAACCATATAGCTTTTAAAACCTGATACCGGAAGCTCAAATGAGTTAACAATATGTAAAACGGCAATGGTAATAAATGTGGCAATGTAAAACCAAATGGCTACGTACAAATGTCTTTCCCTGCGTTTAAATATCGTACCAAACATATTGATGCCAAAAATTACCCAGATAATGGTGATGGCAATATCAATAGGCCATTCCAGTTCGGCATATTCATGTGAGGTAGTAAATCCTAATGGCAGTGTAATTACGGCCGAAACAATGATGAGTTGCCAGCCCCAGAAATGGATCTGACTTAAAGCATCACTAAACATGCGTGCCTTAAGCAGGCGTTGTAAGGAGTAGTAAACTCCCATAAAAATGGCGTTACCAACAAATGCGAAAATAACCGCATTGGTGTGAAGAGGGCGGATACGTCCATAGGTTGTATACTGGTTACCCATATTGGCGGCAGGATGGTAAAGCTGAATGGCTACAATTAAGCCTACAGTCATTCCAATAATACCCCAGATTACGGTAGCTATACCAAAATTCCGGACGATCTTGTTGTCATAATAAAAATTTTCGGGCTGCATAAAATGTTGTCTTTTTATGGTTGTAAAACTATTGAGGAGTGGCGGGTGACAGAATGATGACAGTTGGCTTTAAAAGTGATCGTAGTCACTTTTTATCCTCATCTGGTTGTTCATCATCCAGCAAAATGCGAATGGACGGCGTATACAGGTCATCATTTTGCCCGCTGCGCTGTGCCCATAAAAAGGCACTTAAAAATCCAAGGGCCAGCAATACGCTGCAGCCGATGAGGAAATAAATGATGCTCATATTAATTTTCTTCTTTTTGCTGTAAAATGTGTAGCCAGGGTTGTAAAGGATATTATGGTAACGGTACTCAATGGCATCAGTACAGCAGCTATAAGCGGGGAGAGGCGCCCTGTAACCGCGTAACTTAAACCGATAATGTTATATGTTAAGGAGATGAGGAAGGACAGGTGGATAATGTTAACCGTATCTTTTGAAAAAAGAAGAAACGCCGGTAATTTATCAAATGAACGTCCATCCAGGATGGCATCGCTCCCGGGCGAAAAGTTATTTACATTATCGGTTACAGCAACTCCAAGGTCACTTTGCTTAAGTGCTCCCGAGTCATTCAGCCCATCACCTAACATCATCACTTTATGCCCTTTTTGCTGAAGATTCTGGATCATATCAAGCTTTTGTTGAGGCGACTGATTAAAATGCATCCTGGAATCATCATGGAAAAAATGAATCAGCTCATTCCTTTCATGATTCTGATCTCCCGAAAGCAGGAACAGCTGGTAATCTGGTGATAGTGAACTGATCTTATCCATGCCATCACGATATTCATGAGCAAATCCAAAATAACCCAGGTAATAGCCGTCTATCATTAAATGAACGCGCGTTATTTGCTTTGTATCTATGTAATACCCAAAGATCAAGTCGCCACTTCCAATATGAAGCTGGTGCCCGGCAATGTTGGCGTTAATGCCCTTACCTGGTATTTCTATATATTCGTTTACCGGTAATTTCCTCATGTCGCCTAAAAATTGGCATATCATTCGGCTTAAGGGATGAATGGAATTTGAGCAGGCACTATACACCATTTGCTTTTGTACATCAGATAATTCTCCGCTCAATTCAATCCGTTTGCTGTTGCCGGTGGTTATGGTACCTGTTTTATCCATAACCAGGGTATCAATACGGGCCAGTTGCTCTACTACAGCTGTGTTTTTCAGGTAGAAAAGGTTGCGATCGAAAATACTCAGCGCGGCCGACATGGTGAAAGGTGTGCTTAAGGCAAGCGCACATGGGCATGCAACAATTAACACAGCAGTAAAGGCATCTATTCCTCTTCTGAAATTAAAGGGAAGCCATGCCATCAGCGAGCCAACGGCAATTATAATTAATACAATTGTAAAGTACTTGCTAACCGTTTCGTTAAAGGTTTTCATGCGGTTATCCTGCTTGCGGGTAAACGCTTCATTGTTCCACAGCTGGGTGAGGTAACTTTGTGATACGGGCTTAACAACTTCCAATTCTATTGCTTCGCCGGTTTGGCGGCCACCGGCGTAAATTATTTCGCCCAATGTTTTATTAACAGGTACAGCTTCTCCTGTAACAAAGCTAAAATCTATCAATGCCTTGCCTTTTAAAAGAATGGCATCTGCGGGAATGATCTCATTATGACGGATCACCATACGATGCCCGGTTACTAACTGGGCAAGCGGGATGGGCTTTTCAATATCATCAGTTAAAACCTGAACAGCAACCGGAAAAAAGGACCTGTAATCTCTTTCAAACGAGATATGGTGATAGGTTTTTTGCTGCACAAATTTGCCTACCAGTAAAAAAAATACAAGCCCGCAAAGGGTATCTGCAAAGCCTGCACCGGTATGTGTTAATATTTCTGCCACTGTACGTGCAAAAAGCACCGCGATACCAAGGGCCAAGGGAAAATCAATATTCAGTATTTTGCTTTTTAAATTTGTCCAGGCTGAAATGAAATAGCCCCGGCCACTGAAAAATACCACCGGTAACGCAAAAAGTATATTTAAATACCCAAAGAACTGTTTAAAGCTGTGTTCATATACCGAGAGCCCAAAGTATTCAGGAAAGCTAAGAAGCATTACGTTACCAAAACAAAACCCCGCTACAGCTATTTTTTGAACAAGATTACCTTTATCTGCCTTGTTTTGTTTTTTTATGATATCCTGCAGGCTGATGAGCGGTTCATATCCTATATCATAAAGAAGCTCTACCAATTGCTGTAACCCGAGCTGTTGGTGATCAAAACGCACAACCAGTTGTTTTTTCAAAAAATCAACCCTTGAATAATGGATGGCCGGGTTGAACCTATTTAGCTGCTCAAGTAGCCAAAGGCAGGAGCTGCAATGTATGTGTGGTATATAAAAGGTGATGAGCGAGATGTGATCATCTGTGTAGTCAAGTAGTTCTTTTAAAATAGAGGGTTCACTCAAATAATCAAACCGTTTATCGATTCTTGCCCTGGTGGCGCCCGGATGATCATTGTAGTTATAATAGCTGCAAAGGCCGCTATCTGCTAATATTTCATAAACGCTTTTACAGCCGTGGCAGCAAAATTGCTTTTCATCAATACTAAATGATGTAGTTAAACATTCATCACCGCAATGGTAGCAGGTTGTTTTTGCAATTGTAAGGGCTTCCGTCATTTTGTTAAATTTGGGTTGCCCAAAAATGAACTTTCAGCAGTTCACGCAGAATGATGCGTGTTGTTAAAAAAAGTGATCTCGATCACCTTTTTAATTAATTGACGGTGTACATTTCATCCTGCCACCTTTCATTTCAACACCCGATCGGCATTTTTAGCAAATCCAGATCACCAGGATAACGATAAGCACCGTAGTGTCTCTGCCCGCTATAGATTATATATGATGAAAGTTTCCCCAACAAATGACTTTCATCATTTATTGCAGCTGCCTTACCCTATAGTTTTGCGGCTTATTAGTTTAAATGGAAATACCAGAGATTTTAAATGTAACTATTGTTGAAGCCCATTCAACGCATCCTGGCGTATTTGAAAGTTTTGGCGTACTTAAGCAAGGATTATCATTTGTAATTCAGAATGATCATGATCCCAAACCATATATTAACTATCACAGCCTAAAATATATACTATTATGAGTCATACATTTCACATCCCGGTTTTAGGATTGGGTTACTCCATTGATACCCCTTTAAAGGTTGCCCGTTATGGCATTTCATCAGTTATGTCAATTGTTGATGATGAACTGATTGAAAGGATACGCGGATATCACACAAAGCTTAATGGCTGGGCGTATGTTCCTATCCTAAAAAAAGAAGAGGACTATCGTGCTAAACGAATAACTGCTTATCTTGATTTGGTTGCCAACCTGGTTGATAAACAGTTTGAAGAATTGAAGCAGCTGCCTTTTGAAAGCGGTAATGATCTGTGCAGGTATTTTGAATTATTACCCGAAAGCGCGCGTTTAAAACAAGGCTATGATTTGATGATGGATTATCCTGAAGGAAATCAAAAACAGTTTTTCCAGGAGTTGCTTAAGAAAGAAATGACCAAGGGCGCCATCGACGTCAATATCATGTCGAAGGTTGATAAAATGAATTATACAGTTCAGGGTGAATCAACGGGCGAGCAGAACACAGATGCGCTTGCTGCTCTTCGTGGTTTTGCTAAGAGCAAGCTTACATCCTCTGTGATCCTATCTGCCGGGATGAACCCGAGGTTATACAGCTACCTGGAAACATTTAATGATTTCCTGCCCGATGAGCACGGAACAATCAATAAAAAAGTGATTTTGAAGGTCAGTGATTTCCGTTCGGCATTTATACAGGCTAAATTCCTGGCCAAAAAGGGCTTGTGGGTATCAGAATTTCGGGTAGAATCGGGACTTAACTGCGGGGGGCATGCCTTTGCTACCGAAGGGTTTTTGCTGGGACCGATTCTGGAAGAATTTAAGCAAAAGCGACAGGAAATGGTGAACGAGTTATTCCAAAGCTATCAATCGGCCCTGCTTGAAAAAGGAATTATTTGCGCTGTATCTCCTAAACAAAAATTAAGTGTGCAGGGAGGGATAGGTACAGCACAGGAAAATAGGTTTTTGATTGAACATTATCAATTAGACGCCACGGGTTGGGGTAGTCCGTTTCTGTTGGTTCCCGAAGTTACCAATGTGGATAAAGGTACACTTGCGCAGCTGGAGCATGCTGTAGAAAGTGATTTCTATTTGAGCGGTTCTTCACCGTTGGGTATACTTTTCAATAACTTTAAAAATAGTACTGCCGAGGTTCAACGGCTTAAGCGTCTTGAAACCGGAAGGCCAGGTAGCCCCTGCATAAAAAAGTACCTTAGCACCAATACAGAGTTTACCGAAAAACCGATATGTACGGCATCCAGGGAATATCAAAACCTGAAAATACAGCAACTGGAAACGTTGGATCTACCCCAGGCAGAACATGATAGGCAATACCAAACAATTACTGAGAAAATTTGCCTATGTGAAGGGTTGTGCGCATCCGCCTATCTCAAGTATGATCTGTTGAAACCGAGAGAAAATAAAGCGGTGGCTATTTGTCCAGGTCCAAATCTGGCGTATTTCTCCGGAATTTATTCTCTTGAGGATATGATAAAACATATTTATGGGGCAACAGACCTGCTTGGTAAGATAAAACGGCCTCATATGTTTATAAAAGAGTTAAACCTTTATATTGATTATCTTCAAACCGATATCCAGGCTCAACTTAAAGATGTTACGGATAAGAAAAAGAAACAACTTTCTAAATTTAAACTACAACTGCAAGAGGGGATTAATTACTATAAGGCACTTTTTACAGAATCGACTAATCAAACCTCACAGCTATTACAGGAATGGGTACATGAATTAACCACTTCGGAGAAAGAATTAAGTGGAATAAATATCTAAATTGAAGTAAATTAACAACACAAAAAAGAGGCAGTCGCATTATATGAAGACTGCCTTTTTTATAAACGGAGAGAGAAGGTTCTTTTTTGGTTGATTTTTAAGTAAAAATTAGGTTGATGTAGAGTGTTTTATCTGGTTTTCTTAAATGCTTCCTATTTCCCGGGCTAATATTTATTTTAGGTTCATTTTAAACCCGTATATTGAAATGCCAATATTAATATTTATATGGAATCAAAGGGGCAGCAAAAGAAATCAAAAAACAAATTTTTAAAATTCCTTACAATTTTAGGTCCGGGACTTACTACAGGCGCCGCTGATGATGATCCGTCCGGCATTGCAACGTATTCCCAAACAGGCGCACAATTCGGGTATGGGCAATTATGGACTGCGCTGTATATGTTGCCGTTTATGACTGCCGTTCAGGAAGCATGCGCACGTATTGGTTTGGTAACAGGTAAAGGTATTTGCGCCGTTGTTAAAGCACATTATAGTAAATCTGTTTTATATGCCGTGGTGGGTTTGGTAGTGGTAGCAAATACAATAAATATAGGGGCCGATATTGGTGCCATGGCATCCGCAGCACAATTGTTATTTCCGGCTCCATTTGTTGTTTTAACCCTGGTATTTACGATAGTTATTCTTTTATTAGAAATATTTACCAATTACAAAACCTATTCAAAAATATTGAAATGGTTGTCCATTGCTTTACTGGCTTACCCTTTAACATTATTTATAGTTCATCAACCCTGGGGAACTGTTTTAAGAGCGAGTATTGTACCTCACTTTGAGTTTAGTTTCAGTTTTTTATTTATAATAACTGGTGTTTTAGGTACTACCATATCTCCTTATATGTTTTTTTGGGAGGCGTCTCAGGAAGTGGAAGAACAACAGGCAGAAGGCCGAATATTTCATAACAAGCCCCAGGTTAGCTGGTCACATATCAGCAGAATGAGAATAGACAATAATTTTGGTATGCTTTTTTCTGAATTTGCTACCTGGAGTATTATTGTTGTAGGAGCAACGGTACTTCATAAAAGTGGTGTAACTGATGTTAAAACTGCCGCTGATGCCGCAAGGGCTTTGGAGCCTTTGGTTCATAGTTTTCCAAATGCAGGTTTTTTGGCCAAACTGATATTTTCTGTTGGCATTATTGGGTTGGGTTTATTAGCTGTTCCCGTGCTTTCGGGTTCTGCAGCGTATGCCGTTTGCGAAGCATTTGAATGGAAATCAGGCTTGAACTTGAAATTCAGGAGGGCGCCCGCGTTCTATTCGGTAATCTGCATTGCTACGATGATTGGCTTATTAATTAATTTTATTGGTATCGATCCGGTAAAGGCCCTTGTTTACGCGGCAGTGTTAAATGGCGTTGCAGCTGTACCTTTACTATTTTTGATTATAAGGATTGCGGGCAGTAAAGAAATTATGGGGCAATATAAAAACCAATGGCTTTCCAATACCCTGCTTTGGGTTACGTTTTTAGCAATGGGAGCCGCAGCGGTTGCCATGTTCTATACCATATTTAAGTAACTTAGTGGTTTGGTTTTTAGGGTGTTAATAAATGGAAAGTGATTAATTGAAATTACTTTCCATTTATAAGTTTTGCCATTCCAAAAGCAGCGCCGGCTGCTAATGCGCCAATAACAACCACTTTTAATGCACCACCTAAAGCTGGTTGCCCTGTTAATTTACTTTTAAAATAACCAAAAACAAACAGGCAAATTAAAGTTACAATGCAGGAATAATTTAAAGCATCCTGAGCATTGTCAATAATGAGGTAAGGTGATAAAGGAATAATTCCTCCTGCTATATAAGAAAATCCTATAGTTAAGGCGCTTTTTGATGCGCGGTTGGCGTTTGGCTCTTCCAAACCAAGTTCATACCTCATCATAAAGTCAACCCACTTCTTTTTATCTTTAGATAGTTCCTCAGCAATTTCATCCTGTAAATGCTTCGATAAGCCAAATTCTGCAAAAACTTCTTTTACTTCTGCTTTTTCCTGTTCGGGCACAGTCTCTACTTCGTTATATTCTCGTTTAAGTTCAGAGTTATAATGATCCACCTCGGTACGGCCTGCTAAAAAGCCTCCCAGGCCCATCGCTATCGAACCTGCAACTATTTCGGCAATGCCGGCAGTTACCACCAGCCCCGAAGAACTAATAGCCCCGCTAAGCCCTGCCGCTAAGGCAAAAGGAACTGTTAAGCCATCCGACATGCCTATAACAACATCTCTGATGATTTCTGAACTGGTAACATGATGTTCTTTGTGCATTTTGATAATATTAATAGTTTGACTTTTAGAATGTGCGTTTAAGATAAAATATTAAAAACAAACATGAACAAAGCAATCCAATTATTTAAATGCAGGTTTATAGTATCAGCGTCTTATACCCATTCTCAAAGATTTTTTGAAATGAATTATTGGGTGGCTTTTTAAAACGTTCGCAAAGATTTAAACTTAATTATAGATAGAAAGGTTATATATTAAGTTTTTAAGATGTAGATGAATACAAGTACCGATCAAAATAAGTCTGAAAAAGTAGGATTAGCACTGTCGGGCGGTGGAATAAGAGCCGTAGCCCATTTAGGTGTTATACAGGCCCTAACCGAGTATGGAATTAAATTCTCACATATCTCAGGTACAAGCGCCGGAGCAATTGCCGCGGCTTTTTTTGCTGAAGGTTATGCTCCGAAAGAAATTTTACAGATGATTAAGGATACCAGCCTGCTCAGATTGTTGCGCCCCTCACTTGGCCGCGCCGGTTTAATATCTATATTAAAAGCCCGTTACCTCATAAAACAATATATTCCACACAATTCCTTTCAACAACTCAAAATTCCTGTGACTATTACTGCTGTAGATTTGGGTGAGGGGAAGCTGGTTTATTTTACTGATGGCGAGCTTGATATGGCAGTTTTAGCCTCGTGCTGTTTGCCTGGTATTTTTAAACCCATAATAATTGACCATCATATGTATGTAGATGGCGGAATACTAAATAATCTCCCGGTTGAACCATTGATAGGCATTTGCGACCTGATTATTGGCTCATCTTGTAATCATTTGCCTACAGTTACAGAAATTAAATCTTTTGGGAGCCTGATTGACAGGGCCGCTATGATCTTGATAAACTCCACCCTTAATACACATAAAATTTTGTGTGATGTGGTGATTGAGCCGCATTGGTTGGGCGGCTACGGAATATTTGATACCAACGCTGCCGAAGAAATTTACATGATTGGCTATGAAGAAGGCTTGAAAACAATTAAAGGGAACGAAAAGCTGAAAACATATTGTGCGAAATAAAATAGACTGATAGTTGAACCGCTTTGGTTAACTATTTTATTTTTAGATAGTGTAAGTATTTGAAAAGCGAAAAAAGGCTTTAGGAGAATGTTTTGATGTTAGTTTCGGCAGCTTTGTGAAAGGAATATTGAATAATTGGAAATTAAGATGCTTATTACGCAAATAATTCCGCCAATTTCGCCAAACGCATTATTTAAAATTTTATTGTCATTAGCACACTTATTTTACATAAATAAACTACATTTGAATATATAGTTTCTGTACAGAAAGCTTCATCCTTTATAAACCGGTTATTCATATTAATGAGAAGATTTTTATTTACTCTTGTAGGAGTTACAGCCTTTTTCTTTAGTTTTTCTCAAAGCTTATTTACAAAAAAAGTAATGAAATATTCATTGAAAGATGGACTTTCATTTGGGATAATAAATGGTATAACTCAGGATAATAAAGGATTTATGTGGTTTGCCACCGGTGATGGCTTAAACCGGTTTGATGGCACAAATTTTAAAGTGTTTAAATTTGAACCTAATAATCCTTATAGCCTGCCCAGCAATTATGTTCAAACTATTTATAAGGATACACAAGGGCATATCTGGATATCATCCAGAAGAGGGATTTATCAATTTGATACCAACAGAGAGCGTTTTATAAAGTTGAACCCTCCTGGTGTTCAATCAAATTATTTAAATAATGTAAACAACATTTTTGAAAATAAAAAGAGTCAATTATGGTTCTCTTGTGGTGCGTCCGGTTTTTCATCCTATAACATAAAAACCAGACAGTTTAAAAGTTATACCAAAAAGGAATTACCAGGTTTGTTGGGTGATTTATCAGTTATTAATGTTGTTGAAGATACATACGGGGTATTATGGGTTGGTACGCGCGATGGCGGGCTCAATGTTTTTAGCACAAAGAACGGAATCGTTTTTAAAAATTTAAATAATCAATTCCCAATTAATCAGGTTCCCCAAGGATTAATCACATGTATTTATGAAGATCATAATCATGATATGTGGATAGCTACCAGCAAAGGATTAGCACTTTACAGAAGAAAAGAAAATGAATTCCATGTTTTTTTAGGATCTGATTGTAAGTTAAGAAGCAATTATTTTTATTCTCTTTTGGAGGATGATCATAAAAATCTCCTTGTTGGTCTTCAGGATGGAGGTTTGTATAATATAGATCTTGAAAAGGCAGAAAAATCATCATACAAAAATATAACTATTGATCCGGTGAAATCGGAAGATAATTATAATATTACAGTCCGTACCATTCAAACCCTGTTTCAGGACCGGGATAAAAATATCTGGGCCGGAACCTATGGTGATGGTATTTACTTACTAAGTAGCGTTCCAGAAAAATTTAAAAAATTTCAAAATAAATTAACAGATGCTTATGGTAGCAGTTTCTTAAGATATTATGGAATGTGTATTGATGATGAAGGTTATTTGTGGATGGGTACCGACGGTGATGGAATATATAAGAAAAAGCTAAATGGTGAAGTTGTAAAATATTATAGAGCAAACGGACAAACTGGCTCTTTAGCCAGTAATAATATCCTTTGTGCCTATAAAGATCATTCAAATACGTTATGGTTTGGCTCTTATTCACATGGACTTTTCAGATATGATAAAAAAACCGATTCATTTACTAATTTTATTCATAAAACAAATGACCCATCAAGCATCGGTTTAAACGATGTAAGGGTGATTCTCGGAGATTCAAAAAATAACTTGTGGATTGGGACAAATGGGGGGGGATTGAGTTTATTACCTGCGGGCAGTAATAAGTTTATCAACTACAATCCACAAAATAGTAATATTAGCTCAGATTATATTCGCGCGCTTTCAGAGGATAAATATGGTAATCTTTTTATAGGGACATATGCCTCAGGCCTTAAATATTATATAAAAAGTCAAAATAAGTTTGTTAACTATTTTAGTAAGGCCCAGGTTGAAAAGTTTTTGCCAAGCCACTTCATATACTCTTTGTATTTAGATGAAAAAGAGAATCTCTATATAGGTACCGAAGGAGATGGTCTTGTTTTATACGACATCAAAAATAAACAGTTTACGAAGTATACCGAAAAAGATGGATTGGCGGATAATACCGTAAATGCAATACAAAAAGACGAGGCAGGCGATATTTGGATAAGCACCAACAAAGGCTTATCAAGGATTGATGTACATACCAGCAAAATCAGTAATTATGATAGCTCGGATGGGTTACAAACTGGTCAATTTAACCCGGGTTCATCAATGTATTGCGGTAAAAACAAGTACATGGTTTTTGGTGGCACCGAAGGCTATAATGTTTTCTACCCTGCTACTGTTAAGCAAAATCTGTTTAAACCCAAGGTTTTAATAACAGGCCTTCAGTTGTTTGGTAAAGAGGTTGAAGTTGGCCAAAAGGATAGCATATTAAGTGAAGTTATTGAGGAGTCAAATAATATTACGCTAAACCCCGATCAATCGGTTTTTTCTATCCAATATGTAGCGCTAAATTATGCTTATGCCGAAAAAAGCCAATTCACCTATAAATTGGTTGGATTAGAAAAAAATTGGAATTCTGCAAAAAATCAAAAGTCAGTTACTTACCGCTACCTCCCGGCGGGTGACTATGAATTTAAAGTTAAAGCAGCCAATCAGGATGGTATCTGGTTTGAAAACTATGCTACCTTAAAAATAAAAATATTACCTCCATGGTATAAAACATGGTGGGCTTATTTAGCCTATTTATTAATGATAGCAACGCTTATTTATTACTATTTACTATATCGCAGTAACCAGGCGAAGTTGAAATATGAAGTAAAAATAGCCCACATGTCTGCCGAAAATGAAAAGGAGCTTAATGAGCGTAAATTATCCTTTTTTACAAATATCTCTCATGAGTTTCGTACACCACTCACTTTAATCATCAATCCCGTTAAAGAATTACTGTTTAATCCCGAAGAAAAAGAGATAGAAAGAGGTAACTTGAATATTGTTTTTCGTAATGCACGCCGGCTACTAAGTTTGGTTGATCAATTATTGTTATTCAGAAAAGCTGAAAGTGAGTCTGATGGACTTAAAATTGTAAGGCTAAATATTGTAAATCTAAGTAGAGAGGTTTTCTTGTGTTTCAGTCATCAGGCCAAAAGCAAAAACATTTCGTTTGATTTTGTTTCAGAAACCGATGCGATAGAAGTATTCGCTGATAGGGAAAAGATAGAAATTGTTTTATTTAACTTAATATCAAATGCATTTAAGTTTACGCCAGATTATGGGAAGGTAAGTTGCTGTATTTACCAAACTGAATCTTCGGTTAACATTGAAATAAAAGATACCGGGTGTGGAATAGCCGAAAATATAGGCGAACAATTATTTAATAAATTTTACCAGGTGCAAAATGAACTACCATTAAACGGGGGATTTGGTATAGGTCTGTATCTTGTAAAAAAGTTTATCGATAATCATAAGGGAAATGTTAATTATCATAGTACAAGCGGAGAAGGAACCACGTTTAAGATAAGCTTGTTAAAAGGTAAAGACCATTTGGGCGCTAATTATATTTTTGAAGATGTTGCAGAAACCTCGGTTTTTTTGGATGAGCTTACTGATGGTCATGAGTGGATGCCCGCGAATAATAAAAATTTAACTGCGGTAAAGAACAAAAAAGCAGAACCGTATAATTTTGAATCAAAATCAATGCTGATTGTGGAAGATAACGCAGAGATCAGAGCCTATTTAAAACAAATTTTTTCTGCGGAGTTTGAAATTTTTGAAGCAGTAAACGGTTCAGAGGGATTAGATATGGTATATCAATATTTACCGGATATTATCATTAGTGATGTAATGATGCAAGGATTAACAGGTATAGAATTATGTAGTAGAGTTAAAGAAGACCCTGCACTAAATCATATCCCGGTATTGTTGTTAACTGCCAGCTCATCACCCGAAATTAAGCTTAAAGGAATAGAAGGTGGGGCTGATGATTATATAAGTAAACCATTTGAACGGGAATTACTTGTAGCCCGGGTTAATGGCCTGCTTAAGAGTAAAAATAACCTTCAGAAATATTTTTATAACGAGATAACTTTAAAATCAAATGACCTTAAGGTTCCGCCTGATTATAAAGAATTTTTGGTGGCCTGCATAAAAGTAGTGGAGGATAACCTGGGTGATAATGATTTCTGCATCAAAACCCTGGCTGATGCAATTGGAATGAGCCATTCCAATCTTTATAAAAAGATCAGAGCGATTTCAGGGCAATCTGCCAATGGGTTTATAAGATTTATACGACTTAGAAAAGCTGCTGAAATGTTTCTTAATACCAATTGCACTGTTTCTGAAGCAGCTTACAATGTGGGCATTAATGACCCTAAATATTTTAGAGAACAGTTTAGTAAGCTGTTTGAAATGAATCCCTCAGAATATGTCAAAAAATTTCGTGCTCCTTTTCACGCAAATATTACCAGGAACGCAGTCAAATTAAAAACAGGGAAATTTTAATTTAACTATAGGGTAAAAGTATACACATCGGTAAAAAAAACTCGATTTTACCAATTACCCCCTTAAGTTGTATGAGTTTACCCCTCATTAGCAACCTTTATTTTACCCATCTTAGTGCTGCCAAGTATAAATGTAAAACCCACATTTATTTTTATTGAAGAAAAAGTATATGATAATATTGAGTTATTAAACACGGGTTTAACAACTATAATACTGTTATGAAATACGGGAATTGCAAGGTTGCTCTTATTAATCAATTAATTATAGGAGTAACCGCGTGGTAATATTACTAAGTGGTTACAATAAGTAATCCTACCTGTATATGCTTTTTTAATGTTTACTGCACTTAACCAATTTTTAATTTATTATAAACCTCAAAACGCTAAATGGAAAAAAAACAAACTTAAGAAACCCGCAAACAGGGGTAGATTATAAGAATAATTAGCTCCTAAATTATCTCGCTTTTATAGTGTGCATTAAATATTAATTAATTAAATAAGATAATATGGAATACAATTTACATAAGACTGTAAACTTGTTAAGGGTCTTTAAAATTGCGCTAAGTCAAATATTAATAGCCTTAATATTTGCTGGTTTGTCATACGCCGGCGTAGCAAAAATCGAAAAAACAAAATTTACAAAGACAAACGGGGGGAGAATCAAAGAAACCGCCCCGATAAAAATTTCGGGAAAAGTAATTGATCAAACAACAGGCGAAACGCTGGTTGGAGTATCAATATTGATTAAGGGCTCAAATACGGGAACTGTAACGGACGTAAACGGAAAATTTACAGTTACAGCTGCCGATAATGCTGTATTAGTTGTATCATATATTGGCTATAACACTTTAGAAGTGCCTGTAGGTGGTAAAAGTATTCTTAATATTAAGCTACAGTCATCATCCAAAGGACTGAATGAGGTTGTGGTTGTTGGTTACGGTGTACAAAAGAAAGTAACCGTTACCGGTTCTGTAACATCTGTTAAAGGGGATGAATTAGTAAAGTCGCCAGCTATTAACCTTTCCAACTCTATAGCCGGCCGTATGCCTGGGGTTATTGCCGTGAATGCAAGCGGCGAACCTGGTAATGATGGCTCAAGCATTCGTATCCGCGGTACTAATACGCTGGGTAATAATGATGCATTAATTGTTTTAGATGGGGTGCCGTCTCCTGCTGGCCAAACGAACATTGACCGTTTAAATCCTGCAGATATTGAAAGTATCTCGGTGTTAAAAGATGCATCTGCGGCTATTTATGGCGCCAGGGCGGCTAATGGTGTTATTCTGATTACTACCAAGCGTGGTAAATCGGGTAAACCCGAGCTATCATACACCTATAATAAAGGATGGGGGCAGCCTACTACCATACCTAAAATGGCTAATTCAACAGAATATGCCACCATGGTAAACGAGATAGACCTATATGGTTTGCCTTCAAACTATTGGACCGCCGCTTCTGCTGCATTTAAAACAGTAGGGAAATTCACCAGGCCGGACAACGGAGCGACTACAACAGCTACGTTTCAGCCAGCTGATTTCACAAAATTTGCTGATGGTTCTGATCCCTGGGGACACCCTAACACCGACTGGTTTAAAGCAACATTAAAAGACTGGTCGCCTCAATCACGTCAAAACATTCAGTTATCAGGTGGTTCCGAAAACATTAAGTACCTTACATCAATAGGGTATCAAAACCAGGAGGGCTACTACAAAAACTCGGCTTCAGGTTATAAACAATATGATTTTCGTGTAAATGTTGATGCCAAGGTTAATAAGTATGTGAGTACTTCTATAGGTGTATCTGGCCGCCAGGAAAACCGTTTATCTCCAAACGGAAGCAACACAAATTTCTTTTCAACCGGAACCGGTGCAGGTGATATATTCAGGATGCTGATGCGTGGTTACCCATACAGGCCTGCTTATTGGCCAAATGGATTGCCCGGACCGGATATTGAAAATGGCCAGCAGCCGGTATTAATTACTACAAACCAAACCGGTTATGGCAAGGATGTAAGATATTATGTACAAACGAATGGCAAAATTGAGATATTGATTCCCGGGGTAGAAGGATTGAAAATAACCGGTAATGTTGCTTTAAATAAATATATGCAACAAACCAAAGACTGGCAAATGCCGTGGTATGTGTACAGTTGGGACAATGTTACCAAAGATGCAAGCGGCACCCCGGTACTTACCAAAGTAGCCCGCGGGCCAGCCCAAGCAACCCTTAACCAGGCATCTGATGATCAACTTAGTAGTTTACTTGAGGGAATTGTGAGTTATAACCACAGCTTTGGCAGCCATAACATTGTATTGTTGGCCGGTGTAACTAAAGAAAAATCAAATGACAGCCAATTTGGTGCTTCGCGTAAATATTTTAACTCGGTTGCTATCGATCAATTAAACTGGGGTGGTAACTCCGAGAAAGACAATTTCGGCACCGCCTGGCAAAGGGCTCGTTTAAATTATTTTGGCCGGGTGGGATATAATTATAAGGAAAAATATTTAGCCGAGTTTTTATGGCGGGTAGATGGTTCTTATATGTTTCCGGAAAGCCGTCGTTTCGGTTTTTTCCCGGGTATATCTGCCGGTTGGAGAATCTCAGAAGAAGGCTTCTTTAAAAATAACGTAAAATTCTTCCAAAATCTGAAACTGCGCGGATCATGGGGCCAAATGGGTAACGATAATGTTGTTAAACCTGGTACCACTACTTTAGCAGAATATGCTTATTTGGCATTAAATAATGTTGGTTCATATATAATTAATGGTGCGCCAGCTCAAACATTAACCGAAAATGGCGTACCGAACCCCAATTTTACCTGGGAAGTAGCCAACAATAGCGATGTAGCGTTAGAAGGAACTACTTTAAACGGGAAATTGGATTTTACCCTGGAAGCATTTTTTAATAAACGCACCCAGATATTATGGCCTTCTACGGCTTCGGTGCCTGCAACAGCTATACCATATGCCCTGCTGCCCCCTGTAAATTATGGAAAAGTGACCAATAAAGGATGGGAGTTTCAATTCAATTATCATGATAATATTGGTGCAGTAAGGTATAATGTAGGTGTAAACGGTGGATATTCCAAAAACAAAATTGACAAATGGGATGAAGCACCGGGAGCGCCGGCCTGGCAAAAATCAACAGGGCATCCTATCGGAAGCCAACTTTATTACATATATACCGGCATATTTTCTACCCAGGCTCAGGTTGATGCCAATAAGGTTGATTACAGCGGTGTTGGGGGGAGTAAACTTAACCCGGGCGACATGATGTATAAAGATGTAAATGGCGATGGTAAAATTACTGGGGACGACCAGGTGAGGAGTGATAAAACCAATCAGCCCACTTTCCAGGGAGGCTTCAATTTTGGGGTTCAGTATAAAAACTTCGATTTGACTGTTTTATTCCAGGGTGCCGCTGGCGGACAGATTGTCTTTCAAACCGAGTCGGGAACAATTGGTAACTTCACGCAATACAGTTACGACCATCGCTGGACGGTTGACAATCCAAGCACGGTGTCTCCCCGCACAGTTGATAGAAATAACCAGTATTTTTCTGGAGGATCCTACAATTCTGCAGGAACCCTTATCAATGGAAACACTTATTGGTTACTTAATACAAATTATATCAGGCTTAAAAATGCCGAGTTAGGTTACACTATTCCGGCGGCATTAACTTCAAAAATTGGTATAAGCAATTTGCGTTTTTATGTAAATGGCCTTAACCTGCTTACTTTCTCTAAAGAGAAAATTTACGATCCTGAATCAACCAATTCATCCGGTCAGTATTATCCGCAGGCAAGAGTCGTGAATATGGGTGTAAGCGTAAAATTTTAATTTGAACGATATGAAAACATTTATAAGAAATATTTCAACAATCGCGATGCTGTCTGGAGTGCTGCTTACTTCATGTAAGAAGGACTTTTTGAATACAAAGCCATCGAATCAGGCATCAGCAGAGCTTACATGGTCCGATCCAAACCTTTCCGAAGCCTTTGTTACCGAGCTTTATAACGGCTTACATGATGCCGAACTTAACCAGGAAAGTATGGATTGTATCACAGATAATGCACTCTATAATTTTGGTAAGCAGGATATTATGGAGGCCAATATAAGTCCTTCACATTTAGGATGGGTAAACAATACCTATGAGTGGAATGAAATGTACGCCCGGATAAGATCAGCTAACCTTGCTTTAGAACAGTTGACCGTGTCTAAACTGGATAAGGCATTAGTTAGCAGGCTTATGGGCGAAGCTCATTTTATGCGTGCCTATTTTTACAATCAACTGCTGCGCTATTATGGCGGTGTACCACTTGTAAAGAATACATATACGCTTACGTCTCCTGATTATACTTTTGCCAGGAATACTTATGCAGAATGCGTTGATTTTATAGTGAGCGAGTTGGATGCAGCCAACACATCGTTAACTGGTCTTACCCAGGCAAAAGGGCGTGCTACAGCCGATGCCGCCGTGGCTTTAAAAATAAGGGTGCTGATGTATGCAGCCAGTAAGCTGCATACCCCTACTGGAGTGGCCTCATTAAAAAGCTTAGGTTCTTTTAAAAATCCCGAGCTTTTAGGTTATACAACCGCCGCTCATGATGCTAACTGGCAAAAAGTTTATGATTTGGCAAAGGCATTTATACTTAAAGGTGGATATGGTTATGCCCTTGATTTATCTGCTCCTGCCAGCGCTGCCGATGGCTTTACAAATTATCAAAATTCATATTTGTCAAGAAATGGCGGTGAAAAAGAGATAATTTTTGCTCGGTACTATAGCAATAGCAAAGATGAGTGGGGTGCGTGGTATGGCAGAAACAATTGTACCAACGGATATCATGGCTGGACATCAAGCGAGCCCACCCAAAATATGGTAGATGATTATGAAGCATTAGATGGGACTGGAAATGCAGTTAAATTCGACTGGAATAACCCTGCACAGGCAGCAGCACCTTATGCTAACAGGGATCCCCGTTTTTATGCGTCTATTTTATATGATGGTGCCCCATGGAAACCACGTACATCAGATGGAGCAGGGATAGACCCTTTTAATGAAATACAAATGGGTACTTATCAAACCGGCAGCTCCGCCAGTCCGGTAACTTATTTTGGTTTGGATACGAGAAATGGCCCTATCGAAAACTGGAACGGAACCCGTACAGGCTATGCCATCAGGAAATTTATGGATCCTAACCCGGCTATTGTTGATCAAAATACCCGTTCAGAAGTGCCATCGCCTTTAATTAGATACACTGAAGTTGTATTTAACTTTGTAGAAGCATGTCTTGAATTAAATAAGGAGGATGAGGCCAGGACATGGCTCAATAAAATCCGTTTCCGTTCAGGAATGCCTGCAATTACAGATGCCGGTGATGCACTGCTACAGCGGTACAGAAACGAGCGTAATGTAGAATTGATGTTTGAAGAACAACGGTTTTATGATGCACGCCGTTGGATGATTGCGCCAACAACGCTGGGCAATAAAGCAAGGATCATAAAAATTACAGCTACTTTAAAGCCAGGTAAAACGGTAAGTGTTTATAGGTATAGTACCGATAATTACAAATACACATATACGGTTCAGGATCTTGATCCAGGAGTTGAAAATCGTACCTGGGATGATAAAATTTATTTCCCACCTATCAGCCGCGATGAGATTAACAAAAACAGTAAGTTAATCCAAAATCCAGGTTATAATTAAAAGTTATAAAAAACTTATATATTAGAATGAAGAATGCCGGTAGTAAAATGCCGGCATTCTTTTAAATTTTTAGTCCATCAATTTAAGCGGCACCTGGTGAATACAAACATTAAATTATTTCCACATCTACTTTTTATCGTAATTATTGCATTAACAAGTTGCGGTCACCCAACCGAAAATAACGAATCCGGTGTAAACAACAGCAACCCATTATTTACCTTACTATCAAAAGATCAAACCCATGTAGACTTTAGTAACACTTTAACCGAGGGGTTAAATACTAATGTCTTGATGTATGAATACTTTTATAATGGAGGAGGAGTAGCTACAGGCGATTTAAACGGAGATGGCTTACTGGATGTATATTTTACCGGCAATATGACCGATAACAAACTGTACCTTAACAAAGGACATATGCAGTTTACAGATATTACCGCCATGGCCGATGTTGCAGGCAGACCCGGTCCCTGGAAAACAGGAGTTACCATGGCTGATGTAAATGGCGATGGCAAGCTGGATATTTATGTTTGCTATTCTGGAAATGTAAGAGCCGAGAAACGCGAAAATCAACTGTTTATAAATACCGGAAATGACAAAGATGGTATCCCACACTTTACAGAACAGGCTCAACAATATGGATTAGCAGATGCCGGGTATAGTACACAAGCTGTTTTTTTTGACTATGACAGGGACGGTGACCTGGATATGTTTTTATTAAATCATAGTCCTATTCAGTTACCTGTTTTAGATGAGGTTAATACGGCTGCTATCTTAAAAAAATCAAATTCGCCAAACGGCGTTCGACTATACAAAAACGACAATAACGTTTTTAAAAATGTTACGGAACAGGCTGGAATTAGCAGCTCAGATCTTACCTACGGTCTGGGAGCGGCAATAGCCGATATCAATGGTGATGGATGGCCAGATATTTATATATCCAATGACTATACCATCCCCGATTTTCTGTACATCAACAATGGAGATGGAACCTTCACCAACAAACTGCAATCTTCCCTGGGGCATACCTCACAGTTTTCTATGGGGAATAATGTTTCTGATATAAATAACGATGCCTTACCGGATATTTTTACGCTTGATATGCTTCCGGAAGATAATCACCGGCAAAAATTATTGTTCGCGCCGGATAATTATGAAAAATTTGGCTTAACTATTCGCACAGGTTTCTATTATCAATACATGCGCAATATGCTGCAGATAAATAACGGTAACGGCACTTTCAGTGAAATAGGACAACTATCGGGCATCTCAAATACCGATTGGAGCTGGGCTCCATTATTTGCCGATTATGATAACGATGGCTGGAAAGACCTGTTTGTAACCAATGGTTATACCCGCGATTTTACGAACATGGATTTTGTGAAATATATGGGCGATTTTTTGAAGGATAAAAGAATGATGCGCAAGGATATATACAATTTGGTGCAACAAATGCCATCATCGGAAGTAAAAAGCTACTTTTTTAAAAATAACGGCAATCTAACTTTTACCAATACAAGTGCACCATGGGGAATTACGCAGTCATCTAACAGCAATGGCGCTGCCTACGCCGATCTGGATAATGATGGTGACCTTGATCTGGTAACTAACAATATTAACCAACCAGCATTCATCTACCAAAACGAATCTGATAAACAAGTAAATAACCATTACCTGCAACTGAAATTGAATGGCGCAGTAAAAAACACGCAAGGAATAGGAGCAAAAGTTACCATATACATAAAAAATAAAAAGCAATACCTGGAGCAAATGCCGAGCCGCGGATTTCAATCCAGCGTTTCGCCAATTTTGCATTTTGGGTTAGGTACAGATAAAGTAATAGATTCTTTGCGCATAGTATGGCAACAGGGAAAAGAGCAGGTTGTAAAGAATATTAAAGCTAATCAGCTGCTAACTTTAAATGAAAACGATGCCGCTAACAGCCATCAAACACTGAATACAGAAAAGCCGATTTTTACAGAGGTTAATTCACCTATAGTTAATAAACAGGAAAAAAATAGCCTTAATGATTTTAAACGGCAGCCATTGATGGTAAACCCGCTATCGTTTTCGGGGCCATGTATTACAAAAGGAGATGTAAATGGCGATGGATTGGAAGATGTTTACATAGGCGGAGGCAATGGAGTGTCTGGCATGCTGTATCTTCAGCAACCGGGCGGTAATTTCAATGCAAAACCAGAAGCTGCTTTTGATGCTGATAAAAAAAGCAATGACACAGATGCGCTATTTTTTGACGCCAATGGCGATGRAAAACCAGATTTGTATGTATGTTCTGGTGGTTATGATAATTACATACCAGATGATCCTTTATTACAGGACAGGCTTTATTTAAATGACGGGAAGGGTAATTTTACCAAATCAAAAGATGCATTACCTGTAATGCGCAGCAGTAAAAGCTGTGTAAGGATGGCCGATATTAATGGCGATGGGCACCCGGATTTATTTGTAGGCGGTAGAGTAATACCAGGCAGGTATCCCGAAGCGCCTCAAAGCTATATCATGGTAAATGATGGCAAAGGTCATTTTACTGATGAAACCATAAAATATAACTCCGGATTAAACCATATAGGGATGGTAACTGATGCTGCATGGGTAGATATGAATGGGGATAAAGTACCTGATTTGATTTTAGTAGGAGAGTGGATGCCGGTAACTGTCATGATCAATAAAAATGGTAAATTGGAAAACAGCACTAATACTTATTTTGATAAACCCAATAGTGGCTGGTGGAATAAGATACTTGTTGAAGATTTTAATCATGATGGACATCCAGATCTGCTTGTTGGGAATCAGGGATTAAATACCCAATGCAAAGCCAGTGATAAAGAACCCTCAGAAATGTACTTTAAAGATTTTGATGATAACGGTGCCGTCGATCCTATCTTTTGCTTTTACATACAGCATCAAAGTTATCCTTACGTTTCCAGGGATGAACTTTTGGAGCAGATTAGTATGATGCGTTCGCGTTTTCCTGATTATAAAAGTTATGCCGATGCATCTCTTACGGATATCTTCACCGCTTTGGAGTTAAAAGGAGCAGGTCATTTACAGGCTAATAACCTGGCTACTACCTGTTTCTTAAGCGATAGTAAAGGCAAATTACATTCATCTTCATTGCCGTTACAGGCGCAGTTCTCCCCGGTGTTTACCATCACTTCTTTAGATTATGACCATGATGGTAAGCAGGATTTGCTTTTATGCGGTAACATTAATAAAGCCCGGTTACGTTTGGGTAAATATGATGCAAATTATGGAACCTTGTTAAAGGGGGATGGTAAAGGCCATTTTGAATATATACCTCAGTTACAATCTGGTTTTAAATTATGGGGAGATGTAAGAAGTGCAATCGAAGTTAACCACACTTTATTGTTCGGGATCAATCAACAGGGAGTAAAAGCCTATAAAGAATTTTAAGGATATGAAAAGAAAGGCTTTTTTAGCATTTATATTGTTTACGGCGACTATTTTATATAACAGTTGCAGTAATAAGAAACAGGTACAACCATCATTAACGAGCGCCGATATTACTAAAGTGATTGATCATATTACGGTTATTATGATCCATGATGTAACAAACCCGCCTTTGGCCGCACGTTTTTATTCTTATACCTGCCTGGCCGGTTATGAAGTTATAGCAGAAAATGACAAGAGTGTTAAAAGCATGCATGGCGTTTTAAATGAATATCCGGTTATAAAAAAACCGGCATTTGCAAACGGTTATGCTTATCAGCTAAGTGCGTTAATAGCAATGATGGAAACTGCAGGAAAGCTGCAGCCATCGGGGAGCTTGTTGATTAAATATGAGCAGGCTTTTTTGGATTCGTGCAAAAAAATAGGTTTTACAGATGAAGTTATTGATAGCTCCAAACATTATGGGCAGGCTATTAGTAAGCAGATCCTCGCCTATGTTAAAAAGGATAGATATAACAGAATTAGTAATTATACCAGGTATACTCCGCTTGGAAAGGATGGTGCCTGGGATCCCACACCTCCGGCTTATATGGCTCCGGTTGAACCTTATTTTAATACCATCCGTCCGCTTACACTGGATTCTTCCTCTCAATTTTTGCCAGCCCCGCCTATCCCTTTTTCCACTGATAAACAGTCTGCTTTTTATAAATTCATGATGATGAACTATAAAGCAAGCGGTAAAGGGTTAACAGATGAGCAACGAACAATAGCGGGCTTTTGGGATTGCAATCCATTTGCTGTTCAGGATAACGGGCACATGCTGATAGGCTTAAAAAAGATCTCACCCGGAGCACACTGGATGGGAATCACGGGTATAGCGTGCAAACAAACAAAAACCAGCTTTTCAAAAGCAATGGAGATTCATACCATGGTGGCTACAGCATTATTGGATGGTTTTATATGTTGCTGGGATGATAAATACCGAACTAATCGTGTCCGTCCGGAAACAGCTATCCGCAAGTATATTGATGTTAACTGGAAACCACTGCTGCAAACACCACCTTTCCCAGAGTACATCAGCGGTCATTCTGTGATATCATCAGCGTCGGCAGTAATTCTTACCCACTATTTTGGCGACAATTTTCATTATACAGATAATGTGGAAGTAAAATATGGACTTACCCCCCGTAACTTTAGTTCATTTAACCAGGCGGCTACTGAAGCTGGTATGTCTCGCTTTTGGGGCGGCATTCATTTTAAAGATGCTATTGATAATGGTATAATACAGGGTGTTAAAGTTGGCCAATGGGTATTGAGCAAATATAATGGTCAGGCTAAACACCAATAAAAGACATTCTTCTTCTAACAAATTATAATTCAACTACACTGTTGTAAAATATAAAGAGCCTTAATAATCCCAAACATGAAACTCAAACACCTTATACTACTTATAATATTCTTTTTAAATGTCATCAATACATTTGCCCAGACACATACGTTTGCAATGGGCGATGAGTCTTTTTTGCTTGATGGCAAACCATTCCAGATGATATCTGGCGAGATGCATTATCCCAGGGTACCGCGCGAGGCCTGGCGGGCGCGTATGAAAATGGCTAAAGCCATGGGGCTGAATGTTATAGGTACATATGTTTTTTGGAACCTACACGAACCGCAAAAAGGACTTTTTGATTTTACCGGCAATAATGATGTTGCGGAGTTTGTACGTATAGCACAACAGGAGGGATTGTGGATAATATTGCGCCCAAGCCCCTATGTATGTGCCGAATGGGAGTTTGGAGGTTACCCTTACTGGCTGCAAAATGAAAAAGGATTAGTAGTGCGGAGCAAAGAAGCAACGTATTTGAAAGAGTATGAAAACTATATTAAACAAATAGGCAAACAACTGGCGCCGTTACAAATTAACCATGGTGGTAATATATTAATGGTGCAGATAGAAAATGAATATGGTTCATATGGTAGTGATAAAGAGTACCTGGCCATTAATCAAAAGTTGTTTAAGGAGGCTGGTTTCGATGGGTTATTATACACCTGCGATCCTGCCCCCGATTTGGTAAAAGGCTATTTACCAGGCTTGCTTCCGGCTGTTAATGGATTGGATAATCCAGCCAAAGTCAAAAAAATTATAAAAGATAATCATGAAGGCAAGGGGCCTTATTATATAGCGGAATGGTATCCGGCATGGTTTGATTGGTGGGGTACCAAACACCATACTGTGCCCGCCGAAGATTATGCCGGTCACCTTGATTCTGTTTTGGCGGCAGGCATATCTATTAATATGTATATGTTTCATGGAGGCACAACCCGTGGATTTATGAATGGCGCTAATTACAAAGACGGAACACCCTATGAGCCGCAAATAAGCAGCTATGATTATGATGCTCCCCTGGATGAGGCGGGTAATGCCACGCCAAAATTTATGAAATTCAGAGAGGTTATACAGAGATACTTGCCATCTGATGTACACTTGCCTGCGGTTCCTGCGGCTAAGCCGGTAATCAGTATACCATCAATTAAACTAACGCAGGCAGTGAATTTACTGGCAACATTGCCAGCGCCGAAAGAAAACCTAACTCCCTTAACTTTTGAAGATTTGCACCAGGATTACGGTTTTGTATTATATAAAACCACCATTCAAGGAGGGAAAAGCGGCGTGCTTAAGCTTAAGGATTTAAGAGATTACGCTATTGTTATGGTAAATGGTAAAAAAGCAGGCACGCTTGACCGCCGGTTAAACCAGGATAGTTTAACACTTACACTGCCAGCCGGAAAGGTGACTTTAGAAATATTAGTTGAAAACCTGGGGCGGATAAACTTTGGTAAATACCTGTTGCAAAATAAAAAGGGGATTACCGAAAAAGTGCACTTTGCTGGTGGCGAGTTAAACCACTGGAAAATGTATTCGCTTCCGTTTAATAACTTAAGCAAAATTAAATTTAACAATGCGGCTGTTAATTCACAATCACCGGTAATAAGGAAAGGTGTTTTTAGCCTGAACAACGTAGCTGATACTTATTTAAATCTGAGCAACTGGGGTAAAGGCGTAGTTTGGGTAAACGGGCACAATTTGGGCCGGTATTGGAATATTGGTCCACAGCAAACAGTGTATTTACCTGCAGAGTGGCTTAAAAAAGGGAATAATGAAATTGTTATCCTGGAATTACTGAAACCCGGCCAAAATCAGCTTTCGGGAATAAGTAAGCCCATACTAAGCCAGTTGTTGTAATTCAACTAATACAATTCGCTTGGTATTATAGATGGTGCAGGGCTGATGGATTAGAAATCGCAGTGTGGTTTTTAATCCATCAGCCCTGATATTTGGATGATAAACGTTAGTATGGACGTGGAACCTATATTGCTGAAGATTTTTTTATAGATTCTGAGATTTTTTTCAGTGCTATAGCCAACTGGTTTTCTACAGTTTTTACAGACAAGTTTAACAATACAGCAACTTCTTTATATTTAAGGCCGTCCTCTTTTATAAGTCTGAAAATAAGTTTGCACTTGGAAGGTAAGTTATTGATAAAGCCATTCAGGGTATTAACACCTTCTTTACTGATCATCACACTTTCCGGATCAACAGTAATGTAGTTGTTTTCATTGAATATCGTTTCAATATCCTCATAAAGGTATTTGCGCTCGTTTCTTAAATGATTTAATGAAAGATTTTTCACAGATACATACAGATAGGTATTCAAATTTTCTATCTCAGTAAAAGTGTTCCTTTTCTTCCACAAATTGATCAGCACATCATGAACTATCTCCTCCGCGGTTTCATTACAATGCACCAGGGATGTTGCAAACCGGTATAATTTAACAAAATATTGCCTGTACAGGTCTTTAAAAACCTGCTCATCCTTAAGGTCTGTCCGCTCAAAACTTTTGTTGAGAATAACTTGCATAAGTAGGAGATACCCTGTTTATAATTGGTTAATAAAGGTAGAGTTTTTTTAATGATATATTAATCCCCAAGTAAAAACCTTTTTTTATAAAATATTTATTTTTCATTTGGGGGTTTTTAAACTTCTCTGTGTCTTGTATTATATGACATCAGAAGAAAAGATTTGGCTGCTCATTTCAAGATCTGTATCAGGAGAAATTTCTGCTGATGAGATTGATGAACTGGAATTGATATTCCAGGCCAGGCCAGAACTACGTGCTGAACATGAGAGTATCAGGAATCTTAAAACAACGGCTCCCGGAAGTTTTTCTATGGCAGAGCGCCGGGCTATGGAACGGGGCCTTGAAAAATTTGATGAGGCCCTGAACAATGAAAGCGGTTTCGCCGAAAAGCCACTGATCTACCACGGGCGGCTTGACCCGCTGCAGCGCAATACCCGTAAAAGCTGGATGATTGCTGCTTCTGTGACTATTTTACTGATGGCAGGCCTTTGGATTAAATTTTATACCGGTCATACTGATACGCCTATCCAGCAACAAGCCATTGTAACACCAAACGGAAAAAGGGTACACACTGTTTTACCTGATGGATCATCGGTTTGGCTTAACGCGGCATCATCAATTAAATTTGTTAGCAATCTAAACAACCTTGGTAAACGAGAGATTTTTTTAACCGGTGAAGCTTATTTCGATGTAAAGCATGATGCTCAACATCCATTTATTGTACATGCCGGCAAACTTAATGTTGTTGTTTTAGGAACCGCTTTTAACGTAAAAGCTTACAATGGCGACCAGTTTGTGGAAACAACCCTGATAAGGGGTAAAGTAGAGATCTTAAACGAGAACACGCCATCTGCTCATATAGTAATGTATCCTAATGAAAAGATTACTATAAATACAATTAAAAACACGGCTAAAAAAGTGTTGCTGATCAATAAAGCCACGATAAAAGATTCAATGATTGTATCCACTCCAGCGTCGGTTGCTTTACCGGATACCGCCATTGATGAAACGGCCTGGCTAAATAATAGGCTGTCATTTAAGCAAAAAAGTTTTGAGGAGATTGCTGTGCAGCTTGAGCGCTGGTATAACGTCAGGATAGTTTTTGATAATAATAAATATACTACAAAGAAATTTACTGGAACATTTAACAACCAGGGCATTAACGAAGTTATCCATGCTTTTCAGTATACCGAACCATTCCACTATTCAATAGCCAATAATCAGATTCATATATGGTAACCAGCCAATTAAATAAACTAAAAAGAGAAGAAAGGAACTATAAGATGAAATAAATCATACCAACCAAAATGTTTTATTAGTCCCAAAAAATAAGGAAGTGCGGGAACACTTCCTTCATTGGGGCCAGTGCATACAACCTAATATCTGGACGGATCTCAGGAATTTTATAAACTTTACTAACCTCAACAAATCAAAAGTATGAAAAAAACTTTTAGTTCTTTCATTAATCCTCCGTGTGTCAAAAAAATTCTTTTGTACGTGAAATTAACATGTATTCTGCTTTTAGTTACCCTTATCCATGTTTCGGCAAGGGTTCATTCTCAGGAAAAACTCGATTTAAATGTTAAAAACGTTAACCTGGAGAAATTTTTTGAACTACTTGAAAAAAGAAGTAGTTACACCTTTTTGTATAGCGATCAGGCTATACCCAATAAAGTCGTCAACATTGATGTTAAAGACTACACCGTTCTGCAGATACTTGATTTTACATTAAGAAACACCGGTTTATCATACCGGGTATTATCTGATAAGCTGGTAGTCATCACACAGTTATCTGCACCACACGTGGCAGATATTAAATTTACAGGTAAAGTAGTTGACGCAACAGGCGCACCGTTAATAGGAGCTACTGTAGGTTTAAAGAACGGTAAAAATATTGCTGTTACCGATGTTAACGGCAGCTTTGTTGTAACCGTACCCGAAACAGCGGTTTTAGTGATTTCCTATATAGGTTTTCAATCACAGGAAATAGCTGTTGCAGGCAGAACCACTTTAACCATTACACTTAAAGATGCGGCCGGTAGCCTTAATGAAGTTATTGTTATTGGCTACGGTACTCAAAAGAAAAAGGATTTGACCGGTGCCGTATCGGTAATTAGCGCAAAGGACATCAACGCGATACCTGTGGGTGGTGTTGACCAGATCATGCAGGGTAAATCTGCCGGGATATCGGTGAGCCAAAATACGGGAGCGCCCGGCGATGCCATATCTGTAAGGATAAGAGGAGTAGGGACTATAAATGATAATAACCCCCTATATATTATTGATGGGGTACCTACCAAAGATGGTATTAATGAAATATCACCGGCTGATATTGAAAGTATTAACATCTTAAAAGATGCTTCTTCTGCCGCTATCTATGGCGCCAGGGCATCAAATGGTGTAGTAATAGTTACCACTAAGCGTGGTAGTTCTGGCAAGGCAAAACTATCTGTAAGTGCTTATACTGGTGTTCAAACTGCAGAAAATCTTATTAAGATGGCTAATACATCGCAATATGTAACAGCTTACAATACCGCCGCAAAAAATGACGGACGGGCACCTATCTCTGATAGTCTTGCCAAAACATTTTCTGATGTGAACTGGCTAAAGCAGGTACTTAAGCCTGCGCCGGTAACCAATGCGCAGTTTTCAGTAAGCGGTGGAAATGATAATTCGCAATACATAGTATCTGCCAATTATTTTAACCAGGATGGATTAATAAAAAATTCATCATTTAACCGTTTTAACCTGCGTACTGCAATAAGCAGCACATTATCAAAATACCTTAAAATAGGTACAAATATTAACCTTGGTTATTCTAAAACGAGGCAGGTAGGTACATCTGGTGATGGATATGGAGATGGGAACCCGGGGCCAAGCGTTGTTCGGTATGCTTTATTCCGTACTCCTGCAACCCCTGTTTATAATGCGGCAGGTCAATTTGTTGATTTACCCGCTCATTATGATGTATTAGGCGATGGTATAAACCCGGTAGCGCTGGCCGATGCCACGAACCGCAATTTCTACAACTATACCATTTTAGGCGATGCTTTTGCAGAAGTGACGCCGATAAAAAATTTAAGAATTAAGTCTGACATCGGTATTAATATGATCCTGACGGATTATAAGCAATTCTTTGAAACTTATGGTATCGACCGATCTTTTAATTCTCCAAGTTCCCTCGCACAATCGCATCAAAACGAACTGAATTATAACTGGACGAATACAGCAACCTATGATTTAACCTTAGGTAAGCACGTGATTAATTTTTTAGCAGGTACAGAAACCATCAAAACAGATGTGCAGGCTTTATCAGCCTCCCGTACCAACTTTATTGATCAATCGTCTACCTTTCAATACCTGGATAGTGGTATCGGTACGCAACAAAATGGTGGTAACAGATCTGATGTTGGCCTTTTTTCATTATTCGGACGGATTGGCTACCAGTACAATAACAAGTACCTGGCAAGCGTAAACTACAGACGGGATGGGTCTTCGCAATTATCTCCCGCTTCGCGCTATGAAAGCTTTTATTCGGGCTCATTAGGCTGGCGTATTGATCAGGAAGATTTCATGAAGGATATTAAACCCATATCAACGTTTAAATTAAGGGCAAGCGTTGGGCAGTTAGGGAATTCTTCCATCGGTAATTATCCATACGCATCGCTTGTATCCGGTGGTTTTTATTACCCTTTCGGCGGCACATCCAACCAGGGTTATAGCATTGTTCAGAAAGGAAATCCAAATATCAAATGGGAATCAAGCACACAGGAAGACGTGGGGGTAGATTTGGGCTTCTTTCAGAATGCACTAACACTTACCGCAGATTATTATATCAAAAATACCTCGAATGTATTGTTGAAGCTGCCTGAGCCAAGTAGTGCAGGAAATGGCGGTAACCCAGCAGTAAATGCTGGAAAAGTGCGCAACAGCGGGCTTGAGCTGGAACTTGGTTATCGTGGTAATATCAATAAAGACTGGAGCTATTCCTTAAACGGTAATTTTGCTACGGTGGTTAACAAGGTTACATCGCTTGCTGGTGGACTACCAATTGTTGGTGGACGTATAGATAATAACTATTATGCAACACTTACGGAAGCGGGGCAACCTATTGGCTCATTCTACCTTTTACAAAAAGAAGGTATTTTTCAGAATGCTCAACAGGTGTTCACACATGCTTACCAGGGACCTGGTATTAAACCGGGCGATGTGATGTACAAGGATATTAACAATGATGGTGTTATTGATGAAAAGGATCGCTCATTTGTAGGTAGTCCAATTCCTAAATTCACATATGGCCTTACAGCTAATATCCAGTACAAAAACTTCGATCTGAACCTGTTTTTCCAGGGAGTATATGGCAACAAGATTTACAACCAGGTACTTACAGATATAGAAGGTTTTTACCGACCATTTAACATAACTGAAAGAATAGCAACCCAAAGCTGGACAGGACCAAATTCAACAAATGAATTTCCGCGTTTATCATGGTCAGGGGGGCAAAATAATAAGATGCCATCAACTCGTTTCCTTGAAAGCGGCTCTTACTTAAGGCTTAAAAATATCCAATTGGGATATAAACTGGGTAAAAATGCCTTAAGTAGCCTTAGCATATCATCTTTAAGGATATTTGTTAGTGCTCAAAACCTGCTCACTTTTACCAAATACACAGGTCTTGATCCCGAAATGTATAGCAACAGCAACAATTCTGGCGATGGTGACCGGGCGGTAGGTATTGATTGGGGAACTTACCCATCAGCACGTACAATCACTTTTGGTGTTAACGCAAATTTCTAATCTAAATTTAATTAAGAGATGAAAGCAAAAAATATTATTATATATACTACCGCCGTCCTTGTTTTTATGAATACGGGATGTAAGAAGAATCTGGAGCAACCTATTTCGGGACAATACCAGGCAGATAAATTTTTCACGTCAGATGCTAATGCAACGTTGGCTGTAAATGCTGCCTATAATCCGCTTACTTTCACAGATGCTTCTTCTAATGCCATATGGGTATTGGGCGATGTGGCATCTGATGATGCGATAAAAGGAGGAAACCCTGGTGATCAGGCCGATTTTCAAAGCATTAATGATTTTAACATCTTATCATCAAACTCAGCAGTTGAAGGCGTTTGGAAAAGATATTACGATGGCATTTTTAAATGTAACGTAGTTACCGATGGATTAACAGATGCAAATAAAGCAGTATCTGATGATGTTAAGAAAAAAGTAATTGGACAGGCTCAATTTTTACGGGCTTACTATTATTTTAATTTAACTGTTGCATATGGCGATATCCCATTGCATCTTAAAGTAGAAACTCCCGAGGAGCTACAAAGCCCGGCATTGCCACAGGCGCAAATTTTTGCGCAGATAGAGAAAGATTGCCAGGCAGCTGCCAACAGCTTGCCAACAACCTGGGGTACTACTGATCTGGGCCGTGCAACAAAGGGTGCAGCGTTATCACTCCTTGCTAAAACCTATCTTTTTGAAAAGAAATGGGATTTGGCAGCATCTACAGCTAAATCAGTTAACGATTTAGGGATTTATAGCTTACTGCCAATTTTTGCGGATAACTTTAGGGCAGCGACAAAAAACAATGCGGAAGCTGTTTTTTCTATTCAGCATGCAACTGGTTTGGTGCCATTTGCCGGAAATACCTTGAATCAATGGTTCGCTCCGCGTTCGCAAAATGGCTATGGATTTTTCTATCCAACACAAAGCCTGGTCAACAATTTTGAAAAATCAACTGGTGGCGTTGATGACCCAAGGCTTGACTACACAGTGGGCAGGGCACCCATGGTTTGATACCAGTTTTGACCCTGCATGGACTTCTACCGGATATTTAAGTAAAAAGGATATTCAGCCGTTAAGCGAAATTCCAACGTCTATAAAAGGTGATGGTAACTTAAATTACCAGGCCATCAGGTTTGCAGAGGTTTTGTTGATTGAGGCTGAGGCTTTAAATGAAAAAGGAGACGCTGCCGGAGCTTTAGCGCCTTTGAACCTTGTGCGCAAAAGAGCACGTGAGAGTTATGTAAATGATAAAACACTGCCCGGATATGCCGGCGGAGTTATTCCGGCTGGTTTATTACCAGATATAACAATTACCGACCAAAGTCAGTTGCGGGATGTTATCCGCAAGGAAAGACGCTCTGAACTGGCGCTGGAGTTTCATCGCTTTTTTGATATTATACGTTATGGTTCAGCTTACGCCAACGATGCACTTAAAGATGTGCCTAACTTTAGCTTTAGCAGTAATCAGTTTTTCCCTATTCCGCTAAGCGAAAGGCAAACCAATTTAAAATTAGGTAAGTAACGGTAACACTTAAAAATATTATAAAATGAGTAGATTCAAAAAATCGTCAGCAGCTTTCATGGTGATGATAGCGTTGATAAGTATATTTCAATCCTGTACAAAAAGTGCGGATAAACCCAATTATAATTCTGACAAAACAAAGCTGGGCTTAGCCATTGATTCGGCAACTTTATTGTATACGGCTACGGTTGAAGGCAGTAAACCAGGACAGTACGCTGTAGGTGCAAGAACCGATCTTAAAACAGCTATTGACCTTGCGGCAGGTGTTAAAACAGGCACATTTACCCAACAGCAGGTAAATAATGCGCAGGCAAATCTTAATCGCGTTTTAACGCAGTTTAAAAGCCGGCTTATCCAGGAAGTATCTGCAGCTAACCTTATTGCACAATGGAAATTTGATGGAAATGCCAATGATGCTACCACAAATGGCCATAACGGAATGTTAAAAACAGGTATAATTGGTCCCGGTAATGCGCCGGTAGATGGTAATACGCTGCCAAAGTTGATTGCCGACCGTTTTGGCAGGACAGACAAGGCCTTCGATTTTAATAACGGAGCCTATATTGAAGTTCCGTATGACATCACATTAAACCCTAAGGAGTTTACAATAAGTATTTGGATAAAAAGGCATAGCACTTACTCCGACAACTATATTATGTCTTTAAATCGTTGGAACGGTTTTAAATTCCAACTGCAAAGCAATAATTTTTTATTCATGACTTTTCATGCTGATAACGGCTACCATGATGTGGATGATAATCCCGGCGCTGTACCATTAGAGGTATGGACTCATGCAAGCGTTTCCTATACCAACGGCACTATGAAGTTTTATGTTAATGGGGCCCTCGTGAAAACCGCAGCTGTAACAGGTGCTCCGTTAACTCTTGCCAATCCTGTTAATCTTACAATAGGGCAACAACTTCCTAAAAGTTTGATTACCACAGATCAGTCAAGTGATTATGCCTACTATGGTGGCTCATTCTTCAATGGCTCAATGGATGATCTCCGTTTCTATAACAGAGCCTTAACAGATGCCGAGGTGTTATCGATCTATACTATTGAAAGTACTTTATAGCTAATATCAAAAGGGTGGTAATATAAAGCCACCCTTTTTTGATCTTAACCAATCTTCTATGAAAAGTTATACCATATTAATATCCATTGTAGCAGCTTTAGGCGGCCTGTTATTTGGCTTTGATACAGCTGTAATTGCCGGTGCAGTACATTACTTAAAACCTTTTTTTCAGCTTAACGATGCGGAAATTGGGTTAGTTGTAGCTATGGCATCTATTGGATGTATCCCGGGGGCGTTGTTTGCAGGCGGTTTGGCAGATAAGTTCGGCCGTAAAAATCTCATGATCGTAACTTCCCTTTTATATATTATTGCCGCATTAGGAAGTGGTATTGCCGGCAGCTTTGTTCAACTGGTTATTTATCGTTTTATCGGGGGGATAGCTATAGGTATGGCATCAACCCTTGCGCCTATCTATATATCAGAAGTAGCACCTCCCTCATTCAGGGGAAGGTTAGGTATGTTGCAGCAATTAGCAATTGTTACCGGTATTTTGCTTTCCTTTATATCCAACTATTTGATAGTAAATGCCTCTTATACATTTTTAAATAATGATAATTATTGGCGCTATATGCTTGCCGCCGCCGTGATACCATCGGTGATATTTTTTATCCTTTTATTACTTGTGCCGGAAAGTCCCCGATGGCTGGTATCCAAAAACAAAATTGCTGATGCCAAAAAGGTGTTTGGCAGTATTTACTCAGAAGAGGAAAGTTTGGCACAGGTAAAAATGGTAACAGATGATATCGAACCAGAAAGTACTCCGGCACTTAAGGATGTATTTACACCACGCTTCAGAAAGGTGGTGATAATAGGTTTGGTGTTTGCCTCCATAGCACAGCTTACAGGTATTAATATTATATTTTACTATGCTCCGCTGATATTTGAAAAAATACATTTTGGGGGGAGTGTTTTATTTCAAACCATATTAACAGGTATTGTTAACCTGATATTTACTTTACTTGCCTTTCCGTTGATAGACAGACTTGGCCGTAAAAAGCTATTACTTTCGGGCTCAGTTATTATGGGGCTATGTATGTTCATCTTAGCTGCGTTATTTTATTTTAATCTGTTGCAAAATTATTTTGTGTTACTTACCATATTCATTTACATCGGTGGCTTTGCCTGTACCTGGGGTGTGGTGCTTTGGGTTTATGTGGCAGAGATATTTCCCAATAAGATTCGTGGAACGGCAACTTCCATTGCCGTATTTGGTAACTGGGTAGCAAACTCCATTGTTTCGTTAACTTTCCCGCTCATGCTTTCTCAACTGGGGCCTGTAATCACATTTGGCCTTTATGGAATAATTAATATCAGCATGATTTTATTTGTAAGTCGTTATGTGTTTGAAACAAAAGGTGTGCCCCTTGAAAAAATTGAAGAATTATATGCCAATATTTAACAAACCATTTATGCTGATTAATTTAATAAAGATCGGAAAGATTTTGGCCCTTGTATTAGTGGCCCAGACATGCTTAGGTCAATCCAATAAAAATATTTTACCCTCATGGGCTTTTGGCGGGTTTGAAAGACCTGCAAATATCAACCCTATTATAGCACCCGATACCAGCACGAGGTTTAAAGACCCGGTAAGCAACAAGATGGTACCGTGGGAAGCAAATGATACATTTAACCCGGCCGCAGCTATAAAAAACGGTAAAGTGGTTGTAATGTATCGCGCGGAAGACCTGTTTGGTATAGGAATCGGTTTTCGCACATCCCGTTTAGGATATGCGGAAAGCAGTGACGGCATTCATTTTAACCGAAAAAAAACACCGGTACTTTATCCGGATAATGATATTGCCAAGCAATATGAATGGCCTGGTGGGTGTGAGGATCCGCGTGTAGCAGTTACGCCCAATGGAACATACGTTGTGTTTTATACCGAATGGAATCGTAAGCTGCCTCGTTTGGGTGCTGCTACCTCTAAAGACCTGGTGCACTGGAAAAAACATGGTCCTATCTTTGAAACCGCTTACCACGGTAAGTTTTTTAATATTGCAAGTAAGTCGGCATCCATTTTAACAAAAGTGGTAAATGGAAAGCAAGTAGTGATTAAAATTAATGGTAAATACTGGCTGTATTGGGGAGAGCAACATGTTTATGCTGCTACATCAACCAACCTGGTTGACTGGGCGCCGGTTGTGGATAAAAATGGCGAATTGAAACAATTGATATCCCCCCGCAATGGTTATTTCGACAGCGATTTAACGGAATGCGGACCGCCGGCCTTGATGACAGAAAAAGGTATCATCTTATTTTATAATGGTAAAAACAAAGCAGATGATAATAGGGATAAAAGGTTTAACGCTAATTCGTATTGCGCAGGGCAAGCTTTGTTTGATAAGAAGGATCCTTCTAAAAATATTACCAGGTTGGATGTGCCTTTCCTGCGACCTATGGAGCCATTTGAAAAAAGCGGACAATATGTTAACGGTACAGTTTTTATAGAAGGCATGGTTTATTTTAAAAAGAAATGGTTTCTATACTACGGCTGTGCCGATTCAAGGGTAGCTGTTGCAATATATAACCCATCCATGCCAGCTTCTGCAGATCCTGTTGAAGATAAGTAATAACAAGGGCAACGGTTTAAACTAACGATAGATGCGGCCTCACTAATTTTGAGTCATAGGCCAGACGTATATAAATAAGTATAGACTGTTTTTACCAGTAGATTTTTTCGTGCCGCTCTCCGTGGTGCAACAACGGCTTTGGCGTTATCGCTAAGGCCGTTTGTGTATTCTCCATAAAAGTTTTCGGGCAATTCACTTATATTACTTCCAAAATCGTATGAATTGTTTATCAGAGTAATCATGTGCAATAGGCATTTTAAAACGGCTCAAACTTTACAATTTGTGTGCATTATTCGCATTTTTTTTATCGTGTAGAAAAATAGATATAAATTGTGTTTCAAGCCCAATCGCAAATGAAATCAAAAATTTATGATTTAATGTATCCATTGATCAATGATGGTAGTGGAACATATGAACTTGGTGATTTAAATGCCTACATTGATAAAATCATCGAAAAGGGATGTTTAATCTCTATAATGGAGAACGATGTTTTACTTGCTTTTTTAGCCTACTACGCTAATGATTATGAAAATAAGCTTGCTTTTTTATCAATGGCGGTAGTTTCACCATCAACGCGAAAAATGGGGTATGGAAGAAGGCTGGTTGATTTTTGTTTTGTGGATTTAATTTATAAAGGTTTTAAAAGATGCCTTACTGAGGTAAAAGCGAACAACCTGGCTGCGTTGAACGCTTGTAAAAAGTTGGGATTTATTGAATTGGAAAGAAAAGGTCCGTATATAATTTTGGAAAAATTATTATAGTAGTTATCCTTAGTTACTGAATTGATCTCAATCAATTCAGTACAGCTCTCTTCATGACTCTACTCTAAGACTCTACTCTAATAAGGATAGCTTTTATCCGTGCATTTTGTAGCAGTTAAAAATAACTCTAGGAAATAGGGATTGTGAGCTTTCAATCCTTTTTTGCTTTTCCGTCTTTGCGAAATAATGTTTTACTATATATATAACGGTATGGTATCCTGTGAAGAATCCCCCGTTTCCCCGCATAATTCCTATTGAATAGCCATTGGTAAAGTTTTTCAGATTGATTAATAAGGAGTTAAGCTTACAGGTTAAGTAATTGTTAAAAACAGCTTGCGTAATTGTAAAATCGGCGTACCTTTGCAGCCCGCAAACGAGGAAGCGGGGATTGTTCTTAGAAAGGTTAAGAAG